>NZ_BNAL01000031.1 GCF_014653275.1 Deinococcus piscis
TTTTTCTGCCACCGTACAGTCCAGATTTCAACCCCATTGAGATGATGTTTTCCAAGCTCAAAGCTTGAATTCGGGCGGGCGAGTTCCGTGAGGTGGGTGCCCTGATTCATGGCATTGGGAACGCGCTTTCAGCAGTGACCACACAAGACATTTCCGCCTGGATGACCCACGCCTATCCTGGAATATTCTTATGTCAAATGCTCTAGAATCACAAACTTCTGTGGCATCTCGGGTTGGCAGGCTGAGGGGAGATCCCTCTTTCCAGCCGGTGCCCACTCGACTGAGCCAAGGGCAGTGATGTCGTGAAGTTCTCTGAATTCACCTTGTGATGTCAGATGCGCGTACAGGGAAGGCTGATTGCCTGATTGCAGCAAAATGTCCTTGCCACTGCACCCCACCCGTTCAACTCTCCACCCACTTCCTACTTCATTTGGTAGGAGTAGATAGGGAGGGTTATCTGAACTGTCAACGGAGAAGATGTAGTAGCCATGTCCCAGTGGGGTCTGGTAAGAATCGTAAAACCCTCTGGAAAACCCTGCCATGTCGCTGACCAGGAATGTTCCTACTGCACTAATGAATAGCACTGGTGCCAGACAAAGACCTGCTATGACCCAGATGGCTCCTAACGCCTGCTTCTTGTGCTTGTTGCCCGGGTGGCCCAGCATGTACCCAATCCCCCAAAACCCCAAAAGCATGAGGCCTAGAAGGGCATAGGAGAGCAGCAAATATAGCATCCCCGTCAGTGTGCTCCCCCTCACACTGACGCAATGTCCCGGCTAGCGCTCCATTCTCTCCGGGTCGGCTACGTTGGTGGTGCCAGGCCCAGCGTCTTGTGGCTGTGGCTGAGTTGCGCGGCCCTCTGGCACAGTTCCCACGCCCCCTTCGGCGGGCACCAGCGCGATCATCACGGTGCCGGCGGGGGCTGTCTCGGGGAAGGTGGTTGCCACCTGGAAATCGTCGCCCTGGCCGTACAGCAGCAGCAGCGAGCCTTCGGGCAGCTCGGCGCGGTAGGTGGACAGGGGATACGCTCCGGTCAGGTGTGTGCGGCGCACGCGAGCCCCGGCCTTGAACAGCGTGTCCAGCTCGCGGTAAGTGGGCGCCGGGGCAAAAGCGCTGTTGGCCGAGTAGGTGTCCCCAATCTGGGTGCGGGTGCTGCCGCCAGGGCGCAGCTGAAAGACGCGGCTGCGTCCAAAGGACTTTTCGTATTTGCGGGCAATCAGCGTGTTGGCTTCGTCGTTGGAGGTGAGCGCAATCAGCTTGCCCAGGCCTTCTAGTGGCAGGGCGTCTGCGGCCTCGCTCAGCAAGCTGCCGTAGAGTCCGCCCAGGCCCTCGTACTTGGCGCTGGCGATGTTGGCCCGGTTGGTGTCGGCCAGCAGCACTTCAGCCCCTTCTTCTTTGAGGGCCAGGGCGATTTCGCGGGCCCAGGTGTGCGCCCCCACGATCACGAATCCGCGTGGCTCGGCCTGCGCCACGCCCAGGAGGCGGGCCACCGGCTTGGCCGTGAGGCTTGCCAGAATTACCGTGCCCACAATGACGGTGAACACCAGCGTCAGCAGTTGCTCGCCGCCCGGAATCCCCAGCTCGGTCAGGCGGCTGGCAAACAGGGCGCTTACGGCGGCAGCCACGATCCCGCGCGGCCCCACGTAGCTGATAAAGGCCCGCTCGCGCAGGTTCAGGTTGCTGCCCGCCGTGCTGATCAGCACGCTGGCGGGCCGCACCACGGCCAGCATAAACAGCAGCAGCAGCAGCGGCGCAGGCTGGAACACCGCCCGCAGTGACTCTGTGGGGACATTGGCCGCCAGGGCCACAAAGATGGTGCTCAGCAAAATCACCACCACTTCTTCCTTGAAGTGCAGCAGCTCACTCAGGCGGGGAATCTTCATGTTGGCGGCCATCATGCCCATGATCGTGACCGACAGCAGCCCCGATTCCGGCACGAAAATGTCAGTCAGCCCAAAGGCCAGCAGCACCCAGGCCAGCACCGCCGGGTTGACCAGATGGTCGGGGATGATCTCGCGGCGCAGCGCCCAGATCATGCTGAGGCCCATCACCACCCCGAAGGCGGTCCCCACCCCGATAAAGGTGGCGAAGTGCACCAGCGTCGCCGTGAGCGCTTCGTCCCGGCTGCTGGAGCGCACCCACTCAAAGGCGATGGCGGCGGCCAGCACGCCGACTGGGTCAATCAGGATGCCTTCCCAGCGCAGCACGCCCCCCACGCGGGGATTGGGGCGGATGTTTTGCAGCAGCGGGGCGATCACGGTCGGGCCGGTCACGATGACCAGCGCCCCGAACAGCGCCGCCACGCCCCAGTTCAGCCCGGTGATAAAGTGCGCGCCGGTTGCGGCCAGTACCCAGGTCACCAGCGCCCCCACCGAAATCAGGCGGGTCACGGCCCGGCCATGTCCGGCGATATCGCTGAACTTCAGGGTCAGGCCGCCCTCGAACAGAATCACGGCGACGGCCAGCGAGGTCAGGGTTTGTAGGCCGGAGCCCAGGACCGTGCCAGGATCAATCAGGTGCAGCAGCGGCCCCACCAGAAAGCCGATCAGCAGCAGCGGCAAAATGGCGGGAATCTTGAGCCGGGAAGCGAGAATCTGGGCCCCCAGCCCCAGCGCCACGACGATGGGGAGTGCCACCACCGCGTGCTCTAGAGCATGTGCGAAGTCAATCTGCATGCTGCCCAGTATGCGGTCTGTGGTCCCATAGCCGGAGCCGGTTGCCCCTGAGCTGGGCGTAGAATGCCCCTTCTGGGCGGCGCTGCCCCGCCAGGTTAGCGCCGCTGGTTTGCGTCCAGCCCAGCCGCCCTTCATGAGCTGAAGCTTTGTCAGGCTCCCGTGCCAGCCTTTTCTTATACTGGGGCTCACGATGATCGAACCCACCTTGGCGCTATACGGCGATGCTTACGAAAGAGTCGACCGACATCTCGAAGAGCTGCTGCAAAATACCGGCGTGCGCTACTGCTTGCTGGTGGACCGCAAGGGCTTTGTGCTGTCCCACAAAGAGGCCATCTGGGCCCCCCGCCCGCCTGCGCTTGACAGTGTGGCGACCCTGGTGGCCAGCAACGCGGCGGCCACCTCGGCCCTGGCCAATATGCTGGGCGAAAAGGCCTTCAGCGAGCAGATTCATCAGGGTGAAAACGGCACGCTGTATGTAGAAGCCGTGGGCGAGGACAGCCTGCTGACCCTGATTTTCGATTCCACCGTGCCGCTGGGCCGGGTCAAGGTACAGACCAAAAAAGCAGTTGCCGAAGTGGCCGCGATTCTGGATGAACTGAAAGACGCCCCGCCCGTAGAATTCGACGAAGACTTTTCCAAAGGTGCCAGCGCCCTGCTGGATGACCTGCTCGGCTAAGGGACAAGGGGTAAAGACATGAGTACCATCAATTTCGCAGCGCGTGAAATCAACTGTAAAATCGTCTACTACGGCCCAGGTGTGGCCGGTAAAACGGTGAACCTCAAGTACGTCTTTTCCAAGGTGCCCGAAAAGCTGCGCGGTGAAATGGTCAGCCTGGAAACCGAAGACGAGCGTACCCTCTTTTTTGATTTCATGCCGCTGGAACTGGGCAGCGTGCAGGGCTTCAAGACCCGCTTTCACCTGTACACCGTGCCGGGGCAGGTCTTCTATAACGCCAGCCGCAAGCTGATTCTGCGCGGCGTGGACGGCATCGTATTCGTGGCCGACTCGGCCCCGGAGCGCCTGCGTGCCAACGCCGAGAGCATGCGCAATCTGCGCGAGAACCTGGCCGAGCATGGCGTGGATATGGCCACCTTGCCCATCGTGCTGCAAATCAACAAGCGCGACATTCCCGGCGCGCTGCCGGTGGAAGTGATTCGCTCGGTGATTGACCCCCAAAAGCGCCTGCCCGTGATTGAGGCCGAAGCCATCAACGGCAAAGGTGTCTTTGAGTCGCTCAAGCTGGCCTCCAAACTGGTTCTGGACCGTCTGTCCAAAACCGGCTGAAGCAGCGAACGCGAAAGAAGCCAGGGAGCCCGCATCTGGGGTTCCCTGGCTTCTTCGTTGAGCGGTCAGAACCCCTGCGCTGGAAGCTGGCCTAGTTGCTGGCGGTCTCAATCACACCGCACAGCACCCGCGCCCCGGAGTTGCCCGCCGGGTTGGTCTGGTAATCGTCTTCGCCCGCGTGGACAATCAGTGAGCGGCCCACGACGCCCGTATCACCCTGCACGCTGAACTTGCGGGTGCTGAAGTCGGCCCGGCCCCGGCCATCCGCGCCCACCTCCAGCATGGGGAGGTCGCCAGCGTGGGCCTGGGTGGTGGGAGTCTCAGGCGTGGCGTGCTTGCCGGTGGCGGCGGGGTCAAAGTGCCCTTCAGCCGCACCAAAGACGGTGGGTTTGCCGTCTACGACCTTGTCGCTGCACTGGCCTACAGCATGCACATGCATACCGTGCTTGCCGGGAGTCAGGCCCTCGGCCTGCACGCTGACCAGCAGTTCGTTGCCGGGCAGCTGGCTAAAGGTGACAGCTCCCTTGACGGCTCCGCTGGCATCACGCAGCTGAGCTGTAGCAGTGGTCAGGCCCATGCCGCCGCTGGTAGCCGCCGCAGTTTCTGTGGCTGTCTGTGACGCAGTAGTGGGGGCCGTGACAGTAGATGCCGTGACGGTAGTTGTAGACGCAGCAGCCGGAGTGGCTACAGGAGCGCGGGGGACAGTCACCGGAGCAGGGGCGGCCACCGGGGCCGGGGCGGGCACATAGCCACCGCCAGCAGCGGCCAGGCTGCTCAGCGAGAGGGCGGCCAGGGGCAAGAGCAGCAGGGTGCGGGTACGGTTCATGGTGGACCTCCATCGGGAAAGCAAAGCGGGTAGGGGCGAAAAGGAAAACTGCGCCGCATCGGCCCGGAAATGGCCCACGCGGCAACCTATAACTGTTGTGAGGTGCTGCCAGTATGGCCTGCGTTTCCGCCACCGTCCAGCTGCCCAGCCTTGAGGTCCTGCTCAGCAAGTTCTTGACAAGTACTCAGTGAGCGGGGCACCCTGCACTGCCCAAAAAAAGCTGCCCCGCCGCTGGCTGTGGGCAGCGGGGCAGGGCGTGGGACAAGAGGTTCTCATTTGGAGGACCGGCAGCCTCAGAGGGGAGGGCCGATCACTCTGGGTGTTAGAACGCGCTGAAGCGGGTCAGGCGGAACGGGGTTTCAGGTGTGCCACCCTCTCGCCGGTCCAGCTGTGCCTGGGTGACCACTAGGTCGCTGCCGACCACAGTCAGGGTGGCAGGGAAGCGCAGCCCGGCCAGCGGTTCTTCGGCGGCGAGCTGGGCGCTGGTCCAGTCGGCGTTCAGGCGCACCCGGCTGATCACCTGGTCGCGGTTGCGGGCCACATACAGGTCTTGGCCGCGCAGCACCAGGCCGTCGGCGTTCTTCAGGCCAGTCAGTACCTTACGGACTGCCTTGGTCCGCAGGTCCACGCGCCACAGGTCGCCGGTGTTGCTCTGAGCGATAAGGAGGGCGCGGCCATCCGGCGTTGCCACGATGCCGTTGAGGTTGTCGCCTTCGCCATAGCGAATCGGGGTTTTGGTCAGGTCCAGCCAGGCGCTTAGCCGCAGGTCCGGTGAGACGCGGTAAATCACCGGGCGGCGGCTGTCGGTCACATAGACGTGTCCGTCCGGGGCCAGCGCCAGGTCATTGATGAAAGCGGCGGGGCTTTTCGGTGTTTCCAGCACTTTGAGCGTCACACCGTAGCGGTCCAGCACGCTGACGGTGCCCTCGGCGCCGCCGGCAATCCACAGCCGGCCCTGGCTGTCTACCTTCAGGTCCAGCGCCGCCCGCCGGCCCAGAGCACCGCCCCGGCTGTACAGGCTGGTTTCACCACTGGCCGCGTTCACAGCGTAGATGTCACCGGTCTGGGCGCTGCCGGTGAGCAGCAGGTTTCGCCCCGCGTCATAGGTGACGCCCTCAGGGAAGGTCTGCCAGCCGGGCAGCGGATAGTCGCGCACGCTCAGGCCCTGGCGGTCCACGGTGCCACACAGCACGCGCCCACCCGACTTGCCAGCGGGGTCAGAAGCGTAATCGTCGGCGTTCGCGTGGATGACCAGGGTGCGGTTCAGGATGCCGTTTTCGCCCCTGAGGCTGATCTTGTCGGTCACGAAGCTGGCCCTGCCGGTGCCGTTCTCGCCTACGGTCAGCATCGGCAGGTCGCCGCCGTGGCCCAGTTCATTGGCGGCAGTGGGCTTGTCGTGATTGTGGCTCATGGCCGGGTCAAAGTGAGGTCCAGCTCCGCCGAACGGCACCACCGTATTCGTGGCTGCGTCCACGCCGGGGGCGCAGGCGCTGAACTCGTGAATGTGCATGCCGTGATTGCCGGGGGCCAGGCTGCGCACCTGCACGTTCACCCGCACACCGTCCTCACGCTGCACGAAGGCGGCTTCCCCCTGGGGGCGGCCCTGTGTATCCACCAGGAGGGCGCGGGCATTCAGCGGCCCCACGGTGTCGGCGGTTATGGACGCGGTGGGAGCAGGTGCGGTCTGAGCCTGCGCCAGGCTTCCGGCGGTCAGGCCCAGGGTGAGCAGGGGCCATAGGGCTAGCATCTTCTGGCGCATTTACTTGCCTCCCGTGTACTGCACGCGGTAAATCACGCCGCTCTGGTCGTCGGTGAACAGCAGGCTGCCGTCGGTGTAGGTGGCAATACCGGCCACGCGGCCAAACTGCTTCCAGGTGCCGTCTTCGGGGAACACGAAGCCGGTCACGAACGGCTCGATGCCGGTGGGCCGGTTCTGCCCGTCAAACACGGCCCGCACGATTTCGTAGCCGCTCGGCTCCGAACGGTTCCATGACCCGCGCATGGCGGCGAAGGCGTCGCCCCGGTACTCGGCGGGGAACTGCTCGCCCCGGTAGAACTCCATACCGATGGCCGCCGCGTGGGCGTCATAGTTCAGCACACTGCTGGCGGTCTGGGCACAGTAGCCCTGCTTGGTGATCAGGCCCGGAATCTGGCTGGAGTTGGTGTAGGGGTCAGGATTCCGGTCACCGTAGCAAAAGGGCCAGCCGTAATTCTTGCCGCGCTCAATCCGGTTCAGTTCCTCGGGCGGGATGTTGTCGCCGTGCCAGTCGGCCCCCTGGTCAAAGCCGTACAGCTGCCCGGTGCCAGGCTGAAAATCAAAACCGATGGTGTGGCGCAGGCCGCTGGCGTACACTTCGCGCCACTGTCCGTCCGGGTGCACCCGCAAAATGGTGGCTTCTTCGGGGTTCTGGGTGGGGGTGTCGTTGTTGGTGGAACCGAACGACACGTACAGGTAGCCGTCGGGGCCCCAGCGCAGGCCACGGGCGGGGTGCTGCCCGGCGTCGGGGAAGCCGTCGGCAAACACGCGCGGCGTGCTGAGGCTGCCGCCCGCCAGGATGTCCATGACCCATACGGTCTTTTCGCCCACGGCGTACAGCTTGCCGCCTTTCACGTCCAGGCCGTGAACCAGCTTCAGGTTTTTCGCCACCTGGCGGCGCTCTGGCTGGCTGAACTGGCCGTCACCATTGCGGTCCTTGAGATACCAGATATCGCCCTGTTGGCGGCGGGTCAGGTAAATGCCGCCGTCAGGCATCACATGCATCATGCGGGCATTGCCCAGTCCCGAAGCCATCACGCTTAGCTCGAAGCCAGCCGGCACTTTCAGGCGGCTGAGCTGCTCCTGGCCAAAGCCCAGCGGGACCGGCTCAAAGCGGGTGGCCGTCACGGTGGCGGCGGGTTCAGGCGCAGGAAGAGGGCGGGGCTGCGGCGCGTCTGTCTGGGCAGACGCAGTATTAAGCAGGGCGGTGCTGGACAGCGCCAGCAAAGCGCCCAGGGTCAAGAGCTTGTTCATGGGAAGTCCTCCGGCCCCCACTATCGCCCTGAGTGCGGCCTGACTGGTGCGGAAAAACCACTTTCTGAGAAACGGGGTAGGGAGAGTTAAAGCCAGCGGAGCCCTGCAATTCGCAGTTGTCTGGCTCGCGCTGCTTGCATCAGCACCCGCTCAGCGCGGCACAAACAGGGGCAGCCCGCTGGGCTCCAGGGCCCCGACCTCTATGGCGCGGCGGTGCAGTTCGCGTACGGCCCGCTCACCCAGGTCACCCACGTCCTCGCTGAACTCGTTCACATACAGGTCAATGTGGGCCTGCATCACCGCGTCATCCATCTCCAGCGCGTGCTGGCGGATGTAGCCTTTGGCCTCCTGCGGGTGTGCCCAGGCGTAGGCGATGGACTCGCGCACCGCCTGCTGCACCGCCTGCTGCATAGGCAGCGGCAGGTCGCGGCGCACCAGAATCGCGCCCAGCGGCAGCGGCAATCTGGTTTCGCCCTCCCACCACTCGCCCATGTCGCGCACCCGCACTAGCCCGTGCTGCGGATAGGTAAAGCGCGACTCGTGGATGATCAGCCCGGCGTCCAGCGGTTCGCCGCCGTATTCGCCGCGCTCTACGGCGGGCATGACCTCATCAAAGCGCATGTGTACAGGAATGGCGCCCGGCCAGGCCAGCCGCAGCAGCAGCTCGGCGGTGGTCAGGCGGCCCGGCGAGGCCACCCGCCGCCCGTTCAGGTCACCCAGCGGCTCACGCGCCACCACCAGCGGCCCCACACCCCGCCCCAGTGCCCCACCGGAGCGCAGCGCCACGTAGCGGTCCATCACGCCGAAGTAGGCCCGGTAGCTGATCTTGGTCAGTGGGAGCCGGCCCGTGGCGGCCCAGTCGTTGAGGGTCTGCACGTCGCTCAGCACTTCGCGGATGGGCGCAGGTGTGATGACCTGCCCCGCTTGCAGTGCATAGAAGATAAAGGTGTCGTTGGGGCAAAAGGAGTAGCCCAGGTCCAGGGCGGCAGGGGGTGGCGCAGACATCCTGTCCAGGGTAAGCCAAGGAGCAGGGCAGAGATGTGGGCTGCGTGCCGCCTTAATCTGCTCGCGCATGCTGTCAGGCGCTGAGATTTGTTAGAGGGACGGGCCTACCCTGCTCCATATGACGCCTGCTCTACGGACCAGTCTGTTCGGGTTGCTCTTTTCCGCCCTGCTGACCGCCTGTGGCGGCGGCGGTCCCACTTCTGTGGCCCCAGCTCCTGCCGCTCCGCCGCCTACGCCAGTGGCCGTGAGCGGGTACGTCTGGTATGCCGGCTCGGACCGCCCTGCCAGCGCCGAAGAGCTGGACGTGCTGCGGCTGACCAATGAGGCGCGTGCCCAGGGAGCTAGATGTGAGGCCAGTGAAACCCAGCCCGCCAAGACCTATGGCCCGGCTCCGGCGCTGGCCTGGAATGACCAACTGGCCCACGCGGCCCGCAACCATGTGCAGGACATGGGACAGCGTGACTATTTCGCGCACCTGACCCCTGAGGGTGTGCGCCCCCGTGACCGCGTGACCCTGGCCGGGTACAAGTGGAGCGTGACCGCCGAGAATATTGCCGCCGGTTATCCCAGCCCCGCCGATGTGGTCAGCGGCTGGCTGAACAGCCCCGGTCACTGCCACAGCCTGATGAACCCAGACTTGCGTGACCTGGGCGTGGGCTTCTGGAAGGACCCCGCGCCGGGCGACAAGTACGGCGTTTACTGGGGACAGGTGTTCGGCGCACAGTAAACGGTAAACGCTGTCAGCGGACCTTGCTGCCAGACTGTGCCCCCAGAACATCTGCACCATCACGTGCATCTCCGGCTCACTGGCCAGAGGTTGCCCCGCGCCCTTGCCCACACCCTCTAACATGGCCCTATGTCCCCGCCGAACCTCCCATGGCTCCTGCTTCTTTGGATTGCTGCCGCGTTGGGAGGGTCTTTGGCCCTGTATGGGGAGCGTCGCTACACCCTGACGGAAACATTTAACCTGGACGCCCGTGTCCTGCACAGGGTGCTGTCGCAGCGGCTGGAGCAGCAGGAGACTGTGCTGAAAGCGGTGGCTGTCCTGTTGTCCCAGTCGGAAGACCCACAACTTCTGCGCCAGTATGTGCAGTTGCTGGTCAGTCCGTATCCACAGATTGTAGGAGTAGGGTGGTGTGCCCAGAGCTGCGTGCCCCTCACCCCTCCTCTGAAAACGGCTGCCTTGCCCTTTACAGTACCGAATGGGGCGCAGATCAGCTTGCCTTCCAGGGGCTCACTCTACGCACTTGACTTGCAGCAGGTGCGGATGTGGATAGACGCAAGCAAGTTGCTGACCACTATTGATCTGCCGCCTGCACCTCTGACCATCCAAATCCTGAGGCCCGCAGGCGGTGAGCTGCTCACGGAGCACCGCGCCCCGGTCCGGCCCGCCTCGCTCACACTCAGCGTAGAAAAACCGCTGGGGACCGCGCTGGAACCTTTGCCCATTCGCTTCCAACGTGACTACTCGTGGGGGGTGTGGCCCTGGGCACAAATCCTGGCATGGTGGGTCCTCACGGGCGTGTTCGTGTGGTTTCTGGCCCGTATGCTGGCGTCTCGCCGCCGCGCTGAGCAGGCCCTGGAAGATGAACGCCGCCGCGCGCAGGGGATTGTCCAGGCCAGTTCCGACGGCATCGTGGCGCTTGATCCAGCAGGCCGGGTGGTACACGCCAACCCAGCGGCGCACCAGATTTTCACAGGACTTGATCTGGGGGTGGATATCCGTACGCTGGCGCACTTTCAGGCCACGCTGTCGCAGCAGCCACTGGAAAGTGCTTCCTTGTGGGAAGAAACGCAGACCACCACTTTGCCTGCGGGCACTGCTTTACAGCGTGGTGGTGGCCGTGTCCTGATCGAAGGTCATATCAGCCCACTGTGGAACGAGTCAGGCCAGCTGCTCGGGCGAGTGCTGACACTCCGTGAGGTGGGCACGCTGCAAAAGCGGATGTTGGCACAACTGAGTGAGGGGGAGCGGCGGGTGCGCG
This sequence comes from Deinococcus piscis, assembly GCF_014653275.1. Taxonomy (GTDB): domain Bacteria; phylum Deinococcota; class Deinococci; order Deinococcales; family Deinococcaceae; genus Deinococcus; species Deinococcus piscis. The sequence goes on from NZ_BNAL01000031.1 coordinate 10,787, forward strand.
AACATGAGGCTTTGCTGGCCCATGTTTCGCGCCTCTCCACATTGGGCGAGATGAGTGCAGGTCTCGCGCATGAGCTCAATCAGCCGCTCACAGCCATCGTGAGTTATGGGCAGGCAGGACACCGCTTGCTGGCAGAGGACCATGTGGACCTGCCCCGCGCCCGTCAAGCCATGCAGGGCATGGTCACCCAGGCGCAGCGCGCTGCCGAGATCATTACGCGTCTGCGCAAGCTGGTCAAACGTGCTCCTGCTCAGCGTGTACGGGTCGATGTGATCCAAGCCGTGCATAACGTGCTGACACTTTGCCAGGCAGACCTTGACCGTCTGAACATACAGGTCAAGATGCACTTGCCCCCGTGCGCCATCAGCCGGGCTGATCCTGTGCAGGTGGAGCAGATAGTGCTCAATCTGGTCCGCAATGCCCTGGAGGCGATGCAGGACACTGAGGAGCGCGTGCTGACCCTGCGGGTGACGGCTCAGGCCCCCTACTGGCGACTCACCGTGCTTGACACGGGCACGGGGCTTTCGGAACAAGAGCTCGCGCAACTGTTTCAGCCCTTCAACAGTCTCAAAGAAGGTGGATTGGGACTCGGCCTGACGCTTTCTCAGACGTTGGCGCAGGGAATGGGCGGCGATTTGACAGGTGGTAATGCGTCTATAGGTGCTGAATTCACCCTCACGCTGCCACAATGGAGCGATGGCCATGCTTGAGCCCACTGTTTACCTTGTGGACGACGACGAGGCTGTGCGTGATGCTCTGGCCTTTTTGCTGGGCACCGTGGGCTTACGGACCGAAGTGTTTTCCGATGGAGTCGCCCTTCAAGACAGTCTGAACCCTGATGCCGTAGGCTGCCTGCTGCTTGACATCCGGATGCCTCATGTCAGTGGCTTGCAAGTCCAAGAAGCGTTGCAGGCCCAGGGCGTAGATTTGCCCGTCATCATCATGACCGGGCACGGCAATGTTGACCTGTGCCGCCGCGCCTTTCGGCAAGGAGCCGTGGACTTTCTTGAAAAGCCGGTGGATGAGACTGTCCTCTTGGAAACAGTTCAGGGTGCCATTCGCCAGCAGTTGTCCAAGCGTGAGCGTGCCGAGGCCACCGTGCAGGCCCAGGCCTGCCTGGCCCGCTTGACTGAGCGTGAACGTGAGGTCCTGCATGGCCTGATGGAGGGACAGACCAGCAAGCAGACGGCGAGGGCGCTAGGCATCAGTTCGCGCACCATCGAGACTCACCGCGCCAGCCTGTTTGAAAAGTTGGAAGTGGGCTCGTTGGCTCAGCTGATGCGCAAGTACCTCAGTGTGGTTGATTCAAAGCCCGGCCCTCCGTAAATCTACGTAGAAGGGTCGGCAAAGGCCCCAATATTTTTTCCGGGGGTGTTGCTTCAGCATAGGCGTATGAAAAAGATTGTGCTGATGAGCTTCCTGGCCCTCCCCGCCGCTGCTGCCCAGCAGACCCCTGCACCCCAGTCACTGGCGACGACCAGCACCGTGTCGGCCACCAGCCTGAGCCTGAATGCTGCGAATAAAATCGCCTTGCAGGCCGTTCAGAACTGCGCCGCTGCTGGATACAATGTGACCGCCACTGTGGTGGACCGCGCTGGCGTGACCCTGAGCGTGGCCCGCGCTGAGGGGGCAGGGCCGCATACTGTCGGGGCCAGCTACGGCAAAGCCTTTACCAGTGCCAGTGGCCGGAACCTGACCAGTGAAATGGCCAAGAATTTGCCGGGCAATCCCGCCCTGGCTGACATCCCCGGCTACCTTGTGCTGCCCGGCGGTGTGCCTGTGCGTGTAGGCGGCGCTGTCGTTGGGGCGGTGGGTGTAGGCGGCGCTCCTAGCGGCATGGTTGATGAGAAGTGCGCTGCCGACGCAATCAAGTCCGTTTTGGGCCAGTAATACTCAGCGTGCCTCAGCAAGAGCTATGCGTCCCTGCCAGCTGGCAGGGATATTCAGCTTTCCAGCCGCGCCGCATCTACCTCGTACAGCACGCGTGAGGCGTTGAACGTGACCAGCCGCTTGCCCAGTTGGTTGCCGGTGCGGCGGTCTATCTGCACCTGATACAGCCGGTTGGTGCGGTAGACCTGCGTGCCCCTGCGGTAAAAGCGGTGGTCTTCCTCGGTGATCCGGTAGGTGTGCAGAGGCTCGCGGTTCACGCGCAGTTCGCCGTGCAGCGAGGTGTCGTCCAGCCACACGCTCAGCCGGAAGGTATCGGGGGTGTCGTTCCTGAGTTGCAGGTCCACGTAGTTGTAGAAGACGCTCGCCCCGCTGCCGAAAGGCAGGACCCGCCCCGAATCGGGAAACAGGTCCAGGCTGTGGTGATGGTGCTCGGTCACGGTCAGCGGCGAGTGCAGGGCCATCCAGTACAGCAGGTTCGCCATCTGGCACAGGCCGCCGCCCTGGCCCTCTATGGGCCGCCCATCCGAGATCAGCATGCCGGTGGTAAAGCCGCGCCGGACACTGGGACGGCCCACCTGCTTCCAGTAGCTCAGTACCTGCCCTGGGGCGATACTCAGCCCATCCAGTTCCTCGGCGGCGCGGCGCAGATTCTGGACCTTGAGCTCTTGCAGGCGGCGGCGCAGCACGCTGTGATGCTTGTGAACCCGGAATGGAAAAAGGGCTTCGGGGGCGCGGAATAGGCGGTATTCCGGGCGGCGTGTCTGCGTGGTTTTTAGGGCAATACGGCTTTTCACTACGGCAGGGGCCAGCGCGGGAAAGCGGCTGGTCAGGGCTCAGCGGGACATCAGGCTTCATGGTAGGTGGACCGTGCCCACATTCAAGCAGGATTGCGGCCCGCTTCAGGCCAGGGCCGCCCGTGCATCCTCGGCGTCCTTCGCCAGCTGGGCTTTGAGCTCGTCCAGGCCGCTGAACCTCTGCTCACCGCGCAGCCGGGCCACAAACTGTACCTGCAATTCCTGACCGTACAGGTCGCCGCTGAAGTCGAACAGATTCACTTCAAAGCGCCGCTCCTCGCCGCCCACCGTGGGCCGGGTGCCGATATTCGCCATGCCGCCCCAGGCCCGTCCCCGGTCATCCGTCACGCGCACTGCAAATACCCCCAGAGGCAGCGCTTTGCCCTCCGGCACGCGGAGATTGGCGGTGGGATAGCCGATGGTGCGGCCCAGCTGGTCGCCTTGCACCACCACGCCCTGCGCCGCGTAGGGCCGCCCCAGCAGCCGCGCGGCGCCTGCCACGTCGCCCTCCCGCAAGTACTCGCGCACGCGGGTGCTTTTGATGTCCTCGCCGCTCACCCCGTGAATCGGCACCACCATCACGTCCCGCGTCACGTCACGCAGGTCGTCCACGCCGCCGGCCCGCGCCTTGCCAAAATAAAAATCCTCGCCCACCACGACAGCGCGGGGCCGCAGCAGCCGCAGGTCGTCCAGAAAGGCCGCTTTGTCGCGGGCCGCAAACTCCGGCGTGAACGGCACCGCCACCGTTTCATCTATGCCGTACAGGGTGAGGAGCTCCAGCTTTTCAGGCAGGGTGGAGAGGTATTCCACGCCTTTCATCAGCACTTTGGTGGGCGGGTCAAAGGTATACACCACGCTGGGCACCCGGTATTCGCGGGCTTTGGCCTTGAGCTGGGCCAGCAGCGCCTGATGCCCCAGATGCACCCCGTCAAAAGAACCGATGGCGACCACGGTGTCGGTGTCGGGGCGCTGGTCGGGAGCCACGTACGTTTTCATGCCTGGCCTTCCCCCGCGCCTTCCAGCGCACGCAGACCAAACAGTGCCGCCGTGACGGTGGTGGCCGCGCCGGTTACGCGCCCGTCACGCAGCTCGGCCAGCACTTCGGCGGGAGAGCGCCATACCACCTCAATGTCTTCGTCGTCGTCCATTGGCAGGCGGGACTCGCGCAGGTTCTCGGCCCGGAACAGGTACAGCAGCTCGTCGCTGAAGCCAGGACTGGCGTAAAAGCGGCTCAGCAGCGTCACGTCAGCGTCGAATCCAGCTTCTTCCTGAAGCTCGCGCCGGGCAGCCTGCTCGGGGCTTTCGCCGGGGTCAATCAGGCCAGCGGGCACTTCGAGTGTGAGGGCGCCCACCGCCGGGCGTTGCTGGCGCACACACAGCATTTCGCCCTGTTCGTTCAGCACCAGCAGGGCCACGGCGTCGGCGTGGCGCACCACTTCCCACCGGCCTTCCAGCTTCTCAACGCGAATAATGTGGCCGTCATAGATGGTCTGGGCTGTGCTCTCGGCAGCGGGATCGCTCATGGGGTCTATTGTGCCACCCGCTGCGCCGCTGCCGGGGTGCCTTGCCCTACCAGGCTGCGCCGAAGCTTAGCCCCCAGCGCCCGGCCAGGTCCAGCTCGGTGTTGAAGGTGTAGCTGCCTGAAACGTAGCTGAGATTCACGAAGGGCGCGCCCCGCCCGGTGCCGTAGTGGTAGCCGCCGCCAAGCTGCCAGGGCCGCACAGCGGCGGGTGTGCCTCCGGGCAGCCAGTAGCCTGCGCCAATCACACCCGCTCCTGGTGACTGCGCGGCATAGAGCTGCCAGTAGTCGGCGGGGATCAGGGTGGTGCCCCAGGCCCAGCGGCTTTGCGCGGCCAGCGGATGCCAGCGGCCCCACAGCTCACCCGAGCGGCCCAGGCTAAGGCTACCGGCCAGCAGCGGCCCAGACGTGTCCCAGCCGCCACCCAGCGTGTAGGGGAAGCGGTGGTACGCGGCCCCAAAGCCCTGATACGTCCCCGCCTTCCCCCGCCGCCCAGCCGCGTGCAGCACCCAGTCCCCCTGGTCGTCGCCGCCCCAGCGGGCCGCGAAGCGGGTGTCGCGTTCGCCCCCACGCAGGTCCAGGCTGAGGCGGCCATTGCCCAGCAGCTCGTAGCCCGCCGGGTTCCAGGTCAGGGGTGCAGGCAGGATGTTCTCACCTGGGCCCCGGTCCAGCAGCGAGAGGGCTGCGCCGGCCAGCAGTGGGGTGCGCCCTCCTATGCCGTAGCGGGCCCGCGCGGCCAGGAATTCACTGTCCCAGGGCGTCAGTGCAGGGGCGGACTGGGCCAGGGGATCATGCCGGGGCAAATAGGGGCCGCCGGTAATGCCGCAGGTCAGGCCCTGTTCGCGGGCGGTGCGGCGGGTGCGGGCGTCGTGCAGGTTGTAGGGATAAGCCACGCAGGCTGCGCCCGGCTGCGGCTGAAGCTCGCGTTCCAGCCCCGCCGCTGAGAGGCGTGTAAGCGGCGCGTGCCCCTGAGTATGGTGGCCGATTTCCCAGCCCGCCGCCCGCAGCTCATCCAGCTGCGCTCCCGTCATGAAGCCCGGCTGCCCCACCTGCTCCCAGATCACAAAGGCGCTGCCCGGCACCCCCAAATCGCGCAGTACCGGAAAAGCGTGTTCGTACACGCTCTGTCGGCCATCGTCGAACTGCATGACCGCGACCCGTTCCTGTGGCCCCGCCTGGGCCGCCTGACTGGCGGTCACGAAGCGGTAGCCCAGCGCCCGCAGCCCCAGCACCCGCTCGCGCAACTGCTCTGGCTCGATGTGCAGGGTGGTGCCGCCCGCCGTACCTACTTCGTGGTAGGCCAGAATCACAGGCCGCTCCGCCGCTGCCTGGCCTGCGCCCAGCAAAGCGCACGCGGCCAGCCCTGCCCGCAGCAACCGCACAAGCGAGAAAGGCGGGGCGGCAACAGGCATACCCTCTATTGTAGATAGAGGACGCTGTGAGGAGCGTGGGAGCCTCCTTGACAGGCGGGCCTGCCATACTTGGACCCATGCTGACCCGCGCTGACCTGGAAGCCCGTGAAGCGGCGACGCTTGCTCCTTACGCTGCGCTCAGCCGCGACTCCGGCGGGCGCGAGTATCCCGAACCCGAGAGTGAATCGCGCACGGCCTTTCAAAAGGACCGTGACCGGGTGCTGCACACCGGGGCCTTCCGGCGGCTGGAGCACAAAACCCAGGTGTTCCTGAACGTGCGGGGCGACCACTACCGTACCCGGCTGACCCACACGCTGGAAGTGCAGCAGGTGGCCCGCTCGGCGGCGCTGCGGCTGGGGCTCAATGAAACCCTGGCCGAAGCCCAGGCACTGGCGCACGATCTGGGGCACCCGCCCTACGGCCACGCGGGCGAGCGGCTGCTGGACGAACTGGTGCGGGCACACGGCGAGAGCAGTGGCTTTGACCACAACGTTCAGGCGCGGCGCATCGTGACGCAGCTCGAAGACCGCTATGCCGACTTTCCGGGGTTGAATCTGACCCGCACCGTGCTGGACGGCCTGAACAAGCACGGACGGCAGGGAATAGGCCAGCCCACGCTGGAAGCGCAACTGGTGGACGTGGCCGACGCGCTGGCCTACACCGCCCACGACCTGGAAGACGGCCTGCGTTCGGGGCTGCTGGAGGAGGGTGAACTGCTGGAGCTGGGCCTGTGGGGGGAGGCGCTGGCCCGCACTGGGCTGGGTGGCATGGGCCTGGACAAGCGGGCGCGCCGCACCCTGCACCGCGACCTGCTCGGCTATCTGATTGGCGACCTGACGCGGGCCAGTGGGGCTGCCATTGCGACCAGTGGTGTCAGCAGCGTGGCTGGCGTGCGGGCGCAGCCGGGCTATCTGATTCGGCACAGCCCCGAGGTGGCGGCGCTGCTGGGCGAAACGCGGCAGTTTCTGTTCGCCCGGCTGTACCGTCACTGGCGGGTCGAGGTACAGGTGGCCCAGGCCGAGCAGATTCTGACCACGCTGTTCGGAGCGTACCTAGCCCGCCCGCAGATGTTGCCGCCTGCCTACGCCGCCCGCCTGGAGGCAGCGGGCGAGGTCCGCACCGTATGCGACTTTATTGCGGGCATGACTGACCGCTACGCCCTGGACATGTACGAGGAACTGACCCGTCCGGGGCTCAGCATGGGGTGGGTGCGGTAGAAAGCGCAGTCCAAGGGGCGGTTGGGCGCAGGCTGAAGCCTCACAGGTCCAGTGCCATGATTTCCATCCTCTTGCCCAGGAGTCGTTGCTCTCCTACCACCACGAACCCCGCTTTGGCATAGATATGCCGTGCCCGCGTATTTCTGGCTTCCGGGTCAATAAGGACACGCTGCAATTCAGGTTGCTGCCTCCGTAAGTGCATGAGCAGCGCCTTGATCAGGTCTACGGCCAGGCCATGTCCCAGCCAGCGCTCCTCGCCAATGAACAAGTCTATGCCCCATGTTTCGCCTGTGGAGCTGCGCCACTTGGCGTAATCACTGGCTTCCGGCACGGGGTAAGCCTGCGCGTAAGCTACCGCCTCAGTGCCAAGCGTAACCATGAACCCCACTGCGTCCCGTGCTGGGCCGAAGTAATGGGCCTGCACCTGCTGGAGTGTGCGGTCTCCATCGTCCCAGAACTCGCGCACATGGGGCTGCTGTAGCCAGCCGTGCAGCAAAGGCAAGTGCGAAGGTGCCAGGTCCTGAAAGGTCAAAGTGACGGCCTGGTTGCACGCCTTCATGCGGCTCATCCCGGCAAGTTCTCGCCACACCGCTTGCAGTAGTGTGCGTCGGTGTCGTGCTTGCCCAGGCCGCACTGCGGGCAGTGCCGTCCCTGACGGGCTTCCTTGGCCTCCTGCAAGCCTACAGTCACGATGCCGGTGGGCACGGCGATAATCGCGTAGCCCAGCAGCATCGCCAGTGTGGCGAGGAACTTGCCCAGGCCCGTCTTGGGCGAGATGTCGCCGTAGCCGACGGTGGTCACGGTCACCACCGCCCAGTAGATGGAGGTGGGAATGGACGTAAAGCCGTTCTCTGGCCCTTCGATCAGATACAGCAGCGTGCCGAACACGATCACCAGCGACAGCACCGAAATAAAGAACACGGTGATGCGCTCGCGGCTGGCGGTCAGGGCCTCGCCCAGCAGCGCTGCTTGGTCGGTGTAGCGGGCCAGCTTGAACACCCGGAACACCCGCAGCAGCCGCAGTGCCCGCACCACCAGCAGGTACTGGCTGCCCGGAAACAGCAGGCTGAGGTACGAGGGCAAGATAGTCAGCAGGTCCACCACACCGTAAAAGCTGCCCGCGTACCGCCGCGCCCGCCGTGCCCCCAGCAGCCGCCCGATGTAGTCCAGCGTAAAGATCACCGTAAAGCCCCACTCGGCCCAGCGCAGGATGGCCTTCCACTCCGGACTCAGGCCGCTGATGCTTTCGGCCATCACGGCCAGCACCGAAGCCACGATCAGGAAGATCAGCACCTTGTCGTACAGCCGGGCGGCGGGGCTGCTCAGCCCAAAGATGATGTCGCCCAGTGCCCGCCGCCAGGGAGCACGGCGGTCAGAAAGTGAAGAAGCAGAGTGCGGCATGGTGGGGCCCAGTCTACCGATGTGGATGGCGGGTGAATAGCTCGGTTTCAGCGGTACGGGCCCGGCCAGCAGGACTTGCAACGCTATGAAGCAGAGATGGACCAAACTTCGGCGTCTTTGTGGAGTTCGGGGTTGGTGGAGTTTGGGGAAGCAGACGCGGTACATATACGGCGTCACTTTTGGGACGAAGCGCCGCAGAGGCGGACGGACACGGTCCGGCCACAAAAAACCCCCGCACACACGGCGGGGGAGTTGGTCAGACCGGAACTTACTGGGCGAACTTGACGCTGAAGCTGGTGCCGCTCTGCTCAATCAGCACGGTGGCGGTGCGTCCGTTGCGGGCAAACGTGGAGTAGATGCGGTTGCCGTTGCGGCTGGTGCTGCGCAGCTGGAAGCCCTGGTTGCCCAGGTAGCTCACGTACTGGGCGTGCACGTTGTCCAGGGTGGTGTTCAGGCGGAAGGTGGAGCGCCACACGGCCAGGTTGAAGTTGGGGCGGGGAGCGCTGGTCACAGGGGTGGTGGGGGCCGGAGTCTGGGTGGTGCGGGCCACGTTGTAAAAAGCGGTGTCGCTGATCCAGCTGGTCTGCTGGATGGGGTTCACCACGATGCTCAGCGCCTGGGCCAGACCCTGCTGCCCGCTCACATTGACGGCAGCAAAGGCGTTTTGGCTCTGGAAGTTGGCGATCTGGTTCATGTTCAGCTTCTCGCGGCTGGCAAGGGCCAGCACCTTGTTCACGCCGTAGGGAGCAGCGATGTCAAAGGTGAAGTTGTCCTGGGCGCTGGGGAACACGCGGGTTTCACCGGCCCGCAGGTAGTTGCCGCCCGACTGGAGGTTGTTGGGCAGAATCAGGTCCACTTTGCCACTGGGGTCCACATTGAACAGGTACACGTAGGCGTTCTCGTTGGTCTTGGTGAACAGGCGGATTTTGTCGCCCACGTAGTAGTTGGGGGTGCGGCTGCCGGTGGTGTCGCGGTCGGTCCAGACCTGGACGCTCAGCGGGGTCTGCACCGGGTTCACGATGATGCTCTGGGTGCTGATCTGAGGCGCAGCGTCAGCAGCAGAGAAAGCGGCGGCACCGAGGGCGGCGGTCAGCAAGGTCAAAGTCTTTTTCATGGCTCAAGTCTGCACCTGCCGGGTGATGTACACCTGATGACTGGGGCCGAGAACATAGGGCGTTTTCTCACGTTGCGTCAGCTTTGCCGCTGCACCCACAGAGCGGCGCTCAGGGCCGAGGTTTGCCGAATACCTGCACCCAGTAGTGCCCGTAGTCGCTGCCCGGCACCTGCACGTAGCTCAGGCCGGTCTGGCTGTAGTCGCCCATCAGCGCGGCGCAGTGACCGGGGCTATCGAGCCAGCCCGCCACGGCTTCGGCGGGTGTGGGCTGCCCGGCGGCAATGTTCTCGGCGGTGCTGGCGCTGGGATACCCGGCGGCCTGGATGCGCTGGGCGGGCGTGCTGCCGTCCAGCTGACTGGTGTGATCTACGAAGCCCGCAATGGGCATTGCCAGGGTGTGGGCCAGCGCGGCGCGGTCCAGCGTGGGCACCCGCGTGAGTGGTGGTCGGGCCACGCCGTCGGTGCGGCCTGTGGCGCAGTTGTAGCGGTTCTGGCGCAGCAGGTTCACGGCTCGCAGCACCTGATCTTCGTAGGTGGCCGACGAGCGCAGTTCAGCCGCTGGAATCTGGAAGCGCACAGTCCGGTTCAGCGTGCCGCTGCCTGCCGCGATCTGCACGCTGGCCGTGTGGCTTCCGGCCCGCAGGCCCACTGCCTGGGTGCCGACGGGCTGACCGTCCAGCGTAAAGCGCGGCTGGTAAGGGCGGTACACCACGCTGCCCACATCACTCAGGGTCACGTTGCCCCGGCCCAGCAGCACCACCAGGGCGGCTTTTTCGCTGCCCTGCGACTTGACATCTACGGTGATTTGACTGCGGCCCACCTCGTACCCGCCCCGGCTGAGGATGACCTGCGCGGTGTATCGCCCTGGCCGGTAGTAGGTATGACTGACCCGGGTGCCCTGCGCTCCGCTGCCGTCCCCAAAGTCCCAGCGCACGCTGATGTTTCCTGGCACCTGCGCCGCAAAATCCACCCGCAGCGGGGCCAGTCGCTGGCTGTCAGCTTCGGCAGACACCTGGAAGGTCCCGGTCCCACCCTGGGCCTGGGCGGCGGCGGGTGCAGGCGTCAAGCTGAGCAGCGCCAGCAGGGCGAGCGTGAACAGGGAGCGCGGGCGCATGGGCGGCAGTGTATGCCGGGGGTTGGCACAGCATTGTTGCAGGGCGCTGCATCGGCTGCGGATCTGGGCTGCGGCCCTCACTCAATCTTTAGGGGGATGTGCCCCGCGCTCCGCGCCCGCTAGATTTCAGGCGTGATCGAGTGGATGCAGAACCTGATGGATTCGATGGGCTATGTCGGCATTTTCCTGCTGATGATCCTGGAGAATATCTTTCCGCCTATTCCCAGCGAACTGATTATGCCTGCGGCAGGTTTTGCGGCGTCGCCCCAGCGCGGCGACCTCAATATCTTCCTGGTGGTGCTGGTGGGGGCGCTGGGCAGTGTGATCGGCACGCTGCCGCTGTACTACGTGGGCAAGGTGTTCGGTCTGGAGCGCAGCAAGGCCTGGGCCGACCGCTACGGCAAGTGGCTGACCGTGAGCGGCGAGGACCTGCAAAAAGCCAGCGACTGGTTCGAGCGCCACGGGACCAGCGCGGTGCTGTTCGGGCGGATGGTGCCGGGCGTGCGTAGCCTGCTGTCCTTGCCCGCTGGCGTGAGCGAGATGGGCCTGCCCCAGTTCCTGATCTATTCTTTTATCGGGTCGGGACTGTGGGCGGGCCTGCTGGCTGCTGCGGGCTACTTCCTGGGCGAAAACTATGACCGGGTGGAGCAGTACGTCGGCCCAGCGTCCAAAATCATCCTGGGCCTGCTGGTCATCGGCTTTGTGTGGTGGGTGCTGAGGCGCCGCCGTGCGGGCAAGGGGGCTTAGTCCTAGCTTGAGCAGTCCTGACCTGAGCAGCGGTAATGGGCCTGGGCCGGACCTGCTCTAATAGGGGTATTCCACACCTTCAACCCCTTGCCACACAGGAGGCCCTATGTTTGACCAGTTTGCCGTGATGGACCTGCTCGCCCCCGAGGAGCGCCAGGCCCGCGCCAGTGCTCGCCAGTACGCCGAAAAAGCCCTGATGCCGCATATCGCCGAGTGGTGGGACGCTGGAGACCTGCCGGTGCGTGGGGTGATGCGTGGGTTGGGCACTCAGGGCCTGCTGGGCCCCATGATTCCGCCCGAGTACGGGGGCAGTGGAGCCAGTTCCAACCTCTACGGCGCACTGATGTACGAGCTGGACCGGGTGGACAGCGGGATTCGCAGCGCGGCCAGTGTGCAGGGCAGTCTGGTGATGTATCCCATTCATGCTTATGGCAGTGACGAGCAAAAAGCGCAGTACCTGCCGGGTCTCGCCAGCGGTGAGCTGATCGGCTGCTTTGGGCTGACCGAGGAAAGCGGCGGATCTGACCCCGGCGCGATGCGGACCCGTGCCCGCCGTGATGGGGACGACTGGGTGCTGGACGGCACCAAAATGTGGATCACCAACTCGCCAGTGGCCGACCTGGCGGTGGTGTGGGCCAAAGTGGAGGAGGGCGGCGAGGACACCGTGCGCGGGTTTGTCGTGCCTACCGATACACCCGGCTACAGCGCTCCTACCATCAAGCGCAAGATGAGCATGCGGGCCAGCGTGACCGGCGAAATCGTGCTGGATGGCTGCCGGGTGCCCGCTGCGGCCATGCTGCCCGGCGTGCGCGGACTCAAGGGGCCGCTCTCGTGCCTGACGGGGGCCCGCTTCGGTATCGGCTGGGGGGCGATGGGCGCTCTGGAACTGATGCTGACCACGGCGCTGGACTACACCGCCACCCGCGTGACTTTTGGGCAGCCCACCGCCAGCCGCCAACTGGTGCAGGACAAGCTGGTCAAGATGGCCACCGACCACTCGGCGGGACTGCTGCTGGCCTGGCGGCTGGGTGTGCTCAAAGACGCCGGGCAAATGGACTATGCGCAGGTAAGCATCGTCAAGCGCAACAATGTGCGCCGCGCCCTGGAAGGGGCCCGGCTGGCCCGTGAGCTGCTGGGCGGGAACGGCATCACCACGGAGTATCCGGTGATTCGCCACATGCTGAACCTGGAAACAGTGGACACCTACGAAGGCACCCACGACATTCACACCCTGATTGCCGGGCGCGGCCTGACTGGGCAGGGGGCGATGGGCTAAAGGAGAGAGGGGCTAAAGAGGCCCTGCTCGGCATTTAAATTCGGCACTTAAATGGCGTGCCCTGGACTCTGGAGCACAGCAGGGAGCACTTGTTCTTCAAATTGTGCCAGGAGGCTAGGAAGAGCGGGCGATGCCGCGTTCGGTTGCGGCAGAGTGATGGCCAGCCGCACGGACGCGTTGAGCAGGTGCATACACAAGAGGGCCGTGGTTTGTAGAGCCTCGGCCGATTCCGAAGGACGCAGTTCACTTAGCTTGTCCAGCAGCATCTGGGCGTGCCGCTGCACATCCTGCGCTTCAAGCGCTTGAAGCTGGGTATCCGCCTGAGTCGAACCCCAGATATTCCTCAGAGCGGGATTCTCCTGATACAGCCAGTAGTACTGCTGCGTGAGCCGGCGCATGGCTTCCAGCAGCTTGGCCTCGGTGGTCACTGGTTCTAGGGCGGCCTGCACGCAGCGGTGCCCTTGCTCCTGAAATTGGTGAACCAGGGTGGCAATCAGCGCCGTCTTGTCGGGGAAATATTGATAGAGCGAACCGATGGAAATACCGCTTTGCTCGGCAATATCGCTCATGCGGAGGCTGTGACTTCCATGGGCGGCAATGTACTGCGCTGCTGCGCCCAGAATCGTCTCAAAGCGCTGTTTGGAGCGCTGCTGAGAGGGAACTTTGCGGGGTTGCAGCTGAGGAAGAGCAGAAAGTTCAGGCATAAAAGGACCTCTTGCAAAACAGAATATGAGGAAGTATCGTGTCTTCCAAACGTGATAACTCCTCACGTTTTGGAGGATGTATGAATCTTGGGCAAACAGCTTTGGCGGTCCTTGCGGCTGGTGGCAGTGCACTGATGGCTGGTACCTTCTTCGGATTTTCTTCGTTCATCATGCCCGCGCTTCAGCGGCTGCCTTCACATCAGGGCGTGGCGAGCATGCAGAGCATCAATCTGGTGGTGCTCAAATCCAGTTTCATGCCAGTGTTTATGGGTACGGCTCTGGTCAGCGCCGTGCTTCTGGTGGTTCTGGCCCGGTCCTGGCGGGAAAGCGGGGTTCTATTTGTCTTGATAGGCAGCAGTCTGTATCTGGTAGGCGTGTTTGGCGTGACGGTTGCTGTTAATGTTCCACTCAATGAGGCTCTGGCCCGCGTGACGCTTGGCCGCACTGAGCCGGATGGAGAGTGGGTGCGTTTCTTGGAGGGCTGGCTCCCGGCCAACCATCTGCGTGCCGCAGCGGGCGGGGTGGCTGCGAGCTTGCTGATTTATGGGGTCTGGCGGTCCCACTCCTGACGCGGAGAGCTGCTGGCGCGTGGCTCTGAACAGCGAATCAGACCACAGCCAGGCCGCTAGCATGTGCCCATGACCTGGCTGTATATCGCTCTGGGTGGCGCGGCGGGCGCTGTGTTGCGTCACGCCGCCGGGCTGCTGCTGGCTCCCCTCACCCTGCGGGCGGGCTGGCCGCTGAGCGTGGTGCTGATCAATGTGCTGGGGGCCTTTCTGATGGGGCTGTTGCTCACACTGGTGGGCCGAGGCCTGTTGCCCGACGCAGCGCGGCTGGCGCTGGGCACCGGACTGCTGGGCGGCTTTACGACCTTCAGCACATTTAGCGTGGACCTGGATCAGTTGCTGACGCGTGGGGCTTACGGTGAAGCGGCGCTCTATGTGGGCCTGAGCGTGGGCGGCGGCCTAATGGCAGCAGTGCTGGGCCGGGTGCTGGCGCAGCAGCTGTAGGGCTTTCAGAGGACACGGCGTGTAAGCCGGGTGTGAGCGGCCCCGCTTTAGCCTGCTCCCATGATCAAGACCCTGTCCCGGCTGCTGCCTCTGCTGGCCGTGCCTACCCTGGCCGGCTGCGGCACGGTTCCCCTGCCCGCAGTGGGCTTGCCCGATGTGAGTCTGACCACCCCGGTGCCCCTGACCGCTTCCGGCCTGCGGATTTTCCAGAACGGCACCCTCTTCCCCGCGCCGGTCAGCCGCCAGCTGAAGAACTTCCAGCTGACCGGCACCGCTGCGCTGAATAAGCCGGTGGGTGAACCGACTGTCTTTGACGTGCTGCTGACCCGAGATCTGCCGGTCGGCTGCATGGCCTATGCGGACTACAGCGCCTGCGCCAGCGGCGGCCAGAGCATCGGTACAGTCAGCTTTGCGGCGGGTGCGGCTCAGGCCCCACTGCTGCTGCGCGGCGACCTGCTGAACACCCTGGCCTACGAAGGCACCGGCCACATCGGGCTGCAACTGCGGGAAGGCAGCCTGTCAGCCGGCGCGACCCTCAAGCTGAGCAATCTGCAGGCCAAAGCATACTTCTGAGCAGGCCGCCGGGTGACAGGGGCCGCTGCGCCTTAGACTGAGTTCCATGCCGCCCCGCCGCCCCGCCCGCCGTCAAAGTGCTGAACCCCCGCCGCCGACGCAGTGGCTGGAACTGTCCGAGCTGCTGGACTACGTGGGGCAGGTGCTAGGGCGCGGGCTGCCCGGAGCGGTGTGGGTGCGGGCTGAGATTGCCGAGCTGACAGACCGCCGCCACCTGTACCTGGAACTGATTCAGCTCGAAGGTGGGCAGCAGGTTGCCAAGTGCCGCGCCGCGCTGTGGGCCCGCGAACGCTACGCCCTGGAAGGCAAGTTCCGCCGCGTGACCGGCGGCGGCCTGGGCACCGGCATGAAAGTGCTGCTCTTTTGTACGGCCGAATTCCACCCACAGTACGGGTTTTCGCTGCACATTCAGGACATCGCGCCGGAGTTCACGCTGGGCGAGGCTGCCGCCCAGCTGAGGGCGCAGCGTGAAACCTTGCAGGCAGAAGGGGTGTACGCCCTGAACCGCGCCCTGCCGCTGCCTGCCGACTACGCCCGGCTGGCCGTCATCGCTCCCGAAGGAGCCGCTGGCCTGGGCGACTTTCACCGTGAAGTGGCCCCGTTGCAGGCGGCGGGCGTGCTGGATCTGCACTACCTTCAGGCCACCTTTCAGGGCCGTGAAGCGAGTGCCAGCCTGACCCGCGCCGCCTCGGCTGCGCTGGAGCTGCACGCCAGAGAGCCGCTTGACGCGCTGGTGGTCATCCGGGGTGGGGGGGCCGCCACGGACCTGGCCTGGCTCAATGACCTGGACTTTGGCCGGGCGCTGGCCCTCTTTCCGGTGCCGGTCATCACGGGGCTGGGGCACGCCCGCGACGACACCCTTCCCGACGAGCTGGCCGCGCTCAGGACCGATACACCCAGCAAAGCGGCAGCCCACATCGTCCGGACAGTGGTGAATGCGGCGGCTCAGGCCCAGGCCGACTGGCAGGCCATTCGCCGCGCTGGGACCGAAGAAGCTGTGAACGCGGACGCGGGCATACGCTGGCTGCGTGACCGGCTCCGTGCGGCAGTGCAGCGCCAGCTGACAGGGGCCGAGCGCGACGTGACGGCCCTGATGCGCTCGGCGGTGGGGCTGTCGCCGGAGCGCACGCTGGCGCGGGGCTACGCGGTGGTGCGCAGCGCGGACGGTGTGGCGACCCGCGCCGCCGACCTGCGGGCTGGGGAGCAGGTCACGTTGCAGTTTGCCGACGGTGAAGTCAGGGCTGAGATTCGGTGAGCTGGACCGTTCGTTCCGTCACCCTGGCTGACACTCACACGGTGGCCCGGCACCGTCTGCCGGACCTGCCGCCAGACCATGCAGCTGTGCGGGCCTACGCGGAGTGGTTGCCCAGCGCACTAGAACGCGGGCTTTATCTGGGCTGGCTGGCCGAGAGCGGAGGAGGAGTTGTCGGCGGCGCAGGCCTGATCCTGCTGGAATGGGGGCCGACCAGGGACGACCCGCAGCCCTGGCGTGGGCGGGTGGTCAATGTCTGGACCCACCCGAGCTGGCGGCGGCAGGGGATAGCGCGGCAGCTGCTCATGCGTGTGCTGGCAGCGGCAGCAGCGCGGGGAGTGTCGGTGCTGGGCCTGAGCACCACGCCAGCGGGCCGCCCGCTTTATGGAGCGTTGGGCTTTGAGGCGGCTACTGCCGAGATGGTCCGCCGCTCTTCCCGCTAAGCACCCGTTCTGGAGGCCGGAACAGTACACTGACCCATGTTGCACATTCGGCACGCGACCCTGGACGACCTCGATACGCTGAGTGAACTGTTTGACGAGTACCGCGTCTGGTACGCCCAGCCTTCTGACCAGGCCGGAGCGCGCGACTTCCTGCGCGAGCGGCTCTTGCTGGGCGAGTCGGTGATTTTGCTGGCGCTGGTCAATGACCGGCCCGCTGGCTTTACCCAGCTCTACCGCTCCTTTTCCAGTGTGCGGATGCGGCGGCTGTGGATTCTGAATGACCTGTTCGTGCGTGACGCCTTCCGGGGGCAGCGGGTGGGCCTGGCCCTGCTGGACGCCGCCCGTGACTTGGCGGTGCAGAGCGGGGCCAGAGGGGTGGTGCTGGAGACGGCGGGCGACAACCTGGCCGCCCAGCGTCTGTATGACCGCTACGGCTTTCAGCGCAGCAGCGGCGTGCATTACCTGCTGACCGTAGGGGAAGAAGGGTGACGCCGCCCGAACTGGCTGCCCTGCGTGAGCAGATTGATCAGGGAGACCGCGAGCTGTTGCGTCTGCTTCAGCGGCGGGTCAAGCTGGCCCGGCAAGTGGGGGAGGTGAAGCGGGCCCAGGGCCTGCCCATCTATGTGCCAGAGCGCGAAGCGGACCTGCTGGAGGCCCGCCGCGCCGAAGCTGAAACTTTGGGGGTCAGCCCTGACCTGGCCGAGGATGTGCTGCGCCGCTGCATGCGCGAGAGCTACGTGCAGGAAAGCGGGCACAGCTTGGGCGTGCGTCCTGGCCTGCGGGTGGTCGTGGTGGGGGGCGCGGGCCGACTGGGCCGCCGCTTTGTGCAGGCGTTCCGCGAGTCGGGCTATGAGGTGGCTGTGCTGGAGCGTGGGGACTGGGACCGCGCCGCCGAATTGGTCGCAGGGGCCGGGCTGGTGCTGGTCAGCGTGCCGATTCATGACACCGCCGCTGTGATTGCCGCGCTGCCGCCACTGCCACCTGGCTGCTTGCTGGCCGACCTGACTTCGGTCAAGGCCGCGCCCATGCAGGCCATGCTGGCCGCGCACGCCGGGCCAGTGCTGGGGCTGCACCCAATGTTCGGCCCCGACGTACTTACTTTTGCCAAGGAAGTGACCGTGTTCTGCCGGGGGCGCGGCGAGCCGGGGGAAGTGGACTGGCTGCTAGAGCAGCTGCGGCTGTGGGGCCTGCGCCTGCACCCTGCCCAGCCTGAGGAGCACGACCGTCACATGGGGCTGATTCAGGCCATGCGCCACGCCACCGCCTACGCTTACGGCCTGAACCTCTGCCGCGAGGGGCCGCAGCTGAATGAGTTGCTGGCCCTGTCCAGTCCCATCTACCGCCTGGAGCTGATGATGGTGGGCCGGCTGTTTGCACAGGACCCGGAGCTGTACTACGACATCATTCAGTCTCAGCGCCAGCATCTGGACCTGATTCGTGACTACCACGCCACCCTGGCCGACGTCATTGAGCTGCTGGAAGGGCAGGACCGGGACGCTTTTGCAGACCGCTTCCGCGAGGTGCAGGAGTTCTTCGGGCCGCTGGGCGAGCAGTTCCTGGGGGAAAGCCGGGTGATGCTGGCCCAGAGCAAAGACCGGGTGGGCTAAGTACCTCGCACCTAACATTTCGAGATTCCGGAAACACGCCGCAACCTCTCCATTCCCGGTGCGACGCACTTTTTTCGATACTCGCTTCGCTCGGTTAATCTAAAGATTAACTTCGATGTACTTAGGGGCCGCCGTGCCCCAAAAGTCCCCAGCCCCTACAATGAGCCATGTCCGACCAGCCTGACCGTCCTGACTCGTCTGCCGCCTCATCTGCCGAAGCGCTGGCTGCTGCTATTGCGCCGCACCGCGAGCGGATAGACGCCATTGACGCGCAACTGCTGGACCTGCTCAGTCAGCGGGCTGCCGAGGCGCGGGCCATTGGGACGCTCAAGGGCACGGCAGCTGTCTACCGGCCCGAGCGCGAGGCGCAGGTGCTGGCCCGCATCGCCGCGCTGAATGCCGGGCCGCTGCATGGCAACGCGGTGCGCCGTATCTTCCGCGAAATCATGAGCGAGTGCCTGGCCCTGGAACGCCCGCTGACGGTGGCCTACCTGGGGCCGCAGGGCACTTTTACTGAGCAGGCCGCCCAGCGGCACTTTGGTGGCGCAGCGCAGTTGGCCCCCTGCGCCACCATTGACGCAGCGCTGCGGGAGGTCGAAGCCCGGCAGGCCGATTACGCCGTGGTGCCGGTGGAAAACAGCAGTGAGGGAGCCGTGAACCGCACCCTTGATCTGCTGCCTGCCACGCCGCTGCGGGCCTGCGGCGAGGTCACGCTGCGCATTCATCACTGTCTGATGTCGCCCGGCGAAGACAGCGCTGCCCTGACTCACATCTACGCCCACCCGCAGGCGCTGGCTCAGTGCCAGGATTACCTGACCCGCCACTTGCCCGCCGCCGAGCGGCTGCCGGTCAGCTCCAACGCGGAGGCGGCCCGGCTGGCAGCGGAGTCGGGACAGGCGACGGTGGCCGCGCTGGGGCCGAGTGCGGCGGCCAGCGTGTACGGCCTGAACGTGCTAGAGCAAAACATAGAGGACGACCCCAGCAACACCACCCGCTTCTTGGTGCTGGGGCACGCCAGCCCTGGCCCCAGCGGGCAGGACCGCACCACCCTGGTGGTGGCCGCGCCGCAGGCCGAACACGCCGGAGCCATGCACCGCCTGCTGGAGCCGTTCAGCCGCCTGGGCATCTCCATGACCAAGCTCGAAAGCCGCCCGGTGCGCGGTGGACTGTGGCAGTACGTGTTCTTTATTGATATTGAGGGCCACGCGCAGGACAGCAGTGTGGCGCAGGCACTGGCCGAAATGCAGGAGCGCGCCACGTTCCTCAAAGTGGTGGGCAGCTATCCCCGTGCCCTGAGTTAGAGCCGGACAGGTCAGTAAGGCGGGAGGGAGAGGCGGCTGTGTCCTCTCCCTCCCGCCCCGTCTTCCGCGCAGCCTTAGCCGATCAGGCCCATCAGGTTGGCGAGGAACAGCAGCGTAAACCCGACCAGAAAGACCAGACCGGCATAAGCCAGAACCCTCAGCGTGCCCGACAGGTGCTGCTCGCCGCTGACCAGGCTGAGGTTCAGCCAAGCGAAGATGGGCGCGGTGACAAAGGCGCTGGTCATGGCGAACTTGAGCATGCCCGCCAGCTGGTTTTGCATCAGCAGGATGATTGCCAGGCCAAGAATGCTGATGCCGGTGATCCACAGCGAGATGTCGCGGTTCTTGAGCTCCGGTTCGCCGCGCAGCAGCCGCAGGGCCTCGCCGCTGGCGCGGGCGTAGCCGTCCACCACCGTGATGGTGGTGCCGAACATGCACATAAAGGCGATAAAGGCGATCACTGGCTTGGACCACTCTCCGATGGTGCTGCCGTACATCTGCACCAGCTGGGCAATATAAGCGCCGCTGGCCGGTTCCAGCTTCTCGCCGTTGCCGTACTGGACCAGGGCCCCCATCGCCACGAAAAAGATAGCGAGTACAGCCGAGGTCACGTAGCCTACGTTGAAGTCAAAGATGGTATCGGCGTAGTTGGCGGGGCTGATCTTCTGCTTGGCCCTGATCCACATGGAGTTGATGGCGCTGATCTCAATCGGGGCAGGCATCCAGCCCACCAGCGCCACCAAGAAGGGCAACGTCGCCAGGTTCCACGGCGAGGGTTCCACAAAGCCGGGCAGCATGTTGGAGCCTTTGCTGGCAGCGATGAAGGTTGCAGCCACCGTCGCTATGGTCAGCCCGATCACGATCAGTTTGGTGATGCCGTCGAGGGCTTTGTAGTGCCCGGCCACCAGCAGCACCCACACCACCAGCATCATCACGCTGGCCATGACAGGGCCGCTTAGTGCGAAGCCGGCGGGCAGCATCGAGTTGAGGATAACTGCCGAGAGCAGCCCCACGCCCGCCGTAGAAATGACAGACGACACCGCGCACAGGATGAAGAACACCCACAGGTAGCCCCGGCCCTTGCGGGCGTAGCCTTCCACCAGGCTCTGACCGCTTTCCATCGTGTACTGCGGCCCAAAGCGGAAAAAGGGATACTTCAGCAGATTGGTCAGCAGAATCAGCCCGGCCAGCTGCCAGCCGAACAGAGCGCCCGCCTGCGCCGAGGACACGATGTGCGATCCCCCGATGGCTGCCGAAGCCATCATGATGCCGGGGCCGAGAGCCGCCATCTTGGATTGCCAAGTGGAATGTGAAGCAGGCACGCTGGTTTGCATGCCGATTTATATCATGATAAATGGATAAATTTAAAGCTAAACCATCATCCCTTGCAAAAATCTGACAAATGCCAGAAGTCTCTTGGGAATGGCGCTGTCGTGCCTTTCAAGTGATAGGTGTCAGGGGCTATGGTCTGCCAAGTGGGCTGCTGCACACGTCGTCTTCACTCTGGCGCTGACGCTGTGGCCACCGGACGCTCCTCATTGCTGACCCAATCGCTCCAGCTGCCCGCATAGAGGCGGTTGTCCGGCCCGAGCGGCACGCCCGCCAGTTCGCGGGCCAGCAGATTGGGCGTAGCGCTCACGCCGCTGCCGCAGTAGGTTACGGTGGCCTGCCCATTCTCTGCACCTAGCCGCTTAGCCTGAGCCTCGGCGTCCCGGAAGCGTCCCGACTCATCCAGCGCTTCCGCCCAGTTGCGGTTCACTGCGCCCGGAATATGTCCGGCCCGGCGGTCTATCGGCTCGGTTTCGCCCCGGTAGCGCTCCGGCGCACGCGAATCAATCAGCAGCGTGTCAGCGGGCAGCGCCGCCACATCCTCAGCCGTCGCCACGAAGCCGGGTTGCACCTGTGCGGTGAACGTGGCGGGGACGTGCTGCGGCTCCGCGTCGGTCAGCTCGCCGCCCGCCGCTTGCCACGCGGCCAGGCCACCGTCCAGCACGGCCACTTGCCCGTGCCCCAGCCAGCGCAGCAGCCACCAGGCCCGCGCCGCGTAGTAGCCCTGAGCGCCGCCCGCGTCGTAGCAGACCACCCAGGACTCTGGGCCAATGCCCTGCTCGCCCACCCAGCTCGCCAGGGCTTCCGGCTCTGGCAACGGGTGGCGGCCTCCGGCGCCCGATTCGGTGACTGGGCCGCTCAGGGTCATTTCCAGGTCGGCGTACACCGCGCCCTCGATGTGGCCCTCCATATAGGCCATGCGTCCCAGCAGCGCGTCGCGCAGGTCAAAGCGGCAGTCCAGCAGGCGCAGCCTGGGGTCGTGGAGGTGTTGGCGGAGCCACTCGGCGCTGACCAGGGGTGTGGCGAAATCAGTTGTGGTCATGTCTAGAGTCTAGAGCATTTGACATAATAAGAGGATGAAACGTGTTGGGGCGGCTGGGTATGGGAATGACTTGCG
>NZ_BNAL01000032.1 GCF_014653275.1 Deinococcus piscis
GGATGAGGTCGGCTTCTCGCTGAAAGGCGTGCGAAGGCGAACGTGGTCACCCAGGGGCGTTACGCCCTTGGTGGGGCTCAGAGCGAACTGGGAGAAGCTCTCCACGATAGGCGCTATCACCTCGGACGGACGCTTCTTCCAGCACACCAAATCCGGGGCGATTCGCAGTGCGGACGTCACCCGGTTCTTTCAGCATCTGCTGCGCCAGGTTCAGGGGAACGTCGTCGTGGTGCTGGATAACGCGAGAACGCATCACGCAAAATCGACTCAGGCGTTCGTGGCAAGCCACGAACGCCTCTCCCTGGTCTTCCTCCCACCCTACGCACCAGAACTGAATCCCATCGAACTGGTGTGGGCGTACGTCAAGCGAAATGTGCTGGGCAATTTCTGTGCTCATTCAGTCTCAGCCCTCAAAGAAAAGCTACATCGAGCTTGGCAACGAGTTCGCTATGTTCAACTGCCCCTCCATCTTATGAACTCAAATCTACGCCGTTATCAATAAAGTGTGTCTGAAAAGTCCAGATCAGGGCTTGAGTCGTGCCCCGACTTCCCCTGGTTCCGACTTCCTCAACAGACCTCATGGAGAAAGAAATCCCTCAGGGATGGATTTCGAGGCGGAGCTACTTGAGATCAATCATTGGTGGCTGCTTGGCAGTACCCAGGACACCCCACTTTTCAGACACACTTTAGGTCAAACAACGATTCTTGAAATGCGCCAGGGTATTCTCACGGCCACGACAGAGACGGATGCTGGGAAGACTGTCCAACTCCGTTATGAACGTGCCCGGCCAGAGTTGGGGTTACAACGTCGCTGAGGACTGGACAGGGGTCACTGAACAGCATCTGGCTCTATTCGCAGGCCACCCCATTCTTATCCCTATCCATCGCCTCGCGGTACCCAGGCTGCCCACACCGCACCAGGGCACAGCTTGTCCGGGGCAGAAGCATTGAGCGGCAATCCCACGCTGAACTCTGGCCAGTAGCAGGGCAGGGGAAGGTACCTGGTCAGGATAAAGCTAGAGCGGCTGCCAGCATTCCACATCTGTGCTTCCCAGCGAGGCGAGAGCTGAGTTCCGGAACCTGGGAAGCCGAGCCACCATCTCACCTGACCACCTGCCACAATGCCCTTATGACCTGGCTGGACTATCTGCGGGAGAATTCCAGAACACCGCGTTGGGTGGTGGGGCTGCTCCTCTTCCTGACGTTCTGCCGACCAGCCCCGCAAGCAGAGCAGCGCCTGGACCATCCCAGAGATGTAAAGGTCATCCTGCACTACCTCAACACCAACCAGGCCTGCCCCACCGAGCAGGTTAAGATAGGTGTGAGGAGCCAGATTCCCAGCTTCAATTTAAGTCTGGCTGAGGCGGAGACGAGGACCGTCACCATTCCCAACGTCAGCCTGAGAGAGAAGATACAGTTCAGCTTTGACTGCGCAGATGAGGTTAGGGCCCAAAAAAGCGACCCTGACTTTAAATGGCATACGGTGAGTTATCCAGTGCCTGTGGACCGCGATATGCCTTTAGAAGTCTGGTACAAAAGAAGTCCTGAGTCCGTTGAGTATGCTCTTGGTCCCTTTTATCAGCAATGAGTCGCCGCAAGAAGAAATACGCCACGGTTCGCCATCCAGTGACCGGAGAGCGGGTTCCCGCTCACCGCTACCTTGCTGAGCAACTGATAGGCCGTCCACTGCTTTCAGGCGAGGTGGTTCATCATCTGGACGGCGACTCGACCAATAACAGCGAAGATAATCTACTGGTTCTTCCTTCGCAGGCCTACCATGCTCACATTGAATGGGTGCTTAGGAGGGAAAAAGCAGGTCAGCCGATGCTTTTTCCTGAACTGCATGACGAGGTACGGGCCACTCGAAAAGGAACCCTTTTCGAGTTTGTGGTGGTTGGGGGCAGCAACGGGAATCAAAGCCACCGCCATAAAAGAGCTGTCCCACCGGTTGCACCGTTGAAAAATAGCTTTATCATCCCGCCTGGCTTTATTCTTCCGGGCATGACTTACAAACGTCTCAGTGAGCAGGTTCAGGAGCTTGTTAACCCACAGCGCAGTGATACGTTTATCAAGCGCTTCCGTGAAGCGGTGAGGACGGGTGAGGTCAAGGCCATCAACCTGCCCGGCGAACGCTTCACGATGCCCAAGCAGTACACCCGCCGTGGACAGAGTGGCACCTACCAGAAAGACACCAAAGAGATGCTCTTTGAAGTGACGCCTGAGTTTGAGGCCTGGTTCGAAGAGCAGAACAAGGACCTGGCGGTCTCCCGCCAGGGGGGTCAGGTCAAGGTCACTGAGGAAACCCTGGCTGCCGGTCTGGTGGATTTCGAGGCCCTGGCCCGTGAAACCCAGGAGAAGATGCAGGCCAGCTTCGAGAAGGGCCAGCAGCTGGGCAAGAGCCGTGGTGCGAAGAAGCCTGCCGCCAAACCCGCTGCGCGGAACCGTAAAAAGGCGTAAGGCAGCTGCACTGGAGCGTGGGGTGCAAAGCACCCCACGCTTCTCTCGTTAGCGACCAGACAGTGCCCGAACCTCACGGACAACCAAGAACAGACAGAGCAGGGCGAAGGCCCCATGTCCCAGCATGGGCCACACACTGTCCGCCTTATAGGCATTCTGCACAGCGGCCACGATGCCCAGACTGGCCACCAGGATAAGAAGGTAACTCATTGCTTTCATAGATTCTCCTGAATGTACTTGAGCAGGGCCTGTTCCACCACATCGCCCATGGTCAGGCCCTTCAGCGCCGCCACCGCACCTGCAGCCCGCTTCAACTCTGGGGTAATCCGTACATTCAACTGCTCGCGGGGAATTGCCACTACGTCAGGGTTGCCCAAAGGAGGCTCCCCAGGTCGGGGTCAGCCTGGCAGTCACTCACCAAGCAGCTCATCACCCGCCTGCTCCATCTCCGGGAGGTCAGACACTGTAGGCTCCGTCCCCTGCTCCTGGTGCTGGGTCAGCTTGGCTTTGGTCAGTCGGCCGCGCACCACTTCCACCGTATAGGTACCGTCCGCGAACAGGGAGCCAGAGATATCCTCTGGCAGTTGCAGGACTAGAACATGATGCTGCGGGTCATAGTTCACCTCGGTGTGGAACTTGCGGTGCTTTTGCTTGACCGCTTCAGGAGCGGCACTGGCACGGGCCTTGGCTGCGGAGCCGCCAAAGGCGGCTTTGCTGAAGAAAGCACCACGTCTCCGTCCCCCGTCTTTGAGCGAGACTTCTTCACCGATAGCCGGCAGCGCCACTTCCTTCTTGGTATCCAGAAACTTCTTCAGGGCGTTCCGTGGAGCCGCTTCCCCGTGGGTCAGCACCACCTTGCCCGGGTCATAGCGGTGAATCATCGCCAGCAGCCCGCCCTGATCTGCGTGGGCTGAGAGGTAGTAGCGCTGCACTTTTGAGTAAGCCGTGACTGGACTGAAGCCGTCCCCGGACGGGTCAGGCAATAGCACTTCTGCCCCGTTCTCCAGTTCTAGCAACCGGCGACCCGGTGCTTCCGCGTCCTGATACCCCACGATGAACAGGGCATTGCTCGGGTCGGGCAGCCACTCGCGGGCGTACAGCGGGCTGACCCCCGCGTGCAGCATTCCACTCGAAGAGATGACGATGGCCGGCCCCGCACTGCCGATGATGCTTTCGCGCTGCTCCTTGCTTTTCACCAGTCCCACCGTTCCTGTCAGGAACGGTGGCTGCCGGGAAGTCTCCGCGCGGTTTTGCAGGGCTTCGGGCAATAAGGGCAGCATCTCCTCGTAAGCCGTGGTCACGTCACGGGTCAGGCCGTCCAGGTAAACCGGCACGGAAGGAAGCTGCTTGCCCGTGATGGCACTTTGCAGAATCAGGGCAATGTCCTGCGCCCGGCCCAATGCGAACGAAGGAATCAGCACCTTGCCACCTTCGCTAAGCGTCTCCCCTGCCGCAGCCACGAAGCGGCGCACTTGCTCCTTGCGGGCGGGGAGCAGGGTATCGCCATAGGTACTCTCACTCACCACCGCGTCGACCGGGGTGACCTCGGTGGGCAGCCAGGCGGGCGGGGTGACATGGGTGCCGACGTTGTTGATGTCCGCTGTGTGAAAGACGGTGCCGGCGCTGGACTCTAAGAGCACACTGGCCCCACCCAGCAGGTGCCCTGCTGGGAACAGCGTGAACGCGAAGCCATGATCACCCACCCGCTGGAAGTAGTCCAGCGGAGTCAGGGCCTTCAAGGTCCGGTCCAGGTCGCGGACACTAAAAAGGGGCTGGCCCTGCCGCTGCCCGATCTTGAAGGTGTCGGCCAGCGTCAGGGCAGCCAGACGGGCAGTGGCTGAGGTGCAGTACACCCTGAGGTTAGGAAAGCGCCGCAGGACCACCGGCAGGGCAGCAGTGTGGTCTAGGTGAGCGTGGGTCAGGATGACAGCGTCGGGTGGACTGTCCTTGAGCAACTCCAGCTGTGGCAGGGCCGCGTCTCCCAGTTGCCCAGGACGCAGACCGGCATCAATCAGCAGGCGACCTTCGGTGAAGCGGTAGAGGTAGCAGCTGGCCCCCACCTCATCGGTGCCACCCAGGCCAGTAAAGGAAAACTGCGTCATGGGGGACAGCCTAACGGATGGGGGCTCCCCCTGGTTTCTGGCAGTGATGACTCAGCAAGGTTCAGTCGGCCATTCCTCGCTGACGGCGCTCACCCTACCCTAGCGCCCGCCGCACAGTCTCCGGCATCTGGGCTAGCCATCTCTCCACTTCCTCTTTTTCCTGTGGGGCCAGGCTGGCCACCCATTTGCGGCTGCTCAGCAAGTGGCCTACCTGAAAGGCTGGCTCTCGGTCAGTCCTCCCTATCGCCCGGAGACGCTGCACCTCGGCTTTCAGTTCTGCACGGCTGGCCCCAGTCTGAGCCTGCCGCAAGAGCCTGGCGTGTTCTGTGATGGGCGCGGTGACAATGACTCCAGCCAGGGTGTAGGGTAGGCCCTGACGCACAGCATCCAGAATCGTTTGCGGCCAATTCAGAATCCGGAGCTTGCTTTTGGCAAAATTGGTCCAGCTTTCTCCCAGAGCCGCGAAAAGGTCTTCGAGAATCTGGTGCTGCTCACCTCGCGGTTCACGAAGGAGTTGCATCAGCCTGGCCCGTGCTCCCTCGGGGGTGAGTCCCAGAACCTCGGCTACCAGTTCTAGCTTGGCGTCTACCTCATCCACCATGTTGAGGTCTTCGCGCTGTAGGTTTTCGATCAAGGCTACCTGCCGGGCTTCCTCATCAGTGATCTCTCGAACTACGACAGGCACTTCTACTACGTTAGCCAATTGTGCGGCACGCCAACGCCTTTCTCCAGCGACAATTTCATAGCCGTTCCCGTCACTGGCCATCCTGACCAGTAGAGGCTGTAAGATGCCGTGCTTTTCAATACTCTGAGCCAGTTCCAGCAGCTTTTCCTCGTTGAATTCACGCCGCGGCTGGGCTGGCCCAGGCCGCAGTTGATCTACTAGAGCGAAGATTTCAGAATCAGGCCTCCTGGTCAGCTCTGCCGAAGCACCAAGCAGCCCGCTCAGACCCTCATAATGGATAGGACTCTTCCTACGGCTCATGCCTGAATCTCCAGTCCGAGCGCCTGTGCCACTTCATCGGTCAATCTCTGGACATCCTGATAAACAGGACTGCTTGGTGCGTAGACACCAACTGGTTCGCCGGCGGAGTTGCTATCTAGCCATACGGCTTCCCGCTGAGGCATCGGCTCGCTCATAGGCGAGAGGTGCTGCCTTAGGACTTCCAAGACTTCCCGGTCATGGCTGCGCCGAGCGTCGTACAAGGTAGGAATATAGAGAGCGACAGTTAGGTCTCTACGTAGACGGCGGTATAGGCTGGTCGCCTTCTGTAAACCGGGCATCGCGTCCAGGCCTTTGGCCCGGGTAGGAATAGGCACTAGCAACCGGTCCGCTGCGCCAGCTCCCAGAATCGCCAGTTGACCGATGCTGGGTGGACTGTCCACCAGAACGACATCGTACTTTTGGGCAACGGGTTCTAACGCCTGTGCCAGAGCAAAGTGCGCTCCAGGTTGACCGAGCATCTGCGCCTCCGCAAGGGCCAGGTCAACCTGAGAGGGAATCAGATCAAGCCCAAAAACATGCAGCGGTTCTGGCAATGGGGTTCCTTCTACAGCCACATGAAACACCGTACGGTCCAGGCTCACGTTGCGAATACCTAGCCAGGAGGTCAAGTTGGCCTGTGGATCCAGATCAACCAGCAGCACCCGTTGACCTCGTTTAGACAGTTCATAGCCCACGTCACGAGTCACACTGGTTTTTCCGGCCCCGCCAGCATGGTTGAACACGGTCGCAGTAATCACATAGTCAGCCTAGCGCAGCTACTGTTCTGACTGGTCAGAACAAGACAGGGGGAAGGAGCCCTTACATTTAGGCAAAACTAAAGTTCTTGACATCAACTCTGCAGACAGGCTCTCGCTTAGTCCTTATCGGTTTACCATTAGATTCCGAAAAAAGACGATCCCGCGTAACACACCGTCCAGCACGGCAAAAACTCGTATGTTGCACGGCACACGGCAGCGGGGCGTGCTAGATCATCCGCGAACGCTCAGGGCATCGGCGGTGGGGCTAAGGCCAAGTTGTCAGGTCAGAGCTAAGCCGCTGGCGGCGGACCTCCGACACGATGGTTGCCTGCTAGCCTGAGCCGGTCGTATAGGCCCGCGCCGATCAGTTCCGACACCACGACGGCTGCCGCTTTCTTAGCTGGATAAGTCTTCAAGTCTTGAAAAACCCGTGCCAGGACGCCTGCAATGTCCTCGCTCACGTCCTGGCCCTGGTCGCGCAGGCGCAGCATTTGCCACAGCAGCCAGCACCAGAAACGCTGGTTCCCGGTGTCCCCAAAAGTGGCCGCCAGTTGGCGGGCGCACTCACTGACAGCGGCGCTGCGCTCGGCTTTCGGCAGCCCGATGAGGGCCGGCACCGCATAAACAGTGTCCAGGCCGCCGAAAAAGGCGAATGCATCAGTCAGTGTAACGCCAGGGGAATCGGGCAAAAACGGGGCTAACGCCCATGCCAACAAGGTTTTTTCACTCACTACTGCCCTTTCAGCTTCTTGTGACTGTTGCAACTGGAAAAGCTGGCCCTGGGACAGCATTTCCGCTTCGGCAGCTTTCCCGGCTTTGACCCGTTCCAGCTCGGCCCAGGCGGTGCGGCCCTTTCGGGCATCTGCATCGAGGTCACGCCAGCGCACGCCGATAAGGTCGTCATGGCGAACTTTGACGGGTTCACGAGTGCCCGCGAGAACTTCGTGCGGACGCAAGGACAGCGCCCAGACCTTGCCGGTCACGGCGGTCTGCCCGCGCAGGGTGCCGTAGTGGTCGCGCTGGTGCAGCACGCCTACCTTTTCCAGCGGGCGCAGGTTGCGCCAGACCGTCGAGCGGTTCACTTCCAAGTGGGCGGCGATGAGGTCGAGCGGCAAGTGGAAGCTGACCTGGGTCGCGTGCTGCTCGTGCAGTCCGCGCTGACGCAGGACCGTGAGGCCAATGCGAAACAGCAGCCGGTAAATCCGGCGGGCGGTGGCCGGGCACTCGGCGGTGTCCAGGCACTCGGTCAGGGTGTCCAGGGGGTTGAGCTGAAGACTACCGGCACTGACCATCGGTACAGGGACAGGTGGCGCGGCTACGTCGGCCACCTTGGGCAGGGGTAGAAGCGGCTCTGCCAACGTCTCAGTCCCTTTAAGAGCAGGCGGGATCATCGCTAAGAATTTCTTGGTCGTCGCTTCCGTTCGCTGCTGCTGGATCTCGGGGTCTATTGGGAACAGACCAGCCTGCCGCACACGAAGGGTCATAGACCGCTCCAGCAGGGCACATGGGCTACAGGGGAGAGACGAAGAAGGGGGACACGCGCTGAACGACCTGGACGGCACTCCACAGTCACTTGGGCTCCTACGCAGCTCGGCTGGTTGTTGACCAGCACACACAGCCCGCGTACACTGTGTGTAGAGACGCCCGCCGCTCTCTGACAGAACAGCAAGCTTAACTTGTTAAGGATTCCAATCCCCCTTCCGCATCGGTCGCCAAACTTCAGCGGTTGGGGGGTTCCCTATTGGTATCTCGCCAATTCGGGTTGAAGGAATTGTATCACCAGCCACGGAGGGGAGTGCAACTGTTTGCGGGGGCCACATAGATTGATGGTCAGTGTGCGAGGGTTTGAAATGCAACCGAACACGGGGCAGCCTGTATGAAAATCGGCTAAAGACGCATGGAGGGGAGGCTTCGGGCCCCCCCCTCCATGCGTCAGAGTACTTGGCGTGTTCTCAGAGCAAGGGTGCTTGGGCTTGGGAATCTTCTGGAGTCAGCTGTACGGGTTCAGCAGGCTGCAGCAAGGCGTCCGGATCCTGGCTTGACTTCTCACTGCGGACGCTGGCCTGCTTCGGGCGGCCCGTACGAGCTCCCCGATTGGCTGGGAAGTTGTTGTCATCTTCCTGCAGCACCATTGCCCCGATTCGGCGGATGCTCCACTGTTTGGTTTCCAGGGTGGCCCGCTCATGGAAGGCCAGCAGGGCGGCCCCTTTCAGGGCCGCCTTCTCCAACTGGGGAAGCAGCTCGCCCAGCTCGGTCATCAGTTCCTTCACTTCAGTGACATGCAGCCTGCGGGTCTCTCCCTCAGGGGTCGTCACTTCAAACACCTCGAAACGGTCAGGGGTTCTGGCTTGCTTTTTGGACACTCTCGGCATCTGTCTATAGTGGCGCGGTTAGGGAAATTTTGCCAGTGCGTGACGGGGCAGTGACCCGACTTCTAGTCTTTTTTCCACCACCAGATGGCCACCATGAAGATGGTGGCTGACAGCAATAGCATGGCATTCCCAATGGTCTGGAACTTTGACGGAAAAGCCAGGTGCAGCAAGGAGGTGAGCATCACTCCTGCAACCACTCCCAGCGATACTTGTGCCGGCAACAGCAGTCGCATCTTCTCAGCTTGATTCAGGGTTTCTCCCAGTCCTTTTTGCAGGGTCAAGCCCGCCTGCTGTTGCTGCCTGACTACGGTGTGTGTCGTCTGTGTGAGCTTCTCCAACTGGGCATTCATCTCCTTGGCTTCACTGACTTCCCACTCACGTTCTTCCAGCAACTTCTTCATGCGGATGACTTGGCTGCGCATCTCGGTGAATGACCCATCGAGCTGCTTCAGCAGCTCGGCATCAGCCTGCCGTTTCGCGGAAACTTGCTGTAAGGTAAGGTCGTAACTCGCCTCCGCTTCCTGCAATTTTTGAGCAAAACTAGCCTCCGCTTTTCGCAAAGAATGTTCCCACTTTTTATTCCAGAGTTGACGCTGATCTTCGCGTTCTTGTTCGGCCAAGAGGCGCTGTTCGGCCAGAAAATCTTGGAGGACAGCCCGCATTTCCTGACGAATTTCGAGCACCAATTCCGCGTGGTCGGCCGAGGTATGTTCAGGCGATTTGGTAACTGGACTTAAGCGTTCAAGTTCACCAGCTTCGGCCAGCTGTTCAAGGGCTTCTTGGAAGGTACTCAGGGGTGATTTTTCTTCGCGTTTTGCTCGCTGAAAGGCTTCGACCAGCAGCCTATCCAGCTCCGCATTAATCAGCCGACCCTGGGTGGCATCGGGCTTCAGTTCAAGGTCATATTCTCGCTCCAGATACACCAGCATTTGCCGTAAGGTCTCGACATTTCCTAGGCCCCGCTGGGCCTGCCAGCGACCAGGGGTCAACGGGGACTGAATTTTGTCGGCAGCGGAATCCATGCTTTAGCTTATGCTGATGGAGGGGTTGGAGGCAAGGTGGTTGGGAGGGGTTTATAAAAGAAAGTCGGATATGTACTGGGCAGGTACAATTGGCCTTTTTGCTTTGCTATTCTTCATTTGACTACGAAGAGTCCCTTTCGGTTACGTGAGGAGCCGCAGTCAAACACCGGGGTGAGAGCCGGTGGAGAGTCCAGTCATCAGGCTGGAAAGCCGTGTGCGTTTAAGAGATGCCTGCACGGTTTGGGCCGGGGGCTGCCCTCAGGGGTGGGTCTATCGGCATGAAGAAAAAGAAGTCGGTGGTCGCATGGCTGAAAGCCATGCTTGGAGTGAACAGTAAAGCTGAACTGGGGCTTCGTTGAGGTTCAGGTTGAGGCTTGGAGAGATGTCACAGCTGTTGGAGTTGAGTCGTAAAGAGTAGAGAAGAGCCGTCCGCCATGTACTAAGGTTTGGAAGTTGGAATGAAGAAGAACCACGTTCAGATTCATCAGCCAACCGCTGCCAGCTCTGGCAGTTGCTCTGAAGGTCGAGAAGGTCGGCGTCCCCGCATAGGATGATGGCCCCTAAGGGACCGGATGAGAGACATAGGGTGAGCCAGCTAGGAACTGGCAAAGAGATGCAGAAGCTGAGGGGAAGAACAGATTTGGCTGCAGGTGGGGGGGCTTTCCGGCTTTCACCTCACATCAAGAGCGCACAGATTAGTGATGCAGCCCGTACGCTACGTATGGATACTGAACCTCGGGGGAGTCTCCAAAAAAGGGCTACGCGACAAAACGTGGTCACCCTCCCTGTCTATGAAGACAACCTTGGAAGCATGGGATCGTTTTACGCATCGATGGATACGCCTTCTGGGGATATCTGTAGGTGTCGGCCTGCCACTGTCATTAGGTGGTCGGGAACTTCAGGGGTGCGAAAAAACCTGGATGTTTTGCTGAATAACACACCGGGAAACTGGCGTGGAGAAAGCACCGGAAAGTAGAGCGACAGAGGCACCGTAGTAGTCGGGATAGTTGTGTAACTGTTCAGATGAAGGGGGCCAGGCAAGTGATTGGAACTCAGTGGTGACTATACGTGACCTGCACCAGGAGGATTTCTCACCCTCCGATGACGCAGCGACCGAATGACTCTTCGTGGTCACCCTTTTTTTATTGAGGCCGATTTTTGGAAGTCACAACAGGAGAACCTTTTTTGTATGCCCATCTGGACCCGCTACCGCTACCGCGTCGAGGACTACTGGCCCCTGATTCTGGTGCTGCGTCAGTCCAACAAGTACACCCACGGTGTACTTGTTCCGCTCAGCCAGGAACAGGAACGTGACCCAGAACGGAGGAAAAGCAAAGGACAGCGAAGGATGGAGCAGGAACGCTGGCTGACTTCAATGGAGCTGGAAGACCGAGCACTGGACGGATACCTGCAAGGGTTGACGCTCGCGGAGCTGACCGAGGAAGAAAGGGCCGAGTGGCAGCGGAAGAACTTCCGTTTTCAGCCAGACGAGGCTTCACCGGATGTCCTGGCGCATCGGGAGCAGGGGCCAACAGCGGTCAAAGGCAGTCGGGTCATCCCGGTGCCGGAAGGGTGGGTGATTCTGGGGAGGAAGGCCAAGTACCGGGGCCTGCCAGAGCTAAAAGATCTGCGGTGCTCGGCCAGCATCCGGCTGCTGCCGTTCATCATTCGCTGGCGGCCCGAGTTCAGTGACCAGAAGCTGGGCCGGGCTGAAGCAAAACCTGGAAGGCCAGACCAAACCCTCGCTGAGGGACGGCTTTCCTTGCAGGTCAACCGCGACTTCGTGCGGCTCAAGCTGAAGATTATCCACGAGATGACCAGCAAGAAGCACTTCTACGAGCGTTCCCCTGCGGGAACGCTGGCCGCCTGGAAGAAGGAAGCCGAGCTGATTAAAGGGGTCAATGCGGTGACCAGGGAA
Organism: Deinococcus piscis; assembly: GCF_014653275.1. Taxonomy (GTDB): domain Bacteria; phylum Deinococcota; class Deinococci; order Deinococcales; family Deinococcaceae; genus Deinococcus; species Deinococcus piscis. Next base: position 11,615 of record NZ_BNAL01000032.1, read on the forward strand.
TTGATTGCCCTTAAACGGTGGGCCTTCGTGGAGTCGGACACCTACAGCGCTTACGACACCGAAGTCCGCAAAAGGGTGAGGCTGTGGCTTACCAGCGTGCGCCACCGTAAGGCAAAAGAGGCGCAGCGGGTGGTGGAGAAATACGTCGTGCCCTGGCGATACAACCCGGAGAAGATTCCATCAAAGTTGAAACAGGCACAGCAGGAGGCGATAGCAGGGGAGTAATCGCCGTTTGAGGCGCTTCTGTCTCTTGAGAACAACAGTAGTCTGCATTGATCAGTAGGTGTTGATCTGCGTACAGCACGTTGAGCAAGCCACTTCATGGTAGTGGTACGGAAAATCCTTCAAGCCACGTTCGAAGATTCCGTAGTGGAGTGCTCCCCTAAAACTGGACAAATCTAAATAGAGGATTCGGCCAAGTCCCCGCCTGCCTTGTGGCAGGCTGAAAGCGAGCCATCCCTATGAAGAAAAAGTTCACCGACGACCAGATTATTGCCATCTTGAAAGAAGCCCAGCAGGGCGAGCTATCCACCGAAGAGGTGTGCCGCAAGCATGGATGCAGCACTGCTTCCTTTTACAGCTGGAAGAAGAAATTTGGTGACACGTCCAGTGACCAGGCTAAACTCCTTCGCCGTCTTCAACGAGAAAACGAGCGCCTCCTGCGACTCGTGGGCCAGCAACAGTTTGAGCTGGAAGCCATGAAGGATGTCCTGGCAAAAAAGCGGTAACCACGGGTCAGAGACGTGAAGCTGCCCAGCAGCTTCACAGTAAGGGACTGACCCAGAAACGGGCCTGCGAACTGGCGAGCTTGCCTCCTTCCAGCTTCTACTACCAACCACGAACACCTGATGTCGCCAAGCTCACGGCCCGCATTCGTGAACTGGCCCTGGAGCATCCGGCCCGTGGTTACCGCTTTATCCACAAACTGCTCTGTCGTGAAGGCTGGCAGGTAGGCCGCAAACGTGTGCACCGCATCTGGCAACACGAACATCTGACTCAGAAAGGCAAACCATCCAAGAAAATTCGTACAGGACAGCAGGTTCCGCAAACAGCTACTTGCCCAAACGAGGTTTGGGCCTACGATTTCGTCCATGAGCGTCTGGAGGATGGCAGCGCCATCCGCATCCTGACCGTCAAAGACGAGTTCACTCGTCGCTGTCTGGCTCTGCGTGCAGACCACAGCTTCACAGCTCAGAAGGTACGGCAGACCCTGGAGGAACTGATGACCCTGCACGGCCCACCAGCGTTTGTACGGAGCGACAACGGACCTGAATTTATCGCCCATGACCTGACTCTCTGGTTGGCTGGACAGGACATCCAAACCCGTTACATCGAACCTGGTAAACCCTGGCAGAACGGATTCGCTGAATCATTTCACTCGCGGCTGCGAGTGGAATGCCTGAATAGGGAGGCCTTCTTCTCCGTCAGGCACGCACAAGTCATCCTTGACGACTGGAGGCGCTTCTATAACCATGAAAGACCCCACTCATCCCTGGACTATCTGACTCCGGAAGAATTCCTGGCTAAATATCAGGAAGCAATGCCCAGCACGGTATACTCCCCCTGAGCTGGGCCTCTATTTAGATTTGTCCAAACAAAGGGGGCTGCCCAGTCACCCCTCTATACCCAACAGCTACTTAGATGCCGACTCACGCCGTTATCGATAAACAGCGTTTCTTATTTTTCTAATAAAAGATAGATGTTCTTGATGGTCTTTACGTCATAATTGCAGTATGAAGAACAACAGATTAAAAAACTTCTTGGGCCCAGCTTTCTTGATAATTTCACTTTCAACCGCACAAGCTGTTGATATGAAGAATATGGAAATTTTAAAAGACTTCGGTGAGGTTAAAAATGGTACTTGTCAAGGTCAAGCAGTACCAATAGGTTATAGAGTGTTACACTATGATTTTGTAGAATCAAGTGCAACTTTAAAAGATGCAGTCTCAAAAATGGATTTGAGTTATATGAGTATGCTTGGAATGGAATACATATCTAAGAAGACTTTAAACAACTATACGGTATTGACGTATAAGTCAAGTGGATATAAAAATAGATATTATACATTTTCTATTAAAAACATAAAGACAGGTACGCTCATTTGCTCAGTAGTTTACCAATAACAAAGGTGCTCAATTAATTGAGCACCTTTGTTATTGGTAAACTAGCAAACTGTCCAACTGCCTACTCGTCTGGTCGTTGAATCGCCGTACTGGCTGGGCTGCTTCTCATTATGGTAAGCCCCAGTAGCTACCTTGCGTCCATCAGAGTAATAGTTGAACTGTTCAAACCTAATCCATCTAGTGATAGTTTGGGTTTCGAAGGCAGCACAGGCGTATTTAGTAGCGGAGTAGGAACCACCAACGCCTACCTTAACTGATCCGCCACCAGAAACTCTGATTAGTCGAATTGAGCCGTCAGCGCTAATAGAGAAGTTATATTCTCCCGCCGCATTCACCGTTACTGTTTGTGGGCCCACACGTCTCGTCTGATTAGGAGAGACCGTGTTTGTCGTAAAACTTTTAACGGCTTCGTACTGTGTTTTTACAACCGTGGCTTGAGATGTGAGTCCTGACTGATCAATAGTTGCATCATAAAGAACGGGCGATGTAAATCTTTCAGGAACTTGGACCTTAGAAAGATCCATATCGTATTCTAGAGTCTCAACTTTCTCTTCGTCGCCTTCCTTAATAAGTACAGGTTCCAAAGAGGGAGTAGTCACTCTTATGCCAGGCTCATCTTGTAAAACTATTTCAGTTTTAGAAGTTGCTGTCGAGTTCTCGACGCTGACGCTAGAAGAATGTGGGGGTAAAGCTCCTCCACATGAAGCAAGTGCTGCTGCCAAACAGAATAAGCCAATCACCTTTTTCATATTGCTCACCTCATTCAAAGAATTGCCCCAAACTTCCTAAGAAAAGTGAGAAGATGAATATATAGTTCAACTGGTGGCAGATGACAATGTTCGACTCAGAGCGTGTCAGCAATCCCATCCAAATCTAGGCAGCCAATTTTTGTAGAGACAGAATAGCGAAGGCCAGCCAGTGAAAGCCAAGCAAGGTAGAAGGCAACCGCTCCAAATCACGTCCCAAGCGGCGGAAACGGGCGGCCCAAGCAAAATTTCGTTCTACGATCCAGCGCTTAGGAAGCAGGACAAATCCCGATGCTCCAGCTGGTCGTTTCACAACGACCAACTCAATATCCAGCAGTGCAGCGTCAATCTCTGCCTGTTCCCCGGTGTAGCCACCATCTGCCAGCACGACATCAACACGGTCACCAGTGACAGCCTGAATCTGGTGACATAGATCGTAGACCTGTTCGCGGTCTTGTTCATCTGCGGAGGTGACCAGCAAAGCGATGACATGGCCCAAGGTATCCACAGCCGCATGTACCTTGCTGCCCTTCCGCTTTTTCGCGCCGTCATAGCCTGATCGGTGACCACTTTCAGGCGTACTTTGCAGGGTTCGACTGTCAATGGGGTTGACTCGATTTTGAGTCGCTCAGGTTAAGCAGCTGTAGCTTGGCACTCGGCTTCCAGGGGAGTCAAGTACCCCAGGCTCGAGTGCCGCCGTTTGCGGTTGTAGTACACCTCCATATACTCAAAAATCGCCTTCCTGGCCTCCTCATGGCTGCGATATACGCAGCCATCTACCAGTTCACGCTTTATGGTCTCAAAAAAGCTTTCAACCACGGCGTTATCCCAACAATCCTCCTTTCGACTCATGCTGCACCGCATTTCATGTTTCCGAAGCGCGGTTTGAAACATCTGGCTGGCGTACTGGCTTCCCCGGTCGCTGTGGTGAATGAGACCCGCAGGCGGGTTCCGCCTGCTCACTGCCATGCTCAGCGCATTTGACGGCAATTCTACGGTCATAGTGCTGTCCATCGACCAGCCCACAATCGTTCTGGCAAATAAATCCATCGTCACGGCCAGGTACAGCCAACCTTCTTTTGTGGGGATGTAGGTGATGTCGCTGGCCCAGGTGGAATTCGGGGTCTTGGGCGTAAAATTTCTGTCCAGCAGGTTTGGAGCCACTGGAAGAACATGCTTGCTGTCCGTGGTTTTGACGAACTTGCGACGGGTTTTACCGTAAAGGCCAAGGTCACGCATCAGTCGAGCAATTCGCCTGACACTGTGGTGATGACCCCTGGCTGCCAGTTCAGCTTGAATCCGGGGCGCTCCATAGCGCCCTTTATGCTGATGGTGGATATCCTCAATAAGCAGCTTGAGACGCTCATCCTCCGTTTTTCTCGTTGACAATGGCCTTCTTTGCCAGTTTCTGAAGCCGTTGGGGGTCACCTGCAGCACTCGACACATAACGTCGAGGCGAAACTCACCAAGGTGTGCAGCGATGAACGCAAACCTCAGAGATTTTCTTTGGCAAAGAAGGCAGCTGCTTTTTTTAAGATTTCACGCTCCTGACGCAAAATCTCGTTCTCCTTGCGGAGCCGTTGGATTTCCTGCTCCTGTGGGGTCAGGGTCACCCGACCCTGACCAGGAAATGCGGCTATTCCAGCCTTCTGAGCCTGGAGTCTCCAGCGGTAGAGTACAGAGGTGCTGATTCCGAGGTCGCGTGCAGCCCGACTAGGGCCAACATCCTCACGTGCGGCCAGTTCAAGGGCCTGGCGTTTGAATTCGGCGGTGTAGGTCTTTCTGGTCGTCATGGTCTTGCCTCCTATGGTGAGGCTTAACTGCACCGACTCAAAACTGGACTAACCCCATATTGATAACGGCATAGTTCCGCACTGATAAGTTAGAGGCGTGTCCCGTTGGCAACCTACCCGCTATTCGCGGGCACAACTTCTCGCAGGTATTCATACACAGTCTTCCGACTGACCCCGAACCGCTGGGCCAGCTCTGGCTTCTTCACGCCCTGGGCGGCCAGCTCCCTTAGCTCTGTTACCTGGCTGGCGGTGAGCTTGGGCTTCCTGCCTTTGTAGACCCCTCGCTTCTTCGCCTGGGCGATCCCCTCGGCCTGACGCTCGCGGATGAGGTCGCGTTCGAACTGAGCAAAGGCTCCCATGATGCTGAACAGCAAAGTGGACATCGAGTCCTGCCCTCCGGGTTTGAAGGTCATGTTCTCTTTGACGAAGTGAACGGTGATGCCCTTCTCCGTGAGCTGTCCGACCAGGCCTTGCAAATCCAGGAGGTTTCTGCCAAGGCGGTCCAGGGAGTGAATGGTGACCGTATCCCCCTCACGGACATACTCCAGCAAAGCCTGAAGCTGTGGCCGCTGCGTGTCTTTGCCGGAAGCTTTGTCGGTGAAGATCTTGTCGAAGGTCAGGCCGTCCAGCTGGCGCACTTCGTTCTGGCCATAGCTGCTGACGCGCTTGTATCCGATGGTGGAGGGCATACCCTGAGTCTGTCACTTTAGAGTGACTCTATTCTCTATCTACCCTCCTTGTTTAGCCTATACTAAACAGATGCCGTTCGTTCTCTACCAGCGTCCCCATGCTCAGCGAGCGGCCATTTTGGATGACCTTTTGGAGCTGGTGGCCGCTGGTCAGCAAGAAGCCGTCAACACTGCCATCAGAATGCTGACCGACCTCTACCTGCAAGGCCATCAGAGCAGTTACGCCAAGAAATTGCAGAGCTTGCCCATCTGGGAACTGAAGTCGCATTCCAGAGGAGGAAGCAAGGGGGGCACCAGGATTTACTTCTACTTCCGCACCAACGGTGACGCAGTCATCATCAACGCTGAAGTGAAGGCTGGGGACACGCCGAGCGCGTCCCTCCTCAAGGAAGCCACTTTGGTCGCCATGACCGACCAGGAAAGGAAGTAGCCCATGAAAACAGCACAGGAATGGCAACAGCACCTTGGTTTGGATGAACTTCCGGACGATGACTTCGTGACGGCCTTGAATAGCCTGGAAGGACAGGACGCTGTGGATGGTGGTGGCCTGGAGGATCAGGGTCTGGTGGCCGCGCAGACCTCACCAGCGGAGCTGGTGAGTGCTCTGGTGGTGGAAAGTGCCGGTGAAGCTTTCAAAGCGGTCAGACAGGAGCAGGGATTGACCGTACGTCAGGCGGCCGAGAGCTGGGGTGTTTCTCCAGGGCGCATTTCTCAGATGGAATCTCCGGAAGCCAACCTCTACATGAGCACGGTGGGGAGTGCAGCTCTACGCATGGGTTACCGGGCCAAGCTGGTGCTGGAGCCACTGGATGGTGGTCAACCTATCGAAGCTTCACTGGGTCAGTAGTCATTTGACGATTCAGATGGTCACTTTAGGCTGAAGCGGTGACGGAGCCAAGGCAATGGGAAAGAGGTGAAGCTGCTGGCGCCTCACCTCTTCTGGCTGGAAGGTCTTATTTGCGGAGAGTTGCGGCGCAGACGACTTCGTTGGGCTTCACCTGCTTGCAGCCCGTCAGGCTGGCCGTCCAGTTGCCACTGATGTTGATGGCCTGAGCTGGAGCAGCGGTGACGGGGGCTGGAGTGGCAACTGCTGCTGAGTTGCGAACAGGGACGTTGTCAGCACGCTTGCCTTCCACAGTCAGGATACGCAGGCTGGTCGTGGTCCTGGGCAGGTCAAAGAGTGCAGAGACTTTGACGGGTACTCCCTTGTAAACATTAATGGCAGGAGTATTATTGTCGCCGAACTCGCCATTTACTACAGATACCCCACTGGGTTTGATATTGGCTCCGTCTGCGGCAACTACCTCAGCGAATAAGACAGTCCATGCTTCGAGCGTATCGCTCTTGGTGGCGTAGTTAAAATCGCAGCGCACACCCGCGTTGGTGTGATAACAGCCTTGCAGCATGTAAATACCATTGCTGCCTTCAAAAGTCTGGGCATTGGCCGTAGTCGCTACTGCAAGCGTCGTCAGAGCAAAAAGAGCTTTCTTTATCATGGTGCTTTGAAGATAACTGGGGAGGGAGGGGCTGTCGCGCAGATCTGCGCGACGCATAGTCAGTCTTTCGCAGCATTTTGTCACTTTAGGGTCTTAGAGTAGTTTCAGTGCCTGTCACGAAATGCTGAAACCAATCCTAAGGTGACGTGGAAACAGGCCCTTTTTGTCACCCCGTCTTTGTCACTTTGAGGTATGCCCTAGAGCAACTGGCCCAGTAACCTTAGGAAACGATTGTGTGGAAGTCGGCGGGAGGACCAATAGGGGTCTTACCACTCTCTACAAGAGCGGAGCCGCGCCGGGTGTGCCACAGCACTTCTTATGTTTCTTACCGCTGCCACAGGGGCAGGGTTCATTAGGCCGAATCTTACGCCCCTCACGCTGGATAGGCTCAAACTTCAGGTTGTTCCCGAATAGTTGAGAATCAAGGCCGAACTGTTGTATGGCCGCTGAATATCCATAGAAAAAATCCACGTCCAACAGCAAGAGTTGCAGGGTCTCCGCAATTTCCTCAGGAGTAGCCTGATTCATTTCCAGCGTACCCATCACCTCCTGCTGAATCTCCTGCATCTCCTGCCAGCCTGAAAGTTCGCCGTCCAGGTCTTCGATAGGCTTTATAAACGACATCACTATCAGCATGGTCGATATGACACGTTCCCCAATTATCTTAGTAGTCGTAGGCTGATACAGCGCCTCCAGCGGTTGTGGGTCAAGCGCTACCGCGTGTGCCAGCCCTGCCAGCCACTCCCGCAACATGGCCGGAGTGCTGACCAACTGTGGGTCAACACTGGCATCAAATTGCTCCTGGTCATCGACATTCAACCGCGCCCAGATACTGGCTGCGTACTCTGTTACGATTTCCCGTACTTCTGGCAGCTCAAGTTCTATTTCCAACACTTGCAGCATTACTTCACTGTCTGGATGCAGTGACAGAGCCAAACCATACACAACACCATCCCAAAAAGGCAGGCTCCGGCCCTGCCGCTGAGCAGCTTCAGTCAGCGTCGCCAACTGCTGCGGTGTGGCATGGGGCGTAAATTCTTTTAACAGCTTCAAATGACTCTCGGGTATCTCGTGCTTATAGCTCACACCTTAAAATCCCACATCCATCCTTCTCAAAGAAGATGCAAACTGCCATAGCCCTGCCTTCTCAAACCTCAACAGCACTTCATCCCTAGAAAGCGGCGGATTTTTGAGGTGACTGCGAAGCTTAGTAAGGGCCTGCCGCACCCTAATAGGCTGCACCTCAAGGCAGACGGTCAGATAGGTATCCGGATCAACCACCACTAGGCCATCTGGCACAGCTGCCTTTGGAAAATCACTGAGATTAAAGGTGAGTAGCACTGCTGCTTCCGCAGCCAAGGCTGCGGCCAACACATGCTGGTCATCAGGGTCGGGGAGGTCAAACGTTTGATTTTCATCCCAGCCCTCTACCAACGCTTCAGGAATAGCCTGATTCATCTGCTCACAGGTCTTTTGTAGCGCTTCCGCTGAGAGAGTCGGGCGATGTTCCAGCAGGTTACGTGTCCACTCCAGTTGCACCTGATCGCTCCAGCGCAAGCTGAGCGTTCGTTGAACGCCCAGCCACATGAGCAGGTTCCGCAACATAGAACCGTATAGAACGTTGGCATCACAGAACACCACGGTTCCCTTTGACGCGGGAATCAATCCAAATCCAATTCTTGAGCGTTAGCGGTCATGGCCGCCACAATAGCTTCCCGCTCTGCTTGGTCACGCTGCTGATAATCCAGCAAGTCACTAAGAACGATACGGCGGTGCTTGCCAATACGGTGATAGGGCAGTTTTCCGGCTTCAAGAATCTTTTCTATAAAAAATGGTCGGCTGACTCCCAGCAAGTTGGCCGCTTCTTGCGTGGTCAATTCTTGCTCAGTGGGCAGAATGGTTACAGCCTGACCAGCGGCCAACTGCTCTAACACTTCGCCCAGTACCTGCGTGAGTGTAGGGGGCAACTCTACGACCTTGCCGCCTTCCACCTGTAGAGAAACGCCAACGTCTTTGAGAAGCTGCTGGGCCTCGCGAGCAATAGCCTGGTCTTGCTGACCCAAAATCTGGCGAACAGGGAACGTCATAAAATAGCCTCCTACCTTCTATCTTATTCGAAATATTCGCAGAGACGGTGTGTTCTAGGGCGTATTCTGATCTAGCCTCACCTAAACCCGTCGAATGACTGTTCACCAGCTTCCAACTTACATAGGGCCTGAAACACAAATATGATGGAATCATGCGCTTCCTCACCTACCGCGACCTAGATGCCTCTAAAGTCAAATCCAAACTGAGAAAGGTCAAGGACGCGGTAGAGCGGGATGATTTCAAGACGCCCGACATTAAGAAGCTAGCTGGGGGCCCGTATTACCGCGCTAAGCTGGACGACACCAACCGCCTGCTGCTCACCTTCGTGCGCCACGAGCCAGAGGGCGGTGACCCCGAAACCGTGTGCTTGGCGCTGGAAGTCATTCACCAGCACGCCTACGAGAAGTCAAGGTTTTTGCGTGGGGCCGCCATTGACGAGGCCAAACTGCCCGATTTCAACGTGGCGGCGGTGAACACCGAGGCGCAGAAGGTGCGCTACCTGCACCCTTCTCGCAGCGAATTTCACCTGCTGGACAAGGTGATTTCGTTTGATGACACGCAGGACGCGGTGTACCGCACACCCGCACCGATTATTCTGGTCGGCTCGGCGGGCAGCGGAAAAACTGCGCTGACGCTTCAAAAACTGCGTGAAATGTCTGGGCAGGTGTTGTATGTCACGCTCTCCAAGTTTCTGGCGCAGAGTGCCAGCGAGTTGTACGGCGCACACGGCTTTGAAAACGAGGGGCAGGAGGTCAGCTTCCTGAGCTTTGCCGACTTCTTACGAACCATTCGGGTGCCAGCGGGCCGTGAGGTGACATTTGAAGATTTTCGCGGCTGGGTCACGCGCCAGCCTGGGCTGAAGGGCAACGACGCGCACCAGTTGTTTGAAGAGTTTCGGGGCGTGCTGAGCAGTTCGCCCGCTGGGGCGCTGAAGCGCGAGGAATACCTCAGCCTCGGCATTCGCCAGAGCATCTACCCCGCCGAAGCGCGGGCGGGCGTGTACGACCTTTTTGCCAAATACCTGAACTGGCTGACTGAAGCGGGCCTCTACGATTCCAGTTTGCTGGCGGCAAGTTACCGCGCCGAAGTTGCGTCCAACTACGATTTTGTGGTGGTAGACGAGGTGCAAGACCTCACGGCGGCGCAACTGGCCCTGATTTTGCAGACTTTGAAGACGCCTGGGCAATTTTTGCTGTGCGGCGACTCTAACCAGATTGTTCACCCCAACTTCTTTTCGTGGGCCGCCGTCAAGTCACTGCTCTACAAAGACCCCGTGCTGGCTGAACGGCAGAAAATCAGCGTTTTGCAGGCCAATTTCCGCAATTCCAGCCAGGTCACGCGAGTCGCTAACGACATCCTCAAGGTCAAACACGCCCGCTTTGGCAGCGTTGACCGCGAGAGCAATTTTCTGGTACGGGCGGTGGCAAGCGAACTCGGTTCCGTCACCTTTTTGCCCGACAATAAACAGGTTAAAAAGCATTTGGACGACCAGACGCGCGACTCTACCGAATACGCCGTGCTGGTACTGCACGATGAGGACAAAGCCGACGCCCGCGCTGCATTCGGCACGCCACTGGTGTTCAGTGTCCACGAAGCCAAGGGGCTGGAATATCCCAATATCATCCTGCACAACTTCATTTCGGGGGCGCGGCAGACTTACGCCGAGATTGCCAGCGGGGTGACGCGGGACGACCTGAGGGGCGACGAACTGGCCTACCGCCGCGCCAAGGACAAAGCCGACAAATCGCTGGAAATCTACAAGTTTTATGTCAATGCGCTGTATGTCGCCGTGACCCGCGCCGTAGACCGCGTGCTGCTGGTTGAAAACGACACGCGCCACCCGCTGTTACCGCTCCTGGGCGTGAAATTGGGCGACGAGGCCGAGCAACTAAAAGTTAAAAAAGCCTCCAGAGACGACTGGGAGCGCGAGGCCCGCAAACTGGAGTTACAGGGCAAGAAAGAGCAGGCTCGCGACATTCGCCGCCGCATCTTGCAGCAAAAGCCCGTGCCGTGGGAAGTCTGGACACCGCAGGTGCTGGCGCAGATGCAGGGCGAGGTGCGGCAACACGTGGGTGACGTAAAGAAAGCCCGTGAACTTACCGACTACGCGCTGCTCAACCTTGATGAAAGGCTCCTAGAGGAACTGGCTGGCCTGAAAATCAAACCTGCGCAGTCTTTCCTGCGTAACAGTGAAAAAGACCGCCGCACCCAGCGACAGACTGCCGTAGACAAATACCGCAAGCCCTACGAGACAGGCAACATAAGAGTGATTCTGGCGGACACCGAGCGCTACGGCGTAGATCACCGCACTCCCGAAAACCTGACCCCACTGATGCTGGCGACGCTGGTGGGCCACGTAGAACTGGTGGACGAACTGCTCTCACGCGGCGCGGACATTACCCAGACCGATGTTCACGGACGCACGCCACACATGCTGGCGCTCTGGCGAGCCATGCAGGACGAGGACTATGCCCGCAATAAGCTGGGGCCGCTATGGGACAAACTGAAGCCCACGCACCTAGACGTGCAGATAGGCGGGCGCATGGTTCGGCTTCAAGACAGCGGCGCAGAGTTTTATTTCCTGAGCGTGATGCTGGCGCAGTGGCCCGTTTATACGTCTAAACTGAACCACCCAACGCTATCACCCCGTGACTTCCATGAGCGGCAGAGCGGCTTTTTTGTCAATGCCCTGCAACTCAACCTAGAACACTTCCCACCGAACGTGCTCAGAGAACAGCGGCGCAAGCGGCCCTATTTCAACCATGTGATGGCCCGCGCCGAGGTGGACAGCAGCTACTCACCCGCCCGCCAACTCTGGAAGCGCGTGAAACAGGGCTACTACGTTCTGAATCCTGAAATGCAGGTAGGCTTACTGCTTGCGCCGAATGCCGAAGCTGAGTGGATCAATGTCAGCCTGCTGGCAGACGCGGTGGGGCGGGGCTGGCTGGATCATAGTGCGTTTCCGGAGAGCGTGAAGCCCCAGTCATCGGATACGTGAAGTCCGATGACACGACTTGGGAAGCTTTGCCACTCCTTCCAGTCAGGATTCAGGAATGAACAACCGCCTCTACCCTCAAAAGCCGCTTACCCCAACACAGCCAAACCCAACTCCTTCAAGAACTCGTTATGCCGCTCCGTCGCCTCCTGGATACGCTTCTCAATCTCCGTGAGGCCGCCATGCACCGCCTGCAGGTCAATCTGCTCCTCGGCCTGGTCGGTGCTCACGTAGCGGGTAATGTTCAGGTTGTAGCCATTCTCGCGGATTTCATCCATTGAGACACGGCGAGAGTAGCGCTCCTCTTCACTGCGATTCTGGTAGGTCTCCAGAATCTTCTTGATGTCCTGGGGACGCAGTTCGTTCTGGCGCTTCTTCTTGCCGAAGTGCTCACTGGCATTGATGACCAGCACGTCATCGAACTTCTTACACTTCTTGAGCACCAGGATCGCTACCGGGATACCGGTTGAGTAGAACAGGTTAGAAGGTAGTCCAATGATGGTATCAATGTTGCCGTCTTCCAGTAGCTTCTTGCGAATCCGCTCTTCGGCTCCACCACGGAACAGCACACCGTGAGGGAGGATAATCGCCATCGTGCCTTCCTGAGACAGGTAATGGAAGCCGTGTAGCAGGAAGGCGAAGTCTGCTGCTGACTTGGGAGCTACTCCGTAGCTCTTGAAGCGAGCATCCTGTGCGGTGGCCTCCCCTGGTTCCCAGCGGAGGCTGAAGGGTGGGTTGGCCACCACCGCATCAAACTGCAGCTTCTTGGCAGGGTTCTCTTCCTTGAAGATGTCCCAGTCATTGCTGAGGGTATCCCCGTGGAAGATGTCGAACTCGGTGTCCTTGACCCCGTGCAGCAGCATGTTCATACGGGCCAGGTTGTAGGTGGTGATGTTCTTTTCCTGCCCGTAGATCTTGCTGATGTCACCACCGTGGGCTTCCACGGTACGCCGCACGTTCAGCAGCAGCGAACCGGAACCGCTGGTCATGTCCAGGACTTTACCCAGCTGCTTCTTGTAACCCAGTGAGGGGTCCTGGCTGTCCAGGGCCACGATGCCTGACAGCACGCTGGAGACCTGCTGGGGAGTGTAGAATTCCCCAGCCTTCTTACCGGAGCCTGCCGCAAATTGACCGATGAGGTACTCGTAAGCGTCCCCCAGGGTGTCGCTGTCAGTCGAGAACTCACTGAGGCCTTCGGCAATCTTGCCGACGATGTTGCCCAGTTTCTTGTTGCGCTCGGTCTGGTTCTTGCCCAGCTTTTCGGAGTCCAGATTGATTTCCGAGAACAAGCCCGCAAAGTTATCGCCGAAGGATTCCTCTTCGATGTACTTGAACCCTGCCCGCAGGGTGCTCAGCAGGTCTTCACTCTGCTTGCGGGCCAGCTCAGCGATGTGGCTCCAGAGGTGCTGCGGCTGGATGACGTAGTGCACCTGCCGACGCATCACGTCCTCAAAGTCTGCGATGTCCCCCGGGTTCTGGTCGTAGAAGGCTTGCAGGGCGTTCTCACCCTCCCCTACCGTAGGCCAGTCTTCGCCTAGTTCCTGCTTGGCACGGGCTTCGTAGTTGTCTGAGAGGTACCGCAGGAACAAGAAGGCCAGCATGTAGTCGCGGAAGTCATCAGCGTTCATGGCCCCTCGTAATTGGTCGGCAATGGCCCAGAGCGTCTTACCCAATTGGTTCAGTTGTGCATCAGTCATTCGGTGGCCTCCTGTGTGGCAGCGGTGGTGGAAGGGAACAAGCCCTGCATCAGCCCACGCTTGAACTCCTGCAAGGCCGCGATTTTGTCAGCCTGTGCGGTGATGAGGTCGTCAAGGGAGGAGAGGCAGTCGGCTATGCGTTGTTGTTCGGGGAGGGAGGGGAGTGGAATGGGTATAGTTTTGAGTTTCCCAAGAGTCAATTTGGGTGGCGCTGCCCCCGTTACATAAAGAGATAAATCAAGCATCACAAGGTAATTCTCAATGAAACTTAGGGGGGTGTCCCCCGTACGCAAGACGTGAGCATGGTTATTAACCCAATACTTTCCATCAGCGAGGAATGCAGTCTTCTCAAAAGCTCCCCATTTTGCACCGTCCTCACCAACCAACATCAAGGGTTCATCAAAAATATATTCTGCGACGTAATCAACAATGCCACTGGCTCCGTAATAGGGATATTCCCCTTTTACTCTTTTCGCTTCAGTAATGGGTTTACGTAAATTATTTAGGACAGTGCAAACCTCTCCCAACCTCTTCTCTTCCCACTCCCCAGCCTCGGCAAACTCAGGAAACCGCAGCCGAGGCACGCGCTCACCCTCAGCAGGGAATAGCCCTTGCATCAGCCCTCGCTTGTGCTGGCGCAGGGCTTCCAGCTTGTCAGTGTGGGCGGTGATGAGGTCGTCTAGGGAGGAGAGGGTAGCGGCGATGTGCTGCTGTTCTGGGAGGGAAGGCAATGGTACGGAAGTATTGAGAAGTTCACTGGGGTTGACACGGCGAGCTTTACGCCCTCCCATAGCCCCACCTTCAAACTTTGAATAGAACTCTTCCCGCGAAACATATTCCAAGAGAAGATGTGGGTCTAAACCAGGTAGAAAGTCGAAAGCGGGTAAGTCCGTTGTCGATTCAAAGCCATCCAAACTTTCAGGAATAATGCCGAATGCGCCGTTAAGGAAGTCCAGCTTGCTGTAAATAAACTGACCCGCCGAACGCTTGAAGTATTTGGTGTTTTCCGACCCGCTGATAGCTTCCTGTTTCTCGTAAACCCCCTTACCCCAGAGCTTCACGGTGATTTTCCGCGCTACTGCTCCGTTAGAGCCTGAGATACGACTTTCACGCAGATAGTCCCCCAGCCGTCTCTCTTCCCACTCCCCCTGCCCCTCAAACTGCTTAAACCTCAGCCTGGGCGGTGGCACGGTCTTGGTGGTCTTTTCCTGTGGCTTCTCGGTGGTCATCTCTGGCTTACTCTCTTTCTTCTGCGGCGGTGCTGGGGATCTGGGTTTGGGCCTGGGTCCAGATGTTCAGGGTGGGCACCCCCATCGGCTCAAAGTCCTTCTCATTGCGGGTGACGACCGTCAGGCCATAGGCAGCGGCTGTAGCGGCAATCAGCGAATCCATACTGGCGGGCGTTTTGCCTTTTTCGCGGGCCGCCTGATAGCGCTCGGCCCACTCCTCCATCACCGCTGGGGTGATGTTCAGGATGCCCCCACTGAACAGCGGCAGGAAGCTCTGGTCATACCAGTGTTGTAGCGCCGCCCGTTTCTTTTCGCTGGACGTAGCCAGGATGCCCCGCTGGATCTCCCCCAGCGTGATCACACTCAGGGCCACTTCAGTGATGGGGGTCTGTCCCAGCCAGGCGGTGACCGCCTGGCTCGGCTCCGGCTTGGTCATTTCACTGATGACGTTGGTATCCAGCAGGTACTTCAAAGCTCTACATCCCTTGGCTGGTCCTGCGGACGTTCGGTCACCAGTTCCGTGTCCACGGGCAAGCCCGCAAAGGCTGCCAGGACAGGAACGAAGGGTTCTGCCTGCTCCGGCTGCATCTGAATCACCAGCGTCACCCCATCCGGGCGGCTGATGCGCTGCGGTTCACCGTTCGCCGCCAGCTGCAGGATTTCCTCCCAGTGGCTTTGCGCTTCGCTGTAAGCCCAGATGTCGTGCTTGGTCATGTGGCCCATTTTAGCCGTCAGGGTTGGGGTGCTTAGAGATGGTTGGTGCGGGAATGTCTGGTTCAAAGCCTCGCTACTCATAGGCCCCCAGTCCAGCAATATCCCGGCCTTCAGCTCTGCGGCGTAGTACCAGGGTCAGGTCACCCATCAGCTCTTCGCGTCTGCGCTTGCGTTCCTTCCAGCCCAGGTTCAGGGGGGCCAGCAGGTCGTTCAGGGCCTCACTGTCGAAGATCAGGCGCTGCAGGGTGGTGGTCACGAAAGCCTCCAAGGCCTGCGGGTCTATCCCGTGGGCCTTGGCAATGCCCTGCACTTCTTCTGCATTCCGCGCTTCTTTGAAGCGCTCGTAGCCTGCCCACAGTTCTGCTTCGGTCAAGGCCACGCCGGTTGGCAGGTTCGTGATGTACTCGGCAAACTCCTCGCGCTCGTCCATGAACTTGGCATCGGAGCCGATCAGCGCCAGCAGCTTCTCACGGGTGGTGCGCTGCTGCTCCGGGGTCTCCTGGGCACTCGACTGCGCCAGCAGGGTCATGATGTAGTCGTAATCGATGATGGCTGAAGCGAACAACACCAGTTCGAAGTCGAGGTTTTCCAGCTCATCCTCGTCTTCTTTGGGCTTGTCCTTGCTCTGCTTCAGGGCCTGAGCTGTTTCCAGATAAGCGCCTCGGAACGCCTGCAGCTCATCCGGGGGCAGGATGGTCCCGATTTGCTCCTGCTGCTCTTCAGTCAGGTCGGTGTACTGCTCCAGCTGGGTCGAGTAACGCTGCACATCCTTGAACAGCTTGATGAACTGGATTTTGGCGCTGTCGCCGGGCAGGTTATGAACCTGATCGGCGGTGGGTTCCAGATCATAGAGCGACATGAAGGTCGTCACCTTCTGCACCGCTTTCTCCAGCCGCTCGATGACTTTGGGGGCTTCTTCTACCAGCCAGATTTCGCGGCTGCTTTCCCCATCACCGCTGGAAAATAGGGTGATGGCCTTGTCCACCGCTTCTTGCTGGCCTCTGAAGTCCAGGATGTTCCCGTAAGGCTTGGTCGCGTTCAGGATGCGGTTGGTCCGGGACATGGCCTGAATCAGGCCATGATGTTGCAACTTCTTGTCCAGGTACAGGGTATTGAGATACTTGGAATCGAACCCCGTCAGCAGCATGTCCACCACGATGACGATGTCGATCTTCTGCTCGTGGGGGAAATCCTTGTTGGGCCACTGCTGGTCCTTGATACGCTTCTGCACATCCTGGTAGTAGGCATCGAACTCGCTGATCTTGTGATTGGTTCCGTAGCGGGCGTTGTAATCAGAGATGATGCGCTCCAGGGCCTGCTTCTTGGCCTCGGGGTTCTCCTGGTTGTCGGCACTCTCCTGTGGCAGATCCTCCTGCATTTGCTTGGATTCGGCGCTCACGTAAGCCGGCGGTGAAAACACTGCCGCGATATTCAGCGGCTTGAAGGTGGGGTCCTCGGCCTGACGCTCGGCCTGCACCTTTGCGAACAGGTTGTAGTACTCGATGGCGTCGTCAATCGAAGCCGTCGCCAGAATCGCGTTGAACTTGCGCCCAGCCGTAGCGGCGTCGTGCTTTTTCAGAATCTCGGTGACGACCGCTCCCTTGGGTGGGGGTTCGTTGCGGCTGCGAGCCGCAACAGCGTCTGCGGACTCCGGCTTGTAGTAGTCCACGTGGAACTTCAGCACGTTCCCGTCGTCGATGGCGTGGTTGATGGTGTAGGCGTGCAACTCACGCTGGAAGATGTCTTCGGTGGTCTGGTAGGTCGCTTCTTTACCTTTCACCTGCACGTAGCGGGCGTTCTCGTCGAAGATAGGCGTGCCAGTAAAGCCGAACAGCTGCGAGTTGGGGAAGTACCCCTTGATAGCCTTGTGGTTCTCCCCGAACTGCGAACGGTGGCACTCGTCGAAGATAAAGACGATGCGCTTGTCCCGTAGGGGTTCAAGCTGCCCGGCATACTCAGCTTTGCCCCCACCACTCAGGGCCAGACCCAGCTTCTGGATGGTCGTCACAATGACCTTGTCGGCTTTTTCGGTGGACCGCAGGCGTTTCACCAGCTTGCCGGTGTTGGCGTTCTCCTCCACGCTGCCTTCCTGGAAGCGGTTGAACTCCTCGCGGGTCTGCCGGTCCAGGTCCTTGCGGTCCACCACGAAGATGCACTTGTCGATCGCGTCGTTGTCTTTCAGCAGGGTGGACGCTTTGAAGGAAGTCAGCGTCTTCCCGCTGCCGGTGGTGTGCCAGATGTACCCGTTCCCGGTGTTCTGGGCGATACTGCCTACGATGGCCTTGACCGCGTAAATCTGGTAGGGCCGCATCATCATCAGACGCTTCTCGGTTTCGAGCAGCACCATGTAGCGTCCAATCATCTCCCCCAACGTGCATTTGGCCAGGAAGGCGTCCGCAAACCTGTTCAGATCCGTGATCTTCTTGTTCTGCTGATCAGCAAATTGGTAAAGCGGAAGGTAGCGCTCATCCGCATTGAAGCTGAAGTGCTCCTGACGGTTGTTGGCAAAGTAGTGGGTGCTGCCCCCGTTGCTGACCACGAACAGCTGGATGAACGTCATCAGCGAGTTGCCATAGCCATTGCCTGGGTCGTTCTTGTAGTCCACGATCTGCCGCATGGCAACCTGTGGGGTCACATCCTTCTTCTTCAACTCCACCTGGGCGACGGGTACGCCGTTCATCAGTAGCACCACGTCGTAGCGGTGATGGCTGCTGTGGGTGTTCATTTTGAGCTGGCTGACCACCTCAAAGGTGTTCTTGCACCAGTCTTTGATATTGATCAGGGTGTAGTCCAGCGGGGTACCGTCATCCCGGAGCATGGTGTGCTTGGTCCGCAGGGTTTTGGACGCCTGAAAGGTATCAGGCGTGGTGATGTCCTCCAGCAGCCGCGTGAACTCGCCGTCCGTCAGCTTGACGCCGTTGAGTTCTTCGAACTTCTCCCGGAAGTTCGCTTCCAGCGCAGAGCGGCTACGGATATCAGAGCGGTAGACGTATTTCAGCTCCTGCAACTTGTCGATAAAGGACTGCTCTAGCTCGGCTTCTTTCACGGACACTCTCCCCCTGACGGTTGCACCGGGTCTGACATCTGGCCCACCTCGCAGTGGGCTAAGGCATGGAATTTACCTATGCTAGCGCCGCTTTTCAGGCTATGTAGCGCATTTTGCGCCTATAGCCTCTGACCATCATCCCGAAGCGGTGCAGGTCTTCGTCCAGGGTGCAACGCCTTGCTGGCCCTCGCGGTAGAAATGAACCGCTACGGCATGGCTATTTCCATTGACGGTCTTCGTCAGGGAAAGCTCCAGAGGGCCAAAGCTCTTCTGGGCTGTAGGCCGCAGCGCTGTGGTGTAGAAATTGGCCTCCTCTACCCGAGTGGTGGTTAGCCATTGCTTGATATCAGCATCCCTGGTAGCGCTGACGTTGTAGCACTCATGACCTACCTTCACCACTTCGTTGGCCAGAAGTGCCAATTCGCTCTGGGTGAATGGACCACCCGTTTTAAAGCCAGTCAGGTCTATCTCGTTTCCCTCATTGTTCATGAAGTCGAGGAAGCTGATCCCTACCCACAGGGTGGTCTTCCCGTCACTGGTGGGATAGACGAATTCGCCGCCACGCAGAGTGGATTTGCCGCCAGTATTGCCCAGCACCATCCAGAAATCGACGGCCTGAGCGGTCTGACTCAGACTCAAGGTAAGGGCAGTAAATAGAACAGCAAGGTATGGGCGCATGGAGGATTTCAGGTTAGCAGGAGCCATTGACACGCCACGAATCTTTTGACCAGGAGAAGACCACCCCGTCTCCCTACAATGAAGCCATGAGCGTCCTCGCCTTACTTGCAGCTACGGCTTTGTCCTCTCCTGCAGAGCAGAGTCCCCGTGACGCTGTTCGCGTCACCGCTCTGGAAGGGGGACGCATTGGATTGCAGCAAGGGAATTTGCGCAGCACCCTCAATGTGGCGGCCTCTATCAATGGCTGCACGGGTCAGGTCTATGACGGGTGGTCTGGAGACAAGTACGGTCTGGGGTTTGGCCTGCGGGTCATTGACCAGGTCAAGAAGGGTAATTACTGGCTCAGTAGGTGACAACTTCAGTTTGACCTCGTTCCAGACGGCAAAAACCAACAGACGGCCCCATCA
>NZ_BNAL01000033.1 GCF_014653275.1 Deinococcus piscis
GGGGCCGTCTGTTGGTTTTTGCCGTCTGGAACGAGGTCAAACTGAAGTTGTCACCTACTGAGCTGCCCCACATATTGCACTCGCCTTGCCTGATCTCTGGCTGCCAACATCTCTGGATAGGGCATAGTAGGCGTCATGTCCGAGCGCCTGCTTCAGTTGCTGACCGCTGTTCCTCAGTCCGGCGATGACCTGGGAGCCGCCCTGGGACTGAGCCGCGTCTCGGTTCATGCCCATGCGCACCGCCTGCGTGAGCAGGGAGTACCGCTTCAAGTGAGGCGCGCCGGGTACGCGCTTGAGCCTGGGACGCCCGCGCCAGGGGTGCTGGCCCTGCGCGGCGGGTTCGGGCGGGCGCTGCGCTACTACGGTGAAACCGGCAGTACCCAGGACACGCTGCGGGACTGGGCCGCTGATGTGCATAGCCCCGCGCTGCACGGCGCTGTGGTGGTGGCCGAGCGGCAGACGGCTGGCCGGGGTCGCCGGGGCCGCACCTGGCAGACAGGCACTGGCAATCTGGTGTTCAGTGTGCTGCTGCGCGGGCCATTGCCTCTGTCCAGCTTGCCCACGCTGCCGCTTGCGGCTGGAGTGGCGATGCAGCGTGCTGTGGGCGGGGGCAGCCTGAAATGGCCCAACGACCTGCTGGACGCTCAGGGCCGTAAGCTGGCCGGGATTCTGCTGGAAGCCGAGCTGCGCGGTGAGGAAGCCCGGCAGGCTGTGCTGGGCATCGGTATCAACGTGACCGAGGCACCCCAGGGGGCCGGTACGGTGGATCATCTGCGGCCCGGTGTGACCCGCGCTGAGCTGCTGGCCGATGTCCTGGCCGAGCTGGAGCATTGGCTGGCAGCTCCTGGGCCAGAGGTGCTGGACGCTTGGCGGGCCGTGAGCGCGACTCTGGGACAGCCGGTGCGCTTTGAGCTGCCTGGGCAAGGCCACTTGGAGGGAGTAGCGCGTGACGTGGACGCTCAGGGCAGCTTGCTTGTCGCCTTGCCAGATGGCCGCACGGTTACGGTTGGGGCCGGAGATGTAGAGCTGATTGGTCAGCTGGGGGCTAGATAGGGCAGAGACTGGCCTCAACCTGCGCTGCCTGGTCCGGGCCTTGGTTCAGCTGCCATGAGGTTTGGCCTAACGGAGCGCGCTGGGCTATGCTGAAGCATTCCAAAAAGTGAGCGGTGTGCTTGGCCCCTGCCCGGTACGCTGCCGCATTCCCGGAGGAAAGAATCTATGACCCAAGCGACCCACCCCACCCTGGCTGGCACCCTGGCCCCTACTCCGTCCGTCTCCCGTGACCTGCTGCTGATTGCCGGCGGTGCTCTGCTGATGGGCCTGATTGCCCAGGCCGAGATTCCGCTGCAACCCGTCCCTGTGACCCTGCAAACCCTGGGCGTGCTCCTGATTGGCGCGGCGCTGGGCTGGAAGCGCGGGTTTGCGGCTCTGGCCCTGTACCTGTCGCTAGGGGCCGCTGGCCTGCCGGTGTTCGCTGGCGGCTCAGCAGGGATGGGCAAGTTTCTGGGCGCTACCGGCGGCTATCTGCTCAGCTATCCCTTTGCTGCCGCTGCTACGGGCTGGTTGGTTGAACGCTTCGCCCTAGACCGCAGGCCTCTGGGTGCAGGCCTCGCCATGCTGGTTGCCAGCGTCATCATCTATGCGCTGGGCCTGACCTGGTTGGGCGCAGTCACCGGCATGCAGGGGCAGACCCTGCTCAACGCTGGCCTCACCCCCTTCTTGCTGGGCGACGCCCTCAAGATTGCTCTGGCTGCGGTGCTGTTGCCTGCGGCCTGGGCGTTTGTGCGCAAGTAATAAGGAGCCAGCCAACAGAGAGGAGCCTCCGCGCTGCATATGCGGAAGCTCCTCTCTCTTTGGCCCTCAGACCCTTAGTCTGTTAGACCCTTAGACCTTTATCACACCGTGATTTCAGCGAAGCGGGCGTTTTCCTGAATAAACACCTTGCGCGGCTGCACATCGCTGCCCATCAGGTCTTCGAAGATTTCGTTGGCCACCAACAGGTCTTCGATGTTGACCTGCTTGAGCACCCGCGTTTCGGGGTTCATCGTGGTGTCCCACAGCTGGTCGGCGTTCATCTCGCCGAGGCCCTTAAAGCGCTGAATCTCGAACTTCTTGCCGGCCTTGTTGGCCTCGGCCACCTTTTTGCGCAGTTCCTCGTCAGAGTAGAGGTACTCGCCGGTCTTGCTGCGGCCCACCATGATGCGGTACAGCGGCGGCTGGGCAATGTACAGGTGGCCGTGCTCCACCACCGGCTTCATGTAGCGGAAGAAGAAGGTCAGCAGCAGCGTGGTGATGTGGCCGCCGTCCATGTCGGCGTCGGTCATGATGATCACTTTGTGGTAACGCAGCTGCTCCACGTCAAAGCGCAACTGGTCGCCGCTGCCGTCCACGCCGGCCCCGATGGCCGCGATCATGCTTCTGATTTCGGCGTTCTTGAGGCTCTTGTTCAGCTCGGCTTTTTCCACGTTCAGAATCTTGCCGCGCAGCGGGAGAATCGCCTGGAAGCGGCGCTCACGGCCACTCTTGGCGCTGCCGCCTGCCGAGTTCCCTTCCACGATAAACAGCTCGCTCTCGGCGGGGTCCTGGCTGGAGCAGTCGGCCAGCTTGCCGGGCAGGTCGTCGTTTTCGAGGGGGTTGGAGCGGCGCACAATGTCGCGGGCTTTGCGGGCCGCTTCACGGGCGCGGGCAGCTTCGGCGGCTTTTTCCACAATCGTCTTGCCGACTTTGGGGTTTTCTTCGAGGAATTCCGCGAACTTCTCGCCCACGATGGCGTTGACCGCCGTCTGCGCTTCGGAGTTCAGCAGCTTGACCTTGGCCTGCGACTCGAACTGCGGGTCGCCCAGCTTCACGCTGATCACGCAGTAGATGCCTTCCAGCAGGTCGTCGCCGCTGGGGGCGGGGTTGCCACTCTTGATCAGATTCTTGTCCTTGGCGTACTTGTTCAGGATGCGGGTGTAAGCCGTCTTGAAGCCGGTCAGCGGAGTGCCGCCGTCACGGGTGCGAATCATGTTGGCGTAGGTCAGGATGTTGTCGCTGGAATAGGTGTTGGCGTGAATAAACGCCACTTCCACTTCGACTTCATTGCTGGTGCCGCGCATCACGATGGGCTGGTCGTACAGCAGCCGGGTACTGTCGCTGACCAAGGAGGAGGCAAAGTTGGCAATGCCGCCCTGCTCGTGGAAGACTTCTTCGCGCACCTCGCCCGCGTGCAGCGCTGCCCGCTCGTCACGCAGCACGATTTTCAGGCCAGTCAGGTAGGCCAGCTCGCGCAGGCGGCGGCGAATACGGTCATAGTCGAACAGGTTTTCGAACTCTTTGAACACTTCGGGGTCAGGATGGAAAGACACCTTGGTGCTCCAGGTCACGTCGGCTGGGGTCTTGCCGGTCACTTCTAGCGGGACCGTCACCAAGCCCTTTTCAAAACGGATGTGGTGCAGCTGTTCGCCCTTGTTGACGGTCACGTCGAGGTAGGTGCTGAGCGCGTTCACCACGCTGGAGCCCACGCCGTGCAGACCGCCCGACACCTTATAAGCGCCCTGGCCGAATTTGCCGCCTGCGTGCAGCTCGGTGAAGATCACTTCGATGGCCGGGCGACCTTCGGACTTCATCATATCCACGGGAATACCGCGCCCGTTGTCGGTCACGGTGGCGCTGCCATCTTCGTGCATGGTCACGGTGATTTCGTCGGCAAAGCCGGCCAAGCCTTCGTCAATGGCGTTGTCGATAATTTCGGTCAGCAGCTGATGATAGCCGTCAATGCCAGTGCCGCCCTGCACATACATGCCGGGGCGCTTACGAACCGCTTCCAGACCTTTGAGAATGCTGATGGAATCGGCGGTGTAGTTGCTGTTGGGGTTGGTCATATTCCTCCTGTGAAGCGGTTCTCCCAAAAATAGGGAGCCAGCTCCGGTACTGTGGCGCTGCTCTGGACTTGTGGCCCGGCGCAGCTGGCTAGAACAGTGGGAAGGCAGGGCTGCAAAAGCCCCTGCGAACAGGGTTTAGTCTAGCACGTGACCCGCCATTCTCGAAATCCTGCTACTTGAATATGTTATTAACATAATCATGCCGCTGTCTACCCCTGCCAAGCGTGACCCTTTTCATAGTTGCCCGGTTCGGGGCACAATGGAGAGTGACATGCCACGACTGACTCCGCTGTTTTGCCTGGGCCTGCTGCTGCTGGCGGGTTGTGCGGCCCCGGCTGGGCAAACCGCCGGGGATACCGCTCAGCAGGCGGCCTCCGCTGCGGCGGCGCAGGCCCAGACCTGCACCCTGCCCGCAGGCGCGGCCACATTTCCCACCCGTACCCGGGCCGTCTTTGTGCTGGATACCAGCGGCAGCATGGTCGGCCTGGGCGACGGCAGGGCCGACATTTTTGCTGGGGTCAAGGCGGCCATCGTGCGCTATGTGGATGAGCGCCAGCCGCAGCAGGTGGAACTGTTTACCTTTGACAGTGGTCTGCGTTCGCGCCGCAGCTACACTTTGCCGGCTGACCGCGCTGCTTTTGACAAGGACATGGCTGAGTTGCAGGCCAACGGCAACAACACCCATCTGTACCGCTCGCTGAATGAAGCGCTGCCCACCCTGGCCCCCGACTCGGACCAGCTGACCAATGTCTTCGTGCTGACCGACGGGGTAGACAACGACCCCAGCGGCGCGGTGAGTGCCGCCCAGGGCCTGTCGGCCTTCACCGCCCGTGGCCCGCTGGACAGTTTTCACTATCTGGCGCTCGGCACCCAGATTCCTGCCGACGCACTTGGAGCCCTACAGAGCAGCCCCTACGCCGAGGCACACACCTATCCGGTAGGGCAGGTGCCGGACCTGACCGGGCTGGGCAGCCGCATTCAGACGGTGCACTCGCCAGAAGCTTTGAGTCTGGGCTTGCCGGACGGCACCCCAGTGCAGCTGTCCATGCCGCTGCTGCCGGGACTGAGCCAGGTCTCGCTGGCCGCTGGGGAAGTGCGGGGCGGTGCCGTGCCCCTCCGCGTGCTGGGCCAGATTCCCAGCGGCACGGTGGGTTTGCTGTGTGCTGAGCCGCTTGCGCCTGCCGCTCAGGCTGCCGCCGCTTCGGGCGCTCAAACTGGGGACGAGACAGGCCGCGTGGTGCGCCCACAACTCACGCTGCTGCGCTTTGCCCTGGCGGGCACCGAAGGGCTCCGCTGGCTGAACCCCGGCGCTGACCGGACCCTGCGTCCTGGTGAGTCGGTCACGCTCCGCTACGCACTCAGCCGGGCGGTGCTCCAAAAGGACCTGCGCGGTTCGGGCTTCAACACTTCGCCCGCCGAGGGCCTGAGTGCCGAGCTGCTGCATGAGCGCGGCAGCCGCCACATCGGTGTCCGCGTCACCAACACCGGCCTGGCCGAAGGCCGGACAGTGCCGCTGGAATGGTTGCTTCCGGACGGCACCGCACTGCCGCTGACCACCGTGACCGGGGCGGCGGGATCGCTGGAAGGGCAGGTGCCTCCAGTGACCGACACCCGCCCTGGGCTGACAACTCCAGCACCAGGGTCTGCCACCCCTTCCGCTGACCCGCAAACGACCCCTGACGGCAGCGCTCAGCCACGCCGCACCTTCAATCTCTGGCCGCTGCTGCTGGGGCTGGCACTGCTGGGCGCAGCGCTGGCTGCCTTGCGTGCGGTACAGCGCCGGCAGGTGCGTGAGCGGGCTGCGGGCGCGGCTCCGCTGATTGAGCGGGCGCGGCCCGGCGGCGCAGAAGAGCGGGTGCGCCATGTGACGGTCTCGCAGGCCCAGCCGGTCAGCTCGGTGCCCGCTGCGCCTTACGCCCCAGCGTTTGAGCAAGAAGTGCCCGGGATTGAGGGCCTTGAATACTCAGAGGACCGCTTCCTGTGCCTGTTTGGCACCGATGGGCGCATGAGTGCTGTGAATGCCCCGTCCAGCGGCGCGTTCGATGTGGGCCAGGTGGCGGGTGTGCCGCACCTCAGCGGGCTGCGTCTGGAGCGCCACCGCGCCGGGCTGCGGCTGCTGCGGGTCCCCGCAGACCTGGAAGTCTCACAGGGCACCCGCTTGCTGGGCCCCGGCAATGTGGTGCGTCCCGGCACCCTGCTGGGCGTGCAAATGGCCGAGTCGAGCCGCGCCAAGTCCCCGCCGCTGGGTGAGCTGAGTGGCCTGGGTCTGCCGCTGACCCTCAGTTCGGACGGGCAGACCCTCAAGGTGGTGGGGCGCTACGCCGAGCACCACCTGGGCTTGCCGGGCGGAATCACGGACCTGGGTGAAGCCTGCAAAGCTCCTTCGCTGCGCGGCCTGCGGGTGACGCTGCTGGGTGGCCGGGTCCTGATTGCTGATATCCCGGCGCGGCTACGGCTGCTGCGGCCCCGGGCACGTGGCGAGAGCACGGCCCCCAATCCACCGCTGCGCCCCGGCACCTTCTTGCCGCTGGGCACCGAAGTCCAGTTCAAGGGCTATGAGGACCTTCCGTGATTGACGCTCTGAAAATGCTGCACAACTTTGTGTGGCCCGACTCCTGGGTGGCCGCCTTTCCGCTCCTGATGCTGACGCCTACTCCGTTGGCCCTGGCCACAGCGGTGCTGTTTGTCTGGAGCCTGGCCCCGGCGTTCAAGGGACAGGTCGGCGCTGGCTTTCTGGGTTGGCTGCGGCTGACCTGGGTGCTGACCCTGCTTCCGGCGGTCACGGGCATCGTTCTGGCTGTGAGTGGCGGCAAAGTGGCCAGCGCCGTGCCCGCTCCCGCTGCCGTGCAACAGGAACTGTGTGGACAGGTCGCCAACCTGTCCCGCTACTGCTTGCCGGTTGACCCACCCCGTGACCTGGAGCACTGGATGTACACCGGCTTTACGGTCCTCAGCCTGCTGGCCGCCGAAGCCCTGGCGCGGGACCGCTGGAACGGCGAATTTCTGGGCGTCAATATCGGCCTGAAGCTGCTGCCGGTACTGACTCTGTTTCTGGCGGGCTGCGTGTACATGATTGGGCGGGTGGCGGTGTTTCCCGGCAACTCAGTGGGCGCCTAGAGCATTTGATCCGATCATTTGACAAGCTGTCCAGGCTGCGCCGCTCCGGCAAAGTTCTCATGAGGGCTGGTCATCCTGAACAGCGATGCCGCTGAAGTCTGTTGATTGTGTGTTTAGGACGTTCCGTTCTCCGTCTGTTCTGGGCCCGCGTCTGCTGGCCGCACTCGCTGTCTCTGTGCTGGGCGGTGCGCAGGCCCAAACGGTCACGGTGCAAGCAGGGGACACCCTGTGGAGTATTGCTCAGCGCAGTGGGGTCAGCGTTGCCCAGCTGCGGGCGGCCAATGGCCTGAGTAGCGACGCCATTCGGGCAGGGCAGGTGCTGCGCCTCAAGGCGCCTGCTGCCCCCTCAGCTCTGGCGGTCTACCCGTACACCGTGCGGCCAGGCGACACGCTGGCCGGGATTTCACGCCGCACCGGAATCAGCGTGGCGGACCTGCGGCGGGTCAATGCCGTCAGCGGGGACCTTCTGGTGGTCGGGCAGCGCTTGCAGGTTCCGGCCCGGCCCCTGCCGCCGCAAGTGGCTGCAGGCCAGACGGTCAAGGTGGTCTACGGCTACGAGACGGTGCAGCCTGGGCAAACTCTGCGGACGCTGGCTGCCCAGTACCGCACCACCCCGGCGGACCTGCTGGCCGCCAACTATCTGCGTTCGGGTGAGGTGTATGCGGGCCAGCGTCTGCGGGTGCCCAAGCGTATCCCGGTGCCATTGCCGCCTCAGCCCGTCGCTCCGCCCGTGTCGCTGCATTCGCGCACGCTCCTGGGGGTGCCGGTGCGGATGGTCCGGGTGGACCTGCGCCATCCTGGGGTGCTCGTCTCGCCGGTGCTGCCTCAGGGGAGCCGGGGCGCACGCGTGGGGACACTGGCCCGCCAGAGCGGAGCAGATGCGCTGATTAACGGTTCCTACTTTCATCCACAGACCTATGCGCCTGCGGGTGACCTGGTCCGCAGCGGCCAGCTGATCAGCTGGGGGCGCATTCCGGCGGCCCTTGCCATTACGCCCGACAACCGCGCCGTGATTACGGGCGGGAGCGGCACCACCAGCGCACAAGCCTGGCGCGGGATGGAGACGGTGATCGCCTCTGGGCCACGTATCTTGGTGGGCGGCCAGATTCGCCAGAGCTATGACGCCGCTTTCCGTGACCCGGCGGTCTTCGGGCGGGCGGCGCGCTCCGCCGTGGGGCTGAGCGGCAACCGCGACCTGTTCCTGGTCAGCACCCAGGCCAAGCTGACCCCGGCTGAGATGGCAAAAGTGATGCGGCAGCTGGGCGCGCAAAATGCCCTGTTGCTGGACGGGGGCAGCTCGGCGGGGCTGGCCTGGGGCAACCGCGCCGTCATAGAAAGCGTGCGGAGTGTGGCCTTTGGGATTGGGGTGTACGGCAATTACTCGGGGCGGCGCTACATGCGTTGACTGCGCCGTTAACTGTGCCGTTGACTGTGCCGTTGACTGTGCGGCGGCCTGCGGTCAGCTCGCTTCTGTAAAGTGCGGCAAGCAGTAGGCAGTGAGCCTGGCCCAGCTTCCCCAGTTGCATTCGCCAGCTCTGGCCTAAGCCCATCCCTGTTCTAAGCAAGGTGGCTTACCGTTCAAGAACCGGCCCCAGCTACCTTAACTCCATGTCGATTGTTCAGCCGCTTGACCTGTCTGCCTGGCCCCGCGCCGCTACCTTTCAGCACTACCGCGCCCATCCCTGCACCTTCAATGTGACGGCGGAGGTGGACGTGACTGCGCTCAAGGCGGCCCCGGTCCCTTTTGCCTCTGCCCTGATTTATGTGATCTGTCAGGCGGTCAACGCCTTGCCTGCGCTGAGAATGACCCTACAGGACGGTCAGCCCGGCTACTGGGAACAGATTCTGCCGACCTATACGGTGTTCCGGCCTGAGAGCCAGACGTTTGCAGTGCTGTGGACTGATCTGGGCGACTCTTACGCAGACTTCCAGACCCGCTTCCAGGCCGACGTGCAGGCCCATGCAGATTCGCTGGAGTTCTACCCGAAGGGCAGGCCGCCTGCCCACGCCGTGAACATCTCCATCGCGCCGTGGCTGGGGTTTACGGCCTTTGAGCTGACCTTTGCGGGTGAGGAGGAGTATCTGCTGCCGGTCTTCACGGCGGGGCAGTACCGCGAGCGGGCCGGGCGGCTGTGGCTGCCGCTGTCGGTCAGGGCCAATCATGCCGCCTGCGACGGCTGGCATGTGGCCGAGTTCTACCGCGAAGTTCAGGAGCGTGTGAACAGTTTCCGGGGAGGTGAGTAAGAAAAGCCGCCGCCTGTACACGTTTCAGACAGCGGCTCAGAAGGTCTTTAGTAGATTTAGCGCACCTGTGAGCCGCCCGGCAGGGCCTTGCCCACGGTCAGCAGGTCCAGCTCGCCGCTTTCGCTCTCAGCACTTAGGATCATGCCCTGACTCATGATGCCGCGCATCTTGCGGGGGGCCAGGTTCGCCACGATCACCACGCGCTTGCCTACCAGGTCGGCGGGTTCGGGGAACCACTTGCGGATGCCGCTCAGGATGACCCGCTCCTCATCGCCCACCTTCAGGGTGAACTTGAGCAGCTTGTCGGCATTTTCTAGCGGCTCGCAGGCCAGCACTTCGGCCAGGCGCAGGTCCACTTTCAGGAAGTCGTCAATGGTGATGAATTCCTGGGCGTTCTCGGCGGGAGCGGTGGGGGTGTCCTGGGTCGGGGCGGGGTCGGTCATGGTCTTGGCTCCTTGCGGTTTGGTGGCTTTTGGTGCGGTGCTCTGTGGTTGGTCTGCGCCCTGCTCGGCTTTCTTTTCGGGCAGTTCCAGCTTGGGAAACAGCACCTCGCCCGCCTGAATGCGGGTGCCTGCGGGGGTCAGGCCCCAGGCGGCTTCCAGCACGTAGGTCTGCTCGCCCAGGCCCAGCTGACGGCGCAGCTCCTGCGCTTTGCCGGGAATCGCACCTTCAAGCGCCACACTTGCCACCCGCAGGCCCTCGGCCACGGTGTACAGCACGGTGTCCAGCCGCTCAGCCTGCGCCTCGTCCTTCGCCAGCTTCCAGGGTTCGCTCTCTGCGATATAGCGGTTCAGGTCGCGCACAAAGCCCATCGCCGCGTCCAGCGCCATGTTCAGCTTGAAGTCGTTCACGAGTCCCATCACCCGTTCTGGCAGGCTCTGGGCGTCGGCCACAATCTTCTGTTCACGCTCGCCCAGTTCGCCGGGGGCTGGAATCACGCCGCCCCGGTACTTCTCGATCATGCTCAGGCTGCGGGCCAGCAGGTTGCCCAGGTCGTTGGCGAGTTCGCCGTTCAGGCGGCTGACCAGAATCGTTTCGCCAAATGGCGTGTCGCTGCCCATGCTGGCCTCGCGCAGCAGGGCGTAGCGAATGGCGTCCAGGGGGAAGTCTTGCACCAGCTGCTCGGGGTCAATGGCGTTGCCCAGTGATTTGCCCATTTTGCGGCCATCTTCGGCCAGGATGTGGCTATGGACAATCAGGCGGTCATACACCGGCAGGCCCGCTGACTTGAGCATGGTCGGCCAGAAAATCGCGTGTGGCTTGAGAATATCCTTGCCGATGACGTGCCAGGTCTGCCCGGTCACGCTTTCCGGCTGGCCCTTGCCCACCGGCCCCGACAGGTACGCCAGCAGCGCGTCGAACCACACATAGGTCACGTGCTCGGGGTCCCAGGGAATCGGCACGCCCCAGGGAATCCGCTCTTTGGGCCGCGAGATGCTCAGGTCGCCCAGCGGCTCACGCAGCATTTCCAGCACTTCGTTGCGGAAGCCTGTGGGCTGAATCAGGTCGGGGTGGGCTTCCAGGTATTCGCGCAGCCAGGGCTGATACTTTTCCATCTTGAAAAAGTAGTTGGCCTCGCGCCGCAGCTCGGGCGGCTCCTTGTCGCCGGGCACGCGCCGCACGCCGTCAGGGCCTTCGACCAGTTCTTTTTCGGTCACGTAGCGCTCGCTGCCCACCGAATACAGGCCCTCGTACTCGGCAAAGTAGATGTCGCCCGCGTCGTACACGCGCTGCAAGATGTCCTGCACAAACCCCTGGTGCTGCGCGTCGGTGGTGCGGACGAACTGGTCCAGGCTGATGCCCAGACGCTCCCACAGGCCCTGAAAAGCCCGCTTTGAGAGGTCGTCCACCAGCTCCTGCGCCGTGATGCCCTGTGCGGCGGCGGCCTTGAGAATCTTTTCGCCGTGCTCGTCGGTGCCCAGCAGCAGGTGCGTAGGGCGGCCCGACAGCCGCTGGTAGCGGGCGATGGCGTCAGCCAGGATTTTCTCGAACACGTGCCCGATGTGCGGCACGCCGTTGGCATAGTCAATCGCGGTGGTGATAAAGAGCGTGTCGTTGGCTCCTGTTTGTGTCATTTATGAATTCTCCTGTGGTGGCTGAGCCTTGCTCAGAGGTGATTCCGCTGCGCTCATGGTTGGTGGAAGAAGGAACAGGCTTTTTGCATCAAAGGCCAAGGGTCAAAGGCCGAAGCGGGCGTAAATATCGTCCACGTGGCGCAAGTACCATGCCAGGTCGAAAGCGGCGTCCAGTTCCTCGGCGCTCAGCGGGTTTTCGGGGTCGGCGGCCAGCAGGTCTTTTAGCCCTTCGCCGGTTTCCCAGGACTTCAGGGCATTGCGCTGCACGATGCCGTAAGCGTCTTCGCGCAGCATGCCTTTGTCGTCAATCAGAGCGTGCAGCACGCGCTGGCTAAACACCAATCCGCCCAGGTCATTGAGGTTCTTCAGCATTCGCTCGGGGAACACGACCAAGTCACGCAGCACGCCGGTCAGGCGGCGCAGGGCGTAGCTGGCGGCGGCGGTGGAGTCCGGCAGGATAATGCGCTCGGCGCTGGAATGGCTGATGTCACGCTCGTGCCACAGCGCCACGTTTTCCAGCGCGGTCATGGCGTTGCCGCGCAGCAAGCGGGCCAGGCCCGTGACATTTTCGGTCAGGATGGGGTTTTTCTTGTGTGGCATGGAGCTGCTGCCGGTCTGCCCCTTGCCGAACGGCTCCATCGCCTCGCGCACTTCCGAGCGTTGCAGGTGGCGAATTTCCACCGCGATTTTCTCGATGGTGGTGCCCAGAATTGCCAGGGTGGTCATCAGCTCGGCGTGGCGGTCACGGGCCAGCGTTTGATTGGTCACGGCGGCGGGCTGCCAGCCCCACTCGCGGGCCACAGCGGCCTCGATGTCGGGGCTGACATGGGCAAAGGTGCCTACGCTGCCGCTGAGCATCACCACCTGTATGCGCTTTCTGGCCGACTCCAGCCGCTCCAGGTCGCGGTCCAGCGCCGACATCCAGTTCAGGAACTTCAGCCCGAAGGTCATTGGCTCGGCGTGGATGCCGTGGGTGCGGCCCACCGTAGGAGTGTGTTTGTACTGCACCGCCTGGGCGCGGCACACCTCACGCATGGCCTGGGTGTCCGCAATGATGAGGCTCATGGCTTCGTCCAGCAGCAGGTTCTGGGCGGTGTCCACCACATCGGTGGAGGTCAGGCCGTGGTGAATGAAGCGGGCTTCCTCGCCGTAGCGGTCCGTCAGCGCCCGCGTAAAGGCCACGATGTCGTGGCGGGTGACGGCCTCGATTTCGGCCACCTTCTCGGCAAAAGCCTGGTCAAGTGGGTCACTCTCCGCTTTTTGCACCAGCGTGTCGTAAGCGCTTTGCGGCACTTCGCCCGCCTGCGCCTGGGCCTGCATGGCGCTCAGCTCCACTTTCAGCCAGGCGCGGTAACGGTTCGCCTCGGACCAGAGGGTCTTCATTTCGGGAGTCAGGTAGCGGTCAATCATGGCCTTCAGCCTAGCGCCTGGGTAAAGCGTGTGGCAGCAGGGCTGAATGGCGGAGGGCGGATGACAGATAGCGGATAGCAGAGGCTTTGGCGGCCCAGCAGCGAAAGCCCCGCCAGGATTCCGGGCGGGGCTGATGTTTGGCTTGCTGGTGACGAGTGTCTGCCTACTGCTGCACCACCCGTGCGCCGCGTGGCAGGGCCCGCAGGGCGGCTTCGGTCACGCCAGTATTGGTCTTGAAGCTGCTCACGTTCAGGTCCACGGCCAGCTGACCGCCGGGCTGGTACATCTGAATGCGGGTGGGACGCCAGCCACGGTCCGTCACCCAGACGTGGGCGGTGCCTGCCTGCGCGTTGCCTTTGGGGGTGGCCGCCAGCTTGAACAGGCGGCCCCCACCGGCATTGCTGGTGCCGAGCAGCTTGACGTTGTAGCTGCTGCTCAGGTTGGCCGCGCTGCCCAGCTGGGTAAAGTCCAGGCCCAGGCCGGAGCGGGCACCGGCGCGGCTGAGCGGGGTCACGGTAATCTGGTTGGACATGCTCCAGTACTGGCGCACTTCCTGACGGTCCGAGACGATCACGTCGCCGCTGAGACTTTGCGGCTGGCGAAATTCCATGCGGACCACTTCACGGCTGGGAATAGTTTTGACCATCACATCCATATTCTGTCCAGTGCCTTCCAGCGTCAGGCGACCCGAAAGCCGGAACGACAGGTCGCGGGCACTCTTTTGCATCTGGTCCACTTTGTACAGAACATCGTTGGCGGTCTGGGCATTGGCCTGGGGCAGCAGAGCCAGCGCGGCACTCAGGGAGAGGAAAAAGGCTTTTTTCACACATGCAGTCTGGCATGTCAGGGGGTGAGAACACCGCCGTCTGGCTGACGTTCAGTTAAGGTTGCCGCCGCCTCAAACTGTGACTGGGACGGCATTTGTGGGTTCTCCTCCGGCTGAATCAGTTCTGGCCGTCTGCGGGGCCAGGGGCCGGGCGCAGCGGCAGCAGGTAGATGGCCCGCGCCGCCGTGCCTGCTGCGCCCGCACTGCCGCGCAACTCCAAGCGCTGCTCACCTTCCAGTGGCAGCAGCAGCGCTGCGCTCCACTGGGTGCCCAAGCCCCCTTCGCTCCCCCAGGCGTCAGAGAGGGCCGCGCCCAGATCCAGTTCTGAGTCCTGGCCCAGCAGGTCATAAGCCCGCCAGTGGACGGCTGCTTCCCGGTGAGCGCCCAAGACCGCGCTCAGCTCGGTGCTGGAGCTTGGTCCGTCCCACCCCGTACCCAGGCGCAGGCCCGCGCCGGCTGCCCGGTGCTCGGCCCCCAGGCGCAAGGTGAGCGTGCCCTGCGACTCGGCCCAGAGTTCGGGGTTGAGGTCGCCGGGGTTCACCAGGGCCAGCACGGCAGGCCCGCCGTCCACGCTCCACAGTTGGGGGCGCAGTTCCAGATCGGCGGTCATTCCGGCCCCGTGGCCCCACTCGTGGCCCACCATGACGAAGGTGCCCGGTCCCAGGCGGCCCCGCAGCGAGGCGGTCAGGTTGCTGCCCTCGCTGCGGGGGTCAGGGGTGGGGTCGTTCAGGGTGTCTAGCGGGCGCAGCAGCAGCAGTGGGGCCGTAAAGCGTTCACCGGCCAGCTGCACTTCTACCGGGCCAGCGGCCAGGACTCCACTTGCAGCCAGACGGTGTCCACCCGGGCTGTCGCCATTGCCCCACAGCCACTGCGCTTCGGCTCCGGCTTCGGCGTAGCCGATCAGCGGAAGGGCCAGGGACTGTGCGTAGCGGGCCTCGCTGCCGCGCAGACTCAGGCTGGTGTCCAGGGTGCCGCTGCCCAGGCGCACGCCGCGCAGGCCCAGGCTGGGCGCAGTTCCGGCAGGGCTTGCAGTCACGCCAACCGTCACGCCCGCCCGGTCCAGCGCCTGCGAGAGCGGCACCGGCTGAGGGGACAGGTCGGCGGTGTCAGTGGGCGACTGGGCCTGCGCCGCTGGGCAGAGCAGGGCAGTCAGGGCCAGGAGAGACATGCAGCGAGCGAGAGCTTTCACGCTTCCACCATAGGGGCTCCATACACTGGATGAATGAGCCGCTTTTCTCTGGTCGCCGGGCTGTGTCTGGCGCTGTGTCCTTTGACTGCATGTGCCCCCACACAGCTGGCCGGTCCAGTGGTGCAGGTGCCCAACTTTGAACCCCGCAGTGTGCGTCTGATTGGTCTGACCTTGCCGGGGCAGGCCGGACAGAGCGCAGCGGCGGACTTGGAGCTGACGGTGCAGGTCCACAACCCCAGCCCCTTTGCCGTGCGGCTGCATTCCCTGGCCGCTGATCTGGTGCTGACCGGCCAGCCCGTGGCGGCGCTGGTGCTGCCGGATATTGCCCTACCGGCACGCGGCGAAACGGTGCAGACAGTGCGGGCCAGTGTGCCGGTCAGCCTGGACACGGCTGCCGAGTGGCTGAAGGTGGCCCGTGGTCAGGGCGTGCCTTACCGCTTGGACGGCACCTTTACCGCCGACCTGGGCGCGCTGGGCCAGCCCAAGTTCGGGCCGCTGACGCTGGTGCAGGGGCAGTGGAAGCAGCCAGCCATCCTGCCATTCTGAGTTCACTTGGCTTGCGGGAAAGCTGCACTTCTTTCCAGCCCATGCGCTAGGCCCGCTCAAGCAGTAGCCGCTCGGCGGCGGCCCTCACGTCCGGGTGCTCGTCGCCGCGCAGCCGCTCTACCGCCGTCCATTCGCCCCACTGGGCCAGCGCCCAGGCCGCGGCCTCGCGCACTTCCCAGGCGGGGTCCTCGGCCCCGGCCAGCAGCAGCGGCCAGCCCTGCGGGTCGCGCAGGTTGCCCACTACGTTCAGGGCGTTGCGGGCCATGCCTTTGCGGCGTGGGCGCAGCAGGGCGCTGCCCGCCCATTCACGCGTGAACTGCCGCTCTGATACCCCAAAAAACCGGCTCAGGTCCGGGTGCGCGAGCTCTGGCCGGGGCTGAAACAGCCGGGCCAGCGTGCCCGCTTTTACGCTCCAGGGGCAGACCTCGCAGCAGATGTCACACCCGAACAGCCACTCGCCCAGCTCGCGCCGCCGCTCCCAGGGCAGCGGTCCCCGGTGCTCAATGGTCAGGTAGCTCAGGCAGCGGCCCGCATCAATCTTGCGGTCTGGGCCGATCGCACCAGTAGGGCAGCTCTGGGCGCAGCGAAAACAGCGGCCACAGCGGTCTGGGTGCGCCGTGGGGCCCTCGCCCGCTGGCGGCAGGTCGGTCAGCAGCACCGCCAGCGTGAAAAAGGCCCCCAGCTGGGTGCTGACCAGCATGCCGCTTTTGCCGCGCCAGCCCAGAAATGCCCGCGCTCCCAGCAGCCGCTCCATTACCGGGCCGTGGTCCACGTAGCCCCTGGCCTGCACGCCCAGCGCCGCCGCTTCAGCACTCAGGCGGTCCAGCACCGGCTGAAGCTGGTCGTGGTAGTCAGGGGTCCAGGCGTAGCGGGCCACCCGGCCCAGCCGAATGCCGCCAGCGGGTCTGGGCGGCGGCGCGTAGGCGTGCGAGATGCCCAGCACCAGCACCCGGCCTGCGCCCGGCAGTGACGTGCCCAGGTCGGCGCGGCGCGGCAGCTGACGCTCCAGGTAGTCCATCCGGGCGTGTCGGCCCTCGGCCAGCCAGAGCGTGTACTCGTCTACGGCGGTTGTGGGCACCTGCGCATCTGCCCAGCCCACCACGTCGGCTCCCAGGTCCAGGGCCAGGGCAGAGAGGGTTTCGGCGCTCTGTTCAGTGTTCATCATGGGGATTGGTGTTCATGACAGGGCTCAGCGCTCACTGCGGGGCCGAGTGTACCTCAGCGCCGCTCTGCCAAGGGTGCCGCTCTGCCAAAGGGTAGACAGATGGATGGAGCCGTCCGGTGAACGCTGCATCCCAGCAGCCGCATTACTCAATTTCCAGAATCATGGGGTGACTCAGGCCAGCGGCCTGGGCGGCCTTCAGTGCGGCGCGGCCATCTCCCGCTTCAACCGCCGCCATAAAGTCCGGGCGCGCACTCAGGCTAACCAGCACCCAGAAATCTCCCCAGACTTGCAGGCCAAAAGCGCGGTCCATCGCCCCGGCGGCAGCTTCCCAGACAGGCTCGGACAGATATTCCAGCGGGGCGATGTAGTGCAGTTCGCCGTCGGTGCCGGGCGTTCGGGCCACGTCGCGGGCGTACTGCCGCTTATCGCGCGGGCTGAGCGATTCCCAGTAGCCTTCGGTGCAGTAGCGGGCCGGAAAAGCGCTGAAGGTATCGCGGCAGCGGGTGGGGCGCGACTCGTACTCACTGCACTGCCCAGTGGCCCTGTCCAGCAGCGGGCAGTAGCCTACCTCCAGGCGGTGGCGGCGCACATACACGTCCTCGTCAGGGGCGGTGCGGGCGTTGGCGAGGACCTGGCGGGCGTGCGCTTCTACGGCGGCCAGCTTCTCGGCGTTCAGGGCGTCCCGGACAATCAGCGCTTCGGCCAGGCTCAGGCGAATCGGCATGTTGCAGCAGCCAAAGCAGCCCGCGCCGCAGAAGACCTGCCCGCCCTGGCGGGTAAAGCCGTCCAGCCAGCGGCTGGCCTCGCTGCCGTAGTCGGCGTAGGCGTCCTGTACCGCCTCCTTGACCAGCCGCACCGCTGCTGTAGGCGGCAAAGGACCCAGGGCCGTCATGGCGTCAATCCGGCATTCATACAGTGGGGGTGCGCACCATTCATTGACCCTTATACTAAAGCCACTGTGTTCCGATTCAACCGACCAAAAAAGGATGAGGCCGCTCCCCGGCCCGAAGAGCGTAGCCCGGCCACTGCGCCGAGCGACCCCACCCGCGTGTTGGCGGACCTGCTGGGCAAGCCCAACGCCGAGGGCCTGCTCGAAGGTGCTCTGGCCCACGCTGCACAGATGTTGGGGGGGCGCGTCAAGGGCTATGCCGTGCTGCGCCGGGGGCAGGACGTGGTGACGGCTGTGCATGGCTACCCCAAGTCCCTGCTGGGCCTCAGCCTGTCAGGCCCCTGGGCGCAGATGCGCCCCCGCCTGCTGGCAGACGGTCCCCGTGAGTTGTATGCCATGAACACCCCCGAAGTGGTGCGCCAGTTGGACGCCGCCGGCATGAACGACATCCGGGCGACGGTGGTGGTACCGCTGGTGGACAAGGGGCGCAATGTGGGTGCCCTGATTCTGGACCAGTTTCAGAGCGGCGGCATTGCGGCCCAGCAGCAAGAAGCCCTCAACCGTTGGGGCAGTGCCGTCACCCCTTTGCTGGCCGTGTTTGATACCCGCGAGGAGTGGCGTCAGGGCGCCCGGCAGCTGACTGTGGCCCTGGTAGAAGCCGTCGAAGCCCAGGATTTCGATGCTCTGGGGCACGCCCAGCAGGTCGCCGAAATCAGCGGACAATTGGGCCGGCAGCTGGGGCTGAATGAGCGCGAGCTGGAGCAGCTGTGGTACGGGGCCATTTTGCACGATGTGGGCAAGATTGGCGGCGAGACGGGCCCGGGCCATGCCAGTGTGGGTGCCAACTTCCTGCATGGTGTGCCGCACCTCTCGGACGCCCAAAAAGCGATTCGGCACCACCATGAGCACTACGATGGCAGCGGTGAGCCGGAGCACCTCGCTGGCGAGGACATCCCGCTGTATGCCCGCATCATCGCTGTGGCAAATGCGCTGGTGCATGTCGGCGACCCGGCACGCCTCAAGGGGCAAGCGGGCAAGCGCCTGGACCCCCGCATCGTGGAGCTGGCCCAGACCCTGCCGCCCGTCGAAACTGGCGTGTGAGCCAGAGCGGAGAGGGGTAGCCCTCAGACGGCCTGCACTGGACCTCTACGCTGATTTCCTCTTCTGATACCACGCAAAACCGACCAAAAGAGAGCCCGGCTACCCCTGTGATATGGCAGCCGGGCTTCTTTCTCCTTCTTCAGGAAGATGCGGGGCGCTGTGGTGGCCGTGGGCCAAGAGGTTCGGCGTCCGTGTCCTCCCAGTCGTCTGAACCTTCTGGCGCAAGTGGAGTTCCGGCGGGCTCCAGCCCTTCTTCCGGCAGTTCGCTGGGCGGTACTGCGCCCACGGCCCGCTCCGGCTGGGCTCCGACGTGGCGGGCGGCCCGCTGCTGAGCCATTTCCGCCAGGCCCCGGTTCACCTCGCGCTGCGCGGAATGAATGATGCCCAGCGCCGCACCCATGACCAGCATGGAGGAAAAGCCGTAGCTGACCAGCGGCAGCGGAATCCCAGTCACTGGCAAAAATCCTACTGCGACGGCCAGGTTGATCATCGCCTGGCCCACAATCAGGAACATACAGCCCACCGCCAGAATGGCCGCGCCATGCACCGAGGGGCTCAGAGGCCGGACGCGGGCCGCCTGCTGCGCAATCTTCAGCGACGAATGCACAATCAGCCAGTAGGCAAACAGGACCGTCAGCACGCCCACCAGGCCCAAGCTAAAGCCGATGGACGAAATCACCAGATCGGTGTGGGCGGCGAACAGATCAAAGCGTGGCGCATCCGGGCCTAGGCCCCACAGCCCACCATTGCTGAGGTCGCGGTGGGCTTTGCCAATCTGATCAAGGCCCTGCTCCAGCACCTCTTCGCGCTCGGTGTGGCCGAACAGGCGCTCCTGAATGTAAGGATTGCGCTCCAGATACACACTGATAAACGGCAGGCTCAGCAGCCCCAGGCCCAGCAAAAAGGCCGCGATGTTGGTGATGCGCACGCCCGCCGAATACATCACCACCACACCGAGCGCGAAGGTCAGCACGGCGGTGCCCAGGTCCGGCTCCAGCAGAATCAGCAGCGTGGTGACCAGAATCATGGCGGTGGCGCTCAGCAGCTTTTTGTACACGCCCCGGCGGGCAAAGAACGAGGCCAGCTGAAGCACCAGCCCCAGCTTGGCAACCTCCGACGGCTGAAAGCGGATCGGCCCGAAGTCCAGCCAGCGGCGGGTGCCGGTGCTTTCCTCAGTGCCCACCCCGATAAACAGCACCAGCACCAGCAGGACCAGTGAGCCCAGCCACAGCCAGACGCCGCCCCTGAGAAATACCTTGGGCCGCAGCTGCGCCACGCCCAGGGTGATGCCCAGCGCCAGCAGCGCCTTAAGGCCGTGTTCGACGGCCAGACCAGGTTTGGCCGCGGCCACGCCCACCAGCCCCAGCACCAGCAGCAGAATCTGAGCGACCAGCAGCGGGAGGTTCATGCTTGCTCCTCCTGCCCGCTGATCCAGGTCTGCACTGCCGCCCGGAAAGCTGCGCCGCGCTCCTGATAGTTGGCGAACAGATCAAAAGACGTGCCGATAGGAGCCAGCAGCACAGTGCCCTGGCCTTCGGGCAGGTGGCGGACAGCCTGGGCGACCACTTCAGTCATGGCGGCCTGACCGTCCTGCGCCGCTACGGTGGTCTGCGGAAATCCCAGCTCCTGGGCAAAGCGCGGGCCGTCTTCGCCGTAAGCGATGACATGCCTCACCCGGCCCTGCGCAGCGTCACGCAACGGGGCCAGTTCAGCGCCCTTGTCGCGTCCGCCCACAACCCACACCACCGGCGGGCGGGCCTGCTCCAGTGCAGACTGCACCGCGATGGTGCGGGTGGCAATAGAGTCCTCAATAAAGCGCACCTCTCGCCAGCGGCCCACTTCCTCAAAGCGGCCCCCCAGTGGCCGGGCTTGCCGCAGCCCCTGCGCCAGCGTACCGGACAGATCGGGCACCCTCTGGCCCAGCTTGCCAAGAGCAGCTTCGGCGGCCAGAACAGCGGCGGCGGCGTTGGTCGGGTGAACACCGGCGGGCAGGTCAGCGGCGTCCAGCACAGGGGTGCCATCTGCAAGAGCGATGCGGTGGGGCTCAAAGTGCCGAACTTGTGGCCGGGCCAGCAGCGGGCGTAGGTGTTCGCCGCTCAGGGTGTCGGCTGGGGGCAGCAGCAGCAGGTCGCCTGGCTCCTGCCCGTCCGCGATATGCAGCTTGGCGGCGTGGTAGCTCTTCACGCTGCCGTGGCGGTCCAGGTGGTCAACCCCCAGGTTGGTCATCACCGCCACCGGAAAGCGCGTAGCAGCAATCCGCTCCAGCTGAAAGCTGCTCAGCTCCACCACTGCGGCCTCGCAGCGGTCAATCACGTCCAGCAGCGGCGGGTCAATGTTGCCGCCTTCAAGCGCGGCCACGCCGCAGGCCCGCAGCAGCTGTGCGGTCAGCGTGGTGGTGCCGCCTTTGCCTGCCGTGCCGGTCACGCCCACCAGCATGACGCTGGGCCGCTGCCGGGCGGCCAGTGCCACTTCCCCGATGATCTCGGCTCCCTGGGCGGCCAGGGCCAGCAGGTCAGGGTGGTCTATCGGCACGCCGGGAGCGGCCACCACAGTGCGGTAGGGACGGTCTACCGCGCCCGGCGCGAAGCCCAGCTCCTGCATCAGGGCGTGGTCTTCCGGTCCGGGGCGGGCGTCCAGCCACTCGGCCTGAAGTCCTTCGGCGTGCAAGAAGCGGGCGACCCCGCGCCCACTGCGGCCCAGGCCGTAGATCAGCCAGGGGGGAGCAGAATGAGGATGAGAAGAGGTGGGCGGCGTGCGGTCAGTCACGGTGCCTATGTTACGCGTCTGCGCGGGCGGGGGGGATGGGGCCGCACCAAAAGCGAGCTCTTTTGCTGGAGTGATCTGGCAAGATAAAGCCCATGAATCCTCGCCATGTCCGGGTGATCAACCTGTTGCCCGCAGCATTTGCGGTGCTGGCCGCCACCTTGGCCCTGAACTTTTTTGGTCAGGTCACCACGTCGCTGCTGGCTGTGACGTTGGCGGTCCTGCTGGCCTCGGCCCTGAACCCGGTGGCCCGTTTCTTCGAGCGCTGGATACCACGCAGTGCAGCGGCCATCCTGACCGTGTTGCTGCTCTTGGGCGGGATTCTGGGCCTGGGTGCGCTGGCGCTGCCGCCGATTGTGGGGCAGCTGTCGGGGCTGGTGGACAACCTCCCGGGCACGGTGGGCGAAGCGCAGGTTCAGCTGGAAAAGCTGGCCCAGCGCTATCCGCAGCTGGCTCCGTTGGTGCAGCCGGAGCGGGTGGGGCAGTTTCAGGCCCAGCTGACCGAGTGGCTGAGCGCTTCCGCCGGGTCGCTGCTGGACTGGGCCGCGCGGGCCGTCGGGCTGATCTTTACCGGTGTGGTCACGTTGGTCATGGTCATTTTTGTGCTGAGCAATCCCGCGCCGCTGATCGGCGGCGTGCTGGGCGCCTTCCCGCCCGAACACCGCATGAAGGCCACCCGCACCCTGGCGCAGATTCTGGTGCAGATGGGGGCCTGGGGACGCGCCACCCTGACCATCATGCTGGCGACTGGCGTGATTATGGCGACTGGGCTGTATTTCCTGGGCGTCGAGAACTGGCTGGTGTTCGGGGTGCTTTCCGCGCTGGGCGAACTGATTCCCAACGTCGGCCCCATCCTGGCGGGGATTCCGCCGGTCCTCTTCACAGCCATTGACGACCCCCAGAAGGCCATCTACGTTGCTGTCTTCGCTGTTGTCTTTCAGCAGCTGGAAAGCTATATCCTGGCCCCCTTTTTGCTGGGGGGCGCTGGGCGGATGCATCCGCTGTCGGTCACGGTGGGCGTGCTGCTGTTTGGCAGTGTATTCGGCATTGTGGGCGCGTTTCTGACCGTGCCCTTCCTGATCGTGATCAAGGCGGTGTACGAGTACTTCTATTTGGCGGGCAACACCCGGCCCGAGGTGACGGATGAGGTGGCCCAGGCCCTGATTCGCGGCGATGTGGGCGAGGAGATGGAGCGCGAACAGGAGCGCGAGGACATCCTGAGAGAGCAGCGCGAAAAAGCGGCCAAAGCTGAAGCTGAAGCCAAAAAAGCCCAGACCGGGAATGACAAAAAGCTGTCCATGCAGGAGGTGGAAGAGTTGCTGGACTCAGAAGTGGTGGGGCGGGGTGCCGAAAGTGGCGCGGTCCCAGCCGTCCAGGTGATTTCGAGTCAGCCAGTGGCCGGGCAACCAGAGGCTGGGCAATTAGAGATTGGGCAAGCGGGAGAACCTGCTGCGTCAGATGAGCCTGACGCGCAGGAGCCAGTGCAGCCGCGCCGCTTCTGAAGCGGGCCGCGGCCAAGCCAAAGAGGCGGGCGGGACTCTGCACTGGAGTCCCGCCCATTTCCTTGCTCAGATCAAGTGGTTGCCTAGAGGCAGCCCGGCAGCAGGGACTCAGTTGAACAGATGAATCAGCCGGTAGACAGCCCAGCCCAGTGCCAGGCAGGTCGGAATGGTAAAAATCCAGGCCTGCACGATTTTGCCCGCGACCTGCCACTTCACTTTTTTGAAGCCTTTGGTGGTGCCCACGCCCATGATGGAGCTCGAAATGGTGTGGGTGGTGCTCACCGGAATGCCCAGCGTGGAGGCCCCGTCAATAATGAGTGCAGCGCTCGTTTCGGCCACGAAGCCGTCCACGGGTTTGAGGTCCACCACCTTGAATCCCATCGTCTTGATGATGCGCCAGCCGCCCATGGCGGTGCCCAGACCCATGGCTGTGGCGGCGGACAGAATCACCCACAGCGGCACATGGTCGTACTGCGTGCCGAAGTAGGCACTCAGCGCGAAGGTAATGATACCCATGGTCTTTTGGGCGTCGTTGCGGCCATGCGAGTAGGCCATGAACGCCGCGCTCAGGATTTGCAGCACCCGGAAATTGCGGGTGACGGCGGCAGGTTTCATCCAGCGCAAAAAGAGCCACGACACGATGGCCATCAGGATGATGGGGGTGATAAAGCCCAGGACCGGGCTATAAAACAGGCCCTGCAAGGTCTTGACGACGCCTTTGGGAATGATGATGTCCCAGCCGCCCGCCGCGACTCCGGCCCCCACCAGGCTGAAAATCAGCGCGTGGCTGGAGCTGCTGGGCAGTCCTTTCCACCAGGTAAACAGGTTCCAGATGATGGCGCTGATCAGGGCCGCCCCGACCAGTTCCAGCGTGGCGTATTCCTGCGGCACGATGTCCGAGCTGATGGTCTTGGCGACGGCGGTGCCGGTGAGTGCGCCCACCACGTTCAGCACCGCCGCCATGGCGATGGCCTGCTGCGGTGTCAGCACGCGGGTGGCAACCGAGGTGGCGATGGCGTTGGCAGTGTCGTGAAAGCCGTTGATAAAGTCGAAAATCAGCGCCAGCGTAACGATGGCGATCAGGCCGAGAAGTGCCGCGTCCATGTTGCAGCTCCCCTTACGCGTTCTTCAGCAGGATATGTTCGACCGTCTTGGCGACCCGCTGCGCCTGATCGGTGGCGTTTTCCAGCAGCTCTACGATCTCGCCGGAGCGCATCGCCAGAATCATCTGCGGCACCTCGGTCACGCCGGTATACAGGTTCCGTGCGACCTCGTCACCAATCGTGTCGGCGTCGTCTTCCAGGCGGCGAATCTGGGCCGACAGCTCGCGCAGCTGCCCAACTTGCCGGGGGTCTTCGATCATCGGCAGGCCCTGGGCCAGCAAGGCGCACTGCTGCTCCAGAATGCGGGCCAGCTGCGCCATATGCGGCAGTGGCTGCTCAATTCCGTAGAGGCTCAGCTTGAGGGCGGCTTCCTCCATGTCGTCAACCAGGTCATCCAGTTCGTTGTTGAGCGACAGGATGTCTTCGCGGTCAAACGGCACGATGAACGACTCGGCCAGCAAGTTGGTCAGCTCGCCTGCAATGCGGTCCCCTTCATGCTCCAGGTCCAGCACGCGCTGAACTTTGCGCTCCACATCGGTGTAGTTCTCCAGCAGGTCCACCAGGGCCTGGGCAGTGGCGTGGGCGTTGCTTGCACTTTCGGCAAACTTGGCCGCGAATTTCGGATTTTGTGGCATGAATTTAGACAGCATCGTTGAGTCTCCTAACCGGTCCAGTATGTCAGGGGAATGTCAGCTGTGTCATGTGGAAGGCGGTGGCCCTCGCCGCGCTCAGGTACCGTTTCGCAGACTGACGAGCTAAAGGCGGGAGGGACGATAGAGAGAAGGGCTAGCCTACCTTCGCCTGCCGCACCCTCACGTAGTGATGACAATGCCGAA
The DNA here is from genome assembly GCF_014653275.1 of Deinococcus piscis. Classification (GTDB taxonomy): domain Bacteria; phylum Deinococcota; class Deinococci; order Deinococcales; family Deinococcaceae; genus Deinococcus; species Deinococcus piscis. The sequence continues at coordinate 24,630 of NZ_BNAL01000033.1, forward strand.
TTCGAAGTGAGATGACAAATATACTCAGTAAATGCGAAAAAGCTGGAAAACCCTAATATGCTTCATAATGTGCCTGAGTGCCTGTGCGCCTGCTCAGGCCGATGTTCGGAAACTGGCTGTGCCATCCGCACCTTTACCATCAGGCAACTGCACTTCGTTAGAAGCGCAACAGGTACTCGATAGATTGATTTCCCTGACTAAAGGGCGAGAATCCAAAACGAAATTGGTACTGAGGACACCGACCACATTAACCTTTGACAGGTTTTCTCCCCAGCCCGAGATTGAAGTGAACTATGTTGCGAGCTCTGGCTGCCCGGTGCTACGAGCTAAACAGGTTTATGAATCACCGGGCGTCATGACCAACTTTGAACCAGTGCGCCTCTGGAATCTACGCGAAGGTAGTCAAATTCAAGTGGTTGGGGAAATGCAGAATTATGTCCTGCAAAATCAACTTATTCTCAGAAATTCTATTACCCTAAACCAGATAGACGACTGGTGGATAAGTTTTTTAAATGATGGCACGAAGTTAAGGGGCCAAATATCTAGTTTTTGGAATCCTTGAAATTTTCGGCAAAGTATAAATGGAGCGGGTGATATTGATTATCTTGCCCTCTCCATTTCCGGTTTACTACTCTTCTAATTTATCTTAGTTAAGCTTGGAATCATGTACCCCATACTACTACGATAGACCCTTCAAGTTTCTTCAAAAAAGACTCTGAATCTCTTCGCATGACACCATATAAGCATTATTTGTCATTTCTAATCGCGTGTTGCCAAAATAAGTTAACTGCAAGCCATATTCAGTCCTCGAAACGCTTGAGCACGTCGCGGCTGATGACCAAGCGCTGCACTTCGTCGGTGCCTTCCCCGATGCGGGTCAGGCGGTTGTCGCGCCAGAAACGCTCCACCGGGTACTCCTTGATATAGCCGTAGCCCCCCAGCATCTGAATTGCTTCGTCGCAGGCTTCTACGCCCACCACGGTGGCGTAGTACTTGGCGCGGGCCACAGGAATGGTAAAGGGCTGCCCGGCGTCCTTGAGGTCGGCGGCTTTGCGGATCAGCAGCCGGGCAGCTTCCAGCTTGGTGTCCATCTCGGCCAGGCGGAAAGCGATGTTCTGGTTGTAGGCCAGCGGCTTGCCGAACTGCTCGCGCTCCAGGGTGTAGCGGGCGGCGTACTCAAAGGCAGCGCGGCCCAGGCCCAGGCCCATCGCGCCGATGCCCACCCGGCCACCGTCCAGCACCTTCATCACATCCTTGAACGCGTTGCCGCGCTCGCCCAGCAGCGCGTCGGCGGGCAGGTGAATGTCTTCAAAAATCAGCTGCGCGGTGTCAGAGGAGCGCAGGCCCAGCTTGTCTTCCTTGCGGCCAATCGAGAACCCCTGCACTTCGTCACGGTTAAAGACAAAGGCGCTGATGCCGTCGTTCTTGCCTTTGCCTTCGCGGGGTGGGTCGGTGCGCGCCAGAATCACGTAGGTGCCGCCCACACTGCCCTGGGTGATGAAGTTCTTGGAGCCGTTCAGAATCCAGCTGCCGTCCGGCTGCTCTTTGGCGTTGGTTTGCAGACCCGCGCTGTCCGACCCGCTGCCCGGCTCGGTCAGGCCCCAGGCCCCCAGCTTCCTCGCGCTCGCCAGGTCAGGCAAGAACTTCTGCTTTTGCTCCTCGGTGCCGCCAATCAGGATGTGGCCCTGGCACAGTGAGTTATGGCTGGCGACGGTCAGGCACAGCGAACCGTCTACAGTAGCGATTTCTTCAATAATCTGCGCAAAAGTAGCGGTGTCCAGCTCCGAGCCGCCGTACGCCTCGGGGGTCTGCGCCCCCATGATGCCCATTTCGCCCAGTTCGCGGACCAGTGCCATGGGGAACTCGCCGGTCTGGTCGCGCTCGGCGGCTCCAGGCTCGACTTTGTTCTTCAGAAAAGAGCGCAGGGCCGAAATGATGGTGCGCTGGTCCTCGTTCATGGGGGTCAGATTGGGGTTTTGCATACGAGTTACCTCCGGTAACGGTCTAAGAGTATGTGAGTTGAAGGGTCTAAGGCATTCGGGAGTCGGAGAGTCTAAGGGAGTCGGTCTGAGGTCTTTTCATGCGACTGTGAGCCCCTGCAACCAATCCACGCCCAGCAAAGAGAAATCAAACTTGAAATACACCAACTTTGAATTCCTCCTGGCGCGGATTCTGGGCGCAGGCTTCCAGGGCGCGAATCAGCCGCTCACGGGTGTCATTCGGCTCAATGATTTCGTCCACCCACAGGCGGGCGGCGGCGTAGCGGGGGTCGAGTTCGGTGTCGTACTTGGCTTTGACCTCGTCGTACAGGCGCTGCAACTCCTCATCGTCGGGTTCAAAGCCGCCCCGCTTCAGGGCCGCCAGCTGGATGTCCAGCAAGGTCTTGGCCGCTGCGTTGCCGCTCATCACGGCGTACTTGGCGCTGGGCCACGCGAAGATGAAGCGCGGGCCATACGCTTTGCCGTTCATGGCGTAGTTGCCCGCCCCGAAACTGCCGCCAGTAATGATGGTGATTTTGGGCACCACACTGTTGCTGACGGCATTGACCAACTTGGCTCCCCGGCGGATGATGCCTTCTTGCTCGGAGTCGCGGCCCACCATAAAGCCAGTCACGTCGCTCAGAAAGACCAGCGGCACGCCTGCTTGGTTGGCGTCCAAGATGAACCGCGCGGCTTTGTCGGCACTGTCGCCGTAAATGACCCCGCCCACCTCGATGCGGGTGGTCAGGCCCGGTACGCCGCCCGCTTTCATTTTTTTCTTGATGACGGTGCGCTGGTTCGCCACGAACGCCGCCGGAAAGCCGCCCACCCGCGCAAATCCGCAGACGATGCTTTCGCCATAGTCGGGCTTGAACTCATGGAATTCCCCGCCGTCCACAAGGGCCGCAATCAGCTCGCGCACGTCGTAGGTTTTGGAGCCGTCAAAGCCTACCAAGTCGGTCAGGTCACGTTCCTGTGGAGACGGGATTTGCCCGGCGGGGGTGCGGCGGCGGGCAAAAGGAGCCAGGTCGCCCTGGGCGTACAGCCCGGCCAGCGAGCGAATGCGCCGCAGGGCACTCGCGTCGTCCGGCTCCTTGTAGTCCACCGTACCGGCGATGCTGGCGTGCATCTCGGCACCGCCGAGGTCTTCGGAGTCCACCACTTGACCGATGGCCGCCCTCACCAGCGCCGGGCCAGCCAGGTATAGCCCGGAGCCTTCGGTCATGATGAGCGTGTCGCACATCACTGGCAAATAGGCCCCGCCCGCCACACAGTTGCCCATGATGGCGGCAATCTGCGGAATGCCCTGCGCCGACATCCGGGCATTCAGATAAAATACCCGCCCGAAGTCGTCCTGGTCGGGGAAAATCTCGTCTTGCATCGGCAGATAAACACCGGCACTGTCCACCAGATAGGCGGTAGGCAGGTGGTTTTCGAGCGCGATGGTCTGCGCCCGGATCACCTTTTTGGCCGTGATGGGAAAGAAGGCCCCGGCCTTGACGGTGGCGTCGTTGGCGACGATCATCCAGGGCCGCCCGCCAATCTGTCCGATGCCGGTGACGGTGCCGCCGCTGGGGCAGCCGCCCACATCTTCATACATGCCCCAGCCAGCGAAGGTCATCAGCTCGTCAAACTCGCTGCCCTCATCTACCAGCTGGCGAATGCGCTCGCGGGCCGTCAGGCGGCCCTTGTCATGCTGTCGCTGCTGCGCTCCCCGCCCGCCCCCCGCCCGCATCTGCTCGGCGCTGCTGTGCCACTCTTGCAGCGCTTCCGGCCATGACGCGGACAAAGGCTGCACGGCCCCTGCGCCCGAAGTATCTGATTTCATGTGTAAAGCGAGTGTAGCAAAAAGGCCTACTGGAGCGCTTCGGCTTCTCAGCAGGCCAGCGGGGACGCGCCCTGGTCAGCGGCGCAGCAGTTCGGCACCGTTCAGCTGCAACCCGGCGAAATCTGGGCGTGGGTGCTGCGCCTGGGCCGATAGGACGCTGCTGCTCAGGCGCTGGGCCGCGAGGCGGTTGGCCTCTTCTTGCAGGGCAGCCTGGGCTTCTAGTGAGGCAGGTTTGTCCGTAGATACCTGCACCATGACGAACAGCCCTTCACTTAGAAGGTTGCCAGCAGTATCGGTAGTCACCGCTCCGCCTTCAAATACAGGGTAGCCCTGGTAGGTCCCCAACTGGTTATCAGCGTCTGCGGCGATCAGATAGGGTTTGACATTCTCGCTCAAGTCGGCGGTGAAAAAGGCTTCCAAATGTCCGGTTCCAGCGATGGGTCCGAGCAGAGCGCCTCCCTGGCGGGTCTCGGCTTCGTTGCTGTAAGCTCCGGCGGCTACGCGCCCAAAGTTTCCCTGAAATTCGTCTACGAACGCAGCCACTCCACCTTCCTCAATGATGCCGTCATAATTCTGGTCGTACGCATAGCCCCATACGCCCTGATACAGCGTCACAGTGGGCTTGGGCGGCGGTGCAGGTGCAGGTTGAGGAGCTGGGTTGCCCCCGCCACACGCCGTAAGGGCCAGGGTCAGGGTGCCGAGGGCAAATATCATTTTTTTCATATCTCTACCCTATGTGATTTGCAGGTAGGGTGCTGCACTTTCTGCGGACCACCTGTTTGTCCACTCAGGCCAGCTCGACCCACAGCGGCCCCTGCGGCCCCAGCGTCAGCCCCGGCAGCGGCGCAGGATTGCCGCTCAGTGCCCTGAGTGGAGGCAGCGCCGCGAGCATTTCGCTCAGCAGCAGGTTCGCCAGGTGCAGTCCCAGACAGGTGCGCCCACCCCCACCGAACGGTAAGTAGCTTCCGGGTGTAGATTGCATCATATTGCAATTCCCCAGTTGGCTCCACCAACTGCCCT
>NZ_BNAL01000034.1 GCF_014653275.1 Deinococcus piscis
TCTTCAGGAGTCAGTTGGGGGTCAAGTCGTCTGATGACTTAGTCTACACCCGGAAGCTACTTACAACCACTTATAGCTGTGTCAACAACAATAGCAGTGGCACTTCTGTGCCGTCAGGCGCTTCAACCTCCATGAGTTTTACGCCTAAAATCGGTGATGATATTGTCTGCACTTTTGCAAATAATAAGCTAATAGTCTCTCCCGAGATTTCGTTATGGAAATATGTCCGCAATGTCAATAAGTCCGGAGAGGTCTTTAGTTCCTCGGGCACAAATGGTTTTTCTGGCGATAATCTTCAGTACTGTATTGCCTATTCCAATATTGGAGGCGATGCTCCCAATTTCAAGATCACAGATTTGTTCCCTGAAAACACCACGAATCATGGAAACCTGATTTTTGTTACGCCAGCACCCGACTTCACGGCCCTAAGTTCCTCTCCCGTTGCTCAAACGGTCCCTTCACCTGGGACCTATCAATCTGGTTTCTTTTCCTCCAATGGCAAGACTGGCCCTGGAGTAGAACTTAGTCTGGGGACTTTGGCTGCAGGGAATGTAGCCGCTCCAACGACTGGTGCCATTTGCTTCGACGCCGAGATCAGATAATTCCCTGACCGTACTTGAGTATGCAGGACACTGTTCAGGGCAATACCAAAGCCCTGCATAAACTCTGGGGACAGGTGCATCTCCAGAGTTTTACCCGAGCAGACTGGTACAGCCCTACAAGAGAGCGAGTAGTCACAGACACCACTCGGCCACTCATTAGGTAGTTTGGTCCTTCAGGTACTTTAGGTACATCGCAGGAGCTTCAGGCTTCACTCAGCACTTTGTTCAACACCTACATGTGGCCATCATCTACACTGCTCAGTGTGAACCTACGACTTTCTGCCATGCCTGCCGACGCCCTGGCCCTGGGCAGTATTCGTCTGTACCAGCGCTATCTCTCGCCTTACAAAGGCTTTCGCTGTGCCTGCGCCGCACTGCACGGCGGTGAAAGCTGCTCGGCTGCGGTCAGCCGGATCATCCGGACCCAGGGCCTGCGGGCGGGGCGGCAGGGTATCACAGCACAGTTTCAGCAGTGCCGCGCTGCCCACGATGCCATCCTGCGCGGCGCTCCACTGACAGGTGGCCTCTCGCCCCAGGCCGGGATGCGGGGCGTGTTCTGCTGTGGCCCAATTCCTATTCCCTTCCGCTGCGGCTAAAGCGAGCGGCAGCGAAGGCACCGCTTTTTGCCCAACTTGAGGTGCGTCTATAGACCGCACAGCAACCAGCTCCTCCGCAGGAAAGAAGACCCTGAGCGGAGGAGCTGGCTATTGATAGAGGCTTAGGCAGTGGGTGAGCTTAGTTGCTGGTGCCCGGCTTGACCGGCTTTGGTGCAACCGGCTCTGGACTGACTGGCGTGGCTGGAGCGCTCGGGCTGCTGGTGCTGCTGCCCTCGCTCAAACTGCTGCTCTGACCGGGGGTCTGAGGCAGGTCGGCTGGAACAATGACGCTGCTCAGGGCGTAGGCCTGGCTGGTGCCGACGGTCAGCGCTTTGCCCGTCACCTTCAGGTCGGCAGGCAGGGCCGCGCCGTACACGTTGGTCAGGGTGCCCTGGCCGGGGGTCTTCATGCCAGGCACCACGTGATAGCCCAGCACATAGCCAGCAACTTCAGGGTCTGCTTTGACCGCTTGCAAAAGCGCAGGGTCCAGAGCAGCGAAAGCTTCGTCCGTGGGCACCAGCAGGGTGTATTGGTCGTCCAAGATGGCGCTTTCCAGGTCAGCAAACTTGACCAGCTCCATGAACGTGCTGAAGCGGCCATCCGCAGCCAAGGCAGAAAGGATGGTGGTGTCCGTCTTCTGCGCGCCAGCCTGAGAAGTGCTGGGGGCAACTTGGCCCGAAGTCACCCCAGCGGAAGCCAGAGCAGGCGCAGGCCGGGTGCTGGCTTCACTGGCGGCGGGAGCGGTATTCGTTGCAGCAGGGGTGGGGTTGGCCGTAGGAGGCACAGTTCCCACGTTGGTGTCAGGCTGGACTGCGCCGCCTCCCGTCACACTGGCCGCACCGAGAACCGTGGTATCTGCCTGGACAGCGTCACTGGTCGTGTCCGCAGCGGGAGCAGTGACACTGTCTGCGGCGGAAGTGGACGCTGTATCACTGGCGGCAGCGTCGCTGGATACAGTGCCCGTGCTCAGATTCTCGGTGGTCAGGCCACTGGCAGCTTCGGTCATCGCCGTGTCCGTCATGGGAGAAGTCTCCATACCAGTCGCGGTGCCCGTGCCCGTGTTTGTGTTCGTGCTTGCCATGTCCGGCGTCCCCTGAACAGCCGCTGCGGACAGGTCGGAGGGGTCCACACTAGTGGCCACACTGGCCGACTCGGTGGTCATGCTGGCGGCTTCAGCACTTGCACCTGCTGACGCTGCAGTGCTGCTGGTCTGTTCCCAGACTGCATTGGGCAGCAGAGCGCGCAGGGAATCGGGGATGGGCAGGCCACGCAGGGCGGGGAGGCCAACAGGAGCCGGAGTGCCCGCCAGGCCACGGCTTTCCAGAATGCGGCGCACAGCCAGAGCACTTTCTGGCAGGCTGGACGCAGCGCTGGTGGTCTGGATGTCTGTGCCGGACACAGCAGGACTCTGCTCAACATTGCCAGCACTGTCAGACGCAGAGCTGCTGGAAGCGGAAGGAGTGGGCGCGGAGAGGGCGGGGACAGCAGAGGTCTGAGCCGAAGCGGACCCCAGCAGCAGGGCGGACAACAGAAGGGCAGTAGGGAAAGGCTGTTTCATGGCTTGAACCTCGGAAAAAGGCGAGAACGAAAGGTCGGGTTCTGTCCTTTGCTCCCCAGCTGAAACGGGATGCAGCCCAGGAAAGCAGAGGACCAGAACGGAGACGCTCTTACCGTGTCACCCTCAACCATGAGGAATATTGCAATCTGGTGGGCACTTTTACCCTGCCGACCAAGTGAGTTCTGTGAGTCCCTCCGTCAGCTGACGATCATTTGGCTGGCACGTCTCTGGGACCTGGCAGGCTGTTCCCGGCGCGGCCTGCACCACCTCTCATTCACCCTCACACCCAGCGGACCAGGGAACTTCTAACCCTCAGAGCGCATAAAACACGGATATGAACCTCCAATTCCCCTTTGGCAAAGCTACTGGCAAGACGAACGACCTCCCTCCTGGGGTTTCCCGGCCCACCTGGGTGGTGGTTGACCTGCGCGGCGAGTACCCGGCGCGCCAACCCCAGCAACCGCTGCAGGCCCTGCTCAGCCGCACGGAAACCCTGGAGGCACTGGAAGAACGACTGGAGCGACTTGCCCGTGCGGAGTGGCTGCACGGCGTGCTGTTCCGCTTTGGAGAGCTGAAACTTTCGGCCAGCACGGCGCGGGCCATTCGGGGCATGCTGTCGCGGCTGGCCGAGAAGAAGCGGGTGGTGGCCTACGTGCCGCAGTTGGGCATGACTACCCTGCTGGCCGCCAGTGGCGCGGGCGAGATCGTGGCCCCCGAATCCGCCGAAGTGGGGCTACATGGCTTTGGGCTAGAGCAGCTGTATCTGGGTGACTTTCTGAAGAAGCACGGGATTGGCTTTGAAAACCTGCGTATCCGCGAGTACAAATCGGCGCTGACCATGTTCAGTGAGAGCAGCATGGATGAAGCCAACCGCAAGCAGCTTCAGGCTTATCTGGACGCCTGCGAAAACGCCTGGGTGCGGGACGTAGCACAGGGGCGCGGGCTCAGCGACGCGCAGGTGCGCGGCTGGATTGAGGGCGGCGTGACCAGTGCCCGGCAAGCGCTGGAAGCGGGCATCCTGACCGGAGTGGCCTACGAGGACGAACTGCTCGGCCCAGCCACGCAGCCCCTGAGTGCCGTGCTGGATCTGCTGATGCCAGACCGTACCCCGAAAAAAGCGGGGCGGGTGGCCATGGTCAGCATAGAAGGCAACATTGTCACCGGCCAGAGTCGGAACAACCCACTTCCTCTGCCGCTGACCGGCGGCCCCAGTGCTGGCGCAGACACTGTGGTGGCCGCGCTACGCCACGCCAAAGAGGACAAGACCACCGCCGCCATCGTGCTGTACGTGAACTCGGGGGGTGGCTCGGCGCTGGCCTCGGACATGATCTGGCGCGAGGTGCAGACCAGTGACAAGCCAGTCGTGGCCGTGATGGGCGAATTTGCCGCCTCGGGCGGGTATTACGTGCTGGCCGCTGCGGACCGTATTATCGCCAGCCCATATACCGTGACCGGCAGCATTGGTGTGGTGGCGGGCCGACCCATCACCGAGGAGTTCAACCGCCGTCACGGCCTGAACCCCGAGCAGCTGGGCCGCGAAGAAGCGCTGATGTTCCGCTCCAGCCATCCTTTTACCGAGCGGCAGCGCGAGCAGGTGCGGCACATGATCGCCGAAACCTACGATCGATTTGTGGACCGGGTGGCCCAGGGCCGGGGCCTAAGCACCGAGGAGGTGGACGACCTGGGCCGGGGCCGCATCTGGTCCGGCGCAGACGCCCTGGAACGCGGTCTGGTAGACGAACTGGGCGACCTGCACACCGCCGTGCAGCGGGCCAAGGAGCTGGCGGGCCTGCCCTACAGTGCGCCGGTCTGGAACGCCGCGCCCAAGACCCGCCTGCCGCTGCTTCCCGAGTTCGCCCGCGAGGCGCAGGACGCGGCCAGCCTGAAGCTGTGGCCGTTTGGGGATGAAGCCGTGCTGCTGCTGGGCAGCGGCGAGCTGCGGCTGCGCTAGGAGCAGTTCATCTCAGCAAAAGGCCCCGCACCCTAGTGGAGTGCGGGGCCCTGTCTGGTCGAGGCGAGAGGATTCGAACCTCCGACCCCTTCGTCCCGAACGAAGTGCGCTACCAGGCTGCGCTACGCCTCGAAACCGGCTCCCAGTGTATGCCTCTGGGCAACAGGCGGTCAAGGGGCCGAGCAGCAACGCTTCAGCTCCCGCCGCGCCCCCACCGCCCCGAATGGCCGCCCTTAGAGCGACCAATGCCAGTGCGGCCAAATGAAGACGCACGGGCCGGGCGCTCCGGTTCGGGCAGGTCCGCCGCCACCTCGTCCAGCAGGCGGCGAATCAGGTCGGCGGAATAGCCCCGGCGAGTCAGCCAGGCATAAGCGCTGGCGCGTGGGTTCTTCTTGCGGGCAAAACTGGGCAGGCGGCGCGCCAACTGCTGCCGGGCATCTTCCTCTTCGGCGGCGGGGTCGCGGGCCTCCAGCACTTCGGTAATGAGTTCTTCGTCCAGGCCACGCTGCTTGAGCTTCTGGCGAACCCGGTAGGCTCCCACGCCCCGGCGGCGGGCCTCGCCTTCAGCCACCACTTCATCGTTCTGGTAGCCCAGTTCCTTTACGCGGTCCAGCACATGCTGAATCAGCCCCGGCTGGTCGCTGCGCTTTTGCAGGCGGGTGTGCAGTTCGGCCTCGCTCAGCGCGCGGCGTGACAGGGCCGCAAACGCATAGTTCAGCAGCCGCTCGCGGGCCGCGTCCCACTCGGGTGTGTCCGGCTGAAGCGTGGGCCTGGGGTCAGCGTCAGGGCGGGTCATGGGCTCAGTCTGACGCCTTGCGGCACACGGACGCAAACGCTACACTGCTCAGGTTGCCTATCTGAAATCGGTGGGCAGCGCAGGGGGCCACATCTGGCCTGGGCCGACAGGCCACCTGCTGCGCGCCGCAGCTCAAGCACGCTCGGCGTTCGCGTTTCCGCCCGACCACGGGCCCGGAGACCGCCCCGCCGCCACCGTGCGCGGGAGAAAGAGAGAAACATCATGGCACTACGTCACCCCTCCGCCCAGAAACGTCACCGTCAGAGCCTCAAGCGCCGCATGCGCAACCGCTCCAAGAAGAGCACCATCAAGACCTTCAGCAAGAAGGCGCTGGCCGCCGTGCAAGAAGGTGGCAACGTCACCGAATTGCAGCAGAAGGCCGAGAGCCTGATTGACAAGGCCGCCAAAGGCAGCACCCTGCACAAGAACGCCGCCGCCCGCAAAAAGAGCCGCCTGGCCAAAGCCATCAACAAGGCCAAGGCTGCAGCTGAAGCGCAAGCCTAAGCCAGCACCTGACGTAACACTCGCTCCTGCCTGCACGGTAGGAGCGGTTTTTTATTGCTTCTTGGGGACAGGGCTTTGCTGCCTGCTGCTGTGTGCCTTCTGACTTCTGCCTCTTCCAGCCTGACCATCTCGCATCAGCGAAACCGGAAACGGTCTACCCAAGTGCTACGCTGGAAGACATGAGTGTCCATCTCAGCGCCGAAAAAGGCCAGATTGCCGAAACCGTTCTCTTGCCAGGTGACCCCCTGCGCGCCCAGTACATCGCCGAGACTTTCTTAGAAAATCCGGTGCAGCACAACACCGTGCGCGGCATGCTGGGCTTTACCGGCACCTACAAAGGCCGCCCGGTCAGCGTGCAGGGCACCGGCATGGGTATCCCCAGCGCCATGATCTACATCAATGAGCTGATCGAGTTCTACGGCTGCAAGAAGCTGATTCGCGTCGGCTCATGCGGCAGCTACCAAGAGGGCGTGCATATCCGCGACCTGGTGCTGGCCCAGGCCGCCTGCACCGATTCCAACATCAATAACCTGCGCTTTGGCACCGCCAACTTTGCCCCGATTGCTGACTTTAGCCTGCTGCTGCGGGCCTACCAGATTGCCACCGAGCGCGGCTTTACCACGCACGTGGGCAACATTCTCAGCAGCGACACCTTTTACACCGACGACCCCAAAGAGTACGAGCGCTGGGCCCGCTTCGGCGTGCTGGCCGTCGAGATGGAAGCTGCTGGCCTGTACACCCTGGCTGCCAAGTACGGGGTCAAGGCCCTGGGCATCATGACCGTCAGCGATCACCTGATTTCTAAGGAAGAAACCACCGCCGAGGAGCGTCAGCTCACCTTCAACCAGATGATTGAAGTGGCCCTGGACGCCGCGCTGGACGTGGAATAAGGGCAGCGTAAGAAGGGAGCGAGGCTGCCGAAGCTCGCTCCCCTTTTAGTTACTCCCAAGAAGCCACGCTTCGGCGGCCTCCCGGTCTGCAAACAGGCCGAATATCCGGCCCCGGTTGGTCTCGGTCATGAATTCGCGGAAGCGTTCGCCGAGTTCTGCGCTGGGCGGGAGAACCGCCGCCACCTGCAAGCGGTAATTGCTGAACTTCTGGGCCAGTTCGCCCGCCAGGCCGCACTTCAGGTCGAACACCTCAGGCGGCAGCAGCGCACCGTCCAGCAAGAGCAGTTCGCTGCCATGCTCCCAGCTCAGGCCCACCAGCTCTAGCGTGGCTTCCCCGGACGACAGGACGCCCGGTTGCCCGACCACGCTCAGATAAGTTCCGGCAGGACGCCGAACCAGGGAGGCCTGCACCCTTAGCCTTCCCGCCGCAACCGGGCGATATAAAAGCCGTCCAGCCCGTCCAGCGGCACCGTAAAGGCCCCGACTTCGGCGGGCACTGTCGGCACGCCCAGGTCCGGCAAGGCTTCGGCCTGGAACTCAGGATGCGCGGCCAGGAATGCCTGCACCTGCTGCGGCCCTTCCTGTGGGAACACTGAGCAGACCGAGTACACCAGCAGGCCGCCGGGCTCCACCAGTGCGGCAGCGTTGCCTAGCAGCTGCGCCTGCACCTGCGCCATCTCCCCTACCGCCTGCGGGGTCAGCCGGGCTTTGATTTCAGGGTGGGCACGCAGGGTGCCACTGCCAGTGCAGGGCGCGTCCAGCAGCACAAATGGGGCCGGAACAGCGCCGAGGGGACGGGTCAGGTCGTGCGTGAGCAGCCGGGCGCGCGTGCCCAGGCGCTTCAAGTTGCTGCGGGCAGCCTCGTGCTTGTGCGGCTGCAGCTCCACACTGGTCACGTCGGCACCGGCCAGAGCCAGCAGCGCGGCTTTGATGCCTGCTCCTCCGGCGAGGTCATATACCTTCTGGCGGCGCACGTCCCCCAGCGCTGTGACCACGGCGGCGCTGGCCGGGTTGACGGGTTGGGCCTGACCCTGGCGGTAGGCCGCCGTCTGGCGCAGCGGGCGGTCTAGAGCTACGGCATCTACCCCGGCGACCGTGCGCTCAATCAGGCTGCCCTCACCTTCCAGCAGGTCTGGGCCCTGTTCTCCCAGTCGCAGCCACAGCGGCTGCGGTTCCAGCAAGCTATCCATCACATTACTGGCCTGATAGCCATACACGCGCTCCAGCTCCTGAGCCAGCCAGCCGGGCAGGGCGTAGCGGGCTTCGGGACTGTCTCCAGTCGGCGCTTCTGCCCGGCGCAGCACCGCATTGACCAGCCCAGGCGGAGCAAAGCGGGACTCGCGGGCCAGCGACACGTATTCGTTGACCACCGCGTGTTCAGGCGTGCCCAGGTACAGCTTCTCGAACGCACCGGCCAGCAGCAGCGCCCAGGCTTTGGGGGTCGTCTTGCCGCGCAGCAGCGGCTCCAGGGCCAGCCGTAAGGCAGGAGCGCGGCGCAGCGTACCGTAGACGATGTGGGTCGCGAGGCCCGCATCACGGGCAGGCAGCCGGGCCGAGGCCAGCGAAGCGTCCAGCGCCGGGGCGGCGTATTGACCCTCACTCAGCACGCGGTGCAGGACCCGCACAGCCAGGGCGCGGCCAGGATTCACAGCACTTTTACTGCTGGCACTTTTGGCCGAATTTCCCTTCGGTGCAGCGGAACTCACGCGCTGGCTCCCACTTCAGATTGCACGTTGCTGGGAAAAGGCGGGCGCACCAGTGCAGTTACCGCCAGCAGCGCCAGCAACAGGCCCCCGGAAAAGTAATAAGGCGCATTCCAGGTCACATGCTGATAGAGCGCGGTGCCGACCAGCGGCCCGGCCATGCGGCCCAGGGCCAGGGCGCTGGAATTGAGGCCCGCCACTGCGCCCTGACCGTCGCGCCCGGCGCTCAGCGACAGGGCGGTGCTCAGGCTCGGTCCCAAGATGGCCGTGCCGACTCCCACCACGCACAGCGCCGCCGTGATACTCCAGAAGCTACCCATCAGCGGAATCAGCAGCATGCCCAGGCCCATCACCAGCATCCCAGCCGGAATCAGGCGGCTCAGCGGCACAGTCTTGCCCAGCCTCCGCATGGCTCCGCCCTGAACAGCTGCCGAAAGCAGACCAAAAAAGGCCAGCATCAGGCCCACTGTTTTGGCGGTTTGCTGCGGCTCTAGCTTCAGCACGTCGCCCACAAAAAAGGCGATGGTCTGCTCCATCAGCACGCTGGCCATGGTGTATAGCGCACTGATCACCAAAAAGGCCATGACACCCTGTGAGGACAGCAGCTGACGGCGAACGGCAGCGGCGTCCACTTTCCCGGCGGCGGCCCGCTCCTCAGCGCGGCGCGTTTCCGGGAGAGCGAAGTAGGCAGCCACCGCCGTCAGCAGTCCAAGCGCGGCGCTGAAATACACCGGAGTCACCAGCCCAAAGCCAGACAGGAACCCGCCCAGGGCCGGGCCGAACACCACGCCCAGGCCAAAGGCCGCTCCAATCAGGCCCATGGCCCCAGCCCGGTCCGACTCGGTGCTGAGGTCGGCCATCATGGCCTGCGCGGTGGGCAGGGTGGCGCTGGAGAGAATGCCGCCAATCAGACGCGAAGCCACCAGCAAGCCAAACAGCACTGTTCCGCTCAGTGCGCCGCTCATGCCCATCTGGGCAAACACCCCAAACAGGCCAAAGCTGAGGGCAAACCCAACCAGACCCAGCAGCAGCACCGGCTTGCGTCCCTGCCGCTCGGAGCGCGCCCCCCACACCGGCGAGAAAATCAGCTGCATCAGCGAGTAGGCGGTAGAAAACCAGCCTGCCTGCACCGCCGTCAGCCCCAGCTCACGGCTGAGCGGCGCAATAATCGGAAACAGCACACTGAGGCCCAGCATGGCCGTAAAAATGGTAAAAAACAAAATAATTTTCGCCCGTTTGGTGGTCTCGGGCGAAGCAGGGGAAACAGTCATGCTGCCAGTGTACCACCGGGACTGACCGGGCGGTCAGGTCAGCAGGCGGCCTTTGGAGCAGTGCTCTGTGACGCAGTTGCGCCCGTCCCCACATGCGAGGCGGGGTCTCTTCCCGCCTCACCTCATGCCGCGTCCTGCGGAGCTCTTGCACCCGCTTCATACGTATGGCGCTCCATTCTGCAACATTCCGCAAAAAGCGCTCCTTGTGAGTTCAGGCCACACAGCACATATTTTCTGTACTTCTGTTGGCCCATTCCCAGTCAGGTCATCCCTTGCGGTCTGCCAGTTGGTCCAGAACCCGGGCGATTCCGGCGGCGTCCATCCCGGCGCGGGCGTATACACTCTCTGGCTTGGCATGTTCCTGAAATTCGTCGGGGATGCCCAGAACCCGCACCGGCACGCTCAGGCCCCAGCGACTCAGGGTTTCCAGCACAGCACTGCCGAACCCCCCCACCACAGTGTTGTCTTCCACGGTCACGATGGCGCGGGCCGAACCCGCAATCTGGCGCAGCATGAACTCGTCAAGTGGCTTGACAAAGCGGGCATTGACCACGCCTACGCCCGGGCGGCCTTCGGCGGCAGCCAGAGCGTCGGCCAGCGGACGACCCGTTGCCAGAATCACCACCTCGTCGCCAGCTTTTAGGCGTTCCCAGGTGCCCCACTCGATGCTGGGCCATTCGCCGGTAGGCACCTGGTCGGTGTTGCCGCGTGGGTAGCGAATTGCCACCGGGCCGCCCACCTGCGCTGCGCCCCTGAGCATGGCCCGCAGCTCCCGGGTGTCGCGGGGCTGGGCAATCTGCACATTGGGAATTGAGCGCAGGAAGCTCAGGTCAAATACGCCGTTGTGCGTGGCCCCGTCAGCCCCCACGATGCCGCCCCGGTCCACCGCAAAAATCACATTGAGGTTTTCAATTGCCACGTCGTGCAGCACCTGATCGTAGGCCCGCTGCAGAAAAGTGGAATAAATCGCCACGATGGGCTTGATGCCCCGCAGCGCCATGCCAGCGGCAGCTGTTACGGCCACGTCCTCGGCAATGCCCACATCCAGGTAGCGGCGCGGATGTGTCTGGCTGTAGCGGACCAGCCCACTGCCCTCGCGCATGGCCGGGGTAATCACATAGACGTCCGGGTCTTCTGCGGCCCACTCGGTCACGGCGTCTCCAAAGGCGCTGCTCCAGCTGTACGCATTGGTCGGGGTGAACTCGCCGGTGGCCGGGTCAAATTTGGCGGGACCGTGCCACTTGATGGGGTCGTCTTCGGCGTAGCTGAGGCCCTTGCCCTTGCGGGTCACCACATGCAGGATGGTCGGGCCGTCCAGCTCCCTTAGCTTTTCCAGCAGCCAGACCAGCTCGGTGACATTGTGGCCGTCCACTGGCCCCACATAGCGCAGGCCCATCGCTGCAAACGGATTGGCGCTGTGGGGGTCGAAAAAGTGGCGGGTTGAGTGCTTGGCACGGCTGATCATGTCGGCCAGAGGTTTGCTCACCGCCTGCACCGCCTTGCGGCCTACGTCCTCACCCTCGCGCACCAGCGGATGCACCTGCAAGCCACGCATAAAGCGGTTGATGCCGCCCACGTTCTCCGAGATGCTCATTTCGTTGTCGTTCAGCACGATCAGCATGCGCGGCCCCAGGTCCCCGATGGTGTTCAGCGCTGCCAGGGCCATGCCACCGGTCAGCGAACCGTCGCCAATCACGGCGGCCACTTCGTAGTCCTCGCCGCGTGCGTCGCGGGCCAGAGCCATGCCCAGGGCGTTGGCCAGGCTGGTAGAAGCGTGCCCCACCGTGATGGCGTCGTGCTCACTTTCGGTCACCTTGGTAAAGCCGCTCAGGCCGCCTTCTTGCTTGACAGTGGGCATCTGAGAGCGGCGGCCCGTCAGCATCTTGTGGGCGTAGGCCTGGTGGCCCACATCAAACAGGATGCGGTCACGCGGCGAATTCAGCACGTAGTGCAGCGCCACGATCACGTCAGTGGCGCCTAGACTGGACGCCAGGTGCAACCCGCCCACCGAACAGACCCGCACGATTTCTTCGCGCAGCTCGGCACTCAGGGCCGGAAGCTGCTGACGCGGCAACCGTTTGAGGTCGGCGGGACTGTGGATGCGGTCTAGCAGCGGCGTGTCCGAAGGACCACTCACGGCTGAACCTGCGGGCGGGCGTAGTTCTGCCCGGTCAGCAGCAAGTCCTCGTAGGTGCGGACCTCGCCAGTGTAGGGCGCGTAGTACATCTGCTGAACAGCTGGGAACAACCCGCCCAGGTCGTCGGACACGCGCCGGGTAATTACGAACACGTCATGGGTGCCGCCTGGCGCAGTGATCTGGCGGCGGTCCTGAATGTCATAGCGGTATTCCAGCTTGCCGCTGCGGACCACCTGATTTTTTTCGGTGTCCATCACAGTGACGTTGGTGGTGCCCTGCCAGCTGGCCCCGACCCGCAGGTCACTCACCGCAGGCAGTTCACGCCAGGCGGGCTCCAAGTTGACCAGCACACCCGGCTTGGTAAACCCGAGCAGGTCCACCCCAGCCGCGCTGACTTGCCGGTACCAGGTCTGCTCCGCGCCGCGTCCGGTCAGGGCAAAGGCGCTGACGGTCTGCCCTTTAAAGATGGTCGGGCCCAGCGAACGCAGCACGTAAGGCGTGCGGTTGGCAGGCTCACCCTGGGGCAGATAGGTCCAAATCAGTCCCGGCTGCGACGGATAAAAGGACACGCGGTCCACGCTGGGAGTCGCCCGAACTTCGGGAGCAGCCGTCTGCGCTGGAGCACAGGCCACCAGGGTACCGCCCAGCAGTGTCAGACCGAGCAAAAAGCGAAAACGCATCATGGCTCTTAGGGTAAATCATTCCTGGCAGCGGCACCGTGGTCTGACTGCCTGAGCGCAGCACCCCTGCGCGAGTACGCATACACAAGGGGCGGACATGCCGCAGCACTTCCGCCCCTGGGTCAAGCCCGGTTGAACTTACTTGTTCTCAGCAACCTTGCGCTTGAGCGCTTCCATGGCTTCGTCCAGGTCGCGGTCACGGCCCAGGTTGGCCAGCTGCGCGTCAACATCATTTTCAGTGCGCAGATCGGTCATGGCCTGATTGGTATCTTCCATGCCCTGCACGCGGCGCTCCATTTCCTCGAAGGCGTCCATGGCACCGCCAGCCTGATCGAAGCCGCTCATGCGCTCCAGCGTGGCTCCGGCCTGCGCGGTCTTCTGGCGGGCAGACAGCAGCGACTTCTTGGATTCCATCTCGTCAATCTTGGCTTCCAAGGCGCGCAGCTGGGTCTTGAGGCGGTCCACAATGGCCGTCTGGGTGCCTGCCTGCTCATGGAACCCGGCGGCCAGGTCTTTGTGGTTCTGGGCGCGGCGCAAGGCTTCACGGGCCAGGTCTTCGCTGCCCGCACGCAGGGCTTCTTCGGCCTTGCGGTTGTACTCCTCGGACAGGGTTTCGTTGGTCTTGGCTTCGCGCTCCAACTTGGCGCTTTGGCTCATGGCCTCGGCCACTTCGCGGCGGGCGTCGGTGTAGGCCGCACGCATATCACGCAGGGCCTGCTCAATAATCAGGCCAGGGTCCTCGGCCTTGGAAATCATGTCGTTTACGTTGGCGCGGATCAGTCGGCTCAGTCGGTCAAAAATGCTCATGGGTGTTCCTCCTTGTCCCTACTATTACGTAGAGCAGTGGGACAGGGTTTCTGTCCAAAGGCCCGGCTAACCCAGTGTAAAGGTCTGTTCAAATTCGGACTCATGCACTGTAGCGGCTGCCCTGGGAGGTCTTTAGAGTCGGCGCGGCATGACCCCCACGCTGCTGCGGCCACACGCCACGGTGAGGACCTCCTCGGTAGGCGTCAGGACACAGCCGATGGCACGCAGCACCGCAACGGGAATATGCAGCTCGCCGCTGTGCATCTGCAGTGGCAAAGGCAGCGGCGTTACGGTCCCTGCCTGCACCAGCTCACGCTGCCCCACCTGCACGCTCGCGGCTGCCCCGCCCTGCGGAGTCAGGCGGTAGGTCTGCCCGCCCAAATTCTGCACCCGCACCACGCCAATCAGGTCAGCCGGGGTGACGTACAGGCTGACGTCCGCCGGAGTCACTGGAGCAGCTGCCGAAGACGCTGAGGAGGCAGCCGCGCCCTGAGGCTGGCTCAGCACAGGGACAGCCACGGGCCCAGGATGGAGCATCAGCAGGTGGTCACCGTCTCCCAAGTCCAACAGGGCTACGTAATTGGAGGTCGTTGGGGGAGCCTCGGCACCAGCGAGCAGAGCCGCTGGGCGCAGCTGCACACTCAGGAGTGGGCCCTGGACCTGCCACTCACCCAGCACCTGGCTACCCAACCGCGCAGCGATTCGGCTTTGCAGATCGGCCCGCTCGCCCCGGACGTACAGACAAATTGCCTGAGCAGGCAGCCCAAGCGACGGTGGGCAGCGGTACAACCGGCCACCGACTGCACCACTCAACTCCACCGCCAGGCGGCTCAGTCCGGGAGCGGGCAGCACCAACCGGGCAGAGGCCGGAGCCGGGGCCACTTGCTGCGTGGGCGTTTGGTCAGAGGTCTGGCCAGAGGACTGAGCCGCCGCGCCCGGCAGCAGCGCACACAAGCTCAGAAAGGCGGGGCCAAGCAGCCCAGCGCGGAGAACTGTCGGGGTCATAAGCACAGTTTACGGGATGGCAGCGGCGACTTGGGCGGTCCAGCGGGCGAAGGCAGGAACAAGGTCAGGGCAGCTGATACGCCTCCGCAAACAGTTTCAGGTCGGCGTCATCCACCTGCCGGTCACCATTGAGGTCCCCCCGGCCTGTGCCGCCCAGGCTGTTCATCAGCAGGGCCAAGTCAGTCAGGTCCACAGCTCCGTCCCCGTTGAGATCCGCGCCGCTAAAGCGCAGGCGGGCCGCCTCCGGCGTCCAGGCATCCAGGTCAAATTCCTGAGCCAACGCCTGACGGACAGCGGCGTCCAGCGCCAGCGGCCCCTGCGGATTGATCTCTATGCGCCGCTCTCCTGCCTGCGCCACCGTGCGGACAGCCACGTCAGGGTTAAAGGGCACGCTGCTGGCACTGCCCAGGGTCAACTCCGGGCCGCCCGTGGTGACCAGCCGCAGAGACAGGCCCGGCGTGGAGAGTTCAGCCAGTGCCTGCTGCACGGCGCGGGTCAGCTGAGGTCCCTGAGGCCGCAGGGTCAGGTCTGCCGCTGCAGCACTGCCTGCCAGCAGCAAAGCGGCCATACCGAGACTGCGCCGCATCATTGCTCTCCTCCCTGAGCAGCACTGGCTGGGGATGAACTGCGGGCACGCAGCAGCAGCGCGCGGAATTCATCCACATTCACCTGCGAAGAAGCTGCCGCAGGACGGCTCACCTGTGCGCTCTGGTCAGGCGCAGGGGCCAACGTGTCTGCGCTGGGTAGGCCGGGTACTGTTGCCGGCTCGGTGTCAGATTCAGGGACCAGAGGAGCATCTGGGGCAACGTCAGCGGCGGGAGGCAGTTCACTCGGCTCAGGCTCAGGCTCAGGCTCGGGCGATTGTGGCTGGGGCAGCAGCGGACGGGCAGAAGCTGGAGTGGCGGTACTGCTCAGGGAGGGGGCCGGAGTGACCGCTCCTCCTTCTGGCTGGCGGTCTGTCAGAGCCACCTGTCCATCAACCACCGGATAGTAGCCCTGGTTGTACCCCACCAGCGGGCTGTCCAGCCGCGCCGCATACAGCAGAAAAAAGGCGTCCTGCCCGGTGCGCCACTGCGGCAGGTCCGCAGCTTCGGACCAGACGTAGAGCGCTGGACCAGCAGCCTGCCGGGGCAAGCGGCCTGCATCACCAGCCACCGTCTCGGTCAGGGTCAGCGGATAGACCCGCCAGGTGACGGTGCCCTCCGTGACGGTCTGCGGCGTGCCCAGCGAACCCCGAATAATCAGGTCCGCGCGGCGGGCTTGCTGCTCCAGGCTCAAGGCCGGGGCCACCACGGCCTCAGCTGCGCCCAGAGCCAGACTCAGTGCCAGCGCCAGCCCACCAGCAGCCCGGTTCACGGCTGGCCTCCTGGCAGGCCAGGCCCAGTCGCAGGTGGGACAGTCCCCGCAGGCCGGGGCGGAAACCCGGCGGGCACCGTCGCCGCGCCGCTTGCTGCTTCTGCTGGAGCCGTAGCGGCACTTGAGGCCGTTGGTACCGTGGCTGCGGCTGCACCCGAAGTGGTTGGTGCCGTAGTTGTACCTGAAGCAGCTAGGGCAGTTGCCGTGCCCGAAGCGACTGGTGCAGTTGCCGTGCCCGAAGCAGTTGGCGGCGCGGGCAGCTCTTTGCCGCTGCCGTCCAGCACACGGAAGCGGAAGGTCTTGGCATCCAGGGTCAGCGGGCGCTCTGGCTCGACATGCAGCAGCGCCACCTGTTCGCCGGAGCGGGGCACCGCCCTGAAGCCCAGGTCCAGCGTCAGGGTCTGGCCTTTTTGCTCCCACTTGAGCAGACCACTTGAGGGCCCACCCTGCACACGGGTGACTTTTGCCCCCTGCGGCACTTCCCAGGTCACGCGGGCGGCGCGGGCCGTGCGGGGCGCAGTGATATTCAGCGGAACCCGGGTGGCCCCGCGAATCTCAGCGCGGGGCAGCTCCAGGCTCAGCTTGAGCGGGGGCAAGTCACCCACATTCAGGGTGTACTCCTGCGCTTTGCTGCTCAGGTTGGCGTCGTTGGCCTCCAGGGTGAAGCGGAAGCTACCGGACTTGACGGGGGTTCCGCTCAGGCGCTGGTTGCTGAGCCTAAGGCCCTGCGGCAGTTCGCCACTCGCCACCTTGACCCCGTAAGGGCCAGTGCCACCGCGCAGATCAAGCGCCGCCTCGTAGGGCTCGCCAAGGTAGGCGGCAGGCAAGCTGGACGTGCCAAAGGTCAGAGGGTCGCGGTAGACCCGCCCACTGCCGCTGGCAACCGAGTCACCGCAGGCAGACAGCAAGGCAGCGGGCAGCAGCGCCAACCCCAGCCGCAGCTGGAAGCGGGCGCGGCGCGGCGCAGACACAGGGAAAAGGCTTGGCATGGTGTTCAGTTTAGCGAGCCGTGAAATGAGGAATTCATACGTCACTCGCTGCTTCAGGGCGCTGCCGCCTGGACAGTGCGGCGGGCAGGACACCCCAGGACACACGCCCCGCCGGGATGACATGGGCCACCTATACTGCCTGGATGACTCAAACCGACAACCAAGGCCCAGCCGACTATGCGGCTCAGGTGCAGCAGGTGGCGCAGACCCTGCTGAATCACCCTGGCCCTATCGTCGTGCTGGCGCATGAGAATCCGGACGGTGACGCCCTAGGCAGTGTGCTAGGCCTGACCCGCGCCCTGCGGCAACTGGGCCGCGAGGTGTACGCTCCCATGACCTTGCCGCGCTACTTGCAGTTCCTGCCCGAACCCGCTGAGCTCTGCGCCCGGCTGGAAGCCTGGCCAGCAGGGGCGCTGGCTGCTGTGCTGGACGTAGACAACAACGACCATACCCGGGTGGCGGGAGCCGATATGGCCGGGTTCAGCGGCCCAGTGGTGAACATTGACCACCACGGCACCAACCAGCGGCAGGCAGACGCCCTGCTGGTGGACCCTTCTCAGCCTGCCACCGCGCAAATCATGGTGGACGTGCTGGACGCGCTGGGTATCCAGTGGACCGAAGCCCTCGCCACCCCCCTGCTGCTGGGCCTGATTACCGACACTGGGTCATTTCAGTTCTCAAGCACCACACCACAGACTCTGCGGACCGGAGCGCGGCTGCTGGAATACGGTGCCCGGCTGAACTGGCTGAACGAACAGCGCATGCAGAATTCGCCCACCTATTACACCTTGCTGCGCGAAGTGCTGAACACCATGGAATTTGCCCACGGCGGCCAGGTGGTGCTGGCGCATGTGGACGATGCCATGCTGGAGCGGGCCGGGGCCAGTTGGGACGAAGTGGACCCCTATGTGGGGATGCTCCGCAACGCCGAAGGAGCCCTGCTGGCGGTACTGATCAAGGACTACGGTGAGCGGGTCAAGTTCTCGCTGCGCTCACGCGGGGGGCTCAGTGCCCAGAACATCGCCGTAGCGCTGGGCGGGGGCGGCCATGTCCCCGCTGCCGGGGCCACGGTAGAAGCGCCCTATGCCCAGGCGCGTGCCCAGCTGGACGCGGCAGTGGCCGCCGAGCTGGAGCGGCTGGGCAGTGACGAATCCGGGGCACAGCCCCAGTGACCCGTCTCCCCCGCCCCGCCGCAGCGGCTCTGCTCGTCCTGCTTCCTCTGCTGGGCGGCTGCCTGGACAGCGGCGCACGCACACCAGTGGTCAGCGTGACGAATACAGTCCCCGCCATTGCTGGGCCGGTCACGGTGGAGCTGGGCGGCGAGACGCTGGACTTCGGGCAACTGCGCTCAGGTGAGAAGCGGCGTATCAGCTACCAGCCCAAAGTGGCGTCGGGCGTGGTGGTGCACTCGCCGGGGCGCAGCACGGCGTTGGACCGCCGCATTGACCCGGCTGACCCCGGCACACTGGGCAACGATGTGAACATCCTGCTGACTCCAGA
The DNA here is from genome assembly GCF_014653275.1 of Deinococcus piscis. Taxonomy (GTDB): domain Bacteria; phylum Deinococcota; class Deinococci; order Deinococcales; family Deinococcaceae; genus Deinococcus; species Deinococcus piscis. The sequence goes on from NZ_BNAL01000034.1 coordinate 18,346, forward strand.
CGGGGCCATTCTGGACCCCAAGAAAAACCGCGCTCAGAACTGAAGCCTGGCCCGGCCATCTTGCGCTGCACTCTGAGAGGGCACGGGATATGGCAGGAAAGGGTCAGGGAGCCTTCGGAGCTGCTGTCCCAGAAGCCGTGGCCGCTGATGTGACCGCAGCCGAAGCAGCTGGAGGCGCGGGCTTTTTCTGCGGGCCGATCACTTCATCCACTGCCGCATTGATCCAGGCAAAGGCGCGGTAGGTGTTCGGCATGGTGTACCACTCGTCAGCACCGTGCTGCATAAAGGCATAGACGACGTGGTGCCCATCTTTGGTCTTGAAATAGCCGGTGTAGGTCAGGAGCCTCCAGCCATTGCCGCCCTTGCCGTAAAAGGTCTGAATGTTGCCCACCTGCCCGGCCCGGAGTCCAGCCTTGCCGTAGCCCAGCCGCGCCACTTCATCCTGCCACCGCCCAGCGCGCTCACTCAGTCCACCGCGCAGGTACTGGTGGGCCAGCAGCGTGGCGAACTCGTAAGGGGTGCTGAGGTTGTGGCTGCCCAGGTCGTCACGGGGTTCGTGGGTCTTCTCGAAGTAAGGGTCCAGCTTGGGCACCAGCTCGTAGACGGTGTACTCCTTGGCGTCCGCGTCCATCTGGGCCGCCAGAGCGGCGCGGTCCTCACGCCGCCACCAGTCCGGATGCGCCAGATAGGTTGAGCTCAGGCCCGCTTGCATCACCCACCAGGCCTTGGTCGGCAAAATCAGGCGGGTGTGACACAGCCGCAACTCATCGGCCAGCGCCTGCACACGCTGCAATCCCACGCGGCGGTGCAGCAGGTCGGTGGCGGTGTTGTCGGAGTTGCGAATCATGCGCTCGGTCAGGGTGCGGACATTGGAATGGTCAAACGGATATTCGCCCAGGCTCTGACCGGCGGGCGTGATCTCAAAGCGTTCCTGCGGCGAAAGACGCCCAGCATCGAACTCGCGCAGCGTGGCCCACAGCACTGCCTGCTTGTAGGTGCTTGCCAGCGGAAAGACGCTGTCGGGGTTGGTGCCTACCGCCCGCAGCACCTCCAGGGTTTGGGGGTCCACCTCGGCCACCCACAGGCCCAGCCGCCCGGACAGCGGATAAGGCGGCGCCGGAGCTTTGGCCGCCTCCGGAGCTGGGGCCAAACAAGCCGGTTCCTGAGGAGGCACAGGCGACTCGCTGACGCTGGCGGCTGCCCCGACGAGTATGATCTCGCCACTATCTTGCTGCGACACAGAACCTTGTTGCGACACGGAAGCTTGTTGCTGCCCAGAGTCTTGCTGATGCGCGGCAACGCCCGGCGGCGCAGACGCCGTCGCCTGCTCACCCCACCACCAGGCTCCAGCTCCCCCCAGGGCGAGCGTCATCAACGCACCCAAGAAAGTGGCTGGCTTTAGCGGCATCGCTGCTTTCCGCAGGGCTCAGCCCAAGCCCGAATGAAGAACAACTGTGGCATTCCTCATAGTTTATCATCTGCTGCGCGGGGCGGGCAGCAAAAAGCAGACCCCGGTGAGGTCCGGAAGTCTGCTTGGCGTGAAGGAGAAAAGGGATAAAAGTGAGGGCGCTGCACCCAGGGCAGCGCTCAGGTCATTGGCCGCTGGGCCTCCACTTGGGACGCCCAGTGGCTCCCGTTTCATCGGCGTCTGCCGGGTTGGCTGCAGAGCTGGCGGCTGGAGCGGGAGTAGGAGCGGGGGCCGCTGACTCGGCGACCTCACTGACCGCCTGGGCGCTGATTGGCTGTCCGCCGCCGAGCCCTGCTTCACCCGCCGCAGGAGCCGCAGGAGCAGCTACACCAGGCGTCCACTTGGGGCGGGCCGCTGGCGCGGAAGCCGATGTCTCAGGACTCAACTGCGGCTGCGTGGTGGGGCGAACTTCCGCCACAGGAGCAACGTCCGCAGGATCAGAATCAGGTGCAGGTGCAGGTGCAGGAGCCGCGCCGGGCGTCCAGGCCTTGCGGGCTGGCGTAGCGCCGGTCTGTGCCGCCGGGGTCACTGCATCCGGAGCAGGCACAGCCTTCTGAGCAGCGGGGGTCCACGCTTGGCGCTGACCGGAAGTCGCAGGTTGCACGTCATCTTTCGGTGCGGAGGCTGGAGCGGCAGCTGCGCCAGGATTCCACGCTTTACGCTCACCTGTGCCAGAGGCTGAGGCCACGTCATCCTTCGCCGTAGGTGCAGGGGGAACACCCGGCGTCCAGGCTTTGCGCTCAGCAGTAGAAGCGGGCTGCACGTCATCCCCCGTCACAGCAGAGGCAGGAGCAGCGCCCGGCGTCCAAGCCTTACGCTCGCCAGCGGCAGGAGCCACGTCATCTTTGGGGGCAGCGGGAGCAGGGGCCGCTCCAGGAGTCCAGGCTTTGCGCTCACCCGCCACAGGCTGAGCAGATGGCGCTGGAGCGGGGGCAGCGGCGGGAGTGGCAGCGCTGCCTGGCGTCCAGGCTTTGCGCTCCACCTTCTCGGCAGCTTCCGCTACAGCGGGCATCGGCTGAGCAGCAGAAGCAGCAGGCTCAGGCTGGGCATTTTCTACCTGCGCGGTGGTCACGGCAGTGACCTCTTCTTCAGCCAGCGAGTTGACCACTTCGCCCTGAGCTTCGGGCAGATGGGTGTTGGGAGCCTCGGCCTGCCCGGCAGGGGCCACCGGAGTTTCCGGTTCGACCCATTCGCCCTGAGCGCGCTGCACGCTTTCCAGCATCAGCTCGGCCACGTCCTTGACCACGATGTCATCGGCCTCGGCTTTGGCCGGGGTGGAGTTCATCATGGATTTGCAAAAGGGGCAGCCCACAGCCAGCACTTTGCCCTCTTTGGAGGCGTCCAATCTGGCCTGGATTTCCTTGAAGCGGTTGTCGCTGATGCGCTCGCTGCCCTCCTCCTCTTCTTTCCAGAACTGCGCCCCACCTGCGCCGCAGCAAAAGCTCTGCTCGCGGGTGCGTTCCAGCTCCAGCACCTGACCGGCCATGCGGGTAATCAGGGAGCGGGGGGCGTCATAGACGCCGTTGTGGCGGCCCAGATAGCAGGGGTCGTGGTAAGTAACCGCATCGCCCAGCGGCGCGGTGGGCAGTTGCCCGGCCTGCACCAGCTTTTCGAGATACTCGGTGTGGTGAATGACCTGATAGTCGCCGCCCAGCTGCTTGTATTCCTGCCCGATCATGTTCATGCAGTGCGGGCAGGTCGCCACAATCAGCTTGGGGCGCACTTCGTTGAGGGTTTCCACGTTCTCCTGCGCCAGTTGCAGGTACAGGAACTCGTTACCGGCGCGGCGGGCGCTGTCGCCGGTGCAGGCTTCTTTTTTGCCCAGCACGGCGTAGTTGATGCCGGCCTTGTCCAGCAGCTGCACGAAGGAGCGGGCGACCTTCTGAGCGCCAGGGTCGTAGGAGGCGGCGCAGCCCACCCAATAAATAACGTCAGGTTCGGGGTTCTCGTCAATGGTGGGCACCTTGAGTCCCTCGGCCCACTCCATGCGCTTGTCGCGGGAGATGCCCCAGGGGTTGCTGGCGCGCTCCATACCACGGAACGCAGTTTGCAGCTGCGGCGGGAACTCGCCCTGCACCATTACCAGGTTGCGGCGAATATCCACGATGTCCAGCATCTGCTCATCTTGCACGGGGCAGACCTGCATACAGGCCCCGCAGGTGGTGCAGCCCCAGACCGCTTCCTCGCTGATGGCGTACTCCAGCAGTGGGCGAGCAGTCGCGGCGCCGTCCTCAAAAGCGGCCTTTTTTAGCGTAAAGGGGCTGGCGTGCGCGGCAATGGCGTTCAGCTCCATGCGCTTGTTGATTTCCAGCGCGGCGGGGCTCAGGGCCTTGCCGGTGGCGTTGGCCGGGCACACGTCCTGGCAGCGGTTGCACTGAATACAGGCGTAGGCGTCCAGCATCCGGGGCCATTCGAGGTCTTCCAGCTTCTCTACGCCCAGCTTGGGCTCGTCTTGCTCCATCGCGGCTTCGATGCCGGGCATCGGCGGCAGCACGCCGGAGTTGACCGGACGCTTGAGGGCGTAGTTCAGCGGCGCACCGACAAAGTGGAAGTGCTTGGAGTACGGAAAGTACACCATAAAGGCCAGGATGCTGCCCAGCGCACCCCAGAACCCGAAAATCCACCAGTTCATCTGCGCGGCTTCACTCAGACCGCCGAACAGCAGCGCACCCAGGCCGCTGGCAAACGGCTGCCAGGGGTCGCCCCCCTCCATCGCCATTTTGGCCGACTGGGCAATCATGCGGCTGCCCACGTGGAAAATAATGAAGCTGGCGACGATGATGGAGTCGCGCTTGATATAGCCGCCTTTGATCCACTCGTGAATCGGCGTCTTTTCATTGAACTTGAAATCGCGCTTGCCCTGAGTAAAAAAGCGGCGAATCATCAGGCCAATCACGCCCAGAATGACGGCGGCGCTCAGCAGGTCGGCCAGCAGGTTGTAGGCAATGCCGAAGGGATTGTCCGAGTGAATAGCAAAGTGAAAAAAGCCTTCGAGCAGGTCTACGACGTTCACCAGCAAGTAGTACACGAACCCGTAGAACACCATCGAGTGCAGCACGCCGATGGCGGGGCGCTTGCGGAACACCCGCTCCTGGGTCAGCGAAGTGGTGATGGCGTAGCCGATGCGTCCCGGCAGATTGTCAAAGCGGGCTTCGGTGGCCGGTGCGCCGCGCCACACGCGCAGGTACAGCCGGTAAAAGCCCCACAACACGAACGCGCCCGTAACAAGGGCATAAACAGCAAAGAGAATTTTGTGCAGATCAGGTAACAAGGCAGGGAACCTCCGGAAAAGAACGGCTTGGGGCTGGCAAGAGATAAAGACAAGAGGCCGGACCTTCGGGCCTGAATTTTGAACTCAGTCCAAACAGTGTAGCGAACTTGGGGCTCAGGCCATTGTTCCACAGCAAAGCGGCGCAGGAGGTGCCGCCAGCACCGCCCAGAGGCGTCCCGTGCAGCAAGTCCAGGTCAGGTCGGGAGGCATGGGGCCGCACCCGCCAAAACCAAAGCTCTTCTCCCCCACCACAGCGCTCGGCCTCTCTAGGCGCGCTGAGGCGACTGTGAACGCTTACTTTTCCGGGGTCGGTGTGACTGGGTTGTTGGATGTGGCTAGGTTATTGGGTGCAGTTGGGTTTAGAGACAGGTCACCTGCGGCCCCACACAGCAGCGCCACCTGCCCGGCATGCCAGGACGAATGCCGGGCGTTCAGCCGCAGCAAACCCGCCACGCTGAAGCGGCGGCCCGCGTAGTCCAGCGGCTGGGCCAACTGCTGCTCAGAAAGGCTCCCCAGCGTGGTGAGCTCCCACCGCAGCAATTCCGGCAAATAATGCGGCGGGTCCAGCTCTAATTGCAGCGCACGGGCCACTGCGCCCCAGTAGGCACGCTTGGTGTCCAGAATGTGCCGCAGCCGCTCCAGGGCCAGCGCCTGCCCAGGGGCGTCCGGCGCTCTGTCTAGGGCCTGCTCAAAGGCGCGGTCCACACTCTCCCACGGGTCGAAGCTGGACTCGTTGAGCAGGGCGTACAGCCAGGCCAGGTGATTGGGCGGAAGGTCAGCGCGGTCAGATTGGCGTTTGCTCATGCCGCTATCCTCGCACGCATGCCCCGCAGCGCGCGCCGCTGCGCTGGCGTCTGCTAGCTTGGGCAGGATTCTTTGGCCCAAGTGGGCCATGTGCCACCCACCTGATCTATGTCCCACGACCCGCTCCACTTCCTGCTGCACCTGCGTTCGGCCCTGACTGGCCGGGCGTCTTTCGGGCGGGCCGGGCCGCAGTCGGAAGGGGCTACACGTCTGGCGGCGCTGGGGCCGTGGCTGGTCATGCTGGCCGCGCTGCTGGGGCTGTCGGCTCCGGCCCCAAGAGAAGCGGCGCAGAACTTGCCCCCAGAACAGCTGCAGCAGGCTGAACTGCCCACCCTCGAACGCAGCAGCGCCCTGCCGGGGCGGCACCTGAAAGAAGGCCAGCCCCCGCAGCCGTGGCCTGACCTGCCCCCCGGCAGGCCCGAGCTGCCCAGTGGCCTGCATATCCTGCCGCTGCTCACTGTTTTGGCCCTGGACCTCCCTACCCCGCAGCGCCTGGCCCACTGGGGCAAACGGCAGCTGGAAGGCGGCTAGGGGGCGGCACACCTGGCCTCTAACCTCATGACTTCCCGACCTCTACAGGAGAACTGCTTTTGACCTTCAACAACCCCAATCAGCGTCAGCGCCGACCCCGGCGCGGCGCGGTGCCCATCGCCAACCGGCCCAGTCCCTGGACGGGCCTGCTGCTGCTGGTCACCTTTCTGACCGCCCTGGCTTTCATCTGGCGGCCCTGGCAACACCCAGACACCCCCACGCAGCTGTACAACGACGAGTATCAGGCTGTGACATTGGGCCTGGACCTGCGCGGCGGCCTGCGCATTGAGCTGGAGCCCACCACAAAGGACTACACCCGCGAAGACCTGGACAAGGTCAAGACCATCGTGGAGAACCGGGTGGACGCTCTGGGCGTGGCGGAGCCCACCGTCACTGTGACGAGCAATGACCGCGTGGTGGTCGAGGCTCCCGGCGCAACGCCGGAGATTCAGCAGCAGGTCCGCGATGTGATCGGGCAGACCGCCCGGCTGGAGTTCCGCATCGTCAAGGATGGCGTGACGCCTGACAGCACCCTGGCTGCCGAGAAGCCCGAAACGGGCGGCTACACTCTGGACGACCTCGGCCCAGCGCAGGCCACCGGTGAGATTATCGCCGACGCCCGCGCTACCACCGACCCGTCCGGTCGCTGGGTGGTGGCCTTCGACAACACCGAAGAAGGCGCCAAAAAGTTCGGTGAGTTCACCGGCCCCAACGTCGGCAAGCTGATGGCGATTGTGCTGGACGACCAGATTCAGTCGGTCGCCACCATCAACCAGCAGCTGTTCCGCGGCGTGCAAATCACCGGCGACTTTGATGCTGACGAGGCCAGCCAACTGGCGCTGGTGCTGGAAAGCGGTTCGCTGCCGATTCAGGTGCAGACCGCTGCCGAGCGCTCTATCGGCCCCAGCCTGGGCGCCGACGCCATTCAGAGCGGTATGACGGCTGGTCTGATTGGCCTGGGCGCCGTGTTCGTGCTGCTGTTCCTGTACTACGGCCCCTGGCTGGGCCTGGTCGGTGCCCTGGGTCTGCTGTTCTCGGCGGCCATCCTGATGGGCCTGCTGGGCGGCTTTGGCTCCACGCTGACGCTGCCGGGCATCGCCGGTCTGGTGCTGACCATCGGCGCGGCAGTGGACGGCAACGTGATTTCCTTCGAGCGTTTCAAAGAGGAGCGCCGACGCGGCAAAGGCGTACGCCAAGCCATCGCCAAAGCGTATGAGCACTCGACCCTGACCATCCTGGACGTGAACGCCACCCACCTGATCAGTGCCTTTGCCCTGTACCAGTTTTCCAGCGGCCCGGTGCGCGGCTTCGCGGTCGCCGTAATCGCCGGTACGCTGGCTTCGACCTTCTCCAACCTGGTGTTCGCCAAGTGGATGATGAGCTGGCTGGCGCAGCGCTTTCCCAACCTCAGTGCTCCGCAGTGGATCACTGAGCCGCGTATCAACTTCATGAAGCCCGCCGCCCTGATCAGCGCCGTGAGCGGCCTACTGGCCCTGGGCGGCATCGCCTACGTGGCGACGCAGGGCCTGAACTACGGGGTGGATTTCCGCTCTGGAACCACGGTCACCGCCCGCTTTGCGGACGGCGTGACCCCCGAGCAGATTCGCGCGCAGATAGTGGCCGCCGGCGCCGAGCAGGTCACTCCGCAGAACACCGTCATTCAGCAGGACATCGTGCCGGGCACCGAAGGCCAGCAGTACACCATCAAGGTGCCCGAACTGACCGCCGAGCAGGTGAGCGCGGTTGGTCAGCAACTGGCCAGCCTGAGTGGCGGCGAAGTGCAGAGCAGCGAGACAGTCGGCCCCACCGTAGGCGCAGAGCTGACCCGCAACACCATCTACGCCATGCTGCTGGGCCTGACCGGCATTCTGATCTACGTGTGGTTCCGCTTTGACCTAGTGATGGGCCTGGGTTCCATCCTGGCAACCATACACGACGTGGCCATCGCAGTAGGCATCTACGCGCTGCTGGGCCTGGAGTTCAACATCTCCACCGTGGCGGCCATCCTGACATTGATCGGCTACTCGCTCAACGACTCGATCATTATCTCGGACCGCATCCGCGAGAACCTGCGCTCAATGCGCGGCCAGAGTTACCGCGACATCGTGAATGCCTCGATCAACCAGACCCTGTCGCGCACCGTGATGACCTCGCTGAGCACCATGCTGCCGCTGATCGCCCTGCTGATCTGGGGCGGGCCAGTGCTGCGCGACTTTAGCCTGATTCTCCTGATCGGTATCATCGTGGGCACCTATTCCAGCATTTACATCGTGGCCCCGCTGGTGGTGTTCTGGAACGAGCGACGCCAGCCCCGCACGGCCCAGCCTGAGCCTGTGGCCTGAGCCGCGTCCCCTTTCTCCGCCCCCCTCGCCCCGCGCCTGGCTGCCAGCGCGGGGTTTTTGAGTGCAGGGGTTTTTTTGAGTGCAGGGTGTTTGTGGGCTGAGTGCGCTTGCCAGTGCACTTGCCAATGCGCTTGCCAGGCCCCTCATCACCACTTCACCCCGGCGTCAGCCTCAGCCGTTAAGCTGTGAAACATGAAAGTCAGTCATATCGTGATGACCGCTGCCGCACTGGGCGCTGCGCTGGGCACCTCTGCCCTGGCCCAGACGACCAGCCAGGCCGCCGCCCGCCAGAGCACCGGCTTGCCCGTCAGCATCCAAAAGGACAACCGCTTTCTGATTCTGAGCGAAGCCGGGATTGCCCGCGCTTTTCAGAACGCTGCCACCCGCCCCGACGCCGTGTTTGTGACCCGCGACCGCAAAGTGACCATTTCGCTGGAATACCGCAACTCGGCGCTGCGCCCCAACGAAATCACGGCGCTGCTGACCCAGTACCCTAGCGTGCTGCGCCGCCAGCTGCCCGGTATCAAGACCCTGAATGCCGACATCGTGCGTGCCGGGGGCAACCAGTGGGCACAGTTCGTGATGACCCTGCCCGGCAAGAACGGTGCCGAGCGCCGCTTGGAGCAGCTGATGACTTCAGTAGGCAACCGCCCGATGGTCGTGACCATTGACAGCACCACCGAAGGCTACAAGGCCAACGAAACCGCCGTGCGCAACCTAGTGAACTCGATTCAGGTGATTCGCTAAGCAAAAAGAGAGAAGGAATAAAAGCGGAGGGCAGACGAAATACCGTTGCCTTCCGCTTTTTGCTTTCCCTGACCCTGTATCCTGCCCCCTATGCTGGCCGCCTTTAGTGGACATCCTTTTCTGGCCGAATTGGCGCTGCACGACTGGGCTGAGCAGCGCGGCATCAACCGCGCCGAGCTGACCCGGCTGAGCGGCGACGAGGTGACGCCACAGACGCTGGAGCCGCTGCTGGCCCCCAGCCTATTCGGTGGAGGCGGCGTGATTGTGGACCTGAGCGGAGTCAAGCCAGGCAAGGAGCTGATGGAGTTACTGGCGGGGGCCGCCGCACCCGCGTTGGTGCTGGACGTGACCGCCCCGCCCACCCGCGCCAAAGTCTATGAGGCGCACGGTGAGCTGGTCCGCAGTCCCAATCCGCAGCGCCCCGGTGACGTGCTGGGCTGGCTGGTGCCCTACGCCAAGAGGCAAGGGCTCAAGCTGGAAAAAGATGCTGCCGCCTACCTGGCCGATGTCTTTGGCACCGACCTGACCGGCATTGCCGGTGAACTGAACAAACTGGAGTTTCTGCCCGCTGGCACCCGGCTGGACGAAGCCACTGTGCAGGGGGTGGTGGGACGCGAGCGGGCCGGTGACTCGTTCGCCATGCTGGACGCGGCCACCGCAGGGCGGCCCGCGCCTGCGCTTGAGCAGCTGGGGCGGCTGCTGCGCGGCGGTGAAGATCCCTTTCGCTTGCTGGGCGCGGTGGTGTGGCAGTACAGCCTGGTCGCCCGCTGCGTGGGCCTGATCGCCGAAGCAGGCGGCCCGGTCAATGAGAACGCCGCCGCCAGCCGCCTAGGGGCCAAACCCTACCCAGTCAAAAAAGCCCTGGCGGTGGCCCGCCGCTTGGATGAGGCCAAAATCCGCCGCCACCTGGGGCGCATCGCTCAGGCGGACCTGGACCTCAAGCGCGGCCACGACCCGGCGCGGACCTTGCAGCGGCTGATGATTGAGCTGAGCCGCTAAGCCACCTGGCGGGATATCCGGTCACGGGTCAGGCCGTCCCCGCTTCTGCCCCAGGCTGATGAGAAGGTCAGAGCCCCCCTAGAAGGCGATTGTGTTTTGCTTCATGAGAATATAGCCGGGAAGCCTAATACTTTTACACCGGACTCAGGCCCTAACACTTTTCTCACTCATGTGTTTGATGGAGATCTTATGAAGAAACTGAGTTTCATGCTTTGTACGGCAGGTTTACTGGCTGGCTGTGGTGGCACTCCTATGCCCACACCTGAAGGGACACCCGCGCCCCAGCCCGAGGCCCGCCGTGTTCCTGATGTGCAGGTCCAGCTGCCCGCGCTGACCGACTTTCCAGCTCAGACGAACCGCCTTAAGGCTCAGGCGTCGTCACTGCCAGCCTGGACGGGCGAGAAACTGTATGAGGGCTACCAGCAGTTCGGCCCAGAGCTGGAGGTGACCAATGCAGGCGATGTTATTTCGGCCAATTTACGGGCCAGCACCGGCGGTGTCTATCCAAGTTTCATACGGGTCTTGAACTCTGTAGGCGGGGATTATCAAGAGCTGCAATCGAATGGTAGTGGTTCAGGTATCGGCCTGGCCATTGATCCTGCGTTTTATCCTGGGGGAGCAAGTCGGAAAAATGCCTGGATTGTCAGGTCATCAGGCGGAGGCGACGCCTCCAGCTATACGCTCAATATCTATAATCGCTCTTTTCAGGAAAAACCTTTGCTTGTGCTGGGACCTACCAGTCAAGAGCTGACCATTTACCTCAGTAGGTGACAACTTCAGTTTGACCTCGTTCCAGACGGCAAAAACCAACAGACGGCCCCATCA
>NZ_BNAL01000035.1 GCF_014653275.1 Deinococcus piscis
TAAGCCGCCCTGCTTCATATTTTTCTGCGATCCAGACAACGTTTCCTTCAACCTGTCAGGTACTGAGATGTTCGAGGTACTCCGGAGTCACATCTGGGACCACCATCTTAGGAGGGGGATCCGGTAGTGCAGGAACGGGCCGTCTTTTGAACCTCTGCAGAATGTTAAACATGGCTGGAGTGCTCCTTCATAGGTGCAGAGACAGAGGAAGTTTGACAGCATTATGGCAAACCGCGTTGGAGTCCGGCAGAGAAGTGCAGCACTTGGTGAGTGAAGTGCTCAGCACCGGATTCAACTCGCAGCCAGAATGCGTGACACCGTCGCCTGACTGACTCCGAAGAGCCTGGCGCAGTCAGCAGCAGTCCTTCTGCCTGACCGAACCGCTTCACGGATTTCTTCTTGCTGGGCTGGAGTCAGCTTGGGACGGCGGCCCCCTACCCGGCCTGCGGCTCTGGCCTGTTCCAGGCCAGCCTTGGTGCGCTCACGAATCATCGCCCGCTCGAACTCCGCGAAGCTGCCGACCATCTGCATCATCATCCGTCCAGCTGGTGTGGTCGTATCGATGTTCTCGGTCAGGCTGCGGAAGCCTGCGCCACGCTGTTCTATTTGCTCCAGCAAGGTCAGCAGGTCTTTGAGACTGCGGCTGAGTCGGTCCAGCTTCCAGACCACCAGGACATCTCCCTCGCGGAGATGTTCCAAGGCCCCATGCAGTTCGGGTCTATCCCAGCGGCCACCACTGGCCTGTTCTTTGAAAATGCGGGTAACTCCAGCAGCTTCTAGGGCCTTGAGTTGAAGTGCGGAGTCCTGGTCCCCTTTGGAGACGCGAGCGTAGCCAATGAGCATGGGGGAAAGCCTGGCACAAACGGAGAAGCAAAGTCACACGGTGCCTCCCGGTACGAACACCGTTAGAATAGGGTATGCGAAAGACCCTTTCTCGAATTGGGAACAGTGAGGCCCTGGTCATCACCAAAGAGATGAAAGAGCTGACGGGCATCGGGAGCGAAGTGCAGATCGAGATTCAGGGGAATGCCATTATCATCACGCCGGCCCAGGACGTATCACGTCCTGAGACCCTGGCTCGTCAGCAGCGTTTTGCTCAGGCGCGTGACCAGGTGCTGAGTGAGTACGATGACCTTTTCCGCCAATTGGCCGATGCTTGAAGGCTTAAGTCGGGAAGAGGTCGAGGCACTACATGACGCTCAGATCGAGCGCTATGGCGGCTCGCCCGGTCTGCGAGACCCAGGGTTACTGGAAAGTGCACTGGCGCAACCGCTTCAGGAACTGTTCGGGCAACGGCGGTATCCGACAGTGCCGGCCCAGGCTGCGGCCTACCTTTATTACCTGTCACGTGCCCACGCCTTCGTCGATGCGAACAAGAGAACTTCCCTGAGCTGTGCCCTGGTGTGGCTGGCCCTGCATGACCTTCGGTTACGCCTGAGTCACGAGGAACTGTTCGACCTGACCCTGGCGGTGGCCCAGGGGCAGCTCTCGCTGGAAGAGGCGATCGAATGCTTTGAGCGCGCGGCCTGGTAATGCCCACTCCAAATTCCATTGCACAACCCTGTTGCATTTGATTTTTATTTTGCAAGTGGTTTTTGCAAGGCCGAAAGGGTGATTTCATCGGAGGGATAAAAGTGTTGCATAAACGAACGTTTATGCAAAAGAGTAGTGTAGGGATAGAGTTTATACATGCCCCGTCCCGACCCCATCTCCGCTGAACTGCTCGAATTGCTAATGCCTGTTGGAGCCGATGAGAAAACGCAGATTGATGCAGACATTCTTCTGAAGGAGTGGCATCCACTGTTTCCGCTCCTCTGGTTGGATGAGTATTTAGAGCCTGTCGGCAGTTTCCATCAGGTTTATCCCGAAACCCGGTGGAACTACTGGGGACTCAGAAACGACAGTGGCTCCTCACCAGAACCATGTCCGCACTGGCTGGTCTATTGCCGCTGGCGGGGAGGGGCAGTTAGGGCACCCGAATTGGCTCAGCGGCTGGAAGAGGAGGGCTTTTACGTCTTGCGCCGCCGTGAGCTGGCCTTCGAAGAATGGTCAGGCACGAATGAGCTGGCGACCCACATTCACGTGGAGGGGCAATGGCAGTGCTCGTTCTACACTCGTGAGGGACGTGGCAATTTCATTGCCGTGGAAGTCCAGCACCTGGCCCAGCGGCAAGTGGAATTCATCGGTGACCAGACGCCGATTGACTTACCCTTCCCCCCATTGACATTGAATCCGGGTGAAACACTGAGGGACTGGCAAGGCCAGGACCCTAGTGACCACTTCTCTGCGGAGTTCCGCACCGTTCGAGCTCATATCGGTGGTGCCGAGCAAGCTGAGTTTGCTGAGCGAATGCAGCGGCATCTTCAACAAGCAGGTTGGCAACTGCTAGGGGCATGGGAAGATGAAGCCAGTCTCGTCTCCTGCTGGCAGACCTCCTGGGGACAGAGCCTGCTCAGCGTTGGCAAAGCAGGTGGACACGGTTTGCCGGTACGCTGGGCTGGCATCGCCAAGGGAGCGTTTCGAGAGGTTGAGCCTCTGTGACCGACGATTATCGATATCGAACGTCAGGCCATTGAGCTGTCGCACCTCGTTCTGGGTTGAGCTGTTGACTCGCTTATATCAAGGTGGTAGAGGGCATACCCGCAGTCCATCACTTGAAGGGCATCTATAAAAGTTGTAATTTCTCGCTAATAATCTCCGTCCCACACGCATTTACATTTTTGGGCGCGGCTGAGTTCCGGCAAGCTGGCTACAACCCCCAATCTGCAAAAAATCTGGGAAGCCTTCAGACCCCCAGAAAATTTTTTGCAGGATTTTTTGCAGCCCTTTTGGCTGTCTAATTTCAGCCCCGCAAATACTCGTAGACAGTCTTGCGACTGACCCCGAACCGCTGGGCCAGTTCTGGCTTCTTCACGCCCTGGGCGGCCAGTTCCCTTAGCTCTGCCACCTGGCTGGCGGTGAGCTTGGGCTTTCTCCCCTTATAGACCCCGCGCTTTTTGGCCTGGGCGATGCCTTCCGCCTGACGCTCGCGGATGAGGTCGCGTTCGAACTGAGCGAAGGCGCCCATGATGGAGAACAGCAGGGTGGACATGGAGTCCTGCCCACCAGGTCTGAAGGTCATGTTCTCTTTGATGAAGTGGACGGTGATGCCCTTCTCGGTGAACTGTCCGACCAAGCCTTGTAGGTCCAGCAGGTTTCTACCGAGACGGTCCAGGGAGTGAACCGTGACCGTATCGCCTTCACGGACGTATTCCAGCAGAGCCTGAAGCTGTGGTCGCTGCGTGTCCTTGCCCGACGCCTTATCGGTGAAGACCTTATCGAAGGTCAGGCCGTCGAGCTGGCGCACTTCATTCTGACCATAGCTGCTGACTCGCTTATATCCAATGGTGGAGGGCATACCGCTAGTCTGTCACTTTAGGGTGGGCCAGCTTATTGGTTATGACTCATATGTCATAATTTATCCATGGCCTGGGAAATCATTCTTCTGGATGAGGTAAGCGAATGGTTCTCTGACCTTGACCCTGTCACCGAGAAGCTGGTGACTGCCGCTCTCGACTTACTGGAAGAACGTGGACCAATGCTGGGTAGACCTCTGGTAGACACCCTGACTGGGACTGCTTTGCCCAACCTCAAGGAACTGCGGCCTGGGTCAGCCGGTCAGACTGAGATTCGCATCCTATTCGTCTTCGACCCCACGCGTCAGGCCATCCTGCTGACGGCTGGGGATAAAGCAGGTCAATGGACTGAGTGGTACGACGAGAATATTCCCCTGGCAGAACAGCGCTACGCGCTGTGGTTGGGTGGCCACTACGAGGAGGAGCTATGAAGGCAAAAAGCTGGAAAGCAGTCAGACAAGCAGCGGTAGACGCTGGACATTTTGGGGAAGCCGAGATTGGGGCCATCAAAGAGCAACTCCTGGCAGAAGTACGGGCATACAAGCTGGCAGAAGTACGGGCTGCCGCAGGCCTAAGCCAGCAGGAGCTGGCTGAACAGTTGCAGGTTTCTCAGTCACGTATTTCACGCATTGAGCATGGCGACCTGGACCGGACTGAGCTGGCCACCCTCCGTAAATTCGCACGGGCCATTGGTGGGGAGCTTGAATTGACCCTTAAGTTGGGGGATGAACGGTTTACGCTGGGTTAAGTCAGGAAAAACTTGAACCAGGGTCAGATCGTCCAGCTGGCACACTTCCTCCTGACCATAGCTGCTGACTCGCTTGTATCAAGGTGGTAGAAGGTCGTCTGTCACTTTAGAGTAGGGAGTAATGGTGCTGGTGGCCTAGCGGAATGCTTGAGTAGCTTCCTCTATCTCCCTATTCAGGCAGTTGCCCTAGGAAGTGAAGCAGTTCATAGGAGAACCTTCCTGGTTGGTCACGCTGGGTCCAGTGGCCTGCTCCCTCAAATACTCGTAATGTTGCCTCCGGGATGCGGCAAGCCGCTTCCTGGACAGCTGCAAGGGGGACACCGACGTCACGGTCGCCATGAATCAGCAGGACTGGCAGTTGGAGTTCCGGTAGGCGTTCACGGAAATCGGTTGCCAGTCCCTCAGGACGGATTTCGTCACGTTGGAACTGAGCGAAAGCCTCTGCGGTTGCAGGATTGGTCAGTGCGTCCTGGACGTCGGCCACCAGCTGGGGTGTTATAGCTGACCGGTTGAAGATAAGCATGCTTTGAATGAGTTGCCGTACCAGGAGTGGCGAACGGGCAAGCCAGGCATTAGCACCATTGGTTCCTGTTGGGAGGCGAGCCAGCCGCACGGATAGTTGATGATAAGGAGACCAGCGGGCCAATCCGTACGACCCCACTAGGACCAGAGCTCTGGTCCTAGTGGGATATTCCAGCGCCTGCGCCAGTGCCAATGAGCCACCCATAGAAATACCCACATACGTAGCAGGCGGCAGCTTCATTTCAGCCACCAACTCTGCCAGCGCTCGACTGAGGTTGGGCCGAGTTGAAGGCCACGCTGCGGGTGGTGTTTGCCCGTAACCTGGCATATCAGGAGCAATGACTCGGTAGCCTGAGGCGAGCAGAGGGGGGATGGCCTCACCCCATGACAGCCAGGCATGGTCGGTGCCACCACCGTGCAGAAGAACCACTGGTTCAGCAGTTGCTGAACCACCAGTCAGAATGCTGACTTGCGTCCCATCAGGCAAAGCATGCCATTCGCGGCGTAGTGGAAGACCTTGAATCATACCTTTCGCCTTTCCTGCCACTCGCGCAGCATATTTGGGAAAAGCTCTAACCACAGGGCGTAGAAATCCCTCATTTCTTCTAGTGCAGCTGGGTCAGCACCTTCAGGAAGAACTTGCAGGCCCTCGTTGGCCAGGTCGTGCAAGGTCTGTAACTTACGATTCCCCTGTTCAGTCACGCTGGCCCAGGCCCCAGGACGTACACGGTAACGTCCAGCTCGTTCACCAGGATTGGGAACACTTTCACTGAGGCCCATCAGATTGAGTTGCTGGAGGGCCCCACTGATGGCTGCGCGGCTGACCTGCAATTCGGCAGCCAACTCGGCAGGGGTATAGCCACTCGCGGGGGCCTGAAGCAGAGCACCCAACACCCGCCCAGTCATACGTGGCATTCCCAGCATCTCCAGCAATATCCCAGCCCGCTCAACGAATTGAGTGTTTATCATTTCTGAAATTTATAAAATTTCAGAAATCAAACTATGTCTTAGCTTACGCACCTTCTCGGCTACGGCAAAAGTGTCACTTTAGGGTCTTAGAGTAGGCTCGGCACCTGCAACGGAATACCGAAACCGACCCTAAAGTGACGCGAAAACGGGCCCTTTTTGTCACCCCAGATTTGTCACGTTGAGGTATACCCATTAATCACGATTGTAGTAACACTGTCAGTGGATCAGTCATGACGTTCTGCCGCTGTATAGAAGTCAAATCAGCCTTCGACAGATCAGCACCAAGCTCCCGAATCGAGATGATGGACCCTTCAAGCAGTGCCGTTAGTGTCAACTGCAATTGAAAGCTTGAGTGCCCCTCTAAGTCATGAAGGATAATGGTCGGTAAGCTCTCGTCCACGCCGCGCGCAACGGATGCAACCCACAGGCCCATTGCCTGGCTACTAGGCTCTTCACCATTTCGAGTTGTCCCTAGGAGATCTTCAACGAAGTCCTCGGCGTGCCCTTCATCAAAGTGCTCTACCAAAACTTTTAGTCCCCCGCTTGCCAGTTTGCAGGCTTCGGTTTGCGTATCGAAACCACCCGGAGTCTCTGAAAGTGCAGTGATCCAGCCACCGTAGTAAGCACTTAAGGAAAGCCACCGCAGAATACGTCCCATCCCTGACGTCAGTAACGCTTGAGCCGTAGTTGGATCTGTTTTCAGCAGGTTTGTGCAAGACGAATAAGTTAATGCACAGCACAGGGCCAGGTGGTACCAGGCCCACATGCGCATCTGTGCGTTCATGCGAGCTGGCAGCTGCGTGCGCCACTCCTGTACAGGAAGCCAGGTATGCAGGGGAGTACGGTTATGCAACAACTCGCCTATAGTCAGGAACTCCAGTTCACCAATATGGTGGAAGAGGCCCTGCTTCATCATTGAACGCAGACCGGCATACCCTAAAAGTGCTGCGTCCAATTCAGTGGGATGGGCATGCTGCAAGGCGTCGAGCTCACGCTGTAGCCGAGCGACGACTTCACCCCTACCTACTGTAAATCCCTGTGCAACTCCCACAGCAGCTAACGTAAGATGGGCAAGTCCACTTTTCCCAGGGGTGCGGCTATACTCCTCGAATTGTTTAGCACGGTCACTCCCAAAAACGGAACTAACCACCTTGGCCTCCCGTGACTGTCTACGCCAGAACATGACTCACTTTAGGTCAAAGTTAATCCTAGACTGCCGCAAAAATACTTCGGAGCACCAGAATCTTAGAGTTGACGTTCAGAACTGATCGACTTGCCACTATAAGATTGGCACAATAGGTCCATCGTGAATAGTCAAAATCACCTAGAAACCTACGCCAATGCTGTAAGGGACAAATACAGCACTGGCGTAGCTGCCAATCCCGAAGACCAGCTCAAGACCCCAATTGAGAACCTGCTGCGTGCAGTGCTTCCGCCTCTGGTCTCGGATGATTTGGCACTCCAGGTTCTGACCGAAGTTCAGGACAATGTAGGCCGCCCTGATGTCGGTATCACTCTGGGCGGCATCCTGGCTGGCCACCTTGAACTCAAAGCCCCGGATAAACCTGCTGATCCCAATAAGCTCAAAGGCCACGACAAGAACCAGTGGCAGAAATTCCAGGCCCTGCCCAACCTGATCTACACCAACGGCAAGGAGTGGCGGTTATTTCAGCGGGTGGATGATGGGAAGAGCATCGTTCTGACCTCTGTTGGAAAGCCAGTGAAACTAGGGGACATCGTCGAAGACGGTGCAGCGGCCATCACTCCAGCTGCCGCAGCAGAATTTGAAACCCTTCTGCGGGCCTTCGTCAGCTGGCAACCCATCACGCCGAGCACGCCCCGGAAACTGGCCAGTCTGATCGCACCACTGACCCGCATTCTCCGTGATGACGTTGCCGCCGCCCTGAGAACCGAGGGGAGCAACGTCCACGAGATTGCCAAGGACTGGCGAAATACGCTGTTTCCAGAAGCCGACGATGCCCGTTTCGCGGACGCTTACGCTCAGACCATTACCTATGCCCTCTTGCTGGCCAAACTGGAAGGCAGTAAAGACAGTGACCACGCTGCCGCCACCCTGAAGGCCGCTCACCCTCTACTGGCCGACATTCTCAAACTGCTGACAAATGACGCACTTACGGACGAACTGGGTGTAGGCTTTTTAGTCCTGCGCCGCCTGGTCGATTCACTGGACCTGAGCACCTTCGAAGGACAGGGCGATCCCTGGATCTACTTCTACGAAGACTTCC
Organism: Deinococcus piscis; assembly: GCF_014653275.1. GTDB lineage: Bacteria > Deinococcota > Deinococci > Deinococcales > Deinococcaceae > Deinococcus > Deinococcus piscis. Next base: position 7,881 of record NZ_BNAL01000035.1, read on the forward strand.
TGGCCGAGTACGATCCCACCCTACGGAACGCCTACGGTGTCTACTACACCCCACAGGAAGTCATCGCCTTCCAGGTCCGTCTGGCCGACGAGCTGCTGAAAACCCACCTGGGCAAAGCCCGTGGTCTGGCCCATGACGGAGTGATCCTGCTGGACCCGGCAACCGGAACTGGGGCCTATCCACTCCACATCATCGAGTACGCCACCAACCAGTACGCCAAGTACGGCAAGGGCACCATTGCTACGAGGCTGGCCCATCAGATCCATGCCATCGAAATCCTGGTCGGGGCCTATACCGTGGCCCACTTGCGGGTCACACAGGCCATCAACAGTGCCGGAGGCAGCCTGCCAGAAGGCGGAGCCCAGGTCTACCTCAGCAACACCCTCGACAGCCCACACGCTGAAATCCCTGGCAATCTGGGCTTCGTCTATAAGCCGCTGACTGAAGAACGGAAGCGGGTACAGCGCCTCAAGCGGGATGTTCCGGTGATGGTCTGTCTGGGGAACCCGCCCTACTACCGCTGGCCCGCCGAAGACAGCAAAAACGAGGTCTATTACGGAGGCTGGGTCCGGCATGGGGACAAGGTCACCGCTAAGGAAAAAAAGGAAGGCATTCGGGCGAAAGCGCCCCTGCTGGATACCTTTACAGATCCAGTGAAGAAGGCTGGCATGGGTAGTTACCTGCACAATCTCTACAACGACTACGTGGCTTTCTGGCGCTGGGCCATGTGGAAGGTGTTTGAGAACGAGCACGATCCCCGCTCTCAGGAAGATCGAGCGGGCATTGTTTCTTTCATCACGGCCAGCAGCTACCTGCGTGGCCCAGCCTTCGGAGGAATGCGTGAGCATATGCGCCGCACCTTCGACGAACTCTGGATTGTTGACCTTGGTGGTGAGGGCCGGGGTGCCGTAAAGACAGAGAACGTTTTTGCCATCCAGACTCCGGTGTGTATTGCCATGGGAGTGCGGAATGGCAAGCCAAACCCTGACCAACCAGCCACAGTGAAGTACGTCAGGGTAGAGGGCTGCCGTGAAGAAAAGTTGGCCTGGCTCACTGAGCAAAAGCAGCTTTCTGATGTGGAGTGGACCTTGTGCCCTGATGGATGGCAGGATTCTCTGATGCCCCGCGGAGAGGGCGACTACTGGGCTTGGCCTTTACTCTCAGAAATCTTCCCAGAACAATTTAATGGGGTGAAAGCAGGTAGAACTTGGCCAATCGGCGAAACGGAGCTACTACTTCGAAAAAGATGGCAGACTTTAATTCAATCTTCTGCGGAACATAGGGAAGCTCTGGTTAAGAGCTCTAATACTGGCCAGAAAGTTACTTCTAGAGGAAGTATCAAAGCCCTACCTAAAGCCGCATCGAGCACACCATTAATATCTGTAGATTCGACTGATAGGGAACCAGAGATCGTCCGTTTTGGGATGCGCAGCTTCGATAGGATGTGGATTTTCTCTGACTCACGCGTTCTGGATAGAGCTTCACCAGAGCTATGGAAATCTCATGGCCGATTACAAATCTATGCCGTATCTTTCTTGACTGAACATCAAAGCATAGGACCAAGCATTGTTGCTTCAGCTTATATTCCTGATATTCATCACTTCCGGGGTTCCTTCGGTGGCCGCCATGTCATTCCGCTCTACCTCGATGCTGAAGCGACCCAGCCCAACATTCGGCCCGGCCTTCTGGAATACGTCTCAGAACTGCATGGTCAACCTGTCACCGCGGAAGATGTCTTTGCCTACGCTTACGCGCTTCTGTCCAGCCCCACCTATGAAGAGCGTTTCCGCGAAGACCTGATTACCCCAGGCCCCAGGTTGCCTATTACCCGTGACGGAGAACTGTTTGCCAAAGTGGCCACTGCTGGAAGGGAACTGCTGCACCTTCACACCTATGGCGAGCGCATGGGAACAGGTCCAATGCCAGAAGGTGAAGCAGGAATCCTGACTGACATCCCCGGCGACCCAGCGCGTTATCCCGAGGATTTCAGCTATGACGAAGAGCAAAATCTACTGAGAGTTGGTGCGGGTGAAGTTGGGCCTGTTCCCCCTGAAGTGTGGGAGTTTGAGGTCAGTGGTCTACGCCCCCTGCGCTCCTGGCTGGGGTACCGCATGAAGAAACCCGCGGGCAAGCAAAGCGGTGAACTGTCGAAGATCCGTCCCGAACGCTGGACTCCGGAACTGACCGAAGAACTGCTGGAACTGATCTGGCTCTTGGAGGGCACCGTAGAGCGGCAGCCCCAGCTGGCAGGCCTGCTTGATGAAGTGCTGAGTGATGGGGAAGCTGGAACCCTGCTTGCTTCGGAACTTCCGGCCATTCAGGAAGAAGTTGAGTTGGAGGAGCTGGAAGGAACTTTATTGAACGTACAAGTCCAAAGAAAGCGCTAGGTATGGATACAGATTGCCATAGTTTGGTTTTTGCGATTAAAAGTCCTTACCACGGTTCAGCTTGAGGCTATAATAAGTTATGCCTCGACTCAAAATAGTTTTTACAGAGGGTGACTACCAGCTCACTTTTGATGATCAGTATGTAGGTAACGAAGATGGGTATGTAGAGGATGTGAACTACGCAAATAACTCTACTTGTACTCTCAATATTGTTTCTGAGGTATTCGCTAACGCTATCAAAAACTTTGATATAAAAGAATTCTCTAATTTTGACAGGATTTTTCTTTATCAAATGGTCAATAGTCGTGAGAATGGCGATTTTAGCTACCTAAATATATATTTCATGTCTTTTGATGTTAAGAATCATCTCATAGACGTTAGAGTAGAACCAGACTACTTCAATTGGGAAGTACCAATATCTCCCACAAAATATATCGCTAAGCTATTGCATAAGATCTCCGAAGAAATTACTAACCGCGGTTATAGGGTGCAGCCCGACAGAACTTACTTATTTGATCCCATAAGTGTTATTCCAAAGGCGGAACTGGGTATAGTTCATCAGCTTATGGAGGTAGATGCGGTTGTTAAAGAGAAAGAAAAAGAGCTGAACGGAGAAATTATCAATGAATTTGGCAACTCCTCCGATTCTGAAAACGAAATAAGGGTCAAGTTTGAGTTTCCAGATGAAGTAAGGGTTTACTGCGAACAGTACCTTCTTTACTTCACTAATTTCCTCAAAGATATTGGTGAATCTGCTATCACTAATATTGATCACGAAAACCGCATCACACTATTTTCCATACAACCACAGGGAGGAGAAGAGGCACTGGAGCGTATTAGGGAAGCAATAGCTGTCTATCTGAACTTGCCTCAACTATCCCTCACAGATACTGAAAGTTTGCCAAATACTATGGCTATACGAAGGCTAAGATCACAAATTCTGAATCTCGAATCTCAGCTTCAGCTGGTTTTAGCCGAAAATGAGCAGCAAAAGATCATCTTGAGGATGCAAGGAAACATTATAGATGATAAGGATATGCAACTTATACAAGTACAGCGACAACTTGAAAAGAGTATCGAGAACGGGACTATTCTGCAAGACTTCATAGATAAGCAGGAGTTAGAAACTGAAAATCTTTTTGGGAACTTGGTAACTTTGAAGAAATATGATGTGGGCATACTACAGATTGACGCACCACATATCTACCGCTGGCTGAAGGAGAAATTCAGTTCTACTTTTGGAGAACTGCCCGACAAAAGCGATTAACCTTAGCGTAATAGGTTGAAGTTGATGTAATAGGTCTATACTCTGCACCATGACTTACAAACGTCTCAGTGAGCAGGTTCAGGAACTCGTCAACCCACAGCGTAGCGATACGTTTATCAAGCGCTTCCGTGAAGCGGTGCGGACGGGTGAAGTCAAAGCCATCAACCTGCCCGGCGAACGCTTCACCATGCCCAAGCAGTACACCCGCCGTGGTAAGACCGGCACCTACCAGAAAGACACCAAAGAGATGCTCTTTGAAGTGACCCCTGAGTTTGAAGCCTGGTTCGAGGAACAGAACAAGGACCTGGCGGTGTCCCGCCAGGGGGGTCAGGTCAAGGTGACCGAAGAGACCCTGGCTGCCGGTTTGGTGGACTTTGAGGCGCTGGCCCGTGAAACCCAGGAGAAGCTGCAGTCTAGCTACGAGAAAGGGCAGCAGCTGGGCAAGAGCCGGGCTGGGAAGAAGCCTGCGGTCAAGCCTGCCGCTTCACGTAGCCGGAAAAAAGCCTGAACCCACTTAGAGTGTGTCTGAAAAGTCCAGATCAGGGACTGAGTGAGATGCGACCTCCCTCAGTCCCAACATCTTCAGCGGACCTCATAGAGAAAAAATCTCTCAGGAGCGGATTTTAAGGCGGGGCTACTTGCGTTCAATCATTAGGCTCTGCCTGACAGCACACAGGACGCCCCGCTTTTCAGACATGCTCCTTCCCCGTGGTTGGGTATCGACGTAGCAGCAGCGTTGGGACAGTTCCAAACCCATCGCCAGACTTTCATCCGTAGGTCACGGCTTCGAGGGATTCCAGATATCGTTTCAGACGTTCGCGGCCAGTAGCAGTCTGCAGAAGCTGGTAGGGAGCTTGGCCGTCGAGGTGCTGCTTGGGAGTGCTCAGCCAGGCACTGACTTGTTCTCTATCCAGCAGTGCAGCCGTACGCGCAAAGAGTTCAATGCCTTGAAAAGCCCTATCGACCACGTCAAGAGAGGGCTTAGCGTTGCTGCCTCTGCTACGGCTGACCGTAGCTTGTGAGATACCGAGAATCGGGTAGACCTCTTTCTTCGTTAGACCTGTCAGGGCTGAGAACTGGTCGGCCCAATCGGCGGTGCTGGTCTTCACCAACACTGCAATGGCTCTATCGTCGGCCTTCTCGAGGGAACGGCGTAATTCCTGCGGAGATGCACCGAAGACCTCTGTGCTATAGGTTTCGAACTGCTGCTGAAAAAGATGTGTTTGAGACATCCGCGCCCGTCCTTCTGAATCATTGTCAGACTATGCAACCGGATTCAATGTGAGAGGGAGTAGGTCTTCTTAGTCCTCTACTTCGGCCTGGATGTACTTCAGCAACGCCTGTTCCACCACATCGCCCATCGTCAGCCCCTTAAGCGCCGCCACTGCATCTGTGGCCCGCTTCGGGCAGCTCACCTATGGCAAGTCTGGTGGCCACCCACACCAGAATTATTCCTGGAGAATGCTGGCCGAGGTGGATTGCTCCACCCCCTCCCCACTCTCAAACTCTCTATTTTGCTCGCTTCGGCTTTGGGTTGGCTCAGGAGCTAGCTGAACCGGCGTCAGATCTGCTTCGCCCACCTGCTTGACGGTTTGATCAGCCTGTCGTCCGGACTTCACACCTTTGGTGCGTTTTTTCCTTTCCAAACGCGGCTGTGTGATTGGCTGGAATGTCAGCCGGCCTATCAGACGTGCTGACCAATCAGGCATCTCCACACTCGCTCCTTCGAAGAGAAGATGCGCAACAGCCTTGGCCGTTTTGGGAGGGAGCTTCATAATCTCTGCCAGGGCGACCACCAGCTCCTTCTCGGAAGCCGCTTCCACCTGATGAGGGAACTTGCTGCCCTGTGGAGTTAGTTCAAAAATTAGACGGCCGTCGAGACTAAATTTAGAGGTGGATTCAGGCATACTTTCTACTCCTCTTCCGGTGTACTCCGGTCTATCCATAAGGTTTCGAGTGGGGCCATTTTGACAGGCAACAATCTGCTGTAAGGCGGCTTCGGCCATACCAACGCTGCTTCTTTAGGATATTGCTTCTCCCACATTCTAGCGGCGTACATGTAGAGCAGCCAGATATCCGTTCTGATTCCACTCAGCCCAGGATAGTGGGTCAAGTGCTGGCCCAAACCTTCCAGCTGCTTACGAACTCCTGTAGGAGAACGGGTAGTTCCAGGTGCCGGCAGTTTGGCCTCATTTTGAGGCGTCTTCTGACGCGGGTAACGACCATGGATCAGGCGCTTAACATTCTTCTCGTAGGTCATACGGGCGTTGCGGCTCAGCCTCCAGGTGATGCGTTCTCTGGCTTTCACCGGGATGGTTTTCGGCTTCTTATATTTGTGGCTTTCTGCAAGCATCACAGCCTGAGTTGTCAGAGAATAATTGCGCCAAGTTAATGGCTCATACTCATCCAACACCTGCTGCCAGTTTTCACGGTCATCGGGAGCTATGTTGCTCAATAGAAAGACAGTGACCCTGTCCTTATCCGGGGGCATGATGACCATCGTAACTGCTGGAAGACCCACCTTCCGTAAGGCGCTTCGGGTGAGGTGATCAGCCACTACACTTGGATAGCGTTCTCGAAGAATTTGGATCCTTTTCTCAGCCGTTTCTCTAGGCAAGACGATTGTGGCCGCGAGAGGGGATGTTTTCACCGTCCTGGCGATCTGCTGGAGGGCGGGCGTCACAGTGCTATGTGCCAGTACTGCTGGGAGCTGAGGCATGACGTAAGAATAGTCGAAGAGTCGCAGTTGCGAAAAATTCTGTTTTTTCAATTTACTATAGTCATTATATGGATGTTCCTATGCGAGACAGAAAATGTAATCTCGCCTTCCTCTTCTTCACTCACACTGTGGCCTAATATCCCCGTGAACTCCTCTTCGCAGAGAAAATTCACTGGGCGACTAGCCATCGCCCGGACTCGGCGTAGCTGCGTGCGTGGGAAACCTAGCTGGCGCGGCTGCAACGGGCACGGAGGGGTGAGACTCCCCTCTTTGACCCAATCTTCTTTCGAGATGTTGGGCGACAGCGAAACGGGTTCCCAGGTAACTGGGGAGGCCCTGTCGGTTTGGAATAAGGGAGGCGTGCTGGCAACGGTACGACAAACCCCCTCACAGGTAGGCTCACTTCAGCTGGTAACAGCTGATGACTGGTGGATGACAACGAGAGGTGATGACTCTCGTGTTAGACCATTGGTGGCACCATCTGGCGCAAGCTGGGTGGGTCGGTGGATAGCTCAAGCCTGTAACGCGGTCCTTTATGATGGACTGTTTGAGGTGTTGACGCACAGTGCGTCAGGAAGCAAGTGGTTGGAGCCGCGTTTAAAAGCGTGGAGACTCAGAGATGAGTTAATGGAGTACATGCAGTGGGGTACTGGGGAGCTATGGAACATCTGCCCTGGGAAAGGTGTCAAGCGTGGCACCGGACTGTACAGCGAAGCGCATGGAAACACCAATCGGGCTGCCGAAATACAGAAGAACCGACTAAGTTGGGAAGCGCCTTGCCGTGTCTGTATCAGCAGACATCATCGATTGGCAGGTAAGGTGTGGGAGAGGTGGGCAGCGGGGAATCAAGCAGTAGCTCCCGTGACCTTAAATGCTAGTAAGTTAAAACCGTCCGAGCAGGAAACCACCTGTGAGTGCGGCGTACTGGGATGGAGCAGGTCATTCCGGGCTGAAAGCGGCCACCGAGAGTGGGGAGTCGACTCAATCGGCTGTCTGCGTGAATATGTTTCTGCGAAGATTTTGGTCAGCAATGACTGGTTCACAAATAAGCATCAGGTTGGCCCCTGGCGCGAGTTTGTCATGCAACGGGTGACGCCGTTCATAAGTGTTGTACGTCCCGCTTGACGTTAAACAAGCACACATCTCCACAGAAAATTCTGACTGGAGACTTCCGCCGCGGTGTTCACTCCACCGCACGACTACCCGTTCGGTAAGGCTCTATTCGGAGTACTCATCCGTGCTCAGTTACGGATGCGCGATGTGCGGCGGACTTGCTCAGTCACCCGCCTCCCCTGTACTGGTTGGCCAGGCATGACCTGACCAAAATTCACAGCAGCACCCGCTCTGAGCAAGCGTGGCTTCCATACGAGTGAACTCGCCACCCTGTGGCACAGCACTCAGGCAACTGAGGAAGACAAAACATTGGTATTTTTGTGCGGTCTGGTGAGCGATAGCACTGGCAACCAGGACGCCGTCTACAACCACAGTGTAGGCAGGTAGGAGTCATTCCCACTCGCCGGGCCGGGTCAATCACTTGATTGATCCGGTTTTCCCATTTATAGATGTCAGTGCATTTTTCAGTTGGTGAAGTTGCCCACCTCCATCCCCAGGTCACGCACGTTGTATCCCGTGGTCGCCCGCGCCTTCTTGTTGAGATAGTGCATCAGCAAGCCGCCTGGGGTCTTGATAACTTTGCCCTTTCGCTCCTGCTGGTTTATCCAGCGCTGGGTCCGCTGCACCGTTTCCCGCACAGCGTCCATGCCTAGATGAATCAAGGCTTTAAAGTAGCCCATAGCGGCTACTTCACGGGCTTCCTCACGGTCAAACTCAATCGCCAACTGGCACGCCGTTTCCCATTCCACGGTGTTGTGCTCCCACGCCGCCGCCGCCGCGCCGCGGAACCTTTCTCTATCGAATGAATCAAGAGTGCGAGCAGATTGGCTCTCTCCTGCTTTAGAAGCCAAGCTGGCAGCATCGAGCCATCTTCTGACCCTCTGCGTATCGCTCCAGCCTCCTGGAGCCGCTGACGCGGCAGATAGCCCCTCTATGACCTGCCCAGTGAGTTTTCCACAGGCTGCTTTGTTTATTGAATTTAAGGGGCTATCTTTACAAGGCTCAAGTTGACAGTTAAAGTCCTGGACAACAAAAACTCCACCCTCATCTACCTTGCCCTCCTGACACGCCTCTTCTAGGTCAGCAGGCAACTCTGGCTCATACAGTGCCACGCTGACAATAAGGCCCACATTACGTTGCGCCTTGCCGCTCTCCTCGTCTACCGCTTGCACCTTCTGGGTGCGAAGGAAGAGATGGGCCAGGGGGTGCTGTAAAGCACGGTGGAAGGTACTGGCCGACATTCCACACTCTTCCTCTGCGAAGCTGTACCGCTCGCCGTCTACCTGGATAAAGACCTGCTCCCGCACTTCCACGGGACGGCTTTCCTTATCAGCCTGCAACCAGCAGTGCTTCCGCAGAGCCTCAATAACGGTCATCAGGTTGCGGCCCTGACTGCCCAGCCGCTTTTTCCCCGCCACACTGGCGCTGCTGATGCTGGTCAGCGTTCTGCGCCACTTGTCACTCACACTTCGCACCAACTGGCCAAGCTTCTGACCTTCCTGATACGGAAACTTCACTGGTTTAAAGGTGCGCGTCGGGGTATAACCAATCGCTACAGGGCGCTCTTTGACCGACTTGCGGTATAGGCCCAGCTCTTTTAAGGCAGCTTTGCGAATTTGGGCTTTGGACTGCGACTTCTCGGCTTTGGCAGGGCTGGCGTGACCTGCGGCAGCAATCTCTTCAGCTGTTGCCCCCGCTTCCAGCAGGCGGCGCTGCTCGGCCAGTTGTTGACGACGGGCTTCTTCATTTCTGCGCCGCACATCGCCAATGGATGGGGGAAGATTAGCCTCCAAGTGGCCTGGCATGGTGTTGAGTTCGCTGTAGAACTGCTCTCCATATACGAAGGCAGCCGTCATTTGTCGACTCCAAATGATGGGGCAATCTGGAAACTACCAAGCTCCAAAAATTCAGTTTTCATTGTCAGATGTCTCGCTCTCAAGGCGCTACAACAGCAGAAAGTGACTTCTGCTTGTTGAAACAAAGGGAGGTCTGCGGTAACATCCAGTCACTCTTGGCGTTGAGTGTCTGGTCTGGATGTTACCAACTAGTTCATTAAGCTCTGTGGCGGCAACCATGGAGCTTTCATTTTTGACGGTTCAGAAATTCTTGGTCAGCTGTTCTCCTTAACTCAACATCATACCTGGGGGGTGGGTGCATCGGTTCTACGTCCCGATTCCTAGGATACTTGGGGTTTGGGTGCATCGGTGCTACGTCCCGATTCCTAGGGTACTTGGGGTTTGGGTGCATCGGTGCTACGTCCCAATTCCCAGGGTACTTGGGGTTTGGGTGCATCGGTGCTACGTCCCGATTCCTAGGGTACTTGGGGTTTGGGTGCATCGGTGCTACGTCCCAATTCCTAGGATACTTGAGGGGTGGGTGCATCGATGCTATGTCCCGATTCCCAGGGTACTCGGGGGGTGGGTGCATTGCCAGAACTTTACCTTGTTCAGGCATCATTTCGCCGTTCAGGACGTTCTTTCTTGGCAGGCACCCTCCTCCTTTCCTTGATCTGCTGAACCTTCACGGAGTCAGCCTCCTCTCTTTGATCATTGTGGTGTTCAGAAGCTATGCGTTCTGCCTCTGCAGCCAGGAGGCTCAGGTAGAACTCTTTGAGCGTGGTTTGGTCAAGCTCATGGGCCAGGCGCGCTTCACGTCTACGCTGACGAGCCACCTGCTTTCTGGATTTTGTGCGTTCTTCGGCCAGCCCTTTAGTCTGCTTCGGAGACAGCGGGGCATAGACGGGGCGAATCTGGTCGGCCACCAGACGGTCACCGATCAGGCCACCCCGGACATCCACCGCCGTCCACGACGGGTCAACGGTCTGCAGGATTCTGGGCGTGGTTTTGATACGGATGTTGAACGGCGGAATCTTCGCCCGGCCCGGATAAATTCGGACCGTCAGCAGCTGGGTCACAGGGTCTACCCGCATCAGTCGCCCCACGACCCAGAAGGTGGCCCCATTAGGCTCACCGTCCTTGGGAGAGCGAATGGCTCCCAGAGGCAATGGCAGCTTCACAGTGCCCTCTGCGTCTGTCCGGGGCCAGGTAACGAGTCTGACCCGCTGCCCTTCAATCTCCCCATAGCAGCGCACCTGATGACCTGCAACCTGATAGGACCCGTAGGCAGTCTCCTGTGGCCACCCGACCAGGATCACGTCAGCCCGGTGGGGTTCGCCGCCTTTGATTCCCTGCCTGGGCAGAAAGCCCGAAGCCGGCACAGGAGTCATGGGGACCCCTCCTCTGCCACTTCCGTGGGTCCGCCTGAATGGCCCGTCCCCTCGCGCTCGGTGAGCTTCACCCGGGTCAGCTTACCGCGCACCACTTCCAGGGTGTAGTTCCCGGAGCTGAATAGGTCACCTTCCAGCTCCTGCGGCAGGTTTACCACCAGGACGTGATGCTCGGGGTCGTAGTCCAGCTGGACTTCCATCCGGCGGTGCCGCTCTTTGGTCGCGGCCAGCTTCTTCTCCGACACCTTGAAAAAAGCCCCACGCCTGCGGCCCGTGTCCTTGAGCGGCACCTCCTCCCCTGCGGACGGCAGCCCCACATCACGCTTGGTGTCCAGAAAGCTTTTCAGGCTGTGCCGGGGAGCTGCCTCCCCGTGAGTCAGCAGCACCCGGCCAGGGTCGTAGCGGTTGATTAGGCCCAGCAGCCCTCCTCTATCCGCATGTGCGGACAGGTAGAAACGTTCGACCCGGCTATAGGCCGTCACTGGGGAGAAGCCCTCGCCCTGCGGGTCCGGCAACATCACCTCCCCGCCTTGCTGTAACTCCAGCAGGCGGCGACCAGGAGACTCGGCATCCTGATAACCCACCACGAACAGGGCATTGGTCGGGTCCGGTAACCAGGCACGGGCATAAAGGGGACTGACCCCGGCGTGCAGCATCCCGCTGGAGGCGATGACCACAGCCGGCCTGTCGCTGTTCAGGACACGCTCACGCTCTTTATTGTCCTTGACGGTCTGTACCGTCCCCGCGAAAAAGGGGGAGAGCTTCGAGACCCTGGCGCGGTTCTGTAGGGCTTCGGGCAGCAGGGGCAGCATCTCCTCGTAGGCCTCGGTGACCCCCCGCGTCAGTCCGTCCAGATGAATGGGGGCGGTAGGCAACAGACCACCGGCCATCGCAGTCTGCAGGATTTGGTTGATCTCCTGAGCGCGGCCTAGGGCGAAGGAAGGAATCAGAACCTTGCCCCCGCCTCTGAGCGTTTCCCCTATTGCCTCGACAAAGGTCCGGACCTGTTCTTTCCGGGAAGGGAGCAGGGTATCCCCGTAGGTGGCTTCGCTGACGACGGCATCCACTGGGGTCACCGCTTCCGGCATCCAAGCAGCATCTACCACTGGAGTGGCCACATTGCTCACATCTCCGGTGTGAAAGACGGTTCCAGCGCTGGACTCCAGCAGCACGCTCGCGGCCCCTAGCAGGTGGCCGCTAGGGAAGAAAGTGAAAGCGAAGCCGTGGTCACTCACCCGCTGGAAGTACGGCAAGGGCTGGATAGCTTTCAGGGTGCGCTGGAGGTCGCGCAGGCCAAAGAGGGGCTGCCCCTGCGACTCGGTCACTTTGAGGGTGTCCATCAGGGTCAGGCTGGCCAGTTTGGCCGTAGCTGGGGTGCAGTAGATCTTGAGTTTCGGAAAGCGCCGGATGACGACCGGCAGGGCCGCCACATGGTCGAGGTGGGCGTGGGTCAGGATGATGGCGGCAGGGGGACTGTCTTTCAGCAAATCCAGCTGTGGCAGGGCCGCCTCCCCCATCTGCCCAGGGCGCAGGCCAGCATCGATCAAGAGCCGCCCTTCGCTGAAGCGGTAGAGGTAAGAGCTGGCCCCCACCTCGTCGGTTCCGCCTAGACCGGTAAAAGAAAACTCTGGCACCGCTTCAGGCTAGCGGATAGGCGCTGCCTGAGCGGAAGCTGATCTGGCTCGCCTCTAGGATGAGGGCGTGACGATAAAGTCAGCACGACTTCAGAGTAAGGACATCACTCAGTGAACACAGCCCCTGGCAGACCAGGAGCAGCCTGCCGTCACCGGGATCGTTCACAAATGGCGGAAGCGTGCGCTCAGGTCGCCGTTTACCCCCGGTCTAGATTCGTCGACTCTAGTGGTTGAGCTACGTGCAGAGCGCTTGCCCCAGGAGCGTTAGGAGAAGGCACGGCGGAGTAAGTTTCCCAAGGAAGAGACTGAAAACAGAAGTCTCAGACAACATCTTCGGATCTAGAAAGATTTCTTTATTTCTTTCTTTCAGTCTCCTGCTACCCTTTGAGGGCTCTCAAACTAGACAGACCGTGCTCCCTCTCTGCTCGTCAGCTTCCTTTAGAAGGAACAGTGACGATGGTGCAATTCCCAAAGGTTAGGAGCAGAGCCTAGCCGGTTGGCTCCGAGGTGAGTAAAGCAGCGAACTGCACCAGACCCACAGTACCCAAGCGCCGGTAGAAATCCGGGCGAGTGTAAGGCGGGTTGTGGAGGCTCCGACGAAGCTCCTCTAGGACTTCCAACGTAGCCTCTGGCTTTGCCTGATAGAGACGGCACATCAGGTCATCCAGCGTAAGAGCTTCCACCCCATGTGGGGCCAGCAGTTCTCTGGGGAAATCCCTGAGATTGAAAGTCACCAGGAATTCCGCCTCTGCTTTGATCGCAGCAGCCAGCACATGGGCATCATCAGGGTCAGGCAAACCTAGTGTGGTCACCAGCGGTTCGTAACCAGTGACCTCAGCATCTGGCACTGCCTTTTCCATGAACTGACGGGTTCTCTGTAGTCGCTCCAGGGAAAGGTCAGGGCGATCAGTCAGCAGATTCCGGATCCACTCTTCATGGATAGTATTGGTCCAGCGAGCCGCTATCAGGCCGCTGGTGGCACAGTGCATCAGCAGGTTGCGGATCAGCGACGGATAGAGAACATTGGCATCCAGCAGGCTGACTGATCCCATCAATCTAGGCCCATCTCCTGCAAATCATCCGCCAGGCTTTGAAGCGCCTCGCGGCGCTGCTGGTCCAGTTTTGCCTTATAGCCCATGACATCTTCTAGCTTCATGCGGCGGCGTGGACCCACCTTGCGGTAGGGCAAGGCTCCTGATTCCAATTGCTTGACCAGATAAGGTCTGCTTATGCCCAGGAGCTCAGCAGCCTGCCCGGTTCCGATTTCAGTATCGACGGCAGTGATCTGTATGGCCTTTCCTGCGGCAAGCTGAGAAAGCATCTGGGTCATCAACTCGGCCAGACCAGGCGACAGTTCATCCTGTCCAGCAGCCAGCCTGGTCAGTTGCTGCTGAGCGGCACGAGTATCCGCTGGCGTTGGCAGAAAAGGAGCAGACATGACCCCAGTATACCCCGCTTGAACGAAACGAACGAAACGGATGTTATGACTTTGTCGCATAGCTACTGAGGTGTCAGGCAGGGTCAGCCAAGAAGCAGGTAAGCAGGAAGAGGGGGAACACAAGGTCGGCAGACCGATAGCCAATCCAAGCCTGTGAGTTGCGTTCACCGCTGTAGACGCTGTTCTTTTCGGACACAAACGTATTTTCTTTCTATCTTTCTTTATTACTTTCTTTCTTGTAAGATGAGGCCATGCCTCAAGTCATCTCTGTGATTTCCCGTAAAGGTGGGGTCGGGAAAACTGTGACCTCCCTTTACACGGCCGCCCTCTTCAAGCAGCAGGGCCATGACGTCGCCATCTTGGACAAGGACCCTGAAGGCAGTGCTGGAGCCTGGGCACGGGCAGCGGGTGACCTGCCTTTTCAGGTCTATCCAGAAGGCAAGCAGGACAAGGCCATGAAGCATGAGGTGGTGATCATCGACACGCCACCCAACGACCCTAAAGCGCTAGGGGAAGCAGCAAGAGTTGCCAGCCGGGTCATCGTGGTAGCCAAATGTAATGCCCTGGAAGCCGACCGCCTGATTCCGACTCTGGACGCTCTAGCTGCTTCAGGATTTGAAGGTCAGTGGGGCATTCTCCTCACGCAGGCCCGCGGTGGCCTCGGCAGGGAAATGCAATTGGCCCTTGAAGAGGAGGACCTCCCCGTCTTCGGAGTCATTCCCCACTTGGTGAAGTATGAGCGGGCTTTCGGGATGCTGCCTGCGGACCTGACCGAGTACCGTGAGGCCCTGCAGGAGGTGCTGAAGTGAGCACGAAAAAAGGCATCAGCATTGGCGCGGCGATGAAGCAGCGAATGGATAAGGAGCAGCAGGTACCGCAGGAGCAGGAGCTTACGGCAACTTTGCGCCAACCGGAAGTTCAGTCAGTCAGTGCATCCACCGAAGCGAGCCTCAATGACCCGCTGGAATCCTTCAACACCAGATTGCCCAGAAGCCTCCAGCGCCGGCTGAAAGTCCACGTCGCTCTGCAGGGCGGCAAGATTCAGGATGTGGTACACACCGCACTGGACGAATATCTGATCAAACACGGTCAGTAATCTTTCTTTCTTGAAAGAAAGATTACTTATGATTCCTGCGTGGCCACTAGGAAAACGTAGGCCCCGTCAAACAGGGCCTTCTCTCTTAAGCCTCTTGTATCCGGGGGAGCGGTAGTCAGTAGCTGGGAGTGGGCAGCGTTCCAATGGAGGCCGAATAGGTGGCCCTGCTGCCATACTCTCCCAAGCTGAATGCAGCAGGGGTCTGCTCACCGATATCGAGCCAGCCTGCGCCAAGCACCCGTTCTCCCTTCCAGCAGGCGACCAGCAGGGTGCCCACCTCCTGAAAGCCGAAGATTTCGTCGGCGATGAAGTCGAGGTTGAACTGATCGAGATTGCCACTCAGTCCGTTGACAGAGATGCGTTCACAGCGGCCCATCGTCACGTCGACGAAGTGAGGCCGGGGTGCGTCCCGGTATGGAGGCGCTGGGGCTCGCGGCCAGAGCACAGGGAAGCAGGCTAACTAAGAGTCAGCAGCAGGGTGCGGTTCATGGATGAACCTCCTTGTGGCAAGGGAAAGATAGAGGGGAAGATTTCGGTGCTTTTCGGCCCAATGGGGAAGACGACCTCTACGGTGAGGGTACCGCGTCCCTGTATCTGCAGGAGATGCTGCACGCGGAGCCCGTCAGGGCAGAGAAATTCACAGGGCTGATTGTAGGCACCGCGGAGCCACCGTCTGTTCCAGGCGTCTGCAGCTTCTGCCTATTTCCCGGTCCTGTCGTCTTGCCGCCGTGGCTGAAGTTGACGTGGGACAGCCACCAGATCAAGGTCAAGCAGATCAAGAGCTTTGAGGAGGCTCTCGGGTATCTTTCCGTATTCACCACTGAGCAACTGGCTGACCGCACTTTTACCGATACCCAGTTCATCCGCCAGGCGCTGCTGAGTCCATCCTTTCCTCACCAGGGTGCCCCGCATCACTTGCCGTATACGGGCATCGCTGTCCACGTCGGCAGCTTAGCCAAAGCAAAAACAGCGCATTGACCGTAGTTTAGTGATTCACTAAACTATATTTATGAATGAAACAGCGACAGACAAATGGAGAGCCGAGGAATTGACTTGGGAGGCTATTGGGAGCGCGATGGGTGTATACGGCATGCTGGATTTGGCCTGCCAACAATTACCTCGTCCCCATGGCGAAAAACATAAAAAAGTCCTCGAAGATGCCTTACTAGATATTTTGCGTCGTCCTACGGTCGAAAAAATCCATTTCCTGAGGGACAGAGCCCATCTCCTTAGAAATTCTCTTGACTTTTATGGAGACCGTGTAGGCTATTATGACGGCGTACGTGCTGCAATCAACGGATTCGATAGCACTTTGTTTCCCGAAACAGCATTGGCACGCCGTGAGCCATCTACCGATTAATAGCAAATAGGCAATGAGGTTGGCCATTTTAAGTTTGAGACTTGAGGATAAATATATGAATTCAATAAAAATGAGACCAATGGCAACAGTACTGCGCAGGGCGGCGCTGATGGGCTGCGCGGTGCTGATAGGCTGCGCCGCGCCACAGGAAGCAGGCGGGGAGCTAGAGCTGCCCAGCGGCATCACGGCCGAGTTCGGCTACACCGAGCCGGTGAACCCAGGAGAACTGGACCCGTTCAGGGCAAAACTGGCCGAATATGCGGCGCAGCCGCTGACGCTGGGGAATTGGGGGTGTGTGGTGATTGTGAAGATCAGCGAGCGTCCAGACGACTGCGCTGGGGTGCTGGAAGTAGACGATTCGAGAGTGGCCCAGGCCCGCTACAGCGCGTCTCGGAGCAATGCGCTGGTACCGCTGAAGTTGAAGATCAGGCCTGAATTTGACGCAGCCGTCTCAGCATTGATGCAGGAGCCGGCCCTGACGTATGTGTACAAATTTCCCGAAAACAGGGCGACGGTGCCGACAGACCGCTTCGAATACCGGGATGGGGAGCTGCACGGCTTTTATGTACAGGCCACTGAGGGCTATACCTCGGTGGCCAACTTGTATCCCCAATGACCCCCAGTGTCTCCCAGTGAGAGGCACGGTTCAGTCTTTGTTCCAGGGAATCACGCCGAGGTAAAGGTTACCGTAGCGCTTCGCTGCCTTGCTACTGACCGTAGAGGTGTTGGACAGCGGTGCCCTAAACTCCGGCCAGGCGGTCAGCAGGTCCTGAAAGCGGATTTCAGAGCGGGCGTATTCGGCGCCGCTCAGCTCTGGGATAGCCACGTTCCAACATCGATTGAGAAGCTGTAAAATGCACCTCAGCGGTAAGGGATTGTTTCTCCCTCCATGCTGAGGCTGGGAACCTCATCTGGATGCAAATTGCCCAATCAGGTTTCATGGAATTCCATAGGGGGGTTCGACATGAAGAAGGGCAAGGAACGATTCAATCGGCATTTACTGCCCTTGTTTTACAACGTATGAATCCCAGTACCACATAGGGTACTGGGATTCATACTATTTGGCTGTCAAAACCATTAATAACGTTGTGAGTAAGCAAGTACGCGTAGGAGGCTGTGTTGAAGAGGGGGACAACTTACCCCTTACAGGAACCAGGGCCGCTTCACACGCGGCACATCCACCAACTGCGTATCGGAACGGCGATTCAGTTGGTTGAGTGTATTGGCATCGCTCACGATGAGAGTCTTCCCATTGTGCACGGTGAGGTAAAACCCGTAACGCCGCATATGTTCGAGCTCAGTACCTGACAGGTTGCCTTTCGGCCCCTCCTGGCGCAGGAAATGGAGTCCTCAAGAGGTCCA
>NZ_BNAL01000036.1 GCF_014653275.1 Deinococcus piscis
GCTCTTTTTATGTCTATAGAATCTGGCGTCTCAGACAGTGTTACCGGAGTTTTGAGGGGTAGTCAGGCCTGGCCCATTCCCGTTCTGAAGCATGGTCGGAGAGCGGTCAGTCTGGTGCGGCACGGTGCTCAGCATCTCGTGGATGCCCTCCGGTGGAAACCCCAACAGTTCATGGCGGTCCTGGAGGTGTTCATCCAGGCTTTTTGCCCGCCAGGAGCGGCTGAAAGTGAAGTTGTCACCTACTGAGGAACGGGACACCCTCTCCGGCTTTGTCTGCCGTATCTCGCGTGATGAAGAAAGCATTCTCTGGATTTCTGTGCTCAAGAAGCTGAGGGCTTGGCTCACTGAAAAGGGGCCGAATGTTAGCCAGATAAGCGTGACGCACGTCAAATGGCTTGAACGGGTAGCGGACGATATTTTCAGCGCTGAAAGTGTGTTCAGCAAGCAACTTTCTGCGTGCATCCGAACCGACGATTCTGTTACCCGTCATCATCAGTTTGGGGTGCAAGCTGTCTACAGTTGCGTCGTCAATTTCAGGATTGAAATAGCTGCCTACGCGATGAGCCAAAGCGGATTCATCCATGTCAATCAACGCCAAGCCGCGCCGCTCGATAGGGCCATTAAACGGCGGCACTTCAGCCAAATCCACAACCTTCACCCACTGCCCGTACTCGCCACTTTCGGCTATCGGCTTCAGGCTGTAGCGGTTCTCGGCGGTGGGATGCGCCTGCTCGTAGGCGGGGCCGCCCGCGCTCAGGCTTTGGCGCAGCGCCTCGGCCTTGCCCGCGCCCCAGAATTCGCGGTAGCTCACGCGCTGCTCTACGCCTTCGCCCACCTTGACCATCAGCGAAATGGCCGTGCCTGTGCGGATGCCTGCGCGGTTGAGCGGCGTGGAAAAGATGCTGGGGTCGGGCAGACCGTCGGGGGTGCGCTTGCCCGTTTCGCGGCTGTCGCCGTTCAGGTTGTCTATGCTCAGGCGGTCAAACTGTCCCAGCAGCTTGCGCCGCATGACCACGAAACTGGGGTCGGACAGGTACGAGTACGGGCTGATAAAGCAGACGATGCCACGCCCCGTCTGGCCGATTTTGCGCTCGGCTACGCGGAAAAAGCGGACGTACAGGTCGTCCAGATTGAACTTTTTGATGCCCCATTCTCTCACCAGACCTTGCTTGTACTCGTCTATCAGGCCGCCTTCTTCGTCCTGACTGGTGCCGACAAAGGCGCTGTAGGGCGGGTTGCCCAGAATGACCAGAATGGGCTGGTTCTGCTTGACGTGCTGCGCGGCGTCCTGCTCGGCTTGCAGTTCGGGCATATCCAGACGCGGCGGGGCACTGTGCCAGTTGGTCAGGGCGTTGGTGAGGTAAATGGCGGCGCGTTCCTGGCCTTCCAGCGCGGCCCCGCTGCGGGCGAGGCGCTGACCCATCCGCATGTGGGCAATCACATAGGGCGCGGGCATGATTTCAAACCCAAAGAGGCGCTGAGTGGCGGCCTTTTTCAGTTCTTCGGCGCTGGCATCGTCCCAGTCGGGCTGCGCCCTGAGCGTGCGCTCGATGCGGCCCAGCACGGCGGTGAGGTAACTGCCCGTGCCTGTCGCGGGGTCGAGGACGTACACGCTGGGGTCGGCCAGGCCGAGGCCGAGGCCCAAATCTTCCCGCAGCGACTGGTCTACCCGCTCGACCATGTACTCCACCACGTCAGCGGGGGTGTACCACACACCGAATTGCTTGCGGAGTTCGGGGTCGTAAGCCGCCAGAAACGGCTCGTAAAAGTACTGCACCGCGTCGCCCTGAAAGCGGCTGCTGAAGGCTCCCAGGTTGACCCGTTCCAGCGTGGCGGCAGTGCGGTCGAGCAGGTCGGTGAGGTTCAGGCTGCGCTGGGCGCTGGGGTTGGCGAGTTGCGAAAAGAGGCCCTGCATGACGGGCAGGTGCAATTCCCACGCGGCCATGCGCCAGTTGAAGGGCTGCGCGGGGGTTTTTTCGGTGTGCAGCAGCCAGCCGCTGAACAGGCCGTACCACAATGTTTGCACCAGCGTGGCGCGGAAAAAGCGCTCGCCCTGTTCGCCTTCAAAGCTGAGGTCGAGGGCTTCGCTGAGGGCTTTTCTGAGCGGGGCCAGTTCGGAAAGCGGCGCACGCTCCAGCCGGTGCTTGGCTTCGCGGGCGTAACTGGCGAGAAACCACGCCACGCCTTCGGGGGTGGTCAGCGGCGCGTTGGTCAGCAGGGCGCGGGTCAGGAATTCGGCCAGCGGCGCGGCGAGGGCGGCCCGCCCGGATTCGCTACTCAGCAGGGCGCGAAAAGCGTCGGCGCTGGGAGCGAGTTCCAGACTTTCCAGCGGCCCCACGTGACCCTTTTTGTAGAGGGCAAAGCCGCGCAGGTTGGTGACCAGCACCAGCCCGTACAGGTCGAGGTACTTGGCGACCTGTTTGCCCGTGCCGATGTCGGCCACCGCTTCGGCGGGCGACTTGACCTCCAGCGCCCCACGGCTGGGGAGCTGACCTTTGAGCGCCTCCGCATCCTCGCCGCGCTGCAACTGTGAAGCATCGAAAAAACCCCCGTCGGGAATCCCCGCGCCCAGGTTGGCGAGGTGGTTGACGGCATGGACGCGGGGTTTGAGGCTGGCCCCCACCGCGCTGAGCAGGCCAAACAGCGCGGGGTAATAACTGGTTTCCGCCACGCCCGCGCCGGTGGCCTGCACCGCCCGCACTTCGGCAAAGTAGGCAAGGACGGCGCTCTCGGCAGTTTGGTGCTTGGATTTGGCAGCAGGCATAACCCCAATCTAGAGGGTTGCACCTGGGCAGCAGCGTCAGTTCGTCATCCCCTCCCCATTCATCAGCGCCGCCACCGCTTCTTCTTTCCCCTTCGCCTCCACCTCTATCCAGGGCACGTCGGCGTAGCTGCTGGGCACGTCGGCAATCAGCCACGAATGGCGGCGGTCATGCGGGCCGTCTATGCCGTTGCTCAGGTGGACCAGTTGCCACTCCGGCGGCTGCCAGGTGGCGCGGGCACGCAAGACCCATTCCCGCAGGCTGGGATGCTCGTAGTCCGGCAGGCGCTCATGCACCACCTGATGGTGGGCGTCGAACACGAACGGCGTACTGGTGGCCTCGCACACGGGGAGTAGGTCGGCAGCCCCGTAAGCCCGCTCGTCATTCTCCAGGCCCAGGCGCAGGCGGATAGCATCGGGCAGGTCGGGAATCAGGGCCGCCAGCTCGGCCCCGCGCCCGCCCTTGCCGCCGTGCAGCAGCAACAGGTTCCAGGGACTGCGCTCCAGGCCCAGCGCGTCCATCACGCGGGCGTGGACGCTCAGGGCGTACAGGCTGCTTTCACGCACTTCGGCCCGCTCACTGTTCAGCACGATGAACTGCTCCGGGTGCATCAGCGTGCGGATGCCCACCGCCGCAAACGCCGCGCCCGCTTCACGCAGCTGCGGGGCCAGTTCGGCAAACACTTCGCCGGAAATCTGGTCCTCCGTGCCCCCATGACGCAGGTCCAGCATGGGAAAAAGGCTGCTGCTCAACCGGTACAGCCGAATGCCCCGCGCTGCGCAGAACTGGGCGGCCTCACGCAGCTTGGCGATGTTGCTGCTGTATATGTCCCGCAGTTTGCCCCGCTTCTCCGCGTCATTCAGGGCCAGGTAGCGGGTGCGGGTCACGGTGCGGAAGCGCACCTCAGGGCCAGCGGTCAGGCACACCAGGCCATAAGCGGGAGTGGGCGGGTCAGGGTTCACGCCCCCACCTTAGCGGGTTGCCGTCCCACACGCCCCGCCTGCGTAAATGCCCTACGGATGAAGGGCAGCGGGACACGCTTGGTACACTGAAATTCGGTTGGGGCTGGCCCGCATAGGCCAGTGCCCGAGGCACGGCGGCGTCCATGTGGACCGCAGCTGGGCACTGCGGGGGGGCAGTGCAGGGCGCGCTCATTCCCCCTGTGGTCAGCTCGCTGCCCTGTGCAGACGGCCACAAGTGAAGCGCACAAAACCGTGCTCGCGCCCGGACTGCTTTAGTATCGGTGCAGCGAAATATTTGCATATGGAAGCTGGAAGCGACTTCTGTGGAGCTGATGGCACATCACCCGGCTTTCAGAATTTCAACTGTTCGACCTATCAGGAGGGCCATGACCACATCTGCCATTTCTCATTTGCCGCCGCCCGGTCTCCCCTGCGCTGAGGGGGCCAACTTCACCGGGCATCGCCGCCCCGCCGAGAGGAGCCGCCCTTGATTCTCGCCGTCTTTTTTCCGTTTGTCATGGCGGCCATCGTCGCCTGGGCTGGCCTGCACCTGGGTCGGCGCACAGGTTACCTGGCCGCGCTGGGGTTCCTCCCCGCACTGCTGCTGGCGCTGCCGCTTTCGGGCATGCCTGCCGCCGCGCCGCTGCGTGAGACCGTCGCCTGGGTGCCGACCCTGGGCCTGGAGCTGGGCTTCCGGGGTGACGGCTTCTCGCTGCTGTTCGCCACCTTGATTGGCGTCATCGGGACGCTGGCGACGCTGTACTCGGTCAGCTACCTGTCCAGCAAGGAGCGCTTTGCCCGGTTCTACGCTTATCTGCTGCTGTTCGGCGGCTCCATGCTGGGGCTGGTGCTCAGCGACAACCTGATCGGGCTGTTCGGCTTCTGGGAAATGACCTCTATCACGTCGTTCCTCCTGATTGGCCTGTGGCACGCCCGCGCCGCTGCCCGTGACGGGGCCATCAAGGCTTTTTTGGTTTCGGCGCTGGGGGGCCTGGGCCTGCTGGCCGCCGTCGCCATCATCGGCACAGCGGGGGGGAGCTTCAACCTTTCGGAGATTGACCTGGGCGCGCTGCAAGCCTCGCCGCTGTTCATTCCGGCCATGCTGCTGACCCTGCTGGCGGCTTTTACCAAGTCGGCGCAGCTGCCTTTTCACCTGTGGCTCCCCACCGCGATGGAAGCGCCCACGCCCGTCAGCGCCTTTTTGCACTCGGCCACCATGGTCAAAGCGGGCGTGTTTCTGGTTGCCAAGTTCGGGCTGCTGTTCGGCGGACATCCCCTGTGGGCCGCCATTATCGTGCCGGTGGGCCTGGCGACCATGACCTGGGGCAGTTACCTGGCCCTGCGCCAGACCGACCTCAAGGCGCTGCTGGCCTTTTCGACCATTTCGCAGCTCGGTCTGCTGATGAGCCTGTACGGTCTGGCCGACCCCGAGGGCCGCTTCGGCGGCACCGTCCATCTGCTCAACCACGCCGCTTTCAAGGCCGCGCTGTTTTTCGTGGTGGGCATCATTGACCACGAAACCGGCACCCGCGAAATCCCGCAGCTGGGCGGGCTGCGGCAGGTCTTCCCGGTCACCTTCGTGCTGGCGGTGCTGGCCGCACTGAGCATGGCGGGCTTGCCCCCGCTGGGCGGCTTCATCTCCAAGGAGCTCTTCTTTGAGGCGATGATTCATCACGGGCTGCCGTTCATCCTGGTGGCTGTGGTAGGCAGTGCGCTGACCATCGCCTACACCGCGCGCTTTATGAGCGTGTGGTTCGGAGCACTGCGCCATCCGGGCAACGAGCGCCCGGAGCGGCCCACCGACGCCATCCTGGCCCCCGTGGCCCTGCTGGTGGGGGCCGCCGCCTTGTTCGGGCTATGGCCACACTCCGCCGAAGTGCTGGCCGGCACGGCGAGCGCCATGCTTCAGTTCACCGAGTACCACCCGCACCTGTCGCTGTGGCACGGTGTGACCCCGGCGCTGGTCGCCACGCTGGTCACCTGGGCGATTGCCGCGTTCGTATGGTGGCGGCGTCATGAGTTCGCGCACATTCAGCAGCGCCTAACGCCTTCTTGGAACGCCAACACTGCCTACTACGGCTTCAAGGAATGGCTGGACGTGGTGGCAACGGCAGTCATCCTGCGGACCCAGGGGCTGGCGCTGCCCAGCCAGTTGCGCTTCAGCCTGTTTGCCGCTGGCGTGCTGGTGGCCTATGCGCTGCTGCGTGCCCCACAGCCGCTGGGCCTGGAGTGGGACTTCTCCTTTAGCCTGCTGCTGATTCTGGTCCTGCTGCTGGCGGGCGGCGTAGGCGTAGTTCTGGCCCGCAACCGCCTGACCGCCGTCATCCTGATGGGTCTGACCGGTTTCGGCACTGCCGCCACTTTTCTGTTTTTCCGCGCTCCCGACCTGGCCCTCACCCAAATGGTCATCGAGACGGTCACCGTGGTGCTGTTTCTCCTGGCCTTCCGCTACCTGCCGGGCATCCGCTCGCTGCCGCGCACGCGCCCGCAGTACATCACTGATATTTCGCTGGCCGTTGCCAGTGGCGTCGCTATGTTCGTGTTGGTGCTCGCCAGTCAGCCCAGCCTCAAGGAATCCATCGCACCGTATTACCTGGTCAACTCCTACAAGGGCGGGGGCGGCAACAACGTGGTAAACGTGACTCTGGTGGATTTCCGTGGCTTCGATACGCTGGGTGAGATCACTGTGGTGGGTATGGTGGCGCTGGCGGTCCTGGGACTGGTGCGCTTGGGCAAACCCGGTCAGCAACGCACTGAGCTGGACACGTCGGACCCCACAGCCAACATGTCGCTGATTCCCACCCGACAAGAACGCCAGGAACTACGGCAACAGCTGATTGAACAGGGCGTCCTCCCCACCAGCGCTCAGCCACGCACCTCAGTTCGCCGCCGCTCTGCCGGGCGCAAGCAGGCCAGAGACGGGAGAAAGCCATGAGTCCCAAAAGAATCGCTGCGCGCATCCACCACGCCCGCAAGGCCAGCCGCGCCGCTCGCCCCAAGGTCCGCACGCCCAAGGCCCAGGAGCAATATCAGCGTGCAGTCTCCCAAAGACAGCTGGCAACGCCCAAAGAGCGGGCCATGCGCCGGGCGGCCCACTTTCTGGCCGAGAATGCCGAGGACCATGAGCAGCAGCGCACAGATGCCACCACGCCCTGGACCGCCCAGACGGTTGATTTGGAGCCGGTTGACGGCAACTGGGAACTGCGCCCGGAGCACGAGGACCTGCGCGAATCCCTGAGCAACGACCCCATCGTCAATACCGTGACGCTGCCTGCCTTCGCCCTGATTCTGTTGATGACCCTACTCATGTTCTGGCGTGGCCACCAGTTGCCCGGCGGGGGATTTGTCGGCGGTGCGCTGACCGTCTGCGCGCTGCTGCTGTACCGAATTTCGGCTCACAGCAGCGCCCTGAACATCAACTTTACCCGTCTGATTCCAATAGGCCTGAGCATCGCCTTTATGACTGGTCTGGTGCCCTATCTGCTGAACAAGGGGTTTCTCAAGAGCGATTACGGTTACCTGACCACCTTCATCACGGGCGAATTTGAGTGGGCCAGCGCCATGCTGTTCGATCTAGGCGTATTTCTGTCTGTGCTGGGCGGAGCCATGACCATCACCGAAAGCCTGATTGATATCGCCCCTGGCGAGCTCACGGAGGATGACCGCTGATGGAGACCATTTTTGCTTTTGTGATTGCCATTTTGGTGGGCGTCGGAGTCTTTATGCTACTGTCGCGCGTCATTGTGCGCGTGGTGATCGGCCTGTCGTTTATCTCGTATGGGGTCAATCTCGCCATCCTGACCGCCGGTGGGCTGCGGCAGGATTCACCGCCGCTGCTGAGTGAGCCAGCACCATACGTGGACCCCTTGCCTCAGGCCCTCATTCTGACAGCTATTGTGATTGGCTTTGCCACCACCGCCCTGCTGCTGACCGTGGCCATCCGCGCCTACCAGGTGGCTGGACACGACGACGTGGCGGCGTTTGGCGACAACCTGGCTGATGACCCCAGCAACCCCGACGGCAATCAGGCAGATTCCAGCCACCCCAGCCCCGATATCCCCGATACCGAAGCCTTTGAACCGGCTCCTGGGTCCAATGAAATGCTGCTGCTGCGTGCCCGGAGCGAGCTGCGCCGCACCTTCCAGGACACCCCGCTGGGCACAGCGCAGGACCAGACCGACAACCAAGTCCAGAAGGAGAACCTATGACCGTGCCTGACCCGATCCAGCTGAGTTGGCCTCTGCCCGGAACCGAGTCGGCCCTCCCCGCCGCGCCGGTCATCCTGGCGCTGGGCACCGGACTGCTGCTGATGCTGCCCCTGAGCCGCGCCGCCAGGAGTGCGCTCTCTATCGGTGTCACCCTGCTGATGACCGTGCTCTCGGCCCTGCTGGTATGGAGCACGGGCGACGGCACGGTCCTCAGTCACACCATGGGGGCCTGGGCTGCGCCCTTCGGCATCGTGCTGGTCGCGGACCGCCTCAGCGCCTGGATGAGCCTGCTGACCAGCGTGTCCTTGCTGATGACCGTGCTGTACAGCGCCGCATTCCCGGACCGGGTGCGTGAACAGTACCACCTGTTCGCCCTGCTGCAACTGCTGGCCGCTGGTGTGCAGCTGTCGTTCCTGACTGGCGACCTGTTCAACCTGTTCGTGGCCTTTGAAGTGATGCTGGTCGCCAGCTACGCGCTGACCGTCCTGGGGTCCACCCGCGAGCAGTTGCGCGAGGGTTTTCGCTACATCGTGATGAACCTGGTGGCCTCCGCGCTGCTGGTCGCCACTTGCGGCATGATCTATGGACTGCTGGGGACGCTAAACATGGCGCACCTGGCCCAGCGCGCCACCGAACTGGGTCCCAGCCATTACGTAAGCGCCTTCAGTACCCTGCTCCTGATCGTGTTCGCTTCCAAATCGGCGCAATTTCCGCTTGGCTTCTGGTTGCCGGGCACCTACCCCGCCGTGCCGGTGGCCGTAGGAGCGTTTTTTGGGGCCATTTTGACCAAAGTGGGCATCTACGCCCTGATTCGCACCTTCAGCACCATGTTTACCCAAGAACCCCTGATCGCACAGACCACCTTGCTGATTCTGGGCAGCGCCACCATGCTGTTCGGGGCGCTGGGCCTGGTTTCGCAGCGCGAGTGGCGGCGCATCCTATCATTCGCCGTGGTCACTTCGGTGGGTTATATGGCCTTTGGCCTGGGCATCGGCACACCTGAGGCGCTGGACGCCACACTCTTTTATATGACCGTGAGTGTCCTGGTGACTTCGGCCATGTTTCTGCTGGCCGGCATTGCTGAGAAAGCGACAGGGACCAGTTACATCACGGTGCGCGGGATGCTGGAACACCGACCGCTGTGGGCCGCCGCTTTTATGCTGGGGGCACTCACCATCGCAGGCCTGCCACCCACCGGGGGCTTTATCGCCAAATTCGCGCTGGTTCAGGCCGGCTTCGCCGCGTCCAGCCCACTCACTCCGCTGATCTACCTGGGCATCCTCAGTGCGCTGCTCAGCTCGCTGATTATCCTCTATGCCATGCTCAACATCTGGCGCGGGTTCTTCTGGGGCAAGGCGGCCAAAGACAAGGAAGTGCAGCTCCGGCCAGTGTCACTGCGCCAGCAAGCGCCCATGCTGCTGGCGATGTTCACCGTCGCGGCGACGGCACTGGCCGCTGGTCCCCTGGGAGGCCTGACCAGCCGCATAGCGGCGCAACTCGCCGACCCCCAGCAGTACATCAGCGGGGTCCTGGGTGACCGACCGGTACAGATTCCGCCGGCTCCTACCGCTGAAGACCCTGAAGCCCCCGACCACCCTTCTTCCATCTCCCCCGCACGCCGCGCTCCCAAAGCCGAGGAGGACCACCCATGAATGGCCTGGGCCTGAATTTCCTGATCGCCATCACTTACGCCCTGCTGATGGGGCATCTGGGCCTGCGCGAGATGACCACCGGCTTTCTGGTTGGATTGGTCATTCTCAACCTGTTTCCCAAGGCGCTCAACGCCGAACTCTACGTGGCCCGTGGGCGGGCCGTATCGCGCTTCTTGATCTTTTTCTTCAAGTCCCTGCTGATCGCCAATATCCAGGTGGCTCTGATGGCCCTGCACCGCCAACCCAAGCTCACGCCCCTGATTATCGACGTTCCTATCAAATTCGAGTCTCAGGCCATGCAGACCCTCCTGGTTGCCACCATCACCCTGCTGCCCGGCACAGTGGCGATGGGCTTCAGCCCTGACCGCTCGGTGATGTACGCCCACTCCATCGGCATATCTGATCCGGTGGAGGTCCGCAGTTCCATCATTGAGGTGGAGTACTACATTCTGGACATCATGTTCCCGCTGGATTACCCAGGTGGGCACAAGGCGGCGCTGGAGCAGGCCGCCGCACGCGCCACGCAGCTGGCCGCTGCACTGACCGACGCGGCGCAGCGTGCCGGTGACGAAGAAGCCGCCAGCGTGGTGGACCCCAAAGTTCAGGAAGAAGCCTACAGTGAGGCCATCAGCGAGCAGAATGCCAAATTGCAGGAAATCGTAGACGAGGTGAAACCAGCATGATCATCAATCTGGCTCTGGCGATTGTGTCGCTTTCAGCGCTGCTGGTCTCGCTGCGGGTGCTGCGCGGCCCCAGCTGGGGTGACCGCATCATGGCTTTCGACTTTCTCGGTATGAATCTGGTGGTGCTGTTCGCACTGCTGGCCGTCCGCACCAAGCTGATGGCGATGCTGGACGCCACCGTCCTACTGAGCCTGCTGGCGTTTCTTTCCACCATCGCCATGACCCGTTATCTGCTGCTGGGCCGGGTGATGAAATGAGCGGCTTCCTTCATGACTTCAGCGCACTCATGACCGCCTGGGATATCAATCTGCTGCGGGATATTCCTATCCTTTTCGGCTCGGTGTTCGTGCTTACAGCTGCGGTAGGGGTGCTGCGCTTTCCGGACCTGTACACCCGCCTGCACGCCAGCTCCAAGCTGGTCACGCTGGGTTCAGCCGGCATCTACCTGGGCGTGGCCGCCGACTTCAGCGATGTGGCAGCGTTTACGCGGGTACTGGCGGTGCTGCTGTTCCAGTTTCTGACCACGCCGCTCAGCGCTTATCTGATCGCCCAGGCCAGCTATCTGCGCGGTCTGCCAGCCGTACTGCATACCCCCGACGAGGGCAAGGCCGACGCCTGGGACATCTTCGGGGCGGCGCAGGACATCAGCCAGATTCGCCGCCTCCAGGCCGTTCAGGAAGAAGAAGAGCTGCCCTCACCGCACTCCGGCTAACGGGGCTGAGCTGAGGGAGGCGTGTAAGACTGCCCCGCCTAAGCTACGGGCACTATGACCGCCTCTACTGCTCCCCAACCCGCTTCCCAGGTCAAACACCAGTTCGACGCCCTGCTGACCGAGATGGTGCAGCGCGGCGCGTCGGACATCCACCTGCGGGCCGGCAGTGCCCCCGCCGCCCGCATTGACGGCGAAATCGTGCGCTTTGGCGAGGAGCGGCTGACCCCGCAGAGCATGGAAGACTTCGCGCAGGTGATGCTGCCCACCCAGCTGATGTGGGGCACCTTTGTGGAAAAGCGCGACCACGACTTTGCCTACTCGCTGCCCGGCACGGCCCGCTTCCGGGTGAATGCCTACTTTCAGCGCGGCAGCGTGGGCCTGATCATGCGCGTGATCGAGGACAAGCCGATTCCCACTTTCGAGCAGCTGGGCTTGCCGCTGGATGTGTTTGAAGAACTGAGCAAGCACGAGCGCGGCCTCATTCTGGTGACCGGCCCTACCGGCTCGGGCAAGACGACCACCCTGGCCAGCCTGCTGGACCACATCAACGCCCGTGACGCGGTGAACATCGTGACGCTGGAAGACCCCATCGAGGTGCTGCACCGCGACAAAAAGGCCATGATGATTCAGCGCGAGCTGGGGGCCGACACCCAGAGCTTTTCCAACGGTCTACGCGCTGCCATGCGCCAGGACCCGGACATCATTCTGATTGGCGAGATGCGCGACAAGGAAACCGTGGAAGCCGCACTGAGCGCCGCGCAGACCGGGCACCTGGTGTTCAGCACCCTGCACACCCAGGACGCTATGCGTTCCATCAACCGCATCATTGACTTCTTCCAGCCGCACGAGCGTGAGCAGATTCGCCAGGGCCTCAGCGAAAGCCTGGTGGCCATCGTGTCGCAGCGCTTGCTGCCCCGCAAGGGCGGTGGCCGCGTGCTGGGCATGGAAATCTTGCTGGGCACCCCCACCGTGCGCGAGAGCATCAAAGACCCCGAGAAGCAGGATGAGATCAAGCAGGCCCTGCTGGAAGGCGGCATGCGCGGGATGCACACCTTCGACCAGCACCTCGCCCGGCTGGTCCACGAGGGCCTGATGGACGAGGACGAAGCGATGCTGGCCGCCACCAGCCCGCACGAGCTGAAGATCATGCTGATGCAGGCGAACTACTAAGCACAAGAGTGGAACAAAAGAAGAGCGGAGGGCAGAAAGGAAGCCTTCTGCTCTTCTCTGCAACTGGCCTCAGACCAGCTTGGGTCAGCCGCCCGCCACTTCTTTCAGCAGTGAGCCCACCGCCCCCGCGTCGGCCTGACCGCCAGTGGCCTTCATCACCTGCCCCATAAAAAAACCTTGCAGCGCCCGCTTGCCGCCCCGGAACGCCTCGGCTTCGGCGGGATGGGCGGCCAGCACCTCGTCCACAATGCGGCGCAGCTCGCCCGCGTCCGACATCACCTTGAGGCCCTCGCGCTCCACTGCAGCGGCGGGGGCTTCGCCGCTCTGGGCGGAGCGGGCCAGCACGTCCTTGGCAATCCGGCTGCTGATGCTGCCCTGGGCCAGCAGCTCGGCCAGCGCGGGCAAGTCGGCGGCACTCAGGCGGTTCGTTCCGCTGCGCAGCACGCCAGACAGATCATTGACCACCCAGGCGGCCACCTGCGCGGCGTGCGCCCCAGCACCGCCCTGCGCGAAGAATTCACCCAGCTGCGGGTCGCGGGCCAGGGCAATGGCGTCCTCTTCACCTACGCCCAGGCCGCGCAGCCGCTCCATCTCAGCCTGCTCCTGGGGGGTGAAGTCGGGGGCTTTGGCCTCGGCAGGAGCCTGAGCAGTGGCCTTTTTTCCATTTGCGTCGGCAACCGCAGGGCGACCTGCGCCAGATACTTTCTCCGCCCGCGGGAGCGACTTGGCCCAGCTGTCGCGCAGCGTAATAATCCGCCCGAACACCAGCCCTTCCTCGCGGCTGTCCACCGGGTCACGCCAGAAGTAGCCCTGGCGCTCAAACTGATAGCGGGTGTCCTGCGGGTCGTCCAGCACGCTCGGCTCCACAAAGCCGTGCAGCACCCGCAGCGAATCCGGGTTCAGGAAGCGGACAAAGTCGCTGCTAACCGGCGCGTCGCCCTCGTGGCTCATGCCTTCGGGGTCAAATTCGGGGGTTTCCAGCGGGCTGCTGGCATCCTGCGGATTCTCGCCTTCGGGATTGGGCACCCGGAACAGGCGGTCATACAGCCGGAACTCGGCGGGCACACTCTGGCCAGCGCTGACCCAGTGGATCACGCCCGCTGCGCCCACTTCTTCAGGCTGAATGCTGGCGCGAATCAGCACCGGCTGCCCCGCATCATCCAGCTCCACCTCGTCGGCACGGATGATGCCTGCGCCGCGTAAGCGCACCATGCCGCCCTGAGTCAGCCGTTTGAAGCCCTTAGGGGGACTGAGGGCAAAGTCGCTCTGCTCGATGTACACCTCGCGGGTCAGCGGCACCCCGCGCACCGCCTGGTCTGCGGGCACGCGCTCACCGCCCGGCAGGCTCAGCAGGCCGTCGGGCGAGAGGGCCACCACGTCGTGCGGCCAGTAGGGCAGCGTCAGCTCCTGCGGCTCTGTCAGGTTGGTCAGCTCGACCTTGAGCGGTTCCAGCACCGCCATCACGCGGGGGGCGCGGGTGTTCAGGTCGCCACGCACGGCATTCTCGTATACGGCCAGATCCACCGTGCGGTTGGTGCGGTTCACGCCGATCTGCGCCGCAAAGGCCCGCACCGCTTCAGGCGTCACGCCCAGGCGGCGCTGGGCCCGCAGGGTGGGCATCCGGGGATCATCCCAGCCCGACACCAGGCCTTCTTCGATCAAGCGGCGCAGCTTGCGCTTGCTGGTGATGGTGTATTCCAGCCCCCGCCGCCCGAACTCGTACTGGTGCGGGCGCGGCTCAAAGCCCAGGCGCTCCATCAGCCAGTCGTAAATGGCGCGGTTGTCCACGAATTCCAGGCTGCACATCGAGTGCGTCACGCCTTCCAGGGCGTCTTGCAGCGGGTGCTGAAAGTCGTACATGGGATAAATGCACCAGTCGCCAGCGCGGTAGTGCGACACGTGCAGGATGCGGTACAGCGCCGGGTCACGCAGCTTCATGTTGGGGCTGCTCAGGTCAATTTTGGCGCGCAGCACGTGTTCGCCGTTCCCGAACTCGCCCGCCCGCATCCGCCGGAACAGGTCCAGGTTTTCTTCTGGCGTGCGTTCGCGGTAAGGACTGGGCGTGCCGGGCTGGTCGGGCGTGCCGCGCAAGGCAGCCATTTCATCGCCGCTCACACTGTCCACGTAGGCGTCCCCCTGCCGAATCAGCTGCTCGGCGTACTCGTAATAGCGCTCAAAGTTGTCGGAGGCGTAATAAAAGTGCTCGCCCCAGTCCCAGCCGAGCCAGCGCAGGTCGTCAGCAATGGCGTCCACATATTCCTGGGTCGCCAGCTCTGGGTTGGTGTCGTCCATCCGCAGGTGGTAGCGCCCGCCGTACTGCACGGCCGTCTGGAAATCCAGAAAGCTGGCGAACACGTGCCCCAGGTGCGCGTAGCCACTCGGCTCCGGGGGAAAACGGGTCACGACCTGGGGGTATTTGCCGCTCTCCAGGTCACGCTCGATGATTTCGGTGATGAAGTTGGGGGCCACGCGGGGAGCGTCCGCTGCGGCAGTGGGGACAGAGTCAGGGCCAGTCATCTGCCCAGGATAAGCCAGGCGCAGGGCAACAAGGCGTGTGCAAGTGGCCACCTGCGCCGTTTCGGTGGGCCTTTCCAGCAACTTGCGTTTATGCTGAGCGCATGACCAACGCATCTCGGCTCCCTTTGGCCCTAGCCCTTAGCCTTTCTGCCCTGCTGATGCCCGCTGCCGGTGCCCAGTCGTTCGGGGTGTATGGCGCGAGCAACATTGCCCGCACTGGTGGAGGGGTGCAGGTACAGAGTGGCACCAGCACCGCTGGCACCTGGCGGCTGAGTCTGGGCTACGAGCAAGGCGGCGCAGCCGTCGCAGCAGAACGCCTGAACGGCTTTGGCGCAGGCCGGACCTACTGGGGAGCCGGCGCATTTGGCGGGTATGCGCCCGCCGATGACCGGGGCGCATTCGGCGGCGTGCGCGGCTTCGTGGGGGCCGAGCTGCCCACTGGAGGCAGCCACCTGTACGGTGAAGTCGGTGTGCAGGCCATCGCCGCGCAGACCAGTAGCAGCGACATTGGCGTGGTGGGCGGCCTCGTGCCGGTGGTGCGGGTCGGCGTGCGGTTTTAGAAATCCGTCAACCTGTCTATGCTGGACCGTATGAGACATCTACTTCCCCTGCTGGCCCTGGGCCTCCCGGCATGCGCTCCTAGCCTGGCGGACCAAGCCAGAGCCGACTACGCGATTGACGGCAGCAGCGCGGCCACGCTGAGCAGCGCCAACTTTTCGGGCAAGCCTTACCCTGCCTTCACCCACCAGCTCACCAAGCCGGGCGCGTGCAGCCGGTACACGGCGCGCTACGCCAGTGTGGGCAGGAGCATTTTCCCGGTACCCATCGAGGAGCTGGGGCTGTGGTCCTACCTGATCCCCATTGACAAGAGCGCCGATGGCCGCCAGATGCTGCTGACCAGCAAGAACAACGGGGCCATCACGCCCAACCTGTATATCCGCGTCAGCTGCACCGAGAAAGCGGGCGCCGCCCTGCTGGAAATCGTCAGCACTGGCCCACTCCCACAGTCCCGCCTGAACACGCTCAACCGGACCTTCCTGCAACAGCTCTAAGGGCCAGGCACAGTGCCGCAGCGACGCCAAAAAGCCGCTGCGGCTTTGCTCTGCCACTTGCCCCCAGGGCCAGCCCTCTTCATCCTGAAAAATGTCCTCGGTCCTTAAATCCAAACAGCCGCGCCAGACGGAACGCCAGCGGCAGGCCGGGACCACATTTGCCGGTTTCCAGGGCGTTGACGGTCTGGCGGGACACGTTCAGCCGGTCCGCCAGCTCGGCTTGAGTAAGGCCGTGTTCGGCGCGCAGCACCTTGAGGCGGTTTTTCATTTGCGTGAGTCCCGCCAGTCCAGAGTGACAGGTGGCCCAGCCCGTCCAGCACGCGGCATTGCCAGCCCCGCTCCTGCCGGGTCACTGTTCCTGCACTGGCAGGAGCACAGAGGCGCTGCTGCGCGGGGTCAGAATCAGGCCGTCAAAGGCGGCGGGCAGGTCGGCAGGTCCGTTTGTCGGCATGCCTTCCACATACACTGCGCCTACGCCACTGATGCTCACCGGCTGAGCGAACCACTCGCGCAGTGGTGCCTGAGCATTTGCCTGAGCCACGTTCAGGAAGGCGGCGGGCGCGGTCCCTCTCAGCAAGTCGGCGCTCAAGCCGTCCAGCGACTCGGGCTGAGCGTCCGGGACCTTCAGGACCAGCGGCTCGCGGCCCACCCAGCCGTCAGCTTTGCCGGGGACAGCACGCAGTTCGCCCCCGCCGAAGCTGAAGCCGATGACGCGGTACTCGGTGCCCATCTCGCGGGCGAGGTGGCTGCCCAGGTTGGCATAGGCCTGGCCCTGCGCTGGCACCCTGGACACATGGAAATTATGTGCCCACAGCGCCGCTTTTTGACCGGGGAACAGGTCCCGCATCAGTGCCTGAGTGTTGTCGGCCATGGCACGGTCACGCAGGGCATTCGAAGCGTTGAAATCGTCGCTCTGCATTCCGGCAGACATCGCCACTCCTTGCCGCACGGTACGGGCCAGATGCTGGATGTCCAGCGCGTATAGCGTCCCCTGCGGTTGGAAGCGGGCGTGCAGCTCCAGCAGCGCGGCCAGCGCTCCAGCGCGGGTCCAGTCGGACTGTTCTTTTCCGAACTGCGCTTTCAGTTCGGTGCGTAGAGTTTGGCCCAGCTCCGCCAGCCGCGACCCGTGCGGGGCCAGCTTGGTCAGCAGGGCCAGGCTGCCTGCCGGGTCCTGCATGTCCATACCCACCACGCGCAGCGCTGGTTTGTCGCCTCGGCCTGCGTTGTAGTCGCGCATCCAGCGCAGCAGGTCGGCCATCTCCTGCGTCTTCCAGGTCCAGAAATCGTACTCGCGGGTGACCTCCTCGGCGCTCTGGTTGCCTTCGCCCTGCACCCAGCGGTCAATGGCGTAAGCATCGTCGTAGTCGGCCTCAATCATGAACACCGTATAGCCATACTGCTCGGCCAGCTCACGGAAGATGCGGCCCTTGAGCGCGAAGTGCTCAGCAGTCCCGTGTGAGCCTTCGCCCAGGCCCAGCACGCGGGTGCCCCCAGTCAGCTCCGACAGCCAAGCGAAGTTGGCGGCGGGCGCATTCATACCGGTGGCCGAAATGGGCCGCAGCAGTGGGGCCAGCGCCGCTCG
Organism: Deinococcus piscis; assembly: GCF_014653275.1. Taxonomy (GTDB): domain Bacteria; phylum Deinococcota; class Deinococci; order Deinococcales; family Deinococcaceae; genus Deinococcus; species Deinococcus piscis. The sequence continues at coordinate 17,301 of NZ_BNAL01000036.1, forward strand.
CCGCGCAGCGAGGGTTTGCTCATCCACTGGAGCCTGCGCCACCTGGCGGGTCACTTGACCGCTGGCTTCGGTCACAAGTTCCAGGGTGCGGCTCTGTGCCATTCGCCACGTTCCACCCACCTTGCGCCACAGATCCTCGGTGCGGGTTTCCACCGTGACCGGCTGCTTGACCTCGCCCAAGGTATAGGTGGCTTCGACCCGGTTCCAGAACTGCACGCGGGCCGTGTCGCCCGTCACTTCGGCCCCGTCAAAGCGGTAGTCCAGCTTCTGATAGCTGAGCTGCTCCGGCTCAAAAGTACTCAGGTAGGTGTCCCGGTTAAGCCGTGTGCCATCCGGCATGATCAAAGTAAAGTCGTCAGTCAGCAGCGTAGCGTAGGCCTGGGCGTCCAGTGTGCGGGTCGCGTCTACCAGGGCGGCGTACTGAGCCGCAAGGTCGGCGGGCAACTGCTCAACTCCTGTCTGGGCGTGCGCACTGGATAGACATACGGTCAAGGCGAGGGCGGGCAAAGACAGCTTATTCATGCGGATTCTCCTAGGCGAAGAGGCGGAGGCAAAGGTTACTGGTCAGAGTGCCGCGTTTCCTTGTCTCTCTCACGAGTCCAAAGGCAAAATCGCCGTGTCCTCATGACAGGCTTTCTTGGCATACCGAGCCCTGGGGTGGGTGACCGTGACCCCGAAAGGCAGCGGCGTGGGCCCCCTCCCCACTTAGCCCTAACCTACACTCGGCGAATGAGCACTTCTTCACCACTACGGGCTGTGTTGGTACGCGCTGTATTGGCCGGCGCTTTCCTGACCCTGGGGCTCCTTGCCTTGGCACTGCCACCCCTGTTCGGTTGGCTGGTGTCGGACCCGCAGAGGCGTGGGTAGCTGCTTTCCGGTCCCGGCTGGCTGAGCGGGATGGGCGGCGGGCCAAGCCAGCTCTGAGCGCTGGTCGGCTGCCTGCTGGCCGCTGCGCTGCTGGGTCTGGGCCTGCTACTTCTAAAACAGCCGCAAACCAGCAAAAAACAGAGAGCCTAAGCCCTCTGTCTCTTTTGACCTGGTTCTTCCCTTTCTGGTCAGGGATTCGGTTCAGCTTGCGGCAGGCATCTCAGCGTCAGCAGCCTGGGCCGGAGTTTCGGCGCGGCGGCTGCGGCTGGCACGCTCAGGACGCGGCTCGGCAGCGGCCACTTCAGCCTGGGGTTCGGGACGTGCAGGGGTGGCCGTCACGGCGTCACCCAGGCCCAAGCGGGCCAGCGTTTCCCCAAAGGCGGCCAGTGCTGGGCCCGCCTCAATTTCGGCCACGGCGCGGGCGTTGAGGGCCTTCAGTTCCTCGCGGGTCACGGCGTATTCAGGGGCTTCATGGCCCTTGAGCGTGTACATCAGCGCGTAGGCAGCTTCGGCAGTCACGGTGGCCCCCTTCGAGGTCTGAATGACCGGGTCGGTGGTCATGTCGCTACCGACCAGCGTAATGGCCTCGGGAGAAATCAGTGTCACGCGGTCACCGCGCTCCTCCATGTGCGCCGCCAGCTGCAACAAGCCGCGCAGCGACGCCATGTGGCCGAAGAGTTCTAGGTGGGGCAACATGGCCCCGGCTTTCTTGAGCAGGTTTTCCATGCCTCTAGTATTTATGTAAATAGCAGAATTATCAAGTCTGGCTTCTTAATGAACAGATAGAATCCCAACCACGAGGGCGCGCACCTTTTTGGTCTGCTCCCCGCTTTAGCCTGAGCCTATGCCGCATTTGCCCATAACTGTCCGCCGCGTGACCGACCCCACAGACCCTGCGCTAGACGCTTTTGGCCGAATTCAGAACAGCAGCTATTACGCCCCCGACATGCTGATTCCGCCTTCCATGTTCCCGGCATTGGTATCCGGTCAGGGCAGTCGCCGCGAGGACCGGCTGCTGGTCGCTGAAGACGAACGCGGCGAGGTGCTGGGCGGCACGCTTTATCACCTGCTGACCGGCGCGGGCTTCAATTCGTTTATGGGGGTGACCGCTGCGGCACGTGGCCGGGGCGTGGGCCGGGCACTACACCAAGCCAGCCTGGAGGATGCCAGGGCACACGGGCGAGCGGGTCTCTTTGCCGACAGCGTGTACGCAGGCCGCCAAAGCCCAGGCGAGCAGGCCGCCGAAGCCCGCACCGGCACCGACGCCCAGCAACGCCGTCAAATGCTGCACGCGCTGGGTCTGCGGACGGTGGACCTCCCCTATTGGCAGCCGGTAGGCGGCGAAGATGGTGGCCCGGTCAAAGACTTGGACCTGCTGTACGCGCCACTGCTACCGGACCAGCAAACAGTTGCGTTGGACTTGGTTCTGGACACGCTGGGAGCCTACTGGCACGGCTGGCTGGGGCCGGAGCGCACAGCCGCCGAACTGGCAGCGCTGCGGGAGCGGGCCAGCAGCGACGAGCTGGCCCTGCTCCCGGCCACCGAGACTCCACGCTACTGGCGCTGAACTGCGGGCGCTGTCCAGCACTGTTGCAGGCCGCAGGTACACAAAAAGCCCCACCTCCGAAACCGGGGTGGGGCCGCTGGTGCGAATGCCCAGACTTGAACTGGGGACCTCACGCTTATCAGGCGTGCGCTCTAACCAGCTGAGCTACACTCGCAAGCGGAGATAACTGTACCAAGCGTTCAGCGCGGTGTCAAGGGCGCGGGCGGCAGCTTCTGGCGGCCTTGGTTGGCTGGGCCGCTTAGACTGGGACGCGTGAAGCACTGCGACCCCGCCCACACCATCTATCTCGAAAAATTGCAGGAGCTGCTGCGCACCAGCCAGTGGGAGGAGCTGCGCCGTGAGCTGCTTAGCGCAGACAGTGCACTGACCGGGGGTCAGCTGGCCCCGGCAGCAGTGTTGGCCCTTCAGGCAGGTCTCCCCGAGCAGGCGGCAAGTTGGGCGCAGCGGGCGGGTGAGCGCCAGCTTCAGGCTGCGGCGCACCTGCGGATGGGCCACACGGAAGCTGCCCTCCCGCTGCTTCAGGGGGCGGACGACCACCGCGCCGAGGTCATGCGTGCCCGCGCCGCCCTGCTGGCCGGCGACCCGGTGCAGGCGCAGGAACGGGCCGCGCAGGCCCACGCCAGAGCCTTTGAGGCCGGGGACGCGCCCAGCCTGCTGGCCGCCATTGCCCTGCTGGGTGAGCTGGAGCTGCGCGGCGCGCTGGAATCGGGCAGCCGCACTGGCCTGCATGCCGCGCTAAACGTGCTGGCCGAGGGCCTCAAGATTGCCGAAATCGTGAACGAGCCTGCTGACCCGCATGTGCTGGCCCTGATTGCCCTGACCCAGCACCACATCAACAGTGGCCCCAAGGCGCAGGCCACCGCCGCCAAGGCACTAGACCGCTCGCTGGCATTCAGTCCTGCACAAGTGCTGGCCCTGACGGTCCTGGGCCGCCACGAGGAAGCGCAGGGTCAGGCTGCAGCCGGAACGCTGGCAGACGCCTGGTGGACCTGGGCCCAACCTTAGACACCAGAGCTCAGACGGGGCTCAGGCCCGCGCAGGCAGCAATGGCCTGTGCGGCTTGCTGTGGGGATAGCCGCGATGTGTCCAGCGTCAGCATTCCTTGCGGCACAGGCAAGACCCCGCTTTTATCCAGTACTTCCTGCAAGGCAGCCGGGTCATTTGGCTTCAGGCGGGCGCGGCGCTCAGGCAGAGGCATCCGCCGCAGCAATTCTTCGGTAGGGCATGTCAAATAAACCGGAACAAACGCAGCCCCACGCTGCCGGGCCAGGGCGGCAAACTGGTCTATGGTTTCCGCTTCGCCGGGCAGGTCCGCCAGATAGTTGGTAAAGATGTGGCTGAGTTCCGCCGGAGCGGCAGCGACAGCTTCCAGCACCACCTCACGCACGCGGCGCGTAAACGTCCAGATTTCGGGCGGCAAGGCTCCGCCATCAGCCCCGAACGCTGTAAACACCGGGTCGTTGATGATGTGGTTATCCAGCAGCGCTGCACCAGTCAGCTGCGACAGCTCCAGGCCCACAGTGCGCTTGCCACTGCCTGGTGGCCCAATCAGGTAAAAGAGGTGGCCCATACCCCCAGGCTAAAGAATCGGGCAAAGACTCCTGTAGGCGCTTTGGCCTAAGCCCACTAACATAGAGTAGTGAAACTCAATTCCCTTTTGATGGCCGTGTCCCTGCCCCTGCTGCTGGCGAGCTGCGGCGGCGGCAATGAAGCCACGGGCGAGCTGCAAGACCTGATCAATTCGCGCGACAAGCACAAGGTGTCCGAAGCCGCTGGTCTGACCACCTACGATTTCGGCAATACCGAAGTGGCCTCCGGAACCACCATGGAGGCCCGCTCCAAGGATGCCTGGCGCGTGTACCTGAACGGCCCCAAATTGCAGCCCGAAGACTTCGGCAAGTTGGAGGAGGAAACCAGCAACGGCACCGACACCCTTTACCGCATCACCGGCGGCCCGTTTGCGGGCGGCCTGCTGCAAAAGTCGAGCAATGGACAGATCAGCATTGCCTCTGAGGCGTGGGTGGCGGGCGGAAACTAACCAGCACACGCTTTCACAGGAAGAGGGTCTCTGATAGCTATCAGGGGGTAGTGGTACGCGAAATCCTTCCACATCGGCCCCACTTTTTAGGAGGGTGGGGCACACTGGAGGG
>NZ_BNAL01000037.1 GCF_014653275.1 Deinococcus piscis
CGCAAGTCATTCCCATACCCAGCCGCCCCAACACGTTTCATCCTCTTATTATGTCAAATGCTCTAGACCTTCCACTTTCAAACATTTCTCTATCTACTTCGGTGAATGCAGATGAATGACCCGCTTGCCATTCAAAGTCGTCTGGAGCGTATCTATCGCCTGTATGTAGAAAGCGCCTTCCCGCTGAAATATGAGGGTCTGGCTGCCGAGCGCCGCCAGCTTTTGCAAGAGGTGGGGACACTGGCCCAGCCCGCATTGATAGAGCCTGTGCCGACTTACCCTAGCAGCGGCTTGACGCTAGAAGCCGCCGCAAAGAGCTTGGGAACTGAATACCGCGACCTCGCGCCACTGGCTGGCCCCCTCTTCCCAGCCGGGCGCACCCTGTACCAGCATCAGTGGCAAGCGTTGCAGGGCAGCCTGGAAGGTCAAGACGTTGTGGTCACAACGGGGACAGGGTCAGGGAAAACCGAGTCTTTTATGTTGCCACTCCTCGCTGCGCTTGCTGCCGAAAGCCGCAAGTGGCCCGCGCCACAGCCGCAACCAGAGGAGCACTCCTGGTGGCAAGGAAAAGGTGAGCGGCTCGCCCAGTGGGGCCACAGCACCCGCCCACATGCCATTCGCGGGCTTATTCTCTACCCCCTCAACGCCCTGGTGGAAGACCAGTTGCGCCGCCTGCGCTCAGTACTGGACGCCCCCGAAGTGACGGCCTGGATGGACAGGGAACGGAAAGGCAATCGCTTTACTTTTGGGCGCTACACCAGCCTCGCCCCCTTAGCAGGCCCCATAGACGAAAAGCGCACCGAGAAGCTGCGGGAGATTCTGCGGGAACGTGAAGCCGAGTGGCGCAGGGTGAGCGAAAAGTTTAGAGGCCACAACGGAGGCCACCAATACCATTTCCCCAATCCAGAAAGCGGCGAACTCTGGAGCCGTTGGGACGCGCAAGAAACGCCACCCGATTTGCTGATTACCAACTATTCCATGCTCAATATCATGCTGATGCGGGCACTTGAACAGGGCATGTTCGAGCAAACAAAGCAGTGGCTCGCCGCCGACCCCAGCCACGTCTTCCATCTTGTTGTAGACGAACTGCACGCCTACCGGGGCACACCTGGCACTGAGGTTTCCTATATTTTGCGTCTGCTGTTCGAGCGCCTCGGCCTGAAGCCTGATAGCCCGCAGCTCCGCATTCTGGCAACTTCGGCCAGCTTGTCAGGCGACGAAAATGGCAAAGCCTTCCTGAGCGAGTTTTTTGGCAGAGAAGCCAGGCGTTTTGAAGTCATTGGCACGCCGCAAGTACCCCCAAAGCGCACCCCCGACCTGGGCGAATTTGCTGCGGCCTTTGCCGAGTTCGCCGAGCAAAATCCCGCACCCGACCTGGACTCTGGCAAAACGGCCATCCGTGAAGATTCCAAAGATCAGCTTGGTCAGCGGTTGGGAAGTCCTGACCTCGCTCAGGGCCTTCAAGATGCAGACATTCCCGAAGCACTGCGGGCCGCCTGCTGGGATGAGAAACTGGGCGTCAGGGCGACCAGTTCCATTAATCTGGCAGCCAAACTCTTTCCCCAATATGCCGACCCAGACAAAGCGCTACGCGGCACCCTGCTCGCTCTTGCCAGCACCAAACACGTACAGGCCGTACGCGCCCACCTCTTTTTTCAGAACGTGCAAAATCTGTGGGTTTGTGTCAATGCAGGGTGTGGGCGTCAAAGTCAGGAAGGTGAAGCAGAGGCCCAAGTCGGGCGCATTCATAGCACCCACCGCCTGACCTGCGACTGTGGTTCGCGTGTCCTTGACCTGCTGGTCTGCGAAGTGTGCGGCGAGGTATTTCTTGGAGCGCACCGCAAAAGTACACATGACAAAGAAAAAATCCTGAGTGCTGACCGCAGTGACCTGGAAGGCATTCCCGACCAGATGGACAACCGCACCTACGGGCGCTACGCCGTACTCTGGCCCGTAGAAAATCATGACATCACGCCCGCCAATCCCGACTACGACTGGAACAGGCGGGAACGTAGGTGGCAAAGCCATTACCTGGAAAAAGCGACTGGCCTCATTGTGCCCCGCCTTCCCAAAGGTGAATCGCCAAATCAGTTTCAACCTGTCTGGCTGTATTCCATAGTCAGCCGCCAGGCAGCAGACGCCGACTATGAGTCCGCCTTTCCGCCGATTTGCCCTGCTTGCGATAGTGACTACCGCAGGCGTGAGATTTTGCCAACACCCATCAGGCACCACCGCACGGGCTTTCAAAAAGCGGCTCAGGTGCTGGCAAGCACACTGATGCGTGAAGTCAGCCCTGAAGAGCGCAAATTGGTGGTCTTTAGCGACAGCAGGCAGGACGCGGCGCGGCTGGCCGCAGGTATGGAACGCGACCATTTCCGCGACATGGTTCGTGTGGCTCTCCTGGGAACCCTGCAAGAGTACAGCGCCGACCTGGAAGCGGCAGTGAGGTTCAACTTTCAGTCAGTGACCCAGAGTAACCCCATAGCCCTGGAAAAATTGCAAGCCATCAACCCTGCCCTGGCTGTAGCAGCGCAAAAAACTATTTTGCCCACGGATGCCCAACAAGCAGCGCAGTTTATGCTGCGTCCTAACGCCTCCTCACTGCTGGCTTTCCTCCTTCATGCACCACTACCGGAAGTAGCGCAGCAAGAAATCACAGAACTTCTCACTCAGTATCCCTCGCGGATTCCTATTGCACAGTTACGTGACGCCGTCTTTGGCAAATTGCTGGAACAAGGAATTTGTCCAGGTGGAAATACTTTGGCGGCCCTCCACTACAAAGAGGGCAACTCCGAACGTCCCTGGCATGAGGCGTTCTTGTGGCGACCCGACGGTGTGAAGGCCAAGACTACCCAACCTGAAGCCAAAGCCCATGCGGAGCATCTTTCGGCGCTGCTGCTGGTGGAAATCATGATGGTACTGTTTACCCATCAGGTCAGAACGCTGGAAAGCATCGGTCAGGGACGCGTGATCGCCCCCATTCCCAATGCTTCGGTAGATATTCAGGAAGCTGCCGACGCTCTGGTACGCTTTCTGGCGGTGAAGCGGCGCTACGCCAACTCGGAGTTCGTAGAAGTTGGCTCTCAAAATTACTTACCTGCACCAGCCAAAAAATACCTGGCCCAAATCAATCAGGACGAGGAGCAGATGCGCGAGCGCTTGCTGACTCATAACCTGGCCGAGAAAAGTGGCAACGGCCTGATTGTAAGTGCTGACCACCTTGTTCTGGCGGCACATGACCCCCAGGGCGGCGGCTTCCGCTGTCAAAAGTGCCGCGCCTACTATCTGCACCGCGCTGGTGGCGTGTGTATTCACTGCGGAGGTCAGGTTTTACCCGACCCGCAGGGCAAGTGGGACGACGATTATTACACCTATCTCGCCCGTGCCGAGAGCCAGTCTTTCAGGCTCAACGCCGAGGAACTGACTGGGCAGACCGACACCCTGAGCCGTGCCCAGCGTCAGAGGCATTTCCAGGAAGTATTTCTGGAAAATGAAAACGAGCGGGCGCAAGGGGTAGACCTGCTGAGTGTCACCACCACGATGGAAGCGGGGGTGGACATCGGCAGCCTGAGCGCCGTGATGATGAGCAACATGCCGCCGCGCCGCTTCAATTACCAGCAGCGGGTTGGACGGGCGGGGCGACGTGGGCACGCCCTGAGCCTCGCCGTGACCCTGTGCAGAGGCCGCACCCACGACAGCTACTACTATGCCCGCCCCGAAGCCATGACAGGTGACGCGCCGCCGCCGCCCTATGTAGACACAGCCAGCAAGACGATTTTCCGCCGCGTCCTGAACAAGGAAGTCTTGCGCCGCGCCATTGGTGCAAATAGCGCTGTTACGACGGATAGTGTTCATGGCGAGTTTGGTTCTGTTCAGGAGTGGATAGAAACCCGTACCGACCCGAATGGCAAACGGGCAAACCTGCAAGCTTTTCTGGCTGACCCGCAACAGTGGGCGGAGATTCGGCACCTGGCGGCGCAATTAAGCACCTGCACCAGACTCACTACAGAAGACGTGCATCAGGCGTTAGAAGACCTTCGCACCTTGCCACAAAGAATTGACGAGGTAGCGGACGATAAGCACCTGATTCAGGATCATCTCAGCGAGCGCCTGGCTCATCAAGGACTCCTGCCGATGTTCGGTTTCCCGACCCGCACCAGACTGCTCTACCTGGACAAATTGACACAAATTGATGGCGTCAATTTTCCACCGAAAAATGTGGTTGACCGCGACCTTGACCTGGCTATCAGTGCTTTCGCGCCTGGGGCCGAAATCGTGCGCGACAAACGAGTGCATCAAGCGGTAGGCGTGGTCAATCTGCGGCCCAGTGGTCGTGGCCTTGCCAAGGCAGAGCCGGGATTTTATCCGCCGCTTTCCGAAGAAAACCCCCGACCTCTCGGCGTCTGTAAGCATTGCCGCGCCATTCATGAACAAGAAGCCTTCGCGGGTCATATCGGCGAGGAAATGACCTGTCCGACCTGTGGGCAGGAGCAATTGCACGTGATGGACGCCCGTGAACCGAGGCACTTTTATGCCAGTGGGGAACCCAAAGATTACAGTGGGTTTTTTGAAATACGTGGTTTCACGACGCGGCCCACCGTCGCGGTTCTCAGTGGTGAGCAGGTAGCGGTAACCAACGCCTTGCTCACCACCGCTCCCAACGACGCTCAGAATGAAGTGCTGACCTTCAATGACTACGCAGGAAGGGGAGGCTTTGACTTCGGGGCAGGGCCTTTGCAAGGAGCTTACAGTGCCGACCTGAGTGCCAAGCCCGCCGCACAGCGTGAGAAGGGCAGTAAGCGCATTGCGCTACTTTCACGCCGCCGCACGGATACGCTGGGCATAGGCGTCCGCCAGTGGCCTGCTCATCACGCAGCCCCCTCCGATACGGTAGAGGGCCGGGCAGCCTGGTACAGCCTCGCTTTTGCCCTACGCGACGCCGCTGCGGTCATGCTGGACATTGAGAGTGGCGAGCTGGATGGCGGCCTCTACGTGGGTGTTGAGAACGGTCAGGCGCTGGCGAGTGCTTTCTTGAGTGACCGTTTGGAAAATGGCGCGGGATACGCCCGCCACCTGGGGAATGAACAGGTTTTTGGGCAGCTTCTGGCGCAATTGGGCGGCTCCCTGCGGCAGAAGTGGGAGGCGCACGCCGCCGAATGTGACGCCAGTTGCGCTCAGTGCTTGCGGGATTACACCAATCTGGCTTTTCATCCCATCCTGGATTGGCGCTTGGCACTAGATATGGGCGAGCTTCTTCACCACTCAGCGCCGCTTTCACTGCGGGGAAGCCACTGGGAGAATCTCTACCAAGGTCAGGAGAGTCCCATTTGGAACAGTCTCACGCAGCTTCAGTTTGAGCCATTAGACACCAACTCGCCTCTCCCCATTTTTGTGCGCAACACCAAGCAAGGCAAAAAACTGACCTTCCTGCGCCACCCGCTTTGGACTTCTGAGCATCCTGACATCGTTACAACACATCAGATTGCCTCTGAATTCGGGGAGGTGAGCGAAGGTGTAAGCCCCTTTATGTTGCTGCGCCGTCCATCCGACGCCTTATGACACTTGCTTTGCGAGGAGGAAACCATGTGCTAGAGCTGAAAGTTTGGAGTGATTACGCCTGCTTCACGAGGCCCGAGAACAAGGCCGAGCGCGTCAGCTATGACGTGATGACGCCTTCAGCGGCGCGGGGCGTCCTTGAAGCTATTTTTTGGAAACCCGAGTTCAGCTGGCAGGTGCGGGAAATCGTCGTTCTGAACGAGGTCAAGCGCCAGAGCATTTTGCGAAACGAGGTCAATTCTCGCGCCTCGGAGCGGGCGGCAAAGACCTGGGCCGCGAGTGGCGGCGGCTTTTACGCCGAGGAGGACAGGGCGCAGCGCCACGCCCTGATTCTGCGCGACGTGGCCTACATCATCCGCGCCGAAATCGTCCTGAAACCGCACACCGCCGACCCACTGGTGAAGTACACCGAGATGTTCACCCGCCGCGCCGAGAAGGGGCAAGCCTTTCACCAGCCGTATCTGGGCAACCGTGAATTCAGCGCCTTTTTTGGCCTGCCAGATGGCAACGAGCAGCCCGCCAACGTGGTGCGGCAACTGGGCGGCGAGTATGCCGAAGCCGCAGGCAAGCTGAGTCTGGGCCGAATGCTGTTCGACATGGAATTTACCGGGGCCAAAAGAGGCCGCCTGAAATACCGCCAGCACGACGCGGAGGGGGTGCGCTGGATCGAAGGCAACGCCACGCCGCGTTTCTTTGACGCCGAACTGGTAGAAGGTGGCATTTTGCGCGTTCCGGCGCATCTGTATGCACCCAGAGAGGTGAAGCCATGAGCCTGCTGTCACAGCTACGCGACTACGAACTTAGGATGCGCGAGGAAGGCCAGAAGGCGGCTGAAGCTGGGGCTGAGTCGAGCGGTGAGCTGCCCTTCATGTACGCCCTGCAAAACGTGCGTTATGAAGTCAGGCTGCACGCCGACGGCAGTTTCCGGGATGTTCAGCTTCTCAGCAGTGGCAAAAGCAAGGGCAAGGACTTGGGGAAGCCGCTGCCTGCGCCAAGCGTTGTGCGTGCGGCTGGGGTAAAGGCCAAGCTGCTGATGGACAACGCCGAATATGCGCTAGGCATTGCCCGAAGAGAGGGCGATAAAAACACAGTCACGCGGCGGGAAGCCTTCAGAAGTCTTGTGAGAGCGGCGGCAGAAAAGACGCAACTGGACGAACTGAAAGCCATTGACAGATTCCTGGCCGACCTTGACCCGCAGGCATTCCGTGCCGAGCATCTGTCCGCAGATTTTGCGCCCGATATGAACGTCATGTTTAGCGTGGACGGCAAAAATCCGCTCACGTTTTCCGCCGTGCAACAATTCTGGGCCGAGCAGTTTAGTGGTGCAGAGGCAGACCCCGACTCTGTCCAGGCCGAATGCCTGATTACGGGCGAATTTGGGGCCGTCATGCGAACGGAACCCGTCAAAATCAAAGGCATTCTGGGCGGGCAAGTCGCGGGAATGAACATCGTCAGCGCCAATGCCAGAGCATTCGAGTCATATGGCCTGGAGCAGTCCAACATTGCCCCCATCAAACTGGAAGCCGCCGAACAGTACGCCAACGGCCTGAATCGCCTGCTGGCCGCACCCGAAACCCGTATGCGTCTGGGCGGCGTCACCTATGCCTTCTGGACAGGCGAAGGGGCTATTCCGCTGGTAGGGCCACTGCTGGAAAATGACCCGCCCAAACTGGGCTTCGGCAAAAAGCGTGAGCGCAAGGTCAGGCCGCAGGAAGTCCGTGAAACGCTGTGGAGCCTTTTCACTGGGCAGCAGCCAGGCATAAAACGTGGCGCGGCCTTTTTCATGGTGGGTATGACCCCCAGCGGCAGCCGCGTGGCTGTGCGCTCACACCTGACCAGCACCGTTCAGGACATGGTGAACCATCTGGCCGAGTTCTTTGCCGCTCAGAGCCTCACGCCGATTAACCCTGAAGGCAGCAAATACCCCGACCCCGAGACCTACGACGTTCGCACACTTGTCAGCGGCCTGTACCGCGACATGAGTAAAGAGCATCCCGAACCCGACGTGGACGCGCTCATTCAGCACGCACTGACGGGGCGGCCTCTGCCACGTTCCTTTCTGCCCAAGCTCGCCGCCCGCAACCGCGCCGAGCAGCGTGTCACCCGCCCCCGCGCCGTCCTGACCAAGATGGTGCTGCTCTCGAACAACTTCAAGGAGCTAAATATGGACAAAGAAACGCTGGACGCCCTCAACCCCGACCAGCCGGAGCCCGCCTACCACTTGGGCCGCCTGCTGGCTGTGCTGGATGACATTCAGACCTCTGCGATGAAAGGCGTGAACACCACCCTCGTCGACCGCTTCTACGGCTCAATGAGCACCACCCCCTACGCCGTGGTGGGCCGCCTGATTCAAGGTTCGCAGGCGCACCTGCAAAAGCTGCGCAAGGAGAACGAACCCGCCTATTTCTCCAAACAGCGTGAACTGGAAGACGTGATGGGCCGCCTCGCCACCATTCCCGCCAAGCCGCTGACCACGCCGCAGCAGGCCCTGTTTGCGCTGGGGTACTACCACCAGCGGGCGCACATCAGTGCTGAAATTCGCGAACGGAGCGCCGCCAAGAAAATCAAAGCCGACCAACAGCCCCCCCTGCTGACCCAACAAGGAGATGATGCCCAATGACCGACCCCAAACCCGCCCACCTCAACGCCGCCAACCGCCAAGACTTCGTGCTGATTTTCGACGTGACCAACGGCAATCCCAACGGTGACCCCGATGCCGGAAACTTGCCCCGCGTTGACCCCGAAACGGGGCTGGGCATCGTGACCGACGTGGCCCTCAAGCGCAAGGTGCGGAACTATGTGGACGCGCTCAAGGGTGGCGAGGAACGCTACAAAATCTACGTCCAGCAGGGCGCGATTCTGAACAACCAACACCAGCGGGCATATGCGGCGCTGGGCAAAGACCCCAAAGAAAAGAAGCAGGCCGACATTCAGGAAGCCAAAAAGTGGATGTGCGCCAACTTCTTCGACATCCGCACCTTTGGCGCAGTCATGAGCACCGAGGTCAACGCGGGGCAAGTGCGCGGTCCCGTCCAACTGACCTTTGCCCGCAGCGTCGACCCGATTTTGGGGCTGGACGCCGCGATTACCCGCGTAGCGCTGACCAAGCCCGACCCCAAGCAGGCCGCTGACGACGAAACCGCCCGCAGCGGCACGATGGGCCGCAAAGCCTACATTCCCTACGGGCTGTATGTCGCGCACGGTTTTTATGTCCCTGCATTCGCTGGGGACACGGGCTTTGACGATGCCGACCTGGAAGTGTTGTGGCAGGCGCTGGTCAATATGTGGGATTTAGACCGCAGCGCCTCGCGTGGCCTGACCGCCTGCCGCGCCCTATACGTCTTCAGCCACTCCTCGCCGCTGGGCAATGCGCCCGCGCATAAGCTGTTTGACCGAGTTAAAGTCAGCCGCTCGGCGGATGTCAGCGCCCCTCGCCAGTGGGCAGACTATGCGGTAACCGTTGAAGACACTGACTTGCCGCAGGGCGTCACACTGACCCGCGTCACCGAGTAAAGCCGAATTCTCTTTCTCCCGTCCAGAAGCCTCTTTTCACGTTTCTGGGCGGCCCCTCATCGGAGGTTCCATGCCGAGAATGCCCCAGCGAGAAGCACCGAATTTCACCCCTACAACCGCGCTAGAGTCGTTCACCGTCCACCTGAAAACCATTACCCCGATGTTCGGCGGTGGAGCAGAGACTCGCAAAGCAAACGAACAAAACCCCGTGCGGGCCGCCAGCGTGCGCGGACACCTGCGCTTTTGGTGGCGGGCCACAGCAGGCGCTGGGTACGCCTCAGCCAAAGCCTTGTATGAGGCCGAATCGGAGATTTGGGGCAGTACTGAGGGAGCGGGTAAGGTGCGGGTGGAAGTCACCGAACAAAAAGCCAGTGCGCCATATTTCCCATCCCTGCCTCGTTATATGAGTTACGCTACTTTTCCATTTCAGGAACAGAGAGCAAAAGGTATTGAGGCGGCGCGAGCTATTGACGTTGAATTCAAAGTCAAAATTACTTGTCCGCCCGAGTTACGCCCACAGGTAGAAACCGCGCTGCACGCTTGGATTTTCTTCGGTGGCATCGGCTCACGCACGCGCAGGGGCTGCGGCAGTCTGGAACTGGTAGGAGGCGAAGCCAAACCGCCCAAAGCTGTAAGCAAAGGCGAGCGCCTACTGACCGCGTTGCCGCAAGTCTACTTTCTGAGCAGGGCGCAAAATGACGCGGTAAAGGCTTGGGCCGAAGCCGTGGCGCTGTACCGAGATTTTCGGCAGGGTGTCCATATGGGCCGCAATGAGGGCCGCGAGCGCAACCGCCCGGGCCGCTCGCGTTATCCCGAACCCGACACGCTGCGCGACATCACCCGCCAATACGGACACCAGACCATTCATCCCGTGCGGGGGTTTCCGCGTGCCAATTTGGGTTTGCCCATCATCTTTCACTTTCAAGGACAGGGCGAACCGAGCGACCAGACCCTGCAAGGCAAAGTGACGGGCAAGCAGCGTTTTGCTTCACCCGTTATCACCAAAGCAGTCAAGGTCGGCGGGCAGTGGCGGCCCTTGCTGGCGCTGCTGCAAAGCCCCGATGTCTGGGAAGGCGGAGAGATTGAACTCAAGGGAGGTCACACCATTACCACATCCGAAATCAATCTGTCCCCAAAAGAACTGGCCCAAATCAAACCGCTCGCGGGCCTACCCATCCGTGATGCCCTGTTGGACTTTGCTAGGGAAGAGGGCTGGCAAGGGGTCAACCTATGACCTATCTCCTTAGCATCTCTATCGGCCCAGTGCAGGAATTTATAGCGGCGGCCCGCAAAACCGCCGACCTGTACGCGGGGTCTACCTTGCTCTCGCGGGTGGTCAGAGAAGCGGTTGGGGCGATTGAAACCAGAGGCGGCGCAGAATTTGTTTTCCCTGCCGACACAGGCAGTGACGGAGCCAACAAAATTCTGGTGCGCGTGCCTAGCAACCCCTCCGAGTACGCGGCGGTAGCCAAAGCAGCGGCGACGGCCTTTCTGAAAGCCGAGTTCGGGCGCGTCACGGGCAGGCTCACGGCCTACCTCGTCCCCGAGAGGGCGGACGCGCAACTGGAGCATTTTCTGGAGTTTTATGCTGCGTGGGTCGAGGAAAAAGACGATTACGCCGCAGACCGCCAAAAGGTGGAGAAGCTGCTCGCAGGCCGTAAAGCGTTGCGCGAGTTTGAAAGCTTTAGCCAGCACGATGAAAACGACGTGCCCAAGTCGCCCCTCGACCCTGCATTCGCTTGCGTCTTTCGGCTGGAAAAAGGCCGCAAGATTCCCGACGAACTTCAGAAAAGACTCGGGCTGAAAGACTCCGAGTATCTGGACGCCATTTCGCTGCTCAAGCGCGAGTGGGGACGCACCGAGGTGGGCAAGGTTCCCGACACCCACCAACTGGCGCACTGGGCCAAATTCCCCGAAGAGCAGGAGCCGCCCCAAGACCCTGAACGCGAGGGTGATAGCCGCCCGGCCTACGCCTACTACGCGATTCTGGTAGCCGACGGCGACAACATGGGTGCAAAGCTGGAGGCTCTGGAGCAGTCGGGCGGAATGCAAGCCCATCAGAATTTTTCTCGAGCACTCGATGCTTTCGCTACGAAGGCGCGGCACATCGTGACCGAGCATGACGGTTTCGCCGTCTACACGGGCGGTGACGACGTGCTGGCGCTGCTGCCCTTGACGCGGGCGCTGGCATGTGCCGAGGCGCTGCGAGACGCCTTCGGGAAGCAGACGGAAGGTTGCACCCTCTCGGCGGGCCTCGCCATCGTGCATTACCGCGAGCCGCTGAGTACGTCGCTGGGGCAGGCCCGCGCCGCTGAAAAGGTCGCCAAGCGCGTAGACGGCAAAGACGCGTTGTGTGTCGCTCTACATACACGAGGCGGCAGTCCGCTGGAGGTCGGGGGGCATTGGCCGCTGGCGGCACAGCTTCAGTTTTGGCAGGGAAAACCGCTCCCGCGTGGGTTGCCCTACGAACTGCGCGAACTCGCACGCGAGTGGCCCGCAGGCTTCGAGCCGCAGGTGCTGAGTGCCGAGGCGAGGCGAATCGCCGCCCGCAAGTCCGACGCCGAGGGGCAGAAACTGAGTGCCGAAGACCTCGTGCAGATGAGTTTCGCCAGTGCCGAGGCGTTGGAGAACTTCGCCAAAATGCTGATTCTGGCTCGCTTTCTTTCCGGCGAAGGAGACCGCGCATGAGCGACACCATTCTGGAACTGCACCCGCTGGCCCCGCTGCTGCTGCGCGACGGCAGACCTTTTCTGGAACTGCACCCGCTGGCCCCGCTGCTGCTGCGCGACGGCAGACCTTTTGGCAGCGGCGGCGAAGAAACCCGTGCCCAGAGCCTACCCGTACCGCTGCCCCACACCCTCGCGGGCTTTGTCCGCACCCAGTTGGGCGGGCGGCAGGGCTGGAACTGGCGAGACGACGTCGCGCTGCACCGCCACCTGCAGGAACTGCACGGCGTTCCGGTGTATGCAGCCCTGCAGCGGGACGAAATGTTTATGTTCCCCGCGCCACTCAATGCGGTGGTGGACAAATCGGGACGGATTTACCGCTCGCTTCCCAGAGAAGTTGAAAATGGCAGCACCGACGCGCCGGACGGCCTCTTGCCGCTGCAATTTGACGAGGAAACAGACAGCAACTTCAAGCCCGAAAGCGGCTATGCCTATTGGCCTAAAGACGCCATCGAAAGCTGGCTGCTCGGCAAGATGCCCGCGCCACTGGAGAAGGTGCACGGCCCCATCGTGGACGAGCGTACCCATCTGGCAATGGACAGCGAAAAGGGCGTAGGCGACGACGGAAAACTGTTCAGCGTGACCTACCGCAGCTTCGAGGACTGCGCGGGCGGGCAGTACCACCGCTGGAACTTGCGCGTCAAAACCGATGTGGCCGAATCGCTTGACCCCATCGGGCATCTTGGCGGAGAGCGGCGTCCGGTGGCGCTGACCGACGTGGGCAATAAGCGGCAGTGGCCCAACTTGGGCGAGTTTGAAGCCGTGAAGAAGGAGTTGCTGCGCCCAGAACGCAAAAAAATCTTTTTCCTGCTGACCACGCCCGCGCTGTTTGCTGACGGCTGGAAACCCGCGTGGCTGGGGCTGAATGCCGATGCTGCCGCCCAACACGACGGCAACAGCCTGCCCGCTGGCATCAAGGCGCTGATGACGGGTGGCGCAAGGCTCGTGGGCGCGGCGGTGGGGCGCAAGGTGCCCGTCAGCGGCTGGAATCTGCGCGAGAACAAGCCCAAGCCCGTGCGCTGGGCGGTGCCTGCTGGAAGTGTGTATTTCCTTGAAGTGGAGAAAGACTTTGACCGCGAAACGTGGCTGAACGCTTGGATGAAGCCACTCAGTGACGACCAAAACGACCAGCGCGACGGCTTCGGCCTCGCCCTATGGGGAGTGTGGGAATGATGACGAACGCAACAGAAACGAAGACATCCGAAACGAAAGCCACTTTGCTGCTGTGGCACGCCCTGACGCCCGTTCACAGCGGCACGGGGCAAGGCGGCACCGGCATCATTGACCTGCCGATTGCCCGCGAAGCCGCCACGGGCTTTCCGATGTTGCCTGCCAGCAGCATCAAAGGCGTGCTGCGAAACGGGGACTACAGTGACGCTGCCAACGAAAAGTTCGGTTCGCTGGACGCGGCGGGTCGGCTCACCTTTACCGACGCCCGCCTGCTTGCCCTGCCGATTCGCTCGTACAAGGGCACCTTCGCCTATGTCACCTGTCCGCTGGTGATTCGCCGCCTCGTCCGCGACATGCAGGCGCTGAAGCTAGGGTTGGATTTGACTGAATTTCCCCACGTAGTCGAGGAAACCGAGGTGCACCTGGCCGCAGACGCACTGGTGCATAGCGGCAAAGTTCTGTTTGAGGACATCGACCTGAAAGAAGTGCAGTGCCCCGCCACCAAGCAACTGGCGCAGACGCTCAGCGCGTGGGCGGGGATAGAGGAACTGCAAAGTCGCCTCGCCGTGGTGTCAGACGATGTCTTCAGCTATTTCGCGCAGACGGCCACCGAAGTCAGCGCTCACATTCGCCTGGAAGCCGAAGCCAAGACCGTGGCGAGCGGCGCACTCTGGTACGAGGAAACCCTGCCTGCCGAGAGCCTGCTGAGCAGCTTTGTGATTGGCGGGGCCTGGCCTGCCGACACAAAGGTGTTGCAGGTAGGCGGCAAAGGCACGGTGGGGCGCGGGCTGCTGCAAGTGAGCGAGGTCGGCAAATGACCGCCCAGCTCCAGACCCACGCCCAGCGCGACCTGAAACGGGCCGTGGAATTGATAAGCGAATTCAAGCGGCGCGAAAAAGACGCGGAGGCCCATGCCCTGCTTACCCGCCGCGCCAAACAGTTCCCGGCGCTGGTCATGCAGGTGGGGCTGGCTCAGGCCCTGGCCTTCAGCGCCGAGAAAAAGACAAAAGACAAAGGGCACGCTGAACTGTTGCGACAGGTGGGCGCGATTCTGGAGCGAGAGAACGTGCTAGAACACGTGCAGACGGTTTCCGCCACCGAGTACATGCATCTGACCCGCCGTGTGCTGGGTGCATGGAATTACCACCGCCGCTTTGCCGTGACTATCCTGGGCGACGACGACGGGGTGAACGATGCGGACTGACCTCAGAAGTTTTCCGCTGGCAGAGGCAACGCACGCGGGTCATGCCCTGGCCCGCCTGACTCCGCCTAAGAAAAGCGGGCAGGAAGTGGAACTCCTCAGTCGTCTCAAAGACATCGTGAATATCAAGGCCAGTAGCGACTACCTCGCCGCCTTTCAACGCTTTCAGGGAGCCGCCGCTGCACTGGAAGCCACCCATTTTGAAGCCACCACTCTCGGCCCGCTGGCGATTGGGCTGGGCAACGCTTCGGCGTATGAAGTGGGCCTGACGCTGCACCACACGTACGGCGTGCCTTATCTGCCCGCCAGTGCGCTCAAGGGGCTGGCACTGCGGGCTGCGCTGAAAAATGGCATGGCTCAAGAGGATTTGGATGAACTATTCGGCTCAGTGGGTCAGGCGGGCGCAGTGCATTTTCTGGACGGATGGCTGAAGCCTGAGCAGGGGCAAACGCTTCAACTGGACACCATCACTGTTCACCACCCTGACTATTACGCTAGCGGCAAGGAGTGGCCTACTGACTTCGATGATCCCAACCCGGTGACCTTTCTGAGCGTGCGCCCTGGCCTGACCTTTGAAGTGGCGATGTTAGGGCGCAGCGATTGGGCGAACCTGGCCGCCGACTTGCTGCGCTGGGGGCTTACGCATCCGGGCCTGGGCGGCAAAACCAACGCTGGGTACGGGGGGTTTGAGTGCAGCAAGGCCGAGCAAATGCTTGCGCCCGAAAAACTCGCCGAAAGAGAGCGCCTCAAAGCCTTCGCGGGACGTATGCAGATTTACCGCAAAGCCGTTGAGAGTCTGAACCTTATTAAGACCAAGGCCGAACTGCCGCGCTTCCTAGGCCAGTGGGCTGACTTGCCCGCCGAGTTGCGCCGGGAACTGCTGGAGCAACTGCTGGAGCGGCTGCAAAATGATGCCCGCACCAAGAATGACAAAGACTTGCGGAAGCTGATGTGCAAGGCGCTGGAAGAGGTGAAGGCGTGAGTTTGATTCTTCTGACGACCCTGGGGGCTGGCGACTACCACGAAGCCACCTACTGCTGGAAGGATTACCCGCCGCATTCCACCAAATTGGTGTCCGCTGCTCTGGCACAGTGGTTTCCTGAAGCGGAAATCAAGGTGCTGGTGACGCCGCTTGCTGTGAAGAAAAATGGGGCACTGCTCCATGAGCTACTGCCGCAGCATCAGCCGCTTCCTATCGCCAACGGCGAAACCGAGGAAGACAGCTGGAACCTGTTTCAGACGGTTGCCGACGCGATTCCTGAAGATGCCGAAGTCATTTTTGATGTGACGCACGGCTTCAGGTCGCTGCCCGTAGTGACCCTGCTGGCCCTGTCTTATCTCCGAATCGTCAAGAAGGTCAGCCTGCGGGCCGTGGTTTATGGGGCCTGGCAGCCAGGACAGGAAACCACACCCATTTTTGACCTCACGGCGTTTGTGGCCCTGCTGGACTGGGCACAGGCTGCCGAGCAATTCCTACGCACAGGCGATGCTCGCCCTATGACGACCCTGATGTCAACGCCAGATGTGGAGTCGTTGCAAGACTTAAAAGAGCCGCTTGAACACATTTCTGCCTCTCTGGCTTTTCAGCGTCCCATTCAAACCGCCCGCAACGCCCAACAGCTTCGCAAGCAGATTGCCAAGGTCAAAAAGCAAAAGCTGCAGCACCCCGTAATGAGCCTGATGCTTGACCATATTGAAGACCGTTTTTCTGGGATTGCTCACGGCGACGACGCTTTTAAGGACAGACACCAGCAAGTGATAAAGAGTCAATACGCCCAACTCAGGTTTTATGTTCGTGGCGGTCAATATGCCCAAGCCATAGAACTGGCCTATGAATGGATGCGTTCTTTGCAAATGTGGAAGTTAGGTCGCCCCCAGGGACAAGGGCTTTGGCTAGATGCCAAGAGGCTTAAGCCCGATGCCATGGCACAGTCTGACTTTAAGCCTATGGAACTCTGGAACGAATTTTTTAGGGTTCAGGAGCAAGTTAGGCTGCTTAGAAACGCCTTTGCCCACTTCAACGAGTACAAAAAAGAGTTTAACGAGGAACTGGCAGACCCCAGCGCACTGGCGCAGCAAGTAGAACATATTATTTTGTCCCTCCTGCCCGCTGCCGTGCGCCCACTGGGGCTAGAGCTAGAGCCGCCCACAGCCGCCGAGGCCAAAGCATGAAGACCATCATTTCTACCGTCGGCACCAGCTTACTTGGCAACCTGAACAACCCCAGGCGCAACCCCAGCGGCCTGACCGACCCTTACGACCTGCTGCGGGCCAACCCCCAGGAAGCCAGCGCCGAGGCCAACGCCGTAACCCGTCTGGCGCAAGAGGGCGACGACCTGGTGTTTTTGCATTCCGATACCGAGGAAAGCGAACGCTGCGCGGCGGCGCTGAACCGCTACTTTGCAGAGCAGGGCCACCGCACCCGTATGGAGCGCATAGTGGGCCTCAGCTACAACGAAAAAGGCTTTGTCTCGCACGGCCTGCGCGAACTGGTGCGGCTGCTGTCCCGCGAAATCCGCCTTGCTAGCCGCAGCCACAAACCCGCTCACCTCAACGCGACAGGCGGCTTTAAGGCCGAGATTGCCTACGCCACCGCCCTGGGGCTGATGTTTGGGGTGCCCGTGAGTTACATCCACGAGAAATTTGACGATGTCATTACGCTGCCCGCCACGCCGATTGCCTGGGATTACAGCCTGTTCGCGTGGTACAGAGACTTTTTTGAGTGGATAGACGCCGAGCCGCGCCCTACTGCCGAAGTCAAGACCCGCCTGACCGCTTTGCCTGATACCGTGGCCCTGCTGCTGGAAGAGGACGGCGAACACACCTTTCTCTCACCGCTTGGAGAAGCCTACCTGGAAGCCTACCGGGGCGAGGCCGACCAGCGCCAGAAAGTCATGCTCTCGGCACAGGCCAGAGCCACGCTGGAAGCGCAGAACTTGAGCACCCGCACCGCCTTTTTGCAGTTGCTAGAGCGGCTACGGAAGGGAGAAGCGGGCGACTGGCAACGCAGCGCCGAAACCCTGAGCGGCGGAATCAGCAAGTTTCCCAAAGGCCACAGTGCCCTGCGGGCCTTCGTGACTGAGCGCGACGGGCTGCTGCATGTGCTGGAGCTTTCGGGCCACCGCGAAGAACGGCGTTACCAGGAACTGATGCAGACCATTCGCTGGAGTGCCTACGAACACGGCGACTGGAGCGCACTACCCTAAACTGGGCGTACGCGCGAACCCCTCGCTCACACCAAAAGGTGGGGAGGTTCGCGTAAGGCAAAAAGTCCGTGCGGGACGCGATGCATGACAAATAAATGAATGAAGTGGCTGGCGTGGATGGATTTTCGGGAGGAGTTCGCGCAAAATGCTTTCGGGGAGCCGTCCGACACACGCTTGGGCGGTGAACTGTTTCAGCCTTTCTTCGGAGGGGCTGAGGATTGAAACCTGCCCGAACTGGTGAGCGAACTGAAACCCGCCCGTTTCAGCCTTTCTTCGGAGGGGCTGAGGATTGAAACTTGGAGCATTTGCACGGCCCGCCAGCGCCGCTCTGTTTCAGCCTTTCTTCGGAGGGGCTGAGGATTGAAACCGCGTCGGGGAAGACATCCCCGCCGGTGCCCCCTGGTTTCAGCCTTTCTTCGGAGGGGCTGAGGATTGAAACAAAGAGCGGCAAGACCATCTCGGCGCAATCAGCAGTTTCAGCCTTTCTTCGGAGGGGCTGAGGATTGAAACGTACTCAGCCAGCCAGTCGGCGGCGGGAATGAAGGTTTCAGCCTTTCTTCGGA
The DNA here is from genome assembly GCF_014653275.1 of Deinococcus piscis. Lineage (GTDB taxonomy): Bacteria > Deinococcota > Deinococci > Deinococcales > Deinococcaceae > Deinococcus > Deinococcus piscis. The sequence goes on from NZ_BNAL01000037.1 coordinate 17,936, forward strand.
GGGGCTGAGGATTGAAACCTGAGCACTGCCAGCGTGGCACAGATTGCCATGCGGTTTCAGCCTTTCTTCGGAGGGGCTGAGGATTGAAACCATGCTGTCGCCCTGAATCTCGACAACCAACATGCGTTTCAGCCTTTCTTCGGAGGGGCTGAGGATTGAAACCATGCTGTCGCCCTGAATCTCGACAACCAACATGCGTTTCAGCCTTTCTTCGGAGGGGCTGAGGATTGAAACCCGGCTGTATTTCGCGGCTGGCGACTCATCAGATGCAGTTTCAGCCTTTCTTCGGAGGGGCTGAGGATTGAAACACCACCAGCACCAGCGCCGCCTGAGCGACGTGGGCACGTTTCAGCCTTTCTTCGGAGGGGCTGAGGATTGAAACTTGGCCTGAGTGTCTGGGGGCTGTGGTACTGAGTTTCAGCCTTTCTTCGGAGGGGCTGAGGATTGAAACTTGGAGCATTTGCACGGCCCGCCAGCGCCGCTCTGTTTCAGCCTTTCTTCGGAGGGGCTGAGGATTGAAACAGATACCAGTGCATGAATTGGATGCGGTCCATGTCGGGTTTCAGCCTTTCTTCGGAGGGGCTGAGGATTGAAACCTGCCTGGGAGCAGGCTGCACTGCGCGTGGCAGGCGTTTCAGCCTTTCTTCGGAGGGGCTGAGGATTGAAACCAGCTCGTCATGCAGTTGGGCGCAGTGCGGGCATGTTTCAGCCTTTCTTCGGAGGGGCTGACTTTTATCTCTAGCTGTTGTGCTCCCTCATTACAAGAAGGAGCAGAATTGAGGAGGTCATTTTGGTATGGATGATGATTCCGTGATGCTTTCAGCCCTCCAGCACTACGCTTTTTGCCCGCGCCAGTGCGCCCTGATACACGTAGAACAGGTCTGGAGCGAGAACGCGCAGACCGCAAAGGGGCACCAGAACCACGAGCGGGCACACGCGGGTGGCAGCGAGGAACGCGGCGGGGTCAAGACCCTGCGCGGCTTGCCGCTACTTTCGCGGCAGCATGGGCTGTGGGGGGTGGCCGATGTGGTGGAACTGCACGGCGAGCAGCCCCTTCCCGTGGAGTACAAGTCAGGCCGAGCCAAGCCGCGCCTGGCGGACGAAATTCAGCTTTGTGCCCAGGCCATGTGCCTGGAGGAAATGTTTGGCGTGAGCATTCCGCAAGGCTCCATCTACCACGCGGCCAGCCACAAACGGCGTGAGGTGGCCTTTACGCCCGCGCTGCGTGACGAGGTGCTGCGGGCGCGGGACGGCGTGCAGTCGCTGATGCGAACACGGGTGCTGCCCGAACCCGCCGCCGATGACCGCTGCCGCTTTTGCAGCCTGTTCGACGAATGCGAGCCCTTCGCGCCGCGTGATTTCCCGCGTGGCTTCGACCCCTTTTCCACCGCGCTGGAGGAGTGAATGCGTCAGCTTCTCAATACCCTTTATATCCAGACGCAGGGAACCTACCGGTAGTGGTACGCGAAATCCTTCCACATCGGCCCCACTTTTTAGGAGGGTGGGGCACACTGGAGGGA
>NZ_BNAL01000038.1 GCF_014653275.1 Deinococcus piscis
GTCAACCAAATAGCGGCTTCGTCGAGGAAAAGAAGTTTCAGGAGGCCGAACTTGGCCCCCTTTTTACTCAGAACTTGCACCTGAATAGGGAGTCAAAAAGCGCTCCCAGAGCTGAAAATCTGGAAGTGTGTACAAACAGGTTTCAGGGGAGCGCGCCCGTATTCTCGCACGGCAGGTTCTGACAGTTCCAGAGACGCTGTATCAGCAGCGAAGCTTGCAAGCTTCGCTGCACCTCTTCCATAGTCCAGGCCAGAAGACCAAGTTCAGCCAGGCTGAGGGGGTCAGTCCCAGCGCGCTGAGCCGTTTCTTCAACGTCTATGACTGGGATTCAGACCGCTGTTGGGAAGAGATGCAGGACACCCAGTGGCGCACCCTGCTGGATGCAGCTCGTCAAAAACGCAGACCTCGTCTGCGTCTCAGCGTGGACCTGACCACAGTGGAAAAAGTGGGGACTCAGCTACCTTATGTCAGCGTCTACAACGGCAGGCACGGCATTCATCTGGTGGTCCTGTTCGCCGAGTACGGGGAACTGAAGTTCCCCATCTCCTACCGGGTCTATCAGGGCAAGCACACCAGCACTCCCGTCACGTTAGCCCTCGACCTGCTGGAAGAGGTGCCAGACTTCGTGGGGAAGCGCTTTCAGATCTGCGTACTGGCAGACAGCGGATTCGAATCCGCTGTCTTTCTGGACGGTGTGCAGCGCCTGGGTTTCGAGTTCGTAGTGGGTGTGAGGAGTAACCGGCGCACCGATCATCCTGGGCGGGTGACGGTGGCGGATTGTCCACACGGAGGGTACGTCAACCTCGCCAATTGGCCTCTGGAAACGCTGTCTCTGGGGAGGGTGGACCGTGGGGACCGCGAATTCTTTGCAGTGTCATCCGAGCTGTTGGAGGGAGACGAAATCACGGCCGAAGGGAAACGGCGCTGGGCGCTGGAATCCTTTTTTAAGGAAGGCAAGCATCAGTTTGGGTTGGCGCAGTTCGCGCTGCGAACTGCCAGAGGTCTGGACCGCTGGATTCTGATGGTCTTCCTGGCCTTCACTCTGACCATGCTTCACCGCTCAGAGGACATGACCCTGAAGGAAGCTGCACGCTTGGCTCTCTACACCCTGTTCCCCGAAGTCAGACTGAACCACCTGCTGGGCCAGCTTCAAAAAGAGCAAGAATTCCTGCACCAGCACGGCTATTCGCTCAGCTATGCAAGGTGCAAGTTATGAGTACAATCTCAGTACCTGACAGGTTGAAGGAAACGTTGTCTGGATCGCAGAAAAATATGAAGCAGGGCGGCTTATGGAGGTGTGAAACCGAACCAAGCCGCCCTGACGAATGTTGACACATTCGTGGTCTACCTGAAAGAGCGTCTCCCACACCACCGCATGGATCGTCTGCGCTGCGTTGCAGAAGTCCTGTTCGGCATTTTGCAGGCGGAATCCACCCTCCACCGCAAAATCGCGCTCCATATTGACCGTGCTGCAACGACACCGTCCATTACGCGCATGGTGGCCCGTGTGCTGCATGGTGCAGGTCTGACACAGCAGGACATCTTGGATGTCCTGCTTCCACTGCTGCCTGAGGAAAAACTGACCCTGATCATGGACCGCACCAACTGGAAGCACGGTCAGTCTCACCTCAACCTGCTGGTCATCGGCGTGGTGCTGGGCAACGTTACTCTTCCACTTGCTTGGAAAGAACTGAAGCACGGCGGGAACAGTGAATCCAGGGCACGTATGATGCTGGTCGGTCAGCTGCTGAAACACATACCCGCACGCAGGTGGAAGGTCCTGATCGCGGATAGGGAGTTTCTCGGTCAGAAGTGGTTCACGTTTTTACGGCGCAGCGGGATCAAAAGATGCATTCGTATTCGGGCCAATACCGTGGTAGACGGTGAATATGCTCGTGACTGTTTCGCGTCACTGGAGCCGGGTCAAATACGTGCCCTGTTTGACAAGGTCTGGGTTCAGGGCGGCTGGATGCGCGTGGTCGCGACGCTCTCCCCAGAGGGAGAGCGGGTGCTCGTCGCTTCAGACTTATCCGTCTGGGACACGCTCACCATCTATAGGCAGCGCTGGGCCATCGAAACCACCTTCTCTGCCATGAAATCCAGAGGCTTGAATCTGGAGCAAACCCACATGACCAACCCGGAGCGGGTAGGGAACTTGTTTAGTCTGCTGACCCTAGCTTTGACCTGGATGCTGCGCGTGGGGGAATGGCGAGCGGCAGCAAGGCCCATACGTGTCAAAACACATGGTCGCCCTGCGGTCAGCAGGGCGAGGTACGGGTATGAGGAGCTGAGCCGTGCGTTGCGGTGGGGCGGGGAGAAATTCAGGCTCTTTTTGGACCTCTTGAGGACTCCATTTCCTGCGCCAGGAGGGGCTGAAAGGCAACCTGTCAGGTACTGAGGGCGGCGGCTATGCTCTGGGCTGCCTGTGCAAAATAGCTTCCTTCGCTGTCTAACACGATTTCGAGTAGTGTGAGTGCGTCGGCGTCTTGGGGTGACGCGAGAGTAGGAACAGTAACCTGCGCTAAGGGGAAATTCCTGCTGTAATCGTTGTTATCGCAGGATTTCCGAGACCCTCGTCCGACAAGAACGACTTCGATTGGCACGACATTCCTGTCGTTTTGAACACTTATCACAGGAAAAATGACACGAACTGAACGGCTTGGCTGCTATGCCAACCTAATCCTGAAAAAATGTCGTCTAGGGCAGTAATTCCTTCCATCCAAATTCCTTAGCGCAGGAATCGGTTCTTACTCTCACGACAGGCCTACGTCTCCGCGAAGCTCAGCTTTACGCCGATCCCAATAAAATAGGAGGGCTCCTTCAAAACCCTCCTACCTCACTTAATTATAATTTTGTGAATAAGTTACGAATTATTTTTTATCTCCGCTTCCAAAATTGGCAGCAAGCGATCTAATAGCTCTCCTGCTTCCCTTCTTGTCATACCGATAACCGTCTGAAACTCGCTCTCCATCCAAGCATCCTCCTTAGAGTCCGCACTGGAAAGAAAACGGAGAGAATTTAACAAACCGTTATGTAAGGCAGTAATATCCTTAATGTTTAAATTTTCATTGAGATTCTTCATGCTCCAGTAAATCTATTGAAATAATCTTCAGATACAGGAAAAGCGGTGCCTCTATCGAAAGCTCCTGGGTTGTAGATGATTATAACTTTCTTAACAGTATCATAGAGAGCGATTTTTCCATTTAAAACTCCCTTGTCTTTAATAAGATACCGCCCACTGTATCTAGTCTTTATAGAGTTATGTATATATTCCTGTAAAGCCGACTGACTATATATTCCAATGGAACGAGTTGAAAAGCCATTAGCGTGACCTTGCCAGCTATGTGCCGCTAACCTTTGAGAAACTTCATAAGTTGGATGAACAAATTGGTTTCCGCCAGAACAGCTAATCTCATATTCTGGGGTTTCATTTATAGAAGGATTTGCGGTAGCATTATTTCCGAAGAACTCAATCTTGGTTATGTAAGAGCCGATAGAGCAGGGAGCATCAATTTTCAATTTATCGGGACCTAAATTGCTAACTAGATTAGTTTTATAATTGACTGTAGTAGTTGCAATTTTTCTCTGTATGCCGTTATCTACCTTAACGATATGTATGAGCGCATCAACGCTTGCTGATACTTTGTTGCCCAAGCAAAGTATTCCACCATCCGCCCTAATACGGCCCGCTCCGTAGTAAGGACGGTTAGGGCTAATTTTGCAGGCGCCGACCTGTTGCGTCTCTAAACTATCTACGGCAGCACTCCCAGAAGCATCAGACAGGGAACTTTCAACTGTAGAAGTCAAACCATTCCCAGAATCATGCACTTCAGGCAGATTCTGGCTTCCACAACTCGACAGCAATAAACCTAAGATTCCTAAAACGGCTACTTTTTTCATAGACCCTTACCTCCGGACAAATTTATAGCCATCACTCCCTAAATCGCAAACTCCTCAGTATCTGACATCTTGCAGTTTTGAAGTGCTGCTTGGCAGGGACGTCTGGTACGTGAATTTACATGCCAGCCATACTTTCGCAAACACTGTCCTGGACACAATTTCCAGAAACTGCGAGATGTCAACGCCGTTTAGGGCCTAGCAAGATTGTGGGCGAGTACGGCTAAGACGACGCGGAGCTTAAGTGAACCCAGGGTTTTGGTTTGGGCAGAGCGGATTTGAGCTTCCACAAGCGCAGAGAAGACTGTTTCAATACGTTTGCGGATTTTGGGATGGCGAGATTCTCGCCATCCCGTGTCATATCTGGTGTTCTTCTTGGGCGGATACACGTAGCCCAGACAGCAATACCCCTTATCGCCAATGATGGTTGGGCCTTCAAACTCTGGCCATCTGAGATTCAGCTCATAGCTGACCGTAACGTCATGGAGGTTGGCAGGTCGGATGACGTACTGAACGATTTGTCCACCTGGTGTGACCCAGGCGTGCAGCTTATATCCGAAGAACTCGCCCTGAGTTCCAAATCCCCATTTCGCGCCTGGGAACTGACAAAGGTGCGTGCGTTTGGGACGGCAAATGGGGAGGGGCATTGAATCAACTACGACTTCAGTGCAGGGCTGAGCTGGGCTTGCAACATGCTCTAGGAGTGGCAACAGTTTGATGCCCCTGGTGTAGGCCTGAGTGTAGGAAGGAAGACCGGGACGGTCTTCCTTGAGGATGTTCCACCAGATGGAAGGAAATGGATGCTTGAAGACGAGACGGGAGAGCAGCAGAGCAACCAGCATGGCATCTGTGACCTTCTGGTGCGGGCAGATTTTCTGGTCGCTGAAATGCTTCTTAGCCCAGAAATAGAGGTGGCGAATGACGTGCCGACGTCCTAGACTATGGTGGAGACGATATTTAGCCATGTCGTCTCTATTTTTATGTGTCTGAGACGCACTTCACCAGGGGGCGGTCAGGCCCTAAACGGCGTTGAAACAGTCTTCTCTGCGCTTGTGGAAGCTCAAATCCGCTCTGCCCAAACCAAAACCCTGGGTTCACTTAAGCTCCGCGTCGTCTTAGCCGTACTCGCCCACAATCTTGCTAGGCCCTAAACGGCGTGTTGTGTTAAATGGTATCCATTCTTCAGGCCAAGTTTTTGGCGAAAACTCGCGTACGGCGTACGATGCCGGTTCAACGGCATGCTCTACCATTAGTTACATGACCCCCATGATCAGTGTCTACAAGGTTTTTGCGTGACTTCCCTGGGCACAAGACCCCAAACAGGGTGTTCAGAATGTATAGAAGAACATTCAGAAAACTAGTGCCTTGGCTGATAACCTCGGCCTCTCTTTGTTCATGTAAGGGCCAAGAGCCGATGGTCATTAGTGAATTTTACTTAGCAGAAGATGGTTATTTCTCTATACATGCAGAGCTTAAGAACAACACCGATACACCTGTCGAGCTTTTACTGAATTGTTTCTCTCAGGTTGGACTTATAGATAAGTTAGGGACATATATAGAAATGCCCTTGTATTACAACTATGAGGGTAGGCAATCAGTTAAGTTTGATGTGTGTATCGAAGATGTAAGACAGTAATAGAGCCACACGATACATTGGTCTATGAATCAGGAAAAATCAAGATTAGCCCCGAAGTTGATTTGAACAACGTCAGTAAGGTGAAGTTTGCTACGCTCGGCAAGGTTCTGTCTGGCCCTGAGTCTGTTCGGCTTCGCACGACTTCAGATGACCTCTCAGTACCTGACACGTTGAAGGAAACGTTGTCTGGGTCGCAGAAAAATATGAAGCAGGGCGGCTTATGGAGGTGTGAAACCGAACCAAGCCGCCCTGACGAATGTTGACACATTCGTGGTCTACCTGAAAGAGCGTCTCCCACACCACCGCATGGATCGTCTGCGCTGCGTTGCAGAAGTCCTGTTCGGCATTTTGCAGGCGGAATCTACCCTCCACCGCAAAATCGCGCTCCATATTGACCGTGCTGCGACGACACCGTCCATCACGCGTATGGTGGCTCGTGTGCTGCATGGTGCTGGTCTGACCCAGCAGGACATCTTGGATGTCCTGCTTCCACTGCTGCCTGAGGGAAAACTGACCCTGATCATGGACCGCACCAACTGGAAGCTCGGCCAGTCTCACCTCAACCTGCTGGTCATCGGCGTGGTGCTGGGCAACGTTACTCTTCCACTTGCTTGGAAAGAACTGAAGCACGGCGGGAACAGTGAATCCAGGGCACGTATGATGCTGGTCGGTCAGCTGCTGAAACACCTACCCGCACGCAGGTGGAAGGTCCTGATCGCGGATAGGGAGTTTCTCGGTCAGAAGTGGTTCACGTTTTTACGGCGCAGCGGGATCAAAAGATGCATTCGTATTCGGGCCAATACCGTGGTAGACGGTGAATATGCTCGTGACTGTTTCGCGTCACTGGAGCCGGGTCAAATACGTGCCCTGTTTGACAAGGTCTGGGTTCAGGGCGGCTGGATGCGAGTAGTCGCGACGCTCTCCCCAGAGGGAGAGCGGGTCATCATCGCTTCAGACTTATCCGTCTGGGACACGCTCACCATCTATAGGCAGCGCTGGGCCATAGAGACCACCTTCTCAGCCATGAAATCCAGAGGGTTGAATCTGGAGCAAACCCACATGACCAACCCGGAGCGTGTAGGAAACCTGTTTGGTCTGCTGACCCTGGCCTTGACCTGGATGCTGCGTGTGGGGGAATGGCGAGCGGCAGCAAGGCCCATACGTGTCAAAAAACATGGTCGCCCTGCGGTCAGCAGGGCGAGGTATGAGTATGAGGAGCTGAGCCGTGCGCTGCGGTGGGGCGGGGAGAAATTCAGGCTCTTCCTGGACCTCTTGAGGACTCCATTTCCCGCGCCAGGAGGGGCCGAAAGGCAACCTGTCAGGTACTGAGCCCGTTTCCAACATGCAGCTGCAGGCCACCGACGCGCTGGTGCTGTTCAGCGGTCCCCACAGCTCCCTGGTTCAGCACTATCCCTTAAGTCAGATAGACGGTCAGCTGGTCTTCGGAGCCGGGTCCGCCGTCACCGACACCTTCTTTACCGAGCTGGCCCAGCATGCCCGCAGCAGCAGCCTGATGTTTCTCCCCAATGAGGTGCTGGGCTTCTCAACCCGCGAGATGATCTGGTGGGAACCGGCAAAGAAACGCGCCCTGTTCTTCCACGAAAGCAGCAGTGTCCAGATTCAGGAGCCCATTCCACTCCCGGCCCTCCTGTTCCGGGTCACGGCGACAGGGGCCATGAGCATTTACGCCCTAGCAGAGGACACACGCCCCGACCTGGACACTGCGCTCTACCACGCACCTGTTATGAACGTTTTCAACGATCAGCAAGTTTGCCTGGGCAGCACCGAGCTGCCAGAGCACCTTGACCCTCGGCTCACCGCTGAATACAGCGAAGCGTATTTCCGCTCTGCATTCACGCACGGGCGGCCTCAACTGCTGACCGGGCAACCCTACGCTGAGGTGCTGCATGAGGCCGTTGACCGCGGCCACTTTCCTACCGACTACCTTAAACCGGCACATCAGACCCTCGCTGGGCTGTTCAGGAGATGAACTGTGCACACAAGTAACCTGAAACACCAAAAGACTGTCCACCTCGCCTTGATCGGCCTGGGCGGTACCGGCTCAGCCCTGCTCAGCCACCTGGGCAGCCTGTATGCCGGTCTCCAGGCCACAGGCGGTCCAAAACTACAGGTCACCACCTTCGACCCCGATACGGTCAGCCCTGCCAATCTGGCCAGACAGCGCTTTTACCCAGCTGACCTCGGCAAGAATAAGGCGTTCGTCCTCACCGAACGAGTCAACCTGTGCCTGGGCACCGGCTGGCAAGCTGTTCCAGAAAAGTTCTCACAGTCACATCCACACAATTTCAACATTATTGTCAGCTGCGTAGACACGCGAGCCGCCAGGGGAGACATCGCAAAGTTTCTTAATGACAGGCAGGAGACACCCTACTGGCTGGACTGTGGAAACACGGCCAAAACCGGGCAAGTGATTCTGGGACGCCAGGGCACAGCAATGGCTCTTCCCAGCGAACTGCATCCAGAGCTGATTGACGCCTCTTTAGAGGAAGACGCACTTCCCAGTTGCTCAGCTCTAGAAGCAATCTCGCGCCAGGATTTGATGATCAACCCGATGGTGGCGGTCCAGGCGGCAGACCTGCTCTGGAAACTGCTGCATGAGGGGGAGATCAGACACAGTGCGCGCTACTTTGATCTGGAAAGTGGACAAATGGTCAGCCGGGCCGTGCCCTAACACTTCCCACCACACTTCCCCCCCAAGTGGGGGCTTTTTTTCTGGCAGGCACGCTCAGACCCCTCGCGCTCACGCGCAGCGTAGTAAGCATGAGTACCCTCGATATCCTCAGTCATAAGGTCCGTGAAGCCTACAGCCCAGACGCCGCCTTCGTCTGCGTCAGTACGTTACGCGGCTACAGTCTCAGCGTGCTTGACGCTGGTATGAACATTATTCCGCTGCCGGACCACACCAGCTTCGAAACCATCGACCACCTGATTGACCTGGCGACATTCGAATTCGGACCTGGACTCAGTGAATTAAGTGATCCCAACACGCGGCCAGAACCGGTAGATCTCTCAGAACTGTTCGGTGCAGCATCCCCCCAAGCGGCTGACAGGGTGGCATGATGAAAAGGCCTGAAAGCGAAAAACGGATGACCGAGACCCGTTTTGGGCCTGCGGATTATCACATCACGCCTGAAGGCCAACTCAGTCTTTCGTGGCGTGAGCCCGTGACGATCAACGGCGTGGAGTACCACACACCCTGGATCTCACCGCACCATTCTTACCCGGAAATTCACCTGCAGCCCAAGGACTACCGCCGCGCCGCGACACCGGCAGCCAGAGCGGCGCTGCAAAAAGAACACGCGAGACTTAGCGAACAGCTGATCCAGCCAGCCAGCATCCAAGAAGCCCGCATCAGAAGGCAGGAATGGCAGACCTGGAACGCCTGGAATGATATGCAACAGGCCGAGCAGGCCCTGGTAAAGGCCAAAGCGAAGTTTGAAAAGGAAAAACAACGTCTCCAGGAACTTGCTCCAGCGCGGGCCCAGGCGCTCTGCGGCAAAACGGCCATAGAAATGAGCCTGGAAGAATTGCTTGGGGTCTGACCAGCCGGATTCGCAGTCATAATGCATGCATGGCAAAAACAACGAAGAAGACCGTGCCTGCTCCTACCCCCGCCGCTGAAAGCAGCAAGATGGGTAAAGCTGCGCTGATTGCGGAGGTAAGCAGCAAAACGGGCCTCACCCGTCAGCAGGCCAGTGGTGTGACCGACAGCGTCCTCAATGCTGTCATTGAAGCGCTGCAGGCTGGGCAGACCGTCAGCCTGCCTGCGCTCGGCACATTCAGCATCAAGGAAACGGCAGCGCGCACAGGCGTTAAACCTGGCACCACTGAAAAGATCCAGATTCCTGCCGGCAAAAAAGTGGCGTTCAAGGTGGCCACGGGACTCAAAGGCACCCTCTGAATCCACGCTCCACAGCTGAAAGCCCCTGAAAAGGGGCTTTTACGCTTATGCTAGGAGCATATGGTCATGCCCCCCGTCCCAGGCCCCCTTTCTTCCAGAGACCAGCTCCTTGGCAAACGCGTTCACTCTGAACAGGCCCAGCTCTTTTTGCCTTCTACAGACGGGCAATTTCAATTGGTCCCCGTCCAGTATCTGCCTGAAACCATCTGGCGCAACACCCGCAGGTTGGTCCGGCAAACACACTTCGACAACTACACCACCCTCATGACCATCCTGATTCCCTTTCTCGAACCCGGTAGTCCAGGTCCATTCGAGCTGATCTGGCTGTTCAATAACGAGGGGCAGATCATTGAGTACGCGTCAAGTGTGCAGGAGGCTGCGGCACATCACAGGCGGTGGGTTCAGCATTATCTAGATGAGGGACTGACCGAAACCCTGCTGTCCTGAGGGACTGTTCCCTCACTCTAACGAGTGAGCCAGGGGCATGACCCTAACTGAAACCGTCCAGCCCCGAATCGACACCCACCTCCTGACTGAACTGCCGCACTTTTTCGGCGGTTTCCGCGCCAGCGTCCGCGAGCTGCTCCAAAACAGCATCCGCGCCGGCGCGACCCACATCCAGTTTGAAACCACTGATCACGGATTTTCCGTTCAGGACAACGGGCATGGCCTTGACGATCCTCAGCTGCTACTGACCGCCGCCCGTAGCGGCTGGGGGGCGCACGTCACCGACCCAGCTGGCCTGGGTATTCTTAGCCTGCTCAACCCGGAATGGTCCAGCGCGGTCACCTTCCGCTCGAAAGACTGGAGCTTCACGCTGACGCCAGAGCAGTTCATGCGCGCGGACAAGACCGAGGTTCAGCACAGTGAAGCTGTTCTGCAGGGCTTCCGAGTAGAAGTGCAGTTGCACCGCCCACAGAACCTGAAAGAAACACTGCAGGACCTGCGTATCGACGCTGACGAGCAAGACATCTACGTCACGCTCAACGGCGAATCCACAGGGCAGGTCGCGCCGTTCAACGGCCTTCTGATCGAGACTGATGCTGGGCGGGTTATCCTGAGTGAACGCCTCTACAGTGTCCAGATCGACTGGGAAAAACTGTCCGTACCAGCAGATAAACTGAGGATACTGCTAAAGGAAGACCCACTCATTGAAGCGCTGCTGAGTAGATATGGCTTACGTCTGTACCCCAAATCTGGCAGCGGTATCCGGCCCAAGCTTCCAGACCGCGAGAGCGTTATTCATAACGAAGCGCTAGAAACGGCAGCCATACAGATCACCGCTGCCCTACGAGAACGCGTGTTACAAGAAGCCCGGGACTGGGCCGCAAACCGGGTAGACATTTCTGAGGAGAGCATCAGACATGCCGGACGTGACGAGGTCCCCCACACACTCCTGACCAATAACGTCACATCCCTGGCCCTGAAAGAACTGGGCTACCAACGGGTGCGGTCTGAGAGTCTGAACGTTGAAATCAACATCGATGACGACGGTGACAAGTACAACGACCTGCCCGGCAATCATTCATGTGATTTCACTCTTAGACCCACCCGGCGGTGCGGCAGCGAACACTGGCTCACCCAAGAAGCCCTGCTGCGCGGACACGGCGGCCTGCCACTGGTCAGCCTGGACGGTGATGGCGAGGAGTGGTCGCCCAGCATCACTGCCCACACACATCAGCTGATTCCCCCGCAAGTGCCCGGCGGGTTCGAGATCGTGCTAGCAGACGACCTGAGACTGGACGGCTGCAGCGTCCCTTTCGCCGTGTGCGAAACGAGCGGTGTGGTCTACCTGCAACGCCGGGAAGACGGCAGCGATGTCCCCAGGGCCATTCTGGACGCTGCCGGCACGCTGGCTCTCCAGCGAGTCATCCTCACGGACGAAACCGGCGACTATGACCCGCTGGAGGAGTACTTCGACCTCCACGAGCCGGACAGCCGCATCACCGGGCGGGACATCGGCCGCCTCCTGCAGGAGCAGCTCCGGGCCACCCTCAAAGCAGACGAGGTGGAACGGGAGCGGCAACTTGAAGTCCTAAACAGGGAGCTGAGGCGTCTGACTGAACTGGAACGCATAATCCAGAACACCGCAGCGGAACTCGGCGCGCAGGCACAAGCGGCCGCACTGCTGGACCGGCTGGCTGGAAAGCGGCAAGCCGTCCAGGAAGAAGTGCAAAGTCTGAAGCAGGAAACCGCATGAAGGTGCCGCACATCACCAGCCTGATTCACAGTGGGCAGCTCACGGCCCTGATTGAGAGTCCCTGCCCTGCATTTAGCGCTATCCAGTGCCTGAACGGGTACACCTGCGATGATTTCGCGGGCAATGCCTTCGTCCTCTCGCGCCGCCCTGGCAGCCCCGGCAGCCCCACTGGGGGAGTGCTCGCCGGACCAATGGGTACGTTCACCGTACCGCCCCTGCCAGAGCGGGGGTTCTGGACCGTCAGCGACCTGACTCCCAGCTCGGCGCAGGTTCCGCTCTACCGCACTTCACTTCGGCTCGAACTGGAGGTCTGCTCACAGCCTGCCTCACCTGTCTGCCTTCCGGAAAACGTTCAGCTGGAAGGCAACCGCCTGAGCAGCCACAGCGAACTGAACATCTTCGCCCCGGACGCGGACGAACTTCGTGACCTGCTGACCCGCGTGACCCCGGACAACCTCAGCTTCGCCTTCAAGAGCAGCCTGTTGCGCGCCGCCTCGCAGCTGGGAGCGGGTGATATCGCTGCTACGGACATCCTGCAGCCCGTGTGGCATGTCGGGCCAAGCGCAGGAGGCCATCCATGAGCAGCGCCTATACCCCCCTCAAACGCGGCCTCTTCTCAGACTTCTTCGGCCACGTCCTCAAACCAGAGTAACGAATCCCCGGACTCCAGTCCGAGGCATTTAAGCCTTATTCGTCACCCGAGGACTTTTTTTAAGTAAACGATGTTCAGGCCACCACACCCAAAAATGCCTCGCCAGTTTTTGGCTACCCGCGCAGCAAAAAGCGCCTCAGAGCAAAGCTCATCGGCACTGCGCGGTCTGTGTTTGCAGACAAAGAAAGCCGGGAAGGGAACCCCCGCGCCCCTGAATGCAAAGCGACAAACCTGAACATGCCCCTCTAGGCGAACTTTACATGGCGCTTACGCGCAACAAGGAAACCATGTCTAACCGAGTATTCGTTCTTAACCCAGACACAACCCCGCTGATGCCCTGCACGGCAAAGCGGGCCAGGAAGATGCTGGAAGCTGGCAAAGCTGCCGTCTGGCGTCGCTACCCCTTCACCATCATCCTCAAGTCTGAAGCAGGTAAAGGGTCTCAACCCCTTGCCCTCAAGCTCGACCCTGGCAGCAAAACGACTGGTATGGCTTTAGTGCTAGACGGCAAGCATGGCAAGAAAGCCATCTGGGGAGCAGAACTCCACCACCGGGGCCATGCCATTCGGGACAGCCTCACCAGAAGAAGACAACTGCGTGCTTCCCGCAGAAGTCGCAAACTCCGTCACCGTCCCGCTCGATTCCTGAACCGCACAAGAGCTGAAGGCTGGCTCCCCCCATCCCTGATGCACCGGGTGCTGACGGTCATCTCTTGGGCGAAGAGGCTGGACCGCTTCACGATGCTGGATTCCTTCAGCATGGAGTTGGTCAGCTTTGATACCCAGAAGATGATGAATCCTGATATTCAGCGTCAGGACTATCAGCGCGGCACTCTGTTCGGAACTGAAGTCCGCGCCTATCTGATGCACAAGTGGGAAGGCAAATGTGCCTACTGCGGCAAAAAGGAAAAGGGCTTGCAAGTCGAACATCTGCTTCCCCGTTCTCGCGGTGGTTCTAACCGTATCAGCAACCTGGTCATGTCCTGCCAAAAGTGCAATGCAGCCAAAGGGTCCAAAGCCCTTGAAGAGTTCCTGAGGCGCAAACCTGCAGGGCTGAAGCGCATCCAGGAGCAGCAGAAACAGAGTCTCGCTGATACTGCCGCCGTTAATGCCACCAAGCACCGCCTACTGGACGAGTTGAAATGTTTTGGCTATCCAGTGGAGACGGGAAGCGGCGCGCAGACGAGCTTCAATCGCCAGCAGCAGGGCTATGACAAAGCCCACTGGATTGACGCGGCCTGCGTTGGTGACTCTGGTGAGCAGGTGCAGGTGAAGCCCCTGGAACCGCTAAAAATCAAGTGCATGGGACGCGGCAATCGCCAGATGTGCGGCACGGACAAGTATGGATTTCCTATCAGGCACCGCACCCGTCAGAAAGTCTTCTTCGGCTTCCAGACGGGCGATATCGTTCGGGCCGAAGTTCTCTCCGGCAAATATGTAGGCGTTCACGTCGGGCGCATTGCAGTACGGGCAAGACCGAACTTCAAACTTGAAACCTTCGACGTACATGCAAAATATCTCACCGCCCTACACAAGGCAGATGGTTATAGCTATAGCTTTTAAGCGCACCCTGAGGGGTGTGGCGGCATTCACCCCCGGTCTAAAGACCGAGGCCTCCTGCCGCATTCTGTGAGAGCTGGTCAGCCGGGCACGCTTCGACGAGCTGAAAGACACTGATCCCGAAACGCTGAAGCCTGTGGCGCGAGCCGCGCGGCTGTACTACCTGCTAAACGCGGGCTGGGGCGGAGAGCTGCGCTATCCCCGCTTTCAAACAGCCATCCGGGACGCCGGCGGCGGGAACCGGCTGCTCGGTGCCATCAAGCACATCGAGCGACGCATCCTGCCTGTGCATGAGCGGCTTCGGAATGTCGCCATCAAGCAAGGACCAGCCAGTGAGGTGATCGCTGCCCATGACAGCCCGAAAACCCTCTTTTACCTTGACCCACCCTATCCGGGTAACGGCGTGAATTACCGCCTCAACATGCGAGACCAAGAAGCGCATGAACAGCTAGCCCAACAACTGACCACGCTGAAGGGCCGATTCATCGTGAGCAGCTATGACCGTCCCGAAATCCGGGAACTGTACGGCAAGCAATGGCACTACACGCCTATTGGCAATGTCTCAGGAATGGCCGCCAGCGGCAGGCAGGGGAGAGTTCCAAACCGCGAGGTTCTGATCACGAATTTCGACCCTCACCTGACGGTGAGTGCAGGAGCATGACCACCTTTGAGCTCACGCAGACGTCCGTCAACCGGGCTGCCATTGAAGCGGCCGCCGCTTATACGAATCCCGCTCCAAAGCAGGTGGCCTGGTCGGCACATGGCTTTACGCTCTATCAGGGCATCCACGAGTTTCCGTTCACACTGCGTGAAACGGATGCACAGAGCATCTGGCACACCGCCGACCTGTCCGACTATCAGGCCTGCTGGCACCTCAGTGCCTTGACCGGGAACATGAGCATCTCCCCGTTCTTTGGCGTGCTGTTCGGCCTGCCTGAATTGGCCAAACGGCACCAGGGCCACCTGCGAGAAGGCCGAAGCTACAGCCTGTACCATCCTGGAGAAACCACCACGCCCGGACAACTGCGCTTACCGAAAGGCCGCTGGATCACGGCCATCATTGAGCAAAGCAGCACCCATAGCCTGCTGCTGCTTGGCGGCATCCCAGCAGGCATGGTGACATGGCCGAACCAGGAACTCATCGCTTATCAGCACCTGAGCGACCGCGAACTCCGGCGCATCGGCCTTCCCAGACTCAGCCCTGAAGAACAGCTTCCTGCCGTCTGGCAACCCACCGACGAAGCCCTACAGGACATTCTGAGCGGCCTTGAACAGGGATACCAGAGCCACGACTTCATGATGAAGACCTGGAATGTGCCATTTGAGGGCGCACTCGGAAACACTCCAGCCCCCACGGTCAAAGAACGGCTGAACACCCTGTACAAACAGCAGCAACTTGGTGAGCAAGTACGATGAAGCATCGAGCCAACATGGAGAGTGCAACTGCACTGCATCACCCTGGAGCAACCGTAACGAATCCCCGGCCTAAAGGCCGAGGCATTTAAGCCTTATTCGTTACCCGACGACTCTTATCGAGTAACCGACGAAATGGTCACGACACCTTCAGATGCCTCGCCAGTCTGAAGCTCTGTCTCCCCAACAAAGAAAGCCGGGAAGGGAACCCCCGCGCCTCTGGTAAGGAACCAACAAGCCATTTCGTGCCCGTCTAGGCGAACTTTACATGGCGCTTACGCGCAACAAGGAAACCATGTCCAACCGAGTCTTCGTTCTTAACCCAGACAAATCCCCACGGATGCCCTGTATCCCTAAGCGGGCCAGGAAGATGCTGGAAGCAGGCAAAGCTGCCGTCTGGCGGCGTTACCCCTTCACCATCATTCTCAAATCTGAGGCCGGGCGACAATCTCAACCCCTCACTCTCAAACTAGACCCTGGTTCTAAAACCACTGGCATGGCCCTGGTCCTCGAAGGCAAAACAGGCCGTCAGGTGGTCTGGGGGGCCGAACTCCACCATAGAGGCCATGCCGTTCGGGACAACCTCACCAAGAGAAGACAACTGCGCTCAGCTCGCAGAAGTCGCAAACTCCGTCACCGCCCTGCACGGTTCCTGAACCGGACCCGACCTGAAGGTTGGTTACCCCCATCTCTGATGCACCGGGTTCTGACAGTCATCTCCTGGGCAAAGAGACTGGACCGCTTCACGATGCTGGATTCCTTCAGCATGGAACTGGTCAGCTTTGATACCCAGAAGATGATGAATCCTGATATTCAGCGCCAGGACTACCAGAAAGGCACGCTGTTCGGCACTGAATGTCGGGCTTATCTGATGCACAAATGGGAAGGGAAGTGCGCCTACTGCGGCAGAAAAGCCGAAGAGGTAGAGCACCTTGTTCCCCGCTCCCGCGGTGGTTCCAACCGTATCAGCAACCTGGTGATGTCTTGCCGCAAGTGCAACAACCTGAAGGACAACCAGACGCTAGAAGAGTTCCTGAAGCGTAAGCCCGCACAGCTTCGCCGCATCCAAGCTCAGCAACAAGCGAGCCTTGCTGATACTGCCGCCGTTAACGCCACCAATTACCGTCTGCTGGACGAGCTGAAACGTTTTGGCTATCCAGTAGAGACGGGAAGTGGCGCACAGACGAGCTTCAACCGCCAGCAGCAGGAGTACGACAAGGCCCACTGGATAGATGCCGCCTGCGTCGGTAATTCTGGCGAGCAAGTCCGCGTTCCGCATCTTCGCCCCCTGCAAATCAAGTGCATGGGACGCGGCAACCGACAGATGTGCCGCACTGATAAGTACGGCTTCCCCAACAAGCACCGCACCCGTCAGAAAGTCTTCTTCGGCTTTCAGACGGGCGACATTTGTAGGGCAATTGTCACCACAGGCAAGAAAATTGGAGCCTACGTCGGGCGGATTTCTGTTCGCGCCACCGGCTCCTTTGCCCTCTTTCTGGGGGCAGGAAAAGTAGATGGCATCAACAAACGGTTTTTTCAGACGCTTCAGCGTCAAGACGGCTACAGCTATAGCTTTTAGCGAAGCTTTTCTCCTCCCCGCACTGAAGTACGGGGTATCCGAAAAGGATTTTCTATGAGACATTCCCTTTTGAGCCAGTTCACAGGATCAACTGAAAGCATCCTAGCAATGACCGACCCCATCTTCGCTTTCGCACCAAAGCTGCTGGCAATCATCCTGTTTCTGTTCTTCACGCTGTCCATGGCATTAAAACTTCGGGACCCCGGCCCCCGCCTCCCACCACGCCATAAAAGCCTGAAAGCAGCCAACGACATACAAAAAGAGATCAACTACCGCTGGATTCGATTGCTGGATCAACACTTCCCTGGATGGGACATGATGGACGGGCCATGCCCCGTCCCAGCTGAGCTGCAAAGCGCCTCCAAGGCCCTGAACAAAGCCGAGCAGTACAACCCTTACCAGCACTTCGGAAGCAGTATGCAACTGGCAGGCCTGAGTGATTACGACCTCTGCCACTGGCCTAAAGCGGCCACGAGGACATTCGAAGAACACCGCCAACAGCTGCAGCAAGCAGCACAAACCTCAGCCCAGAGGCCCCAGGCATCCTGCCTCCCCCCACCTGGGCCAGGGCCGGAGCTTGTTCCCTGAACTCACCTAGGCGGCACCTTCCCAAGGAGGCAAAACACGTATGGCAACAGACAACAACGCACCCGGTAGCGATACCTGTGAACCGCTCGAAGAAACCAGGCTCCAGCAGGAAGCAACGTCAGGTCAAGAAGCAGTCCAGCAGTTGGCCGCCGAATATCGGCCATCAATGGATGTGGACGTGCTGCACAGTTGGGCGGCGCACGCAGCAGCAGCTCTCGCTGCCACACACGCCGCCCTGGAAGCTTCACAGCAATCACGGCTGCAGGCCGAGGCCCTAGTCAAGCAGTTTCGCCAGCAGGCTGCCCAGGAAGCCAACGAGGCAGCGCAAGCTTTCCGGCAAAATCAAATGGATGTCAGAAAATTTTGCCAGGGTATGGAATCGGGCCTGCTCTCTGCCGCCAGTCAGCTCGAACAGGCCATCAGCACCGCCCAGGTCCCGGAGGTGAGCCATGTCGAGTCAACCCAGGTCCAATCCAATCCGCCCAGGCCCGTCAAGGCAGCCGTGCTGCGTGAACGCCTTGACGAGCTGAACACCCAGATCGGGGCCCTTGAGCACGAGCGCGAGCTGACCTGGGCAGCCCTGAACGCCACCGACTGTTATGAGACCCTAGATACCCCCGGCAACCTCAAAAACGCACTGCATCAGCAAGGCAGGCTTGCTGACCTGAAAAACAACCCGGGACAGGAGCGTAGGCACTGATCAATTCAGGTGCGACTCCCATTCAGCACTGCTCAGTCAGCAGTCTCTCCCGCTGCTGCGGGATGCATATTCAGCGTGAACTTGCCACTTTCCGCCCCCTCACCCCAGGAGCATACTCATGACCACTGACCCACGGACACCAGAAGACCAGCAGACCCAGGCTCACATGGTCCCGAACGAACAACGTGAAGTGACCGTACGCGGCAATGGACAACCCAAGCCTGCAGGGACCTGGGACTGGTATGGGAGCCTTGACCCAGCCCATCACCAGGGCCATCAATGGATGAACACCTTCAGCATCGGCGTGTTCCAGTGGATCCCCGCTGGCAAGTCCCGACCTAGCCAGACCAAGAAGGGCAAGAGCGTCAAGCGCTTCAGCGCGCCGGTCCACGCCCCCCATGAAGCCTACGAGGCAGCGACCAAGTTTATTGAGGCCCAAGAAGCGCTGAGCGCTGAGGAAGCCCAAGAATGACCGTCCCTCCAGAAATTGACCCGGGTACCAGAAGCCCGCAGCTTCCCCAGGATCAGATGGATCTGATCTGAAACTGGGAAAGCCACCCGGTGAATCACTATGTCCCTCCTACAGTTACCGGTGGCACTTCGCCCAGTTTGTGGAGGATGGACGGTGGCACTTCGCCCAATTAACGGTGGCACTTCGCCCAGTTGTTCTCCCAGAGACGGTGGCACTTCGTCCAGTTTGTGAAGGATAGACGGTGGCACTTCGCCCAATTAACGGTGGCACTTCGCCCAGTTGTTCTCCCAGAGACGGTGGCACTTCGTCCAGTTTGTAAGGGATAGACGGTGGCACTTCGCCCAATTAACGGTGGCACTTCGCCCAGTTTGGCCTCAATCTGACGTCATAGACGGCAAAGGCGAGGCTCCCTTGAATGATTGATCATTCTTCTTTTCTTTCTTTTTTATCTTCCAATAGAGAATCAATCACTCAAGAAGCGCATGGTCCACTGACCATCTGGCCCCTGGCAAACCTTTGCCAAACCCCCTAGGATCAACCCATGCCCCAGTCAGGAGAACCGGCCAGCCTCAGCGCCCTGCTGGGTAGCCATGCGATGGAGCGCAATCTGGCGCGCATCGGACCCATCATTGCCCTGAACCGCGTGCCAGCAAACCGGACAAGTTGGAGCAAACAGCTCAGCGCCGGCCCTTTTGGAGAAATCCGTGCCAGCTGCACGGCGCTAGGCGGCC
>NZ_BNAL01000039.1 GCF_014653275.1 Deinococcus piscis
GTTTTGTTCTGTTTTCACACACTCATCAAAGCGTCACTCGCTCCCTGAATCCAGCCTTCAAGCTGAACCGGGGAGCGAGGTCTGTTTTTGCTGTCCCTCACGTCTGGATATGAAGTTGTCGGGTACTGAGGTGGGGCAGAGCAGGACGGCAGTGTTCCTCGCTATCTGCGCCCGCAGCACTTCTCCGCACACCTGTGACTGGGCCCGTGGCCTGCGCCGAGTTGCGCAAGCTGGGGACCACCTGCCAAAAGCGACACAGGGACGGTGTGAGGGCCGTCCCTGTGTCGCTTTTGGTGAAGGTGTGTGCCTGCCTTATAGGCCGGCTTACTTGATGGTGACCTTGAAGCAGAGGCTTCCCTGCGCGCTGGGCTCCAGAGCCTGGCTCGCTGCGAACACCTCATTGGTGCTTGCTGCGTAGCCTGCGGTCATGCCGGGAAACGCGCCGCCAGGAGAGCGCATGGTGCCCTGGAAGACCTGAGCGCTGTCTGCGACATAGGCGGTGTGGTCAGGCACTTTGTCCACCAGGCTGTAATTTGCAAGCGTGGTGGTGCCAAGGTTCCGGAAGTCAATGCAGTACTCCAGCGTCTCTCCGGGCAGGCCTTCGGAGGTGCTGGCCCAGTCTGCGCTCCTCGAAATGTTGCGTACTTGCTTGTACAGCGTCGTGTAAACGAAGTCGGTCCGGGCCTGTTCAGAGGAGACAGGCTTGATGCCGCTGGCCTCGGCGCTGACGGTGTTCAGAATCGGGGTTTGATTGACTCCGGGGGTAAGCGGCTGCACCTCGACAGTGACCAGCACGTCCTTGGTGGTGTTGGGAGCCAGGGTGGGCAGGGTCAAGGTGAGCGGACTGGTTCTGCTGGGCGTCAGCGGCGCGCCGTCCAGGGTGGCCGACACGAAGGACACTTGCGGCGGAAGCATGTCGGTCAGGGTGACGTCGCTGAGCGGGGTTGCGCCGGGGTTGGTCACGCTCAGCGTGTAGACCAACTGGCGGTCTGCAGGCGAGTAGGTGAGTGTGTCCGGCTGCTGTGCGTCAGTCTCGACATGAACAAAAACCGGACTGACCTTCTTGGACACGTTCAGACCTGCGGGCCGCTCGGTAAACACATAGTCCGGGGCCGTTTGGCCGACGTCCAAGCGAATGCCGGTGAT
Organism: Deinococcus piscis; assembly: GCF_014653275.1. Lineage (GTDB taxonomy): Bacteria > Deinococcota > Deinococci > Deinococcales > Deinococcaceae > Deinococcus > Deinococcus piscis. The sequence goes on from NZ_BNAL01000039.1 coordinate 1,147, forward strand.
GCTGTCATTCGTGACCTGGCCGCCCGCAGGCCCAGCGTAATCTGCACCGTCTGAGTAGCCGGCGGGTTGAAGCTCGGTCAGGGTGTAGGTGCCGCTGAGCAGGCCCCCAAACGAAGTCAGTACCGTGCCACTGCAGTCGCCGGTGGGGTAGATGTCAGGTGCGCCAGAGGTAAAGGTGTAGGTGCCGTCGCTCTGGGTCCGCACCGAATACGTGACAGACACGCCGCTGTTGGTCTGGCCTGCGACACTCACACACACGCCTGCAATCGGCGAATCGGTGCCAGCATCCAGGGCTTTGTTCTGATTGACGTCCATAAAGACGCGGCCCGACAGGGTAGAGGACACCACCTGCACCGGAGACTGGGCCTGCACTTCCAGCAGCAGCAGGCTGCCCGACAAGGACCGCGACCCGACGCTGTTATTGAACAGGTCTTTGGCCTTAGCGTTGGCGGTGGATTTCAGATTGAGCGTGGCCGTATACACGGTGTCGGCGGGGAAAGAGGTGACGCCTGGCCGCAGACGGACCGCCGTCGTTTCCTCGATGGTGGTAGGGCACCCAGCGGCGCCGAACTGGCTCTGGGTACACCAGATGGTGCTGCCTCCTTCCAGGGCGTTGGAGGGGTCACGCGGATCGTTGCTTACACTTGATGGGGCGGCCTTGGTGTAATACACCGTCATGCCGGGGTCGTTGCTGGGCACAGTCACAGAAGTGAGCTGGTAGGCCCCTGGCGTAAAGCTGGAACTGGGTGAGCGGCCCTGGAAATTGGTCCGCGCCACACCGTCACCGAGGTACGGCAAAACATCGATCATGTCCGGGATATCGGTGGACGTGACGGGCTTGCCAAACGAAGCGTAGCTGATCTGGAAGTTGAAGTTCTGCCCCGGCTCGATGGTGGTCACCGGAGTGGACTTCTGCAGGCGGTAGCCAGCAGTCGTCTGTACGGTGGTGCTGTTGGTGGCCGACTTGGAGCAGGTGCCGAAGTTCATGGCCGACGTGCTGTACACGCAGTCGGTATCCGGCTCGTAGTCACTGGCACCCGCGGAGACCATGACGGCATTGACAATCTTGGAGTTGTTGGGGGCCAGGTTAGAGACTTTGACATTGAACCGGACCGGGGGCAAATTGGCGGCGCTGCCGTCGCTGCCCACATAGGGCAAGACTTGGTCGTAGGTCCAGACCAGGCGGGTGTACCCAGCGGCGGGGCTGTTGGGAATGACCTGCGGGTCTTTTGCGGTGCCGCCCACAGTTGAGCTGCCCGCCACGTAGGTGGTATTTGGCGGCAGGACGTCCGTCACGGTCACGGTACTGGGCTGCGGCGGAAAGGTGGTGGAGTAGCGGGGCTGGACCTGATAGGTCAGCAGGGCGTCGGGCGAAATGGCCGATGGATTGAGCGCTGGGCTGCCGTTGACCGCCACGATGTCTTTGGTGACCCGCGAGGTCGTCTTCATCGGGACCACCTGGAGGTGGTCGGTGTATTTGGTCGAATCCACCGCAGGCACGCTGGTGTTCCAGACCCGCGCCAGGTTGCGAATCAGGGTATCGGCGGCCACCGGGTCACCCTGTTGGTGGGTCACGCTGGAAGGATAGGTCGTGCTGATGGTGCGGGCGTATGTCGAGCGCAGGGTCAGACCTGTAATGTCAAAGTAGGCCGGAGTGTTGCCAGGCACGGTGGGGAAAGTGGCCTTGACATACACCAGTCCCCCGGCAGCTTCGGCTTCGGCTGGAGTGTTAAACCACTGGATGCCAGGGTCCTGACAAGTTTCGCTGTTGTATTCGGACGTTCCGTCAGCGATACCGAAGATCTTAAGTCCGCTGGGGTCAGCCGAATCGGTGCTGGCAAAGTAAGGGCTTTGACCGGCGGCGCGTGCCCCATACTGAATCGAGCCTGTGCCCACAGATATTCTCGCCGAGAAGTTCGGGCCAATGTCAAAGACCGTGCGGTCAATGATGTCGCAGCTGAAAACGTCCTTTTGGGTATAGGTTCCGGTGTTGAGGTACCGGACCTGTGTCCGTACAGTCTGTCCAGCGGTCATGTAGTTGACATGGGCATCGGAGGTCACGGCAGGGTCTGCGGTGGTGGCATACGGTGCCGGGCGGCTGTTGTCCGGTACAAAGACCTTGAGCGCTGTCCCCCCGTTATACGAGGTGAGGTCGTAAGTGGCGCTGTCATTGCTGGTGCTGATGTTCTGCATGGCCTGCCCGCTGATGGACGTGGCGCTGAAACTTCCCAGCTTGATGGTATTCCACACCTGCTGATTGGGCGGGTAAGACGTGAGCGGAGTCCACAGGACCACGGCTTTGTTGGCGACCCACCAGTCTGTGGTGGGAATAGGGGCGTTTGTACCGCTGTAGACGGTGGGCCTGCGGACCAGGGTGGTGTCGGTCCCGGAAATTTCCACCGACATGGATGTAGAGGTGGTGCCCGTGACCTGGCAGTTGCCGCCATTGGGCACCATGCTGTCATTGGTGACTGTGGCTGAACCGGAGTCTCCCACCTTCTCATACATGTTGACCACGCCACCGTTTTCAGGACTGGGGTTTCCGTCGCTCGTGATCACGTTCCAGCCCCAGGAGCCCGGGCTTCCGCAGCCGTCCAGAAAACTGCCTGTGGCTGCCGGAGTTCCTGCCGGCGCGGCCCCCTGGTGGTAGTTGTCGACAATGGTGCCTGCGGGCATCTGGCTGAGGTCAAGGGTGACTTTGATCGGCTGAGCGGGATTGAGTTGCTCGACGCCTTTGTTCCCGTGTCCGTTCGGGTGTTTGGCGACCAGGCCAATCAGCGGGCGGCTGTAGAAGCCGTCCTCGTTGGCAGGGCCGTTGGCGGTGTTGTACCCGTAAGCCTGGGGGCTACCCTGAAAGCTCTGCTGAATGACCACGTCATAAAACGGTGCAGCGGACACGGTCACAGGCTGAGGCACCGTTGAGGACGCGGGCACTCCCTGCGGCGACGTGACGGTGATCTGTGGTGCGGGAATCACTGTCCCGTTGGCTGCGGTGCTCAGCACCTGAGCCGTCAGCAAAACATCGGTGGCCGTGTTGCTGCCCGCTTGCCCAATCGTGTCCAGGGCGCAGGTTACCGTCAAGCGGTCTACGGAAATCGAGGAACCACCGGCCATGCAGTACGCAGGGAGCGCAGGCCACACCGCTACGGCTTTGCCGTCCACCGTGGGCAAGGTGGCCGTAATGACGATGCCTGACTCTACGCCCGCTGCCGTCAGGGAGACGTTATAGGTAAACGTGTCGTTGGTCCGCACGATGCCGTTGTTGGGGCCAGTATCGAAGCCCGGACCAGCACTTGGATCAAAGCCGCTGGTGCCGTCGCTGTAGAGGGTATGGCTGTTGGACACTACGGCCAGGGCCCCTGGACTGACGATTCCGGAGAGGCCGGTCAGTACCGCCGTAGACATGAGTTTCAAGCTTAGGGTCCGGTATCTCTCACCTTGTTTCCGTTTCCAGTGCCTCATAACTGCTCCCTTTGTGCGCTTAGCATTCGCCACACTCTAGGAACTGGCGTCTTACCTGCTGATGACAGCAGGAATGGAACAGTTGCCATGAGAGCAGGCAGGCTGGGCGCGGCAGTTTGACCGGAAAACTGAGCCCAGAACCATGCCCAGAGGAAAGGAGAGCTTGAGCGCCTGCACACCCTGTGATGGGATTAAAGCGTTGCCGGTGACTGGACTGATCAGTAACTGGGCCCATCACTGGGCTGATCCGCAACGGAACAGGTTCTCTCCTCTACCAGAAGTCCAGCCATGTGGTGCGTTGTGGCTAGAAATTGCCCGCGCCCCTTGAGCAGAAGTGACCAGAACAAAATTCGCCAGCTGGACCGTCTCCGATGGCGGGTGTCGTTCTGGGGCTAGTTGTCGCCGTAAATAGCTCTGGAGTTTGTCCATACCTGCCACTTTGGTGACGTGATGGGTGCCGTAGGTGTTGTAGTAGACGCTGGCAGACTGCAAGCAGCGCGGCCTCATTTCAGGCGGCGGAGCAGGTCGCGCAGCAGCTTGAGTTCCTCATCGTTCAGGTCGGAGAACTGAAGCTCGTGAATCTCAAGCACGGTGGGCAGGGCCTGCTGGACCAAGTGTTGGCCGGCGTCGGTGAGCCTGAGCAGTTTGCGTTTGCCTGCCGTCTGGCGCTCAATCAGGCCACGGGCCACCAGCCGTTTGGCGTGGTAGGACATGTTCGCTTCGGTAAACAGCAGGCGCTGGGCGACTTCCTGCTGCGTCGCGCCGTCAAAGCGCCGCAGTACGGCCAGCAGGTCAAATTCGGTCATGGTCAGCCCCAGCGGGGCCAGGGCCGCTTCCACTTCACGAACCTTGCCCTGCGTGGTGTAGACCAGCCGCCGCCACAGCCGGATGGCGGGCTGTTTCAGGGCAAGGTCAAGTTCCGACTCAGTCATCCCCCCACTGTAAACGATCTTCAAAAAGTAATTTAGTTTACATAACACTTAAAAATTTAAGTTAGGATAGTCCCATGAATCCGATTCAAGGCCTCCACCACCTGACCGTCATGGCGAGCGACCCGCAGAAGAACGTGGACTTCTTCACCCAGGTTCTGGGCCAGCGCATGGTCAAAGTCACCGTCAACTTCGACGACCCCGGCACCTATCACCTGTACTACGGCGACGAAACCGGCGCGCCCGGCACCATCATGACCTACTTTCCCTGGCCCAACGCGGTCAAGGGTCGGCGCGGCAACGGCGAAATCGTGGCGGCGGCTTACGGTGCGCCCGTCGCCTCGCAGGACTACTGGAAGGCCCGCCTGAAAGAGTTCAATATTCCTTTCACCGAGGAAACCCGTTTCGGCAGCCCCGCCGTCAAGTTTGAAGACCCTGACGGCCTGTGGATTGAAATCATCTTCGAGGAAGGCGCGGACGTGCCAAGCTTCTGGCCCAAGAGTCCCGTGCCCCGCGAACACGCCCTGAACGGCTTTCATAGCGTGACCGGCTGGGTCGCGCAGACCGCCCAGACCGAGAGCCTGCTGACCGGGCCGCTGGGCTTTACCAAGGTGGGCAGCGAGCAGGACGCCGAAGGCACCCGCACCCGCTACCGGGGCCAGTCGGACGGCGTGGGCCTGTACATCGACTTGGTCGAGCGCCCCGGCAAGCCGCACGGCCAGTTCAGCGCGGGCAGTGTTCACCACGTCGCCCTGCGCACCGTGGACGATGCCGAGCAACTGGAATACCGCCAGCTGCTCACCAAGCACGGCTACCAGGTGACGACGGTTCAAGACCGCCAGTACTTCCACTCCATCTACTTCCGCGAGCGCTCCGGCATCCTGTTCGAAGTCGCCACCGACGCCCCCGGCTTCCCCGCCGACGAGAGCGTGGACGAACTGGGCAAGCACCTGAAATTGCCCGCCTGGTACGAGAGCAAGCGTGCGGCCATCGAAGCCCGCGTCAAGCCCATCGTGAACCACGAGTACGGCGTGACGATTGGCGGCACCAGCCAGAGCAGTAGCGCCCAGGGCAGCGCCGCCAGCCTCTCCGACGGGCTGCGCGTCAACGGCCCGCACCAGGGCCAGCCGGTGATGACCACGGGCCGCGCCCTGGACGAAGCCCGCGCCGCCGTGATTCTGGTACACGGGCGTGGTGGCAGCGCCGAGGACATCCTGAACCTCTCGCAGCAGTTCAACCTGTCGGCCTTCGCCTACGTCGCGCCGCAAGCGCAGGGCAACACCTGGTATCCGGAAAGCTTCCTGGCCCCGCTGGAGCGCAACGAACCCGGCCTGTCGTCGGGCCTCCAGATGATTGACGACATCGTGAACACGCTGGGCGAGCAGGGCATTCCGCCCGAAAACATCGTGCTGGGCGGCTTCTCGCAGGGCGCGTGCCTGACGCTGGAATATGTGGCCCGCAACTCGCGGCGCTACGGCGGCGTGTTCGCCTTCTCCGGCGGCCTGATCGGGCCGGAAGGCACCCCCCGCGACTACGCTGGCGACCTGGACGGCACGCCCATCTTCATCGGGTGCAGCGACGTGGACAGCCACATTCCCCTCAAGCGTGTCGAGGACAGCGCCGACATCCTGGCCGGACACGGCGCGAAGGTGGACAAGCGCATTTACCCCAAGATGGGCCACACCATCAACGAAGACGAGATTCTGGCCGTGCAGAAGATGCTTCAGGACGTCTCGGCCCGCAGCGTCTAAGGAATTTGGATAGGAAGAAGTGTCTCCGCTGTGCTGTGGAGGCGCTTCTTGCTTCTTTGGAGCGGTTGACAGGAAAAAAAGTTGGTCTGGATGCCCCCCCTCTGCTTCGCAGCTTTTCAAGTCCCGTTGCTGCGCAAGGCCCTCCGCAAGCGGCTCTAGCGAGTCCCCCACAAGGGGGGAGGGGCTAAAAACCTCGCTTTCATCGGGTGGCAAACTTGCCGAAAATGCACCGTTTTCAATCATGAGAGACTTTTCGGCATCACCCAGCCGGCAAGGGGGGAGGGTCATAAGGCCCGTAGTCTTCTGTCCACCTGCTCTAAAGACACGTCGCCTCCGCGCTTTTTCCATCATCCATCAGCGGTCAAGCGTCCTCATGGGCGCTGCTCTGACCAAGAAGCGAAGCGAACCCATCATCCATCATCAACTTCAAGGAGCGTCCCATGCATTTCACTTACGAACCCCTGCCCACCCGCGTCGTGTTCGGGGCGGGCAGCCGCGAGCAACTGGCCGCCGAAACCGAGCGCCTTGGCATCCGGCGGGCGCTGGTGCTGTCCACGCCGGGGCAGGCTGAGAGAGCCGAGGAACTGGCCGCGCAACTGGGCGACCGGGCCGCCGGAACCTTCAGCGGGGCGGCTATGCACACGCCCGTCAGCGTGACCGAAGACGCGCTAAAGCGCTTACAGGAACTCGGCGCAGACGGCTTGGTGGCATTTGGCGGCGGCAGCACCACGGGCCTCAGCAAGGCGTTGGCGCTGCGCACCGACCTGCCGCAACTCATTCTGCCGACCACTTACGCGGGTTCGGAGATGACCCCGATTCTGGGCGAGACGCAGGAGGGGCGCAAAACCACCCAGAACACGCCCAAAGTGCTGCCGGAAACGGTGATTTACGACGTGGAACTCACCCTGACGCTGCCGCCCGCCGTGAGTGCCAGCAGTGGCATGAACGCGATTGCCCACGCCGCTGAAGCCCTGTACGCGCAGGACGGCAACCCCGTCGTGTCGCTGATGGCCGAGGACGCCATTCGGGCGCTGGCGGGGGCGCTGCCCGTCATCGTGAAAGAGCCGCAGAATCTGGAGGCCCGCACGCAGGCCCTCTACGGCGCGTGGCTGGCCGGAAGCGTGCTGGGCAGCGTGGGCATGGCCCTGCACCACAAGCTGGCGCACGTGCTGGGCGGCACCTTCAACCTGCCGCACGCCGAACTGCACGCCGCGCTGCTGCCGCACAACATCGCCTACAACGCCCCCCACGCGCCGGAAGCCATGCACCGCATCGCCCGCGCTCTGGACGCAGAAAACGCCGCGCTGGGCCTGTACGAAATGAACAAGAAACTGGGCAACGTCCCTGCCCTGCGCGACCTGGGAATGCCCGAAGACGGCATCGCTCAGGCCGCCGCACAAGCCCTCGAAAAACCCTACCCGAACCCCGCCCCGTTGGAACAAGACGCCCTGCTTGAGCTGCTGCGCCGCGCCTGGAGCGGCCAAACCCCGAGCAGCCAGACCCCGGAGGAACAACGATGAAAGCTGCTGTGATTCACGATTTTGCTCAGCCCCCCCGTTACGACGACTTCCAGACCCCCCAGCCGGACGCGGGGGAAGTGCTGGTGAAGGTCGAGGCCGCCGCCGTCAGCCAGCTGGTGCGGGCGCAGGCGTCCGGCAAGCACTACAGCAGCGGCAAGACCCTGCCCGTCGTCCCCGGCTTCGATGGCGTGGGCCAGTTGGAAGACGGCAGTCGCGTCTATTTTGCCTTTCCGACAGCCCCCTTTGGCGCACTGGCCCAGCAGAGCAAGGTGCGGCGCGAATACACCGTGCCCCTGCCCGCCGAGCTGGACAGCGCACTGGCCGCCGCCCTCGCCAATCCGGGCATGTCGTCCTGGGCGGCGCTGACGCGGCGGGCACACCTTCAGGCGGGCGAACACGTGCTGATTAACGGCGCGACGGGCACGGCGGGGCGGCTGGCGGTGCAGATTGCGCGTCACCTCGGGGCCGGGCGCATCGTGGCGACGGGCCGCAATGAAGCGGTGCTGCGTGACCTCGGGGCCGACGAAATCATCGTGCTGAACCAGGAGGAAGATGCGCTTACCGAGACGTTCCGTCAGAGTGTTCACCGCAACCCCGTGCAGGTCGTCCTCGACTACCTCTGGGGCATGTCGGCCCACAGCCTGCTCTCGGCCTTCAGCGGTCACGCCGACCCCGAAGGCGAGCCGCGCGTGCGTTTCGTGCAAATCGGCTCCATGAGCGGCGCGGAACTCAGCCTGAATGCCTCGACCCTGCGCAGTTCGGGCGTGGAACTCCTGGGCAGTGGCCTGGGCAGCGTCCCCAACCGCGAACTGGTGGCGGCGATTGGCGAGATGCTGGAAGCCGCCGCCACGCACGGCTGGACGACCCCAGTGGACATTCGCCCGCTGGCCGAGGTGGAAACCGCCTGGAACGCGGAAGGCAGCGACCGGCTGGTGCTGGTGAACTGAGACGATTTCCCATTACTTTCGTCAGGTCCTTAACTTCGGAACCTGGTTGCCTTGGAGAAATGAACTGTGAACACTACCCCGAACCCCTCTGTTCCCGACTTCTGGGGACGCGCCTACACCTCCGAAGGGATAACCGTCTACTACAACAAGCGGCGCTGCATTCACTTCGCCGCCTGCGTGCGCGGGCTGCCGGAAGTGTTCGACCCCGAGCAGCGGCCCTGGATTCAGCCGAACCAGGCCGACGCCGACGCCGTGGCCGAAGTCGTGCGCCGCTGCCCCACCGGAGCGCTGCATTACGTCCTGCAAGCTGGCCCACCGGAGCAGCCTGAACCCACCACGATAGACGTGCGGGCAAATGGCCCCAACTTCCTGCGCGGTGACCTCACCATCGCCGCGCCGGAGAGCGCCGACCCGGCGGGCACCGTCCGCGACACCCGCGCCGCCCTGTGCCGCTGCGGGCAGAGCGGCAACAAGCCCTTTTGCGACGGCACCCACCGCGAAGTCGGCTTTCAGGCTCCCGGTGGGGAAAAGCTGAATGACGCCTGAATCTTCCCCGCGCAGCAGGCCATTGACGGCCCTGATGCGGGGGCGTTCCTCGCATACCGACAGCCGCGTTTCGTTTGCCGAGCTGTTTTTCGACCTCGTTTTCGTCTTTGCGATTACTCAGCTTTCGCATTACCTGCTGGCGCACTTCACGGTGCTGGGCGCGGTGCAGATGCTGATGCTGAGTCTGGCGGTCTGGTGGCAGTGGACCTACACCGCCTGGGTCACCAACTGGCTCAACCCCGAAAAACCCGCCGTGCGTCTGATGCTGATGGGGCTGATGCTGCTGGGCTTGGTGCTGTCCACCAGTATTCCTGAGGCCTTCGGTGCCAAAAGCTGGCTCTTTGGCGCAGGCATGGCGGCCATGCACCTGTTCCGCACGTGCTTTGCGCTCTGGGCGTTGCGCGGCTCCGGGCAGCAGGCCAATATGACCCGCATTCTGGCTTGGGGCCTTCCCTACGCCCTGCTGTGGGTGCTGGGGGGCCTGGCCGAGGGCCAAACGCGGATGCTGTGGTGGACGCTGGCGCTGCTACAGGGCTATCTGGCGGGCTGGGTAGGCTTTTATACCCCTGGCCTGGGCCGCTCCAGCACGCGGGAATGGGACGTGAGCGGCGAACACATGGCGGAACGGGCCGGACTGTTCGTGATTGTGGCGCTGGGCGAGAGCATCATGGTTTCCGGCGCGACCTTTTCCGACCTGACGCCGGGCGTGTGGAGCACTCTGGCGATGTTTGCCGCCTTCGCGGGCACCGTCGCCATGTGGTGGATTTACTTCGTCGCCAACGCGCAGGCCGGAAACACCACGATGCAGGTCACCGACGACGCGGGCCGCCTCGCCCGCAGCGTCTACACCTACATCCATATCCTGATTGTGCTGGGCATCATCCTGACCGCCGTGGGCGACGAATTTTTGCTGACGCACCCAGGCGACGCGGTGACGCCGCACGTCGCCCTGAGTGTCATCGGCGGCCCGGCGCTTTTTTTGCTGGGCAACCTGATGTTCAAGACGGTGGTGTGCGGCCTGCCCGTTTCGCACCTGGTCGGTCTGGGGGCGCTGGGGGCGCTCGCCCTGGGCAGCGGCCTGATGAGTACCCTCACGCTGGCGCTGCTGACGGTGGCCGCGCTGTTGGTCGTCGCGGTCTGGGAAAGTCGGGTTACGGAGCGGCAATTGGCCTGACGCGAGAAAGAGCGGCTGCGGGGAACGGGGACTGGAGTTTCGAGTCGGTAATCGGTAGAGCTAGGCCTCACATGGCCGGCAAGCCCGTGACGACCAGAAAGAGCGACACCGCAAAATTCAAACGAAGACTTGCTTCGGCCTGAAGCGACTTGCCCTCCCATCCTCACGGCAGCCGCGCCGCATGCACCGGCAGGTCATGTTCCTCGGCCAGCCGGTTGCATTCGCTGACGCTCAGGCTGCGGAGCCATCCGGCCAGTGCTGCTTCGTCTATAGCCTCGGTATTTGGTTCAGCGCCGCCCAGCAGTTGCTGAAGCCGGGCAGCGAAATGCGGTTCCAGCGCCGCCACCCCAGCCCAGCCATCCCGCACCGGGTAGAGCCGGTAGTGCGGCTGTGAGCCCGACAGCAGGCCCCCGCTGGCGGTGAGTCCGGTCCGCAGGGGTCCGGCGAAGAAGTCTGCTGCCTGCTTGAGTCCCACCTGAGCAAAGCGCTGCGCCTGCCCCCGCTCGCGCCCCAGCAGTAACCCCAAAGCGGCGCGGGCCGCGTCCTGCGCACCGCTCAAGTCGGCCAGCAGGGTGCGCGGCATGGTTGGTGGCGACAGCAGCCCAGCTTGCAGCTGATAGGTCAGGTCGTGTCCCGGCACTTCCGGCGCGTCCTCATCGCCTACGATGGCGACCCAGCACAGCCGTGGATTCAGGGCGTGCAGCGCCGCCTGGGTCACGCCCAACCGTGCCAGGGCCGCCGGGCGCTGGCTGGTGAGCAGCAGGTCGGTCTCCCTCAGCTGACGCTGGAACTCCCGCTGCCCCTCGTCGGTGCGCAGGTTGAGGGAGAGGATGTCCTGCCCCTGCGACAGCGCCCGGTACAGCTCCGGGGCCGCCCAGGACAGCAGGTCACCGCCCGGCGGCTCCACCTTGGTCACGGCCAGACCGCCCCGGCTCAGCAGGTGCGCGGCGGCTGGTCCCGGCAGGTTGATGGCCAGACTGACGGCGCGCAATCCGCTGAGCGGACCAGCAGAGGCAGACTCGAAGTGAGGACAGGTCACAGGAAACCTCCTGGTAGGAGCAGGGAAGAGAGGGGCAGGACGAGCGCAGGCTGCAGCCCTGAACAGCGAAGTTGAACAGTAAAGTTGTCGGTAAGGCTGAACCTACCTCATCCACCCTGGACTGTCCAGCCGCCGCCAGCGAAGCAGAGCAGGGCCGCCGGACAAGCACCGTAGGCCTGCTCTGAACTCTGCCCTGCTGTGGTCCTACTCCACCAGCTTGGCGGGTGTAAACGGCAACTCGCGCAGCCGCTTGCCCGTCGCGTTGTAAATCGCGTTGCCGATGGCGGCGGGCACGCCCACGATGCCGATTTCACCGATGCCCTTGGCTCCGGTTGGGCCGAACATGGGGTCGGGATGCTCAATCCAGCGGGCCTGCACATCCGGCACGTCGGCATTGGCGGCGATATGGTAGCCCGCAAAGTCGCTGTTGACCACGTGACCGTAGCCAGGGCGCGAGTCCAGGTAACTTTCCTCATGCAGCGCCGCGCTGATGCCCATCGTCATTCCACCGATGAACTGCGAGTTGGCGGTGCGCGGATTGATGATGCGGCCTGGGTCGTATACGCCCAGCAGCCGGGTCACGTGGACCTCGCCGGTGACCGTGCTCACCTTGACTTCGGCAAAGTGAGCGCCGTAAGCGTCCAGCATGTACTTCTTGGCTTCATCTGGAAAAAAGGCGCTGCCCTCGGCCTCGTCGCCTTCTGCTGGCGTCAGGCCGTAGCGGTCACGGAAATTCACCGCTGCCACCATGACCGCGCTGCCCCAGTTGTAGGTGCCGGTGGAGCCGCCCGCCAGGAACGCCAGCGGCAGGTCGGTGTGCCCGATGTGTAGTACCACGTCCTCCTCAGGCACCTTCAGCGCGTCGGCGGCGATCTGGGTCAGGACCGTCCAGGCTCCAGTGCCCAGGTCGGCGGCGGCAATGCCCACGTGATACTTTCCCTCCCGGAAGGCTACGCTGGCCTTGGTGGGCGGGGTCATCTGCCGAGGATAAGTCGCCGCGGCCACGCCCATGCCGCAGAGCCACTCGCCCTCCTGCCGGGCGCGGGGCTGGGCCTGACGCTTCTCCCACCCGAACAGCCTTGCGCCTTCTTTCAGGCACTCGCCCAGGTGGTGGCTGGAGTGGGGCTTGCCGCTTTCAGGGTCGGTGTCCGGCTTGTTGCGCAGCCGCAGCTCAATGGGGTCCAGGCCCAGCTTCACCGCCAGCTCGTCCATCGCCGTTTCCTGCGCGAACATGCCCGGGAACTCGCCCGGGGCCCGCATAAAGGTGGCCGGGCCGATGTCCAGCGGCACCATGCGGGTGCTTGTCTCGCGGTGGGGCGCAGCGTAGAGGTGCCGGGTGGCATTCACGGTCTGCTCGGCAAACTGCTTGAGGCGGCTGCTGCTCTGCTGCACGTCGTGCGTGATGGCGGTGAGGGTGCCGTCCGCCGCCGCGCCCAGGCGGAAGCGCTGGTGCGTGGTCAGCCGGTGCCCCACCGAGCGGAACATCTGCTGGCGGCTCAGCATGTACTTGACCGCCCGCCCTGGCATCAGCCGCGCCGCCAGCACGGTCAGCATGACCTGCGCGTGTGGAATCCCTTTGGAGCCGAATGCCCCGCCCACATAAGGCGAGCTGATTTCCACCTGCTGTGGCAGCAGGCCCAGCAGTGGCAGCAGCATCAGCCGCTCGTACGACACGCCCTGCGAGGCGTCGTGAATCCGCAGGTGGGGCCGCTCTCCCAGCACACCCAGCACGCCGTCCAGGCGCTCACGGTCCCACTCGGCAATCACCGAGTGCATTTCCATGGGGTTGTGGTGCTCGTAGGGGGTGGCGTACACCTCGTCCACCGTCACGGCGGCTTCGGCCAGGCCCTGCTCCACGTTGCCCTGTTTGCTGTCGGCAGGAATGCCGGTGTTGATTTTGCCGGGGTTGTAGCGCTCCGGGTGCTCGGGGCGGAAGCGGGTGTCTTCTTGCTCAGTGTCATACTCCACCCTCACCAAGCTGGCCGCGTGGCGGGCGATTTCCTGCGTCTCGGCCACCACTGCGCCGATGTTCTCACCGAAGTAATGCACGTCGCGGCTTTGGAGGATGTACAGCTCGGTGTCGGTCTTGGCAAGGAGCTTGGGGGCATTTTCGTGCGTCAGGACTTCCAGCACACCGCTCAGGGCGCGGGCCGCCGAAGCGTCAATGGCGCGGATTTTGCCCCTGGTAATGGTCGAGGTTAGCGGAAAGAGGTAAGCCGGATTTTCGGTGGGTTGCTCAAAGGCGTAAGGCGCAGTGCCAGTCACTTTCAGCGGCCCGTCAATGCGGACCCGGTCCTGGCCTACGCTGGCGGTCTTGGGGTCGGTGGTCATGCGGCTCCTCCCTGTTCAGCGCGGCGCTGGGGTGTGCGCCCGTCGCGGAGTTCTTCCAGCACCGACACCACCATATTCCTGAGCAGCGGCACCTTGAAAGCGTTTTCGGTGCCGCTCTGCGCCTCTTCCAGCTCCGCTTCAATGGCGGCGCGGAAGTGTTCGGCGGTGGCAGGCTTGCCAGTCAGGTACGCCTCGGCCCGGTGCGCCCGCCAGGGCCGGTGCGCTACGCCTCCGCAGGCCAGCCGGACTTCGGCCACGTTCTCGCCTTCCGTTCGCAGCGCCGCCGCTACTGATACCAGTGCAAAGGCGTAGGACGTGCGCTCACGGGCCTTGCGGTAGGTGGACTGCGCAGCGACGGGCACGGCGGGCAGCTCTACTGCCGTAATCAGTTCGCCGGGGCGCAGGTTGGTGTCGAGGTGCGGGGTGTCACCCGGCAAGCGGTGAAAGTCGGCAAAAGGAATCCGGCGCCCGCCCGCTTCACTCTCGGCCACCACCACCGCGTCCAGCAGCGCCAGCGCCACACACATGTCCGACGGGTGAACCGTCACGCAGTGCTCGGACGCGCCAAACAGGGCGTTGTACTTGCCAAAGCCGCCTATGGCCGAGCACCCGCTGCCGGGCTCGCGCTTGTTGCAGGGCGTGGCCGGGTCGTAGAAGTACACGCAGCGGGTGCGCTGCAGCAGGTTGCCGCCGGTGGTCGCCATGTTGCGAATCTGCCCCGACGCCCCTGCCAGAATCGCCTCGGCCAGTGCTGGATACCGCTCCCGCAGCAGTGGATGCGCGGCCATATCGCTGTTCTTGACCAGGGCACCCACCCGCAGGCCGCCGCCAGGCAGCTCTGCAATCTCGGTCAGGTCCAGGCGCGAGATGTCCACCAGTCCGTCTACCTCGCGGATGCCGGCCCGCAAGTGGTCCACCAGATTGGTCCCGCCGGCCAGGTAGGCACTGCCGGGGGCGAACTGCGCCAGAGCGTCAGACACGGTGCCCGCCCGCTGAAAGTCGAAGGGCTTCACCGCGTTACCTCGCGTGCCACGGGCATCGGCAGTGCAGCGGACGCGGCCTGCCCCTGCCCGACCTCGCGGATGGCCGAGACGATGTTCACGTATGCCCCGCAGCGGCAGAGATTGCCGCTCATGCGCTCGCGGATTTCGGCGTCGTTCAGCTCGGCTACCTTCCGTACATCCGGCGTGACGTGGCTGGGCATCCCCTGCGCCAGTTCGTCCAGCATGCCCACTGCCGAGCAGATTTGCCCTGGCGTGCAGTAGCCGCACTGAAAGCCGTCGTGGTCGAGAAAAGCCTGCTGCATAGGGTGGAGCTGGTCCACCGTGCCCAGGCCCTCGGCGGTGAGGATGTCCGCGCCGTCGTAGGAGGCCGCCAGGCACAGACAGGACAGCACTCGCTTGCCGTCCGCGAGAACCGTGCAGGCCCCGCATTGCCCGTGGTCGCAGCCTTTTTTGACTGACATGACGCCCAGGCGGTCACGCAGGGTGTCGAGTACAGAGGCACGGGGGTCCAGGTCAAGCTGATGACGTTTGCCATTGACGGCGAGCTGTATGGGGAGCGCGATGGGGAAGGTGGGGCCGGGGTCGGGTGTGTCTTTCATCTGAACCTCTGAGGGCGAAAAATAAATATGGTGTGCTCTGAGTGGCGGCGCTCCAACAAAGAAAGGCCCACTCCCGTCAACTGCGAAGGGGCCTCGTGCTGTGGGGCAGCGTGGTAGCGCTTAGTCCCGGTGCTGGGGGTGGGGGTCCTCGCTCAGCCACTGCTCCTGCACTTCCTGGTGGTTGAGGTTCAGATGCACATGCTCGTCCACGTGGTCCACGGTGCTCAGTGGCAACCAGTGGTGCTGGCCCTGCTCATCCTTGACCAGCTTGATGTAGTCGCCGTCCAGATGGTCGACCAGGCCGTGATGGTGGCCTTCGGCGCAGAACACGGGCATGTGCTTGGTGATGCGGTCACGGTGGGTGGTGTTTGTCATGGTGTCCAGCTTAGGGCAGGCGTTGGCCGCTGTACCGTTCGCTTTTCTCCTGATTTTCCTCATCTGGGAGCGGGGGCCGATAGACGCCAGGTCAAGATGTCATCAGCTTAGTTGCTTTTCTCAATTGTTGCTATTGACAATTGAATGTCCTGCGATTACCTTGAAGCTATGAATGTTGTCAAAGACAATCAAATGGCCCGAGAAACGAGCGTGCAGCTGCGCACCATCACGCGGCTGTTCACGGAGTTGCAGCAGCTGAGCTTTGCTTGCTGTGACGTGAACTCTGCCACCCAGTGCGCTCTGCTGACCACGCTTGAGCGTGAAGGGCCTCAGACCCTGACCGCCCTGACCCGCAGTTTGAATCTGGACAAGGCCTGGCTGAGCCGTACGACTGATCAGCTGGTTGAAGATGGACTTTTGCTCAAGATGCCGCATCCGGGTGATCGCCGCGCCCTTTTGGTGGAGCTGACGGAGGCAGGTCATCAGGCCGCCCACGCGCTGAACGGTCAGCTCAACGCCCAAGCAGACCGGGTGCTTCAGCGGCTGTCCGATGAGGACCGCCCGCAGGTGGTGCAGTTGCTGGGCAAGCTGAAAGCGGCACTGGAGGCCGAATTGGAGCAGGGCCGGGAGGATTCTCTATGACCGTTCAGCGGTGGATGCAGACCAGCGATTTGGCAGCGGTACGGGCTTTTTTGCAGGCGCAGGGCCTGCCGGTTGACGGCCTCATGACGGGCAGAGGCGGAGTTCTCCTGGCCGAGCAGGGCGGTGAACTTGTGGGCACTGTGGGGGTAGAGATTTATGGACGCCTGGGCCTCCTGCGTTCGGTGGCAGTGCTGGAGGCTTACCGCTCGCAGGGCTTGGGGGAACAGCTGGTGCGTCAGGCGCTGGCCTACGCTGCCAAGTATGGTCTCAGTGACCTGTATCTGCTGACGACTACGGCGGAGAATTACTTCCCGCGCTTTGGCTTCAGGGCCATTTCACGGCTGCAAGCCCCTACTGAGCTCCAGGCCTCCGCCGAGTTTCAGGGGGCCTGCCCGCAGTCGGCCAGCTTGATGCACCTGTCCCTTGAGACCTTTTCCACGCCACTCACGCTCCCGACCGACCAGCACACCACAGCCAGCTTCCTGGAAACCCTGTGCCGTGCTCCAGCTGTGCCGTTGGAGTTCCGTCTTAATGGCAACACCCTGGTGCCGGCGGGCTACCACGTCACCGAAATTAAGGCTGTAACGGTTGACTCGGTGGACTGCGGGGGGCGCAAAAATGCCTGGCAGGGGACCGTCGTGCAGCTGATGGACGGTACGCCAGCGGAGGCGCGTCAGGGCTTCATGCTGACCCAGAAGTTTCTGGACATCTATGACCGGGTGTCGGGTCAGATTCCAGTGCAGGACGCCGCAGTTCTGCGCTTTGAGTACGGCAACCTCAGCACCCCCGCCATGCAGTATCACTTCATGGGCGTGGAGGTGCAGGCCGCCCGTGTGGTGGCCGAAGTCCAGCCCCCCGGTGTGATGTGCAAGGCGACGGGCGTGTCGAGCACTCAGGGTCAGTGCTGCGGTTCACCAGATTCAGCGTAGTCCGGTGGATGACCCTTACGTCCAGCCAGCGCCTCCTCACTGGGGCGCTGACTGTTCTGAACATGGTGGCCTATAGAGCATTTGACATAAGAATATTCCAGGATAGGCGTGGGTCATCCAGGCGGAAATGTCTTATGTGGTCACTGCTGAAAGCGCGTTCCCAATGCCATGAATCAGGGCACCCACCTCACGGAACTCGCCC
>NZ_BNAL01000040.1 GCF_014653275.1 Deinococcus piscis
ATGCGTCCCGCCTCTTCTCGGAGGCTCAGAAACTATACAGACATTCGATCACCCTGTCAACCCTGGTCAGTCCTGCCAAGCAGTGCCACCGAAAAGCGCAAGAAACTGGGCGTCTATGCCTACATCTATGCAAGTCCCACAGCACAAAATGCGGATGATTCGTCACAGTGATGAATCATCCGCAGTCAAGACGGTCAGACTAATCTAGAAGTTGCTCGGCAGTCCAAGTCCTCACTGGAGAAGCCTCGGCAAAAGGCTTTTTGCTGTCCAGATTGGCAGCCAGGACTTGCCAATTCTGCGCTTTTGCCCGCAGGTACTCGGGCACTTCATGGTGGAGCAAATATTCCCCTTGGCCCAGGGGAGACAGCAAACGGAATGGTGGCTGGGTGAGCACAGTAAGCAGCTGGTTCAGATGAGCAGCATCCAGACTGCCAAGTTGTTCAGCCAGGCGCACCGAGGTGACCAGGCTATAAGCAGGCTGCTGTGCCAGCACCCGTAGCAACGCCGAAAAATTGCCATCCTCGCGCTGGCTGTCGTGCCTTTTTAGTAGGGCTTTGGCCGAAGCTACAGTCAGAGCCCCGGCTTCCCAGGCAGGACGCAGGGATAGAGGTGAGAGAGACACCCGCGATGCAGTCAAGTACTGCAAAGCTTCGTGAGTGACAACTGGAACGTCTAGCGTAGCCTGAGCTTCCGCAGCGAGCCAAAGGCGGTAGGTTGGCCCAGCTGCACGGCGGCCACCCGCCATCTCGTCATCCTGCCATCCAGCATCTATGCTCTGAGTTTGGATGCTCTGGGCAACACCAGCACGCCACTCAGACGAGTGGACTGCACTGCTGCCAGAAGCCACCAGCACCGTGTAGCTGTGGGTTGCCAGTTCAGCCCGCAGTCGCGTCAAGCCAGCCGCTGGATAATCAACACGGTAGCCACAGCGGCGGCCTATGGTTTCTAGCCACTGCTCACCATCAGCGCGGGGAGTTCCTCCAGACGGCAGCGCTGCTTCAAGGCCGCTGGAGGCGAGCGATTCATTCGGTGGCCCGCTATCACCCCCCTCACGTGAGGCGCGCCGCACTTCAGCAGGAGCCGACGCCAAATCCCGCAGGAGGCGCTGACTGGCCGCCGCTGCCGAACCGCCAGCAGCGCGGAGCGGTTCGCGCAAAGTCCGAGTCGGTCCTTCGAGTGACTCAGAAGCTCCAGCCTGCCGCGCTGCGCTCATGTCAGTCTCGTGCTGGGGAGCCTGAACTGTGCGGCCTGGGCGCACCGCCTCCCTCGTCCCTCGTTGGGGCCTGAGGTCTTCAGCGCTGCGAGCTTGAGAGGACTTTCGGGAAGCCGCCGAAAAATCACCCAAAGAACTGGGCTGAGCTTCAGCATCGAATGACACCGACAACTCTCCAAGCCTTCCAGGCGGGGTCGTCCCCAGCGATTCCTGGACCGGCTTACCCTGCTCTGGCGTGGACGGGGAGTGTCCCGAAACATCAATCCGGTGGACCCGGCGCGGGCCACTGTGGTCGGCACCGGCTTCAGGCAGCACCGTGGAGGATGCCTCTTGTCCCAGTGGCGGCACACTATAACGTCCGGCCCGCACCGCACGCTCAGCTGTCTCGCGCTCCATAGAAGCCCAGGGCCGACTGACGGGCGCTTCAGGGCGCTGCACCCGGACCTCACGGACATGGGCACTCGCGCTGACCACCGCGCGGACACTGCTCGCCTGTGCCCCCTCATCCGCCTTGCTTCCGGTCACCACCGAATCCGTGCGCCCACGTTCGCGCTCCGGTTCTGGGCGGGCGTAAGGTTTGACCACACCCTCCAGTTTGTAGCAACCCGGCAGCAGGGGCGTGATCAGCACCACGTCATTCACGCTCAGATGATGGTCACGGTAAAAAGGCCCTACGCCCAGCAAGCGTTCGCCCCCAATATCGGCGGTGTACTCGTGGCCGCTTTCATCGAACAGCCGAACGCTGCCCTCTGCCGGGAAATGAGGCTTGAGATAACGCTGTAGGCGCAAGCTGCCCTCTTGCAAGCAGGCGCGAGTAATGATGTAACGGAAGGTCTCCACGGTGGGCTCCTTGGGTCCTTGGAAATTGAAAATGCGGGTCCGGGTCACCATACTTGGGCCCAAAAACCTCATGCTGGAATCAATAAGTGCGTGGTTCAATGACCAAACGGCTCACTGGTTCTGCTCGGAGAGTCTCCTCAAGAACAGGTCAAAACAGAAATAGCCACAAACTCTATTTCATTCTTCAATGTAAAACAGACGGACACGGAAATGAATGCTTATAGGTCAGTACTGGCCTGCGACTAAGGTTTTTTAGGGCCGCCAGGAGTGGCAGCGGCGGGAGACATTCTTCAGCCTCCAGCCTCCTATGCTCAGGAATATGGACTTTGATCTCTCTCCTTTTTCTCACTCGGAGGTAGAGCTGCTGACGGATTTGAAGGCGCAGCACTTTCTGGAGCTGTACGCCCGCGAAACGGGAGAGGTGGCAGCAGAGACAAGCCTGGCAACGCCATTTGTGCCGACCACCGCGCAACTTACCTTCGCCGCGCGGGTGGCCTGGCGCAATGCGGCCCGCTGCATAGGCCGGGGCTACTGGCCAGCGCTGCATGTGCGTGACCTGCGGCACATCAGCGAACCTGAAGCGGTGTTTGCCGAGTTGCGGCGGCATCTGGCGCTGGCCTGGAATGGCGGCAAGGTCCAGAGTGTCATCAGCGTGTTCGGGCCGGACGTGCGGATTTTGAACGACCAACTGATTCGCTACGCGGGCTATCCGGACGGACGCGGTGATCCCCAGAACCGCCGCCTGACCGCGCAGTTGGTGGAGCTGGGCTGGCAAGCGCCAGAGCAACACACCGACTTTGATGTGCTGCCGTTGGCGATACAGACCCCGGCGGGCACCCGGCTCTTTGAGTGGGAGGCAGAGGATATACAGGAAGTGCCCCTCCTCCATCCCGAAGCGGGTGACCTGGGGCTGCGCTGGCATGCCCTGCCGGTGATCAGCAACATGGAACTGCGCTTTGCAGGCCTGACCTACCCCTGCGCACCCTTTAACGGGTGGTACCTGGCCACCGAAATCGGAGCGCGCAACCTGGCCGACCAAAACCGTTATGACCGCTTGCCTGAGCTGGCGCGGCGGCTGGGTCTGGACACATCGCGCGAGCGAACGCTATGGCGTGACCGGGCGCTGGTTGAGCTGAACCGGGCGGTGCTGTATTCGTTCGATAGGGCGGGCGTACGCATAGATGACCACCACAGCCTCAGCCAGCAATTCGTGGCCTTCGAGGAGCGTGAGCGGGCCGCCGGGCGGCGGGTGAATGGGCAGTGGGACTGGCTAATTCCGCCGCTCTCCCCGGCCACCACGCCGGTCTGGGCCCGCATATACCGCGAGGACCGCGACCTCACACCCGGCTTTTTTCATCCTCGGCAGCGCCCGGCTTCTGGCTGTCCGGTGGCCCACGGGGCGTAGCTCCGAACAGCAGCCATACGCTCTAGCCTTGGGCATGGACACGGTTCACGAGCTCAGGACTTTTTGTGCGGCGCTGCCACATTCGCAGGAGACCTTTCCCTTTGGTCCACAGCATCTGGTCTGGAAAGTGAGCGGCAAAATGTACGCCCTGACCGACATCACCGCTGATGAGCTGAGGCTCAGCCTGAAAGTGAGGCCGGAAGACAGCGAGCAACTCAGGGCGCAGTACCGGGGCATCACGCCCGGTCACCACCTGAACAAAAAGCACTGGATCACGCTGGACTTGCAGAGCGACGTCCCACCAGAGCTGAGCGCACAGCTGCTGCGCGGCAGCCACGCACTGGTGGCTGCGGGCCTGACCCGCGCCGTGAGGGCAGAACTTGGCTTATGAGCCCTGGGCCACAACGGCCCGTCTGCCAGATGTAGATTCATCCCAACGTCCACCCATCAGACGGAACACAGGTGCATGGGGCCAGCGCCGTGCTGGGCGGCCTCTCCCCCAGCAAGCGGCCTGGCCGCGCCGCCCTCAACCACCTGTCAATCCGGCAAACGCTTCGATAAGCATGCCAAAGAACTGCAGCGCGGGCAGCAGCAGCAGAAAGCCCAGGATCAGAACCCCACCCAGCGCCGTGCCCACGCCCTGACTGAAGTGCAGACACTGCTGCCCCGCCTCGACCAGACCCACCCGCTGAATGTCGCCCCAGTAGGCGACGGCCTCGCAGTCCGGCAGACGCACAAATTGGTTGGGCGGGGTGTCAGGACGCACCTGGGTCAGTTCCAACGCCGAGCCCCGCGAGAAAATATCCTGTGCGAACTGAATCTGGCCAGACGTACCGCCTGCCCTATAGGCAGGCGCACAGCCCGGCAGACTTGCGAGGAGCACCAGCCCCACCAAGAGATTCATTCTTTTCATGGTGAATGCCGTCTACCCTTTCCGCTCGGCCTGGGCCGCCGCAATCGCCTCGGCCACCCGCTCAGGGGCGGTGCCGCCGTAGCTCTGGCGGCTGCGGACACTTTGGCGGACGGTCAGGCCCTGCGCCACCTCGCCGGTCAGCAGCGGATGGGCCGCGCTCAACTCATCGCCGCTCAGCTCCCATAGTTGGCGACCACTGCGCGAGGCCAGACCCACCAGCGAGCCCACCACCTCGTGCGCCTCACGGAACGGCACCCCGCGCTGCGCCAGCCAGTCGGCCAGGTCGGTGGCGGTAGAGTAGCCCCGCGCCGCTGCCGCTTCGGTGATGTCGGCGTGCCAGACGGTGCGGGGCAACATGTCGCCGTACAGGCGCAGGACGGCGCGCAGGGTGTCATAGGTGTCGAACACGCCTTCTTTGTCTTCCTGAAGGTCTTTGTTGTAGGCCAGCGGCGTGCCCTTGACCACGGTCAGCAGGCCCATCAGGTGCCCGAAGACCCGGCCTGTCTTGCCGCGTGCCAGCTCGGCCACGTCCGGGTTTTTCTTCTGCGGCATGATCGAACTGCCAGTGGTGTGCGAATCGGGCAAGGTGAGAAAGCCGAACTCAAAGCTGGAATACAGAATCAGTTCTTCGGACATCCGTGACAGGTGCGCGATCAGGACGGCGCAGGCGCTCAGGAATTCCAGGGCAAAGTCGCGGCTGCCAACCCCGTCCAGGCTGTTGGCTGTAGGCCGCGCAAAGCCCAGGGCTCCAGCCACCGCGTGCCGGTCAATCGGCCAGGGTGTGCCAGCCAGCGCCGAGCTGCCCAGCGGGCACTCGTCCATGCGGGCGGCAGCGTCGCGCAGGCGGCCTTCGTCACGCCGGAGCATCTCCGCGTAGGCCATGAACCAGTGGGCCAGCAAGATAGGCTGCGCCACTTGCAGATGGGTGTAGCCCGGCAAAATCACTTCAGCTGTGAGGGCTTTCTCGGCTTCGGCCACCAGCACCCGGCGCAGCTGCCGGGTCAGATCGGCCAAGTCCAGGGCCGCTTCCAGCGTGAACAGCCGGAAATCCACCGCCACCTGATCGTTGCGCGAGCGGGCGGTGTGCAGCTTGCCCGCCACCGGCCCGATGCGGTCCCGCAGCGCCGCTTCGACGTTCATGTGGACATCTTCCCGGTCAATGCGCCACTCAAACTGCCCGGCGCGGATGTCCTCCCGAATCTCTACCAGGCCCTGGGAAATCTGCGTGACTTCCTCGCTGCTCAGGATGCCCTGGGCACCCAGCATCGCCACGTGCGCCAGCGAGCCGCGAATATCTTGCTCGGCCAGGCGCTGATCGAAGCCCACCGAAGCGTTGAACTGCTCGACCAGCGCGTCGGTGCCTTCAGCAAAGCGCCCAGCCCACAGTTTGGACTCCTTCTTCGGCCCAGCTTGCTTGGGATGTGTCATGGCCGCCTCAGTCGCCGCGCACTTCTTCGGGTTCGGCGGGCACGTAGCTTTCCGGCTTGGGGGTCTTCTTGGTACTGTCGGCCCAGCTTTCGACCCGCAGGCGCAGGGCATTGAGACGGATAAAGGCTCCAGCGTCGGCCTGGCGGTAGTCACCACCGGCCTCGAACGACACCAGCTCCTGGTCGTAGAGGCTGCGCGGGGCTTTGCGGCCCACCACCACACAGTTGCCCTTGTACAGCTTGAGACGGGCGGTGCCGGTCACGCGCCGCGCCACGTGGTCCATGTACACCTGCAACGCTTCGCGCTCCGGGGCGAACCAGAAGCCGTTGTAAACCAGCTCGGCGTACTTGGGTCCCAGGGCGTCGCGCTGGTGCAGCACCTCGCGGTCCAGGGTCAGGCTCTCCACGGCGCGGCGTCCGTGGTACAGGACTGTGCCACCGGGCGTCTCGTAGATACCACGTGACTTCATGCCCACGAAGCGGTTTTCGACCAGGTCAATTCGGCCAATGCCGTGCTTGCCACCCAGCTCATTGGCCCGCTCTAGCAGTGCAGCGGGGCTGAGGGCTTCACCATTGATTGCCACTGGGTCCCCTTCGCGGTACTCAATTTCTATGTATTCGGGCTCATTCGGAGCGTCCTCAATGTTGGCGGTCATCTTGCACAGGTCGGCGGGCGGCTCGGCCCAGGGGTCTTCCAGCAGGCCGCCCTCGTACGACACATGCAGCATGTTGGCATCAATGCTCCAGGGCGATTTCTTGGTGGTAGGCACCGGAATGCCGTGCTCCTGCGCGAAGGCTTCCAGGTCGGCGCGGCCCTGGAAGTCCCACTCACGCCAGGGAGCCACCGTCTGCAATTCCGGGTTCAGCGACAGCACCGAGAGCTCAAAGCGAACCTGGTCGTTGCCCTTGCCAGTCGCGCCGTGGCTAACGGCCACCGCGCCTTCTTTCTCTGCCAGCTCCACCATTTTCTTGGCAATCAGCGGGCGGGCAATTGAAGTGCCCAGCAGGTAGTAGCCCTCATACAGAGCACTAGACCGCATCATCGGGAACACATAGTCGCGCACGAATTCTTCGCGCAGGTCCAGGGCGTAGGCACTCACCGCGCCAGTCTTGAGGGCCTTTTCGCGGGCGTCCTCTACTTCGGCCCCTTGCCCCAAGTCGGCGGTAAAGGCCACCACGTCATAGCCGCGCTCTTGCTGCAACCACTTGATGATGATGGATGTATCGAGGCCGCCGCTGTAGGCGAGGACAATCTTTTCGCGCTGGGTCATGCATATCTCCTTGGGAACTGAGGCGCAGGGGCCGGGGCATAAAAAAAGCGACGTGAGTACGTCGCCCGCGTTCTGGAGAGAACCGGGCTAACTTGAACGTCGCAGCAAAAGGAAGATCATGGTCGGATGAGTATTCAGAGAATCTGAATAGCTATGCAAGCCTAACACCAGCTCAAGGTCGGGTCAAGCATCCTCCATGCGGACCGTTCATAGGCAGGAGCCAAAGCCAAATTTGCAGGCAGGCACGTCCCCAGGGGCACAACGCCTACGCGGAACCACAGGCCCGCCGGAATTCACTGCCCTGCCAGAGCCATCTGACCAAAGCCGCTGTCTGAACAAAGCTTAAGTGGGCCACGCGTCCCACACGCACTACGCTGAAGGGCAAGCAGCTGGGCTGCACCCCGCGCTGCGGAAAGGACACACCATGCAGGAAAAAGAGAAGGTGGGACAGGACGTACAGCAGGATGAGCAAAGCGGCGATCAGCCCCAAAACGCGCTGGGCCGTGAAATGGAAGGCGAAGGCATGTCCAGCAACTACAGCGGCATGGGCAACCTGAACCCAAATGACCTGACCACAGGCGACCATGCCACCGGCGAAACCGCCACCATGACCACCCCCGGGAGCAGCAAGACGGACGACGGGGCCAGCGAAGGCCACCGCATCGCCGACGAAGACAACCGGCAATAAGACTGGCGGGGGGATAGGGGCTGGGGCGTTGGCCCCGGCTTTTGTTGTTGGGTCTGATGAAGTCGTGTTCTGTTAACGGCTTCATCAGACATCACATGAGTGCCGGGTAGACGCACCGACATGGGCCAGTCCAGGCTCCTGGTCCACGCTGCCAGTTGCCCGCCCCGCGTCTGACCGACCTCCTTGCCCTGCCTCGCCGCTCGCCTGCACCTCTGTCCCGTTCCCATGACATACTACGTATCTGGAATGCCTAAGCGAACTGACCTCCAGACCATCCTGATTCTCGGCAGCGGCCCCATCCAGATTGGGCAAGCAGCCGAGTTCGACTATTCCGGCACGCAGGCGCTCAAGGCGCTCAAGGGCGAAGGCTACCGCGTGGTGCTGGTGAACTCCAACCCGGCGACGATCATGACCGACCCGGACCTGGCCGACGCAACGTATCTGGAGCCGCTGACTCCGGAGTTCGTGCGCAAGGTGATCGAGAAAGAGCGCCCAGACGCCGTGCTCCCCACGCTGGGCGGCCAGACGGCACTGAACCTGGCGATGGAACTGCATGCCAATGGCACACTTGAAGAGTTCGGCGTGGAGCTGATCGGCGCGAACGCCGAAGCCATCCACAAGGGCGAAGACCGCGAAGCCTTTCAGGCCGCCATGCAGAAAATCGGTGTAGAGACGGCACGCGGCAAGATGGTGCATTCGATGGAAGAAGCCATCGAGTATCAGAAGGAACTGGGCCTGCCCGTGGTCATCCGTCCTAGCTTCACGCTGGGCGGTACGGGCGGCGGCATCGCGCATACCTATGAGGACTTCCTGCGGATCACGGAGGGCGGTTTGCGGGACAGCCCCGTGACCAGCGTATTGCTGGAAGAATCCATCTTGGGCTGGAAGGAATACGAGCTGGAAGTAATGCGCGACACCGCCGACACGGTGGTCATCATCACCAGCATCGAGAACTTCGACCCGATGGGCGTGCATACCGGCGACTCGATTACGGTGGCCCCGGCGCAGACGCTGAGCGACGTGGAGTATCAGGACCTGCGCGACATGTCGCTGAAAATCATCCGCGAGATCGGGGTGGATACGGGGGGCTCCAACATCCAGTACGCCGTGAACCCTGCCGATGGCCGCGTGATCGTGATCGAGATGAATCCCCGCGTGAGCCGCTCCTCGGCGCTGGCGAGCAAGGCCACCGGCTTTCCGATTGCCAAGATTGCCGCGCTGCTGGCGGTGGGCTACCACCTCGACGAGCTGCCGAACGACATCACCAAGGAAACCCCGGCCAGCTTTGAGCCCAGCATTGACTACGTGGTGACCAAGATTCCGCGCTTTGCCTTTGAGAAGTTCCCGGGCACGCCCGACCATCTGGGCACCCAGATGCGCTCGGTGGGCGAGGTGATGGCGATTGGCCGCACCTTCAAGGAATCGCTGCAAAAGGCCCTGCGCTCGATTGAAGCCGACGTGCGCGGTGAATTTGCCGCCATGACCAAGGACGAGCTGCGCTCACTCCTCTACCCCAACCCCCGCCGGATTGAAGCCGTGATTGAACTGCTGCGCCGGGGCGAGAGCGTGGCGGCGCTGCACGAAAGCACTCGCATCAACGAGTGGTTCCTGCACCAGATCCGCGAAATTATTGACGCGGAAAAGGAAATCGCCGCGCTGGGGCCGATTGCCGAATGGAAGTACGAATACTGGCGCGAAATCAAGCGGCTGGGCTTTAGCGACGCACGCCTGGGCGAAATCGTGAACCTGAGCGAAGCGCAAGTGCGTGAGCTGCGTAAGAAGGCCAAAGCCACACCCGTCTACAAGACGGTGGACACCTGCGCCGCCGAGTTCGAGGCGTTTACCCCGTACCACTACTCCACCTACGAGTGGGAGGACGAGGTGCGCGGCACCGACAAGCCCAAAGTGGTGATTCTGGGGAGCGGTCCCAACCGCATCGGGCAGGGCGTGGAGTTCGACTACGCCACCGTACACGCCGTTTGGGCACTGCAAGAGGCGGGCTATGAGACCATCATGGTGAACTCCAACCCCGAAACGGTGTCTACCGACTACGACACGGCGGACCGCCTGTACTTCGAGCCGCTCACCTTTGAAGATGTGATGAACATCATCGAGCACGAAAAGCCGGTGGGCGTGATTGTGCAACTTGGCGGACAGACGCCGCTCAAGCTGGCGCAAAAGCTGGCCGACGCGGGCGCGCCCATCATCGGCACCAGTCCCGAAACCATTCACCAGGCCGAGGACCGCGCCAGCTTCAACGAGCTGTGCGAGCGCCTGGGCATTCCACAGCCGCTGGGCAAAGTGGCCGCCACCCCCACCCAGGCCGAGCGACTGGCCGAGGAACTGGGCTTCCCGCTGATGGCCCGCCCCTCCTACGTGCTGGGGGGCCGCGCCATGCGGACGGTGCGCTCCATGCCCGAGCTGAAAACGTACCTGCGCGAAGTGTACGCGGCCGTAGAAGGCCAGCCGAGCATCCTGCTGGACCAGTTCTTGGAAGGAGCGCTGGAGCTGGACGTGGACTGCCTGTGCGACGGCCAGAGCGCTGTGGTCGCGGGCATCATGGAGCACATTGAGGCCGCCGGGGTTCACTCGGGCGACTCGGCCTGCATCATCCCTCCCGTCAGCCTGAGCGCCGAGCTGCTGGAGACAGTCAAGAAGACCACCGAACGCCTGGCGCTGGAACTGGGCGTGAAGGGCCTGATGAACGTGCAGTACGCGGTGAAGGACGGCGTGCCCTACATCCTGGAAGCCAACCCCCGCGCCAGCCGCACGGTGCCATTCGTCTCCAAAGCCACCGGCCACCCGCTCGCCAAGTACGCCGCCCGCATCGCCGCTGGCGAGACGCTGGAGCAGATTGGCCTGCTGGACACCCCCACGCCGGGCATGTACTCGGTGAAGGAAGTTCACCTGCCGTTCCTGAAATTCAAGGACGTGCTGCCCGTGCTGGGGCCGGAAATGAAAAGCACGGGCGAAAGCATGGGCATAGACGCCGACCCGTATCTGGCGTTTTACCGCGCCCAGTTGGGGGCCAAGAACTACCTGCCCCTGAGCGGCACTGCCCTGCTGCTGGGGGATGGGCTGGACGACGTTGCCGCCACGCTGGAAGGCGCGGGCCTGAGGGTCATTCGGGAGCAGGACAGCGACAACTTGCCCGACCTCCTCATTGACGTGACGGGCAGCCGCCTGCTGCGTACCGCGCTGGAACGGGGCGTGCCGATGGTCAGCACCCGCGAAGGGGCCGAGTGGACGGCGAAGGCGATAGCGAAGGCGCAGGGTGAAGCGTTGGGAGTGGAGAGCTTGCAGGGATGGGTAAAATAAATCCCATCTCTAGGCAGAAATCTTTGGAATTGGGAGAACTAAAAAGTGGATAAATCTTTTGAGTGGGAAAGCCAGCTTTCTCAACAACGCAGAAAAGTAGACTCTGATAACTTCGATGTGACGGTTCGAGAACTTGTCAGAATGGTAACTGACAAAGAATTAGAGCGGGCACCAGTCTACCAACGTCAATTTCGTTGGGACGATGCACAGGAATCAAAGCTGATTGAATCCGTCTTTCTGGGACTTCCAGTGCCAACTATCTATGTAGCAACGAACTCTGATGGCACATGGGAAATTGTTGACGGATTGCAGCGCATTTCAACTCTTATACATTTTGTCTCAAATGACAAGTCAATCCTGGATTCAATTGGCAAAGATGAGCCTCTGCGTCTTATTGGTTTAGATAAGCTGGATTCATTCAATAATTATCAATTTAGCGAATTGCCAACCCCGATACAATTATCTTTTTTGAAAAGGTCGCTTAGAATTACCTCGCTATCGGATAAGGCGGATAAAAACGTGAGATTCGATATGTTTGAACGTCTAAATACTGGTGGGATTATTCTAACGCCTCAAGAAATTAGGGCGTGTATTTACCGTGGGGAATCCGTAGACTTTTTTCGAGAACTCGCCGAAAATCCCGAATTCTTAAAATTAATTAAGCTAAAAAAGGGCAATAGGAACGATGGTACTCTCGAAGAAATAGTTCTTAAAGCATTCGCATATAAAGAAGGTAGAAGTTCATTCAAAGGTGATGTAAAAAATTTCCTGACTGCTTATATGGGAAATATGAAAGGCGACTTCGATTATTCTAAGCGCAGAGAACTATTCAATAATGCAGTTAAAAACCTGGCAAATGTGATGGATGGCCCGATACTAAGACCAAAAGTTGGATGGACACCTGTCAACCTTGCGGAAGGAGTCATAATTGCTGCCATGGATTTGGTCGAAGATGGATATACTAATTTTACACCAAAGGATAATTGGCTATCCGATAAGGTGCTGATAAAATTTAGCACAGGTGGAACTAATACAAATAAAGCACTGCTCTCTAGGATTTCAAGAGCAAAAGAATTATTGATGGGTGGAGAAATTTCATCCGATGACTCTGAATAATATTTGTAGCTCTCCTTATAATCGGCTTGCGACAGAATTTGAATCTATACGGCAAACATTACATCTCTGCGATAGTTTAACTCTAAGTAGTAATCTTAGTCAGAGAAAGATGGCTGCGTATCTTAAATCCTATTCTTTTGTATGGGCGCAGGCGGAAATAGAGCGCTTTATGAAAGACTGCCTTGAGAATCTTGTCAGGGAAATAAATTCTCTGAGGATTCGAATAGTTGACACAAAGCTTTGTCTGATAACACTCTGCAAGTCATCACATCTTCAGTCGCTACAAAATTTGAAAGGAACGAAGATGTGGAATAGGCGTGTTGAAATCGTTGCTTTAGCTGAGTCCACAGAAATTATTGAGATTTCCTCTGATGACATTCCATTGGATGGAAAGACTATTAGGCCTGAGCACTTTGAAACCATCTGGGGAGTTTTTGGTTTTTCAGGCTCTTATATGCCGTCGCCCAGACATGCATTAGCGCTGAACAATTTAGCAGATTCTCGAAACACAGTCGCACACGGAGATGAAGTGCCTGAACGTTTCGGGAGAACCAAAACCGCAACCGACATTTCTAGGCTCTTAGATTTATCAGAAGAGATTATCATTCATTTAATTGCTACAATTGAGAAGTATATAGATGAAGAGGATTACAAGAGGTAAATTCTGATTAGCCCAAGCCTCTGCTTTGGCGGGGCAGCAGGGGTGGGGGCAGCGGCTGGGGCGCGGTGATGGATGATGGGTTCGGCCTTGCGGCCTGATGGATGATGGGAAGGCGGGAAAGGGGGCGGGGAGCGGCTTGCGGGCGGCTCCCTTCCGCTTTTACAGGGCCAAGTGCAGGCGGATTTTCCCGTCCAGCTCCTGCATCAGGTCGGGGGGGACATGGCCCAGCCGTTTCCCCAGGCAAGTCACGGCAATACAGGTCATCAGTTCCGTCTGCGCTTTGCTGTCCAGGTTCAACCCGGTGCGCTCGGTAGGGAGCAGCAATTGGAAGTCGTACACCGTATTCAGGTTACTGGTCAGCGGAATGACGGCCAGTGCGTCCGCTTTGGCATTGGCGACATTATTGGTGATGACCACAGCGGGACGCTTGAAGTCCGGTTCCCCAGCGCGGGCGGGGCCGAAGTGCGTCAGGAAAATATCGCCGCGCCTGATGAGACTTACAGCCATTCGCTGCCGTCGCTGGGTTCCAGGCCGTCGGTGTTGCCTTCAAGGAAGAGGGCACGATGCGGGTCGTTCTCGCTGGCAAGGGCCGCGTACTGCTCGGCCAGTTCCTGTTCGCGTAGGGCTTGAACCGCTTTTACAAAGGCTTCACTGCGGCTCTCAAGGTTGTGCGCCTGCTGATAGTCCTTGATGTAGCGGGCAATATCAGGCGGCAGGCTAATGGTCATGCGTTCAACATTCTGGTAAGTTATAGTTTCATACTAACATTCTTACGTCTTCGCTTACGCCCGTTTAAGCTCTGCTCTGGCGGGACGGGGGTAAGCAGTGGGTGATTTTGCTTATTCTCACCCCAGCCACCACGCCAGCGCCTCCCGCTGCACTTCTGGCGGCACGGTATGCCCGCCTTCAAACTCCACGTAGTGCAGGTCATACCCCGCACCCGTCAGCTCCTCCCGAATCACCCGCCCGCAGCGGTCAATCGGGAGCACGTGGTCTGCGGTGCCGTGCGAAACGAAAATGCGCGGCTGGCCCACCTGTACGGCGGGAGCCAGGAAACCAGGCGAAAAGCCCAGCAGGTGGCTGAACAGGTCGCCGTTGCCCAGGCCCAGCGACAGGGCGTAGCTGGCCCCGTCCGAAAAGCCGTCCAGCGCCAGGTGCTGCGGGTCTACGGCGTAGCGGCTGAACACCAGTTGCAGCGCCCGGTTAATGAACTCCACGTCCGGACCATAGCCTCCCCGAATTACATCCCAGGTGCTCCCGCGTGAGTCGCACGCCAGCAGGATAAGGCCGTGCTCCTCGGCAGCCTCCACGAAGGGCCGGATAGAATGGCTGGCCTGACTTCCTGCTCCATGACACGCCACCAGCAGCGGGCGCGGGCCAGTCAGCGGGTGACGGGTCGGCACGTACAGCAGCCCATCTCTCCCCTGCCCCAGCCCCAGCGGAAGCAGGCCGCGCTCGCTGGGGGCTGTGTGGTAGGCAGCAGGGTCCGGGCGGGCAGTCAGGCGGGCGGGGGGCGGGGTCATGCTTCAGTATGGGGCGGGCCAAAGCAAAAGCCCCCACCGCTGGGGCTGGGGCTGTCTGTGTGGTGCACCCGACAGGAATCGAACCTGTGGCCTGCCCCTTAGGAGGGGGCCGCTCTATCCAACTGAGCTACGGGTGCGGATGCGGGCGTGAATACAGCGCAGGGGCTAATGTACAGGCCCGCTTGGACGCCGCAGCAGTATAGCAAAGCGCCTGCCGCCCAGGCCCAGCCGCTAGACTAAACCCCATGTCCGACCAGAACCTGGAACAGCTGAGCATCAACACCATCCGCACCCTTGCCATAGACGCGGTGCAGGCGGCCAATTCCGGCCACCCCGGCGCGCCGCTGGGCATGGCCCCCATGGGCTATACGCTGTGGCAGCGCTTTTTGCGCCACAACCCTGCCAACCACCGCTGGCCGGGCCGGGACCGCTTCGTGCTGTCGGCGGGGCACGCCTCTATGCTCATCTACAGCCTGCTGCACCTGACCGGCTACCCCAAGATGACCTTGCAGGAGCTGAAAGACTTTCGGCAGTGGGACAGCCAGACGCCCGGACACCCGGAGTTCTTTCACACCGACGGGCTAGATGCCACCACCGGGCCGCTGGGCCAGGGCATTGCGATGACGGTGGGCATGGCGATGGCCGAAGCGCATCTGGCCGCCCGGTACAACCGAGAGGGCTTCCCGGTGTTCGACAACTACACCTACGCCATCTGCGGCGACGGCGACCTGCAAGAAGGCGTGAGCCACGAGGCCGCCGCGCTGGCCGGGCACCTGGGTCTGGGCAAACTGATCTGGCTGCACGATGACAACGAAGTGCAGCTGGACACCGTGGTCGCCAAGGCCGATTCCGAGCGGATGCGCCTGCGCTTCGAGGGCTACGGCTGGCAGGTACTGAAGGTCGAAGACGGCAACGATGTTGAGGCGATTGCCGCCGCCATCGAGCAGGCCCAGGCTGAAACCGGCAAGCCCACGCTGATTCAGGTCCGCACCGTGATCGGTTTCGGCAGCCCGCGTGCGGGCACCCCCAAGGCACACGGCGAGCCGCTGGGCGACGAGGGCGTGGCCGAGACCAAGCGGGCGCTGGGCTGGGACCATCCCGCCTTTACCGTGCCCGCCGAAGTGGCCGAGCACATGAGTGCCCTGGAGCGCGGCGCAGCGCAGCAGGCCGAGTGGGAAGGGATGATGAACCGCTACCGCGCCGAGTTCCCCGAACTGGGCCAGGAGGTGGACGACCTGCTGGAGCGCGAGCTGCCGGAGAACCTCTGGGAAGCACTGCCGCAGTGGGAAGCAGGCAGCAAGGCCCAGGCCACCCGCTCCAGCAGCGGCGAGGTGATCAACGCGCTGGCCCCGCTGGTGCCGGGGCTGATGGGCGGCAGTGCCGACCTGTCGGGCAGCACCAAGACCACCATCACGGGTGAAGACCACATGCAGGCGGACAACTACGCCGGGCGCAACGTGTACTTCGGGGTGCGCGAGTTCGGCATGAGCGCCGCTGCCAACGGCCTGAGCCTGTACGGCGGCCTGCGCCCACTGGTGGGCACCTTCATGGTGTTCAGCGATTACCTCAAGCCAGCCTACCGCCTGAGCGCCCTGCAAATGCAGCCGGTGACCTACGTGCTGACCCACGACAGCGTGGGCCTGGGCGAAGACGGCCCCACCCACCAGCCGGTAGAGCAGCTGGCGATGCTGCGGGCGGTGCCGGGCGCCCACGTATTCCGTCCCGCCGACGCCAACGAGACCGCCGCCGCCTGGGCACTGGCCCTGGAATACAAAAAAGGTCCCACCGCCCTGGTGCTGTCGCGCCAGAACCTGCCGGTGCTGCCTGCCAACCATGACGGCGTGAAACGGGGCGCTTACGTGGTCCGCGACGCCGAGAACGCCGCTGTGACCTTGCTGGCCACCGGCTCAGAAGTGTCGCTGGCGCTGGACGCCGCACAGGCCCTGGCCGCCGAGGGCGTGGCCGCGCGAGTGGTGTCCATGCCCTGCTTCGAGCTGTTCCGCGAACAGGACCGGGGCTACCGCCGCGAGGTGCTGGGCACGGCCCCCCGCGTGGCGATTGAAGCTGCTGCCAGCCAGCCCTGGTTCGAGTGGGTCGGCACGGAAGGTGGCCTGGTCACCCTGGACCGCTTCGGCGCTTCGGCTCCCGGCGAAGTGGTGCTGGAAAAGCTGGGCTTTAGCGTGGACAACGTGGTGAAGGTCGCCAAAGCAACCATCGCCTGAGCTGCCCACTGCTCTCCCCTGCCCCGGCTGCGGCCCTGGCGGGGGATTTTTTCTGTCACGGGGTTGTCAGGGCCGCAGCGCTACAACCTGACCGTGCCTCTGGAGTGGACTGCCAACTATGAAACCGGCGAAAGCCGACTGGACCGCCAGCACCAGCGGCTGTTCGAGTACGCCAACGAGCTGGAACGCCACCTGGACCGCTTCCAGGCGGGCGAGGCACTGGACGCCGAAGAGCTGAAGGTGTGGCTCTCCTTCCTGGAGACGCACCTCTACCTGCACCTCACCTACGAGGAACTGCTGATGCGGCGCACCGGCCATCCTGCTGCCGAACGGGGGCGCGCCGCGCACAAGCGGCTGGAAGCCTACGGGCAGGGTTTCCGCGCCCGACTGGCAGCGCAGGGCCTGAGCCTGCCCCTGCTGGAAGAGCTGCACCACGTCATGCACACCTGGCTGCTGGGGCACGTGGTCCGCACCGATGTGAGCACGCCACAGCTCAGGAAGCCCGCCGCGCAGGGGACGGCCCGCTTGGTTCAGCGGCAGGTTTCGGCCGCCACCCCACTCCCCCGGGCCAGCTGAGCTCAGTTCCCCAGAATCTCGCTCAGGTTGCCGCCCAGTGCCGCGCTGGCTGCCCCCACCGCCGAGTGGCCCACACCGCCCAGGGTAGGAGCCAGCCACACCCGCCCGCTGCCCCGGTACACCTGCAAGTACCCTTCGCCGGTCTTGCCCGAAGAGAGCAGGCCACGGGCGCTGCGCTCCACGGTCATGTCCAGGCCAGCGGTATAGGCCAGCACCAGATTGCCGTCTACCTTGAGGGTTTCACCCTGGAGGTCCAGCACCTGGAATTCGTCCGGGTGAACGGGGCTTTGCAGGCAAAAGACGCCGTTCCCGCTCAGGCGGGGCTGGATACGTCCCTCACCGCTGCCCAATACATTGGCGAACCCCCGGTTCACGTGCCGGCCCACCGTGATTCCCCCAGCCGCCGCCACAAAAGCACCGTCGTCCACAATCAGGTCCTCGCCGCTCAGCTCACCCAGCAGGTAGTGCAGCCGGGTAGGTTCAGTACTGAGCTGCCCACTGCCCCGGTACACCGTCTTGAACAGGCCCTCGCTGGTTGCCGCTGCAGCCACAGCGCCGCGCAGCAGCCCGCCCAGGCCGCCGCCCTGCGCTCCGCCTGTGGCCGAGGCCTGCATTTCGATGTCGCCGCGTAGCCACTGGAGCGCCCCCGGCTCCAGCACAGCCTGGCCGCCGCCCAGCTCAATCTGAAGCTGGCGGTAAGGGTCAGGGCGGTTCACCGACTGATGAAACCCGCTGAGCGGTTCTTCCAGCGGGTAGGCGGCGTACTCCAGCACGCGCACGGCCGCGCCTGAAGCGGTGAGGGTCTGGGCGATATGGGACTGCCATTTGTATTGCATACCCCCAGTACGTAGGGAGCTGCGCCTGGGTTCCAGCGCCCGAATAGCTCCGCGATGTGATGCGCGCAGACGGGCTCAGTACCTGACAGGTTGCCTTTCGGCCCCTCCTGGCGCAGGAAATGGAGTCCTCAAGAGGTCC
>NZ_BNAL01000041.1 GCF_014653275.1 Deinococcus piscis
ATGCGTCCCGCCTCTTCTCGGAGGCTCAGAAACTATACAGACATTCGATCACCCTGTCAACCCTGGTTGGCAAGCAGCCTATGAGTGGCCAACACACCGTGTCCAGCAAGGCAAAAGCGAGTGCCGCCCCAGCTGATGGGAGCGGCATAAGTGAGTGAGCCTAAGCCCCGAACTTAGAGCTTGAGTTTGAGCTCTGGGCTGTCGGTGAGTTGCCGTGATAGATCGCTGTTCAGTACGCGTTGCTCACGGTTCAAATAGGTGTTGGCACTCTCGACTTGCTGTTGCAGGGCCGCCGTGGTCTGCGCGAACGAATCCAGTGCGCGCAGGCGGTAGGTACTGACATCATCCAGCGCAGCGTAAATATTGTCGAAGGCCGCTTGCAGGCGGGTCACATCAATGGTGGCGCTGCTGGCCTGCTGCTGAATCTGCGCTCCTTGCTGACGCAGCATGGTTGAGGTCGCCTCGATCATACTGGTGGTAGTAGAGTTCAGAGCCGTGATCTGATCCAGAACCAACTTCTGACTGCTCAGGGCCTGCGACACGATCACAGCAGTACGCAGAGCACTTACCGTAGTGGTGGTGGCGCGGTCCACGCCTTTAATCAGCTCCAAGTTGTTGCGGCGAACCAAATCCAGCGCCATGTAGCCCTGCACGCTCACCGCCAGCTGCGTGAGCAGGTCAGTGGTTCGTTGACGAACCGCGAACAGCAATTCTTCCTGGACCACCCGCGCCATTTCGGGGTCACGGGCCTGCAATTCGGGCAGGCGGGCACTCAGGTTCTCGTCAATAGCCCGCGAAAGCTGGATATAACTGCGCAGCTTATGCATTAGCTCCCACAGCGAGACTTTTTCTTGCTCGATAGAAGCGTTGTCCTTGCGCAGTTCGTCCTGGCCCCGGTAAAGGGTGTTCAAGATGGCGTTCATGTGGGCCTGCGAGGACTGGTAGCGCTGAAAGTAACTCTCGGCTTTGCGGCCAAAAGGAAGAATGCCCAGCAGCTTTTTGGGGCTAAGGCCGCTTTCGCGCGAGGGATCCAAGCTCTCCACCGTGCGCCGCAGGTCCAGCAGGCTGCTCGCCACCTTGCCACCTTCGCCCTCTTGCAGGCCCTTTTGGGAAGCCATAGGCCGGTCCAGCAGGCGGCTGCTGACCGCCGACGCCTGACGGATTTCCTCCTGTCCGAGATTGTGCAGCGACCGGGTTCCCTCGGTAAAGTTCAGGCTCTGGCTATCGCCACGCAGCAGCCCTGTGACGAACTCGTCGGCCCGGCGCTGAAGATCGGTCTTCTCGGCATCGCTCAGCCGCACCATTTCGTCGCCCTGCTCCTGTCGGATCACGGGCACCGGACGGGGGGCTTCCAGCGGCTCAGGCGGAACAAGTTGCAGATCTTGGTCGGTCATAGGAACTCCTTAGATTCAGTTCTAACGGTGTGGCACTGCGCCAAGCGTCCGACTTTGGGAGGACGGCCCAAGCGGCGCAGAACAAATTAAGGGGCATGTCGCCCTTCCGCTCCTGATACGCACTGACGCCACCATCCGTTCCGGGCCGCTTCCGAGCCTGCGTCAAACGGCGGATGGGTCAAACAGCGGGCGGTACTCACCGTATCCTTCAGCTTCCAGTTGCGAGAGCGGCACAAAGCGCAGCGCCGCCGAGTTGATGCAGTAGCGCAGCCCGCCCTGGTCCTGGGGACCATCAGGAAATACGTGGCCCAGGTGAGAGTCGGCCACCTGAGAGCGCACTTCGGTGCGGGGATACATCAGCTTGAAGTCGGTCTTTTCGGTGAGTCCGGCAATGGGCCGGGTAAAGCTGGGCCAGCCACAGCCAGCGTCATACTTGTCGCGCGAGCTGAACAGCGGCTCACCCGACACCACGTCCACATAGATGCCGTCCTCGGTGGTGTCCCAGTACTCGCCGGTGAAGGCCCGCTCGGTGCCCTCGTGCTGGGTGACCTGATACTGCTCGGGGGTCAGCTGCGTGCGCAGGTCCGCATCGGCTGGCTTGCGGTAGCCTTCGGGGGTCCAGTTGGGTTTGGTCATGGGGGCAGTCTAGAAGCCCGGCGCTTCCCGGACGCTGTAAGCCCGCACAATCATTCGGGCTTAGAGTCTGCTTCAGAGCACCGCTTAAGGCGACAGGCCCAACTCAGAAGTCCCATAAATCAGCTGGCTGGACGAACATCCGCCTAAGATGGGACCATGCCCAAAAGCCCTTTTCCTGCCCGCCTGCCCCTGGTTCAGGCCCCAATGGCTGGAGTGACCACCCCGGAACTGGTGGCCGCGGTCAGCGAGGCTGGGGCGCTCGGTTCACTCGGTGCCGGTTATCTGAGTGCCGAGCGACTCGCGGCTGATCTGAAGCGCATCCGGCAACTGACGCCCCAGCCCTTCATGGTGAACCTATTCGTGCCTGACCCGGAGCCGCAGTTCAGCGCAGATGAGCTGAACGCCGCCTTGACCGCGCTTCAACCCATGCTGAACGATCTGCAACTGCCGCGCCCGACCCTGGCCCCGCCCTATGCTGCCGACTTCGGGGACCAGCTGTGCGTGCTGCTGGAGGAGGCACCGGCAGCTGTGTCCTTTACCTTCGGGCTGCCGGACACGGACATAATGCGGGCATTCCAGGCGCAGGGCACACAGGTCTGGTTAACGGTCACCAGCCTGGAGGAAGGGGAGCAGGCTGCGGCGCTACACCCAGATGCTCTGGTGGCGCAGGGCCGCGCCGCCGGTGGGCACCGGGGAGGCTGGCAAGCTGACGCTCTGGCCCCCACCGTGGAACTGACCCAGGAGCTGCTGGCGCTCGGACAGCCGGTGGTTGCCGCTGGCGGCCTGATGACACCGGGCGACATTCGCCGGGCGCTGGAGGCAGGCGCGGCTGCCGCGCA
Organism: Deinococcus piscis; assembly: GCF_014653275.1. GTDB lineage: Bacteria > Deinococcota > Deinococci > Deinococcales > Deinococcaceae > Deinococcus > Deinococcus piscis. Next base: position 2,870 of record NZ_BNAL01000041.1, read on the forward strand.
GTGCGGCACCGCTTTTCTGCTGGCGCGTGAAGCGGGCACTTCGGCCCCCTACCGTGAGGCGCTGGAAGGTGCCCGCAGGGGCGGCGAAGCAGCAATGACCATGCTGACGCGGGGGCCTTCGGGCAGACTGGCACGGGGACTGGTGAACCGACTGGCTGCTGTGGACACGGTTCTTCCCTACCCAGCCCAGAATGCGCTTACCCAGCCGCTGCGTGCTGAGGCCACCCGGCAGCACCGCCCGGAGTGGCTCAGCCTGTGGGCCGGTGAGCAAGTCGCTGAGCTGACCGGGGAGCGCAGCGCCGCCGAACTGGTGCGCTGGCTGACCTCAGAGCTCTGAATGATCCCAGGCCGTCTGCCTCAGCTGCGCGGCATGGCCAGCTGCTCGGCCAGGCGCTGCCCCGCGCTGTTCACCACCACTTTGTCAATGTAGGCCGAGTTCATCAGGTGCAGGGCCCCCATGTATTTCAGGCGAAAGCACACATGGTCGCCCACCTTTAGCCCCGCCGCATTCTCGCCCGCGTCCAGCACCAGCATGTCGGAACTGGCGTCCAGCACGCCCAGGGCCTCGTCCTCCAGAATCAGGTACTGCGGTGAAACGTCCAAGTACCCCACGTCCAAGATGGCGCGGTGAGCTGTCGCACCCTCTTCATAGTCATTCTGCGCACTGACCCCAAAAGGATTCTTGCCCAGCGGCCCAGAGGGATTCATCGGCTTTTGGGACAGCTCAATCACCTGCGCGTGCAGTTCCAAGACATCGTCATGCATGTCCTCGAAGGTCCGTTCCTCGAACAGATCGGCCCCGAAATAGAGCGCCTCGCCCACCCGGAAGTGGTTCACGCTGGCGGGCAACTGCCCCCGCTTCAGCAGCGGCAAGGTCACGGTGGTGCCGGCACTCACCCACGGAATCTTGACCCCGTGCTTGAGCTCCAAAATGGTGCGGTACAGCCCCAGCTGAATCAGCTTGTCTTCGCTGGGCATGACCCCATTCAGGCAGTTCAGGTTGGTGCCTACACCAATCACCTCTGTCCCCGGCAGGCCGAACACCTGCGCATACAGCTGGTCAAGGTCTTCACGCATCACGCCTTCGCGCAGGTCGCCCATCTCAATCATGATGATGACTTTGTGGACCCGGCCCTGGCGCACGGCTTCTTCGGAGATGCGGCGCAGCGTTTCCAGTTCGGTGTTGAACGACACGTCGGCCCAGCGCACCAGGTCTTCCACATAGTCCCAGGCGGGCGGCTTGATATACACCGTCTGCGCTTCGGGGCACAGCTCCTTGATCACGCGCAAGTTACTGATGCGGGAATCCAGCACCTCGCGCACGCCCAAACGCAGCACCTCGTTAATAAACAGCTCGTTGCCACAAAACAGCTTGGTTACCACTCCCCATTCGATGTCCTGGGCAGCAAACAGCGCCTCAAGGTGAGCGTAATTGTGGGCCAGCTTGTCGCGGTTGAGGGTGATGTAGGCCATCAGCGGGTCAGGCGCATCTCAAGGTACTTGTTGGTAAAGCCGTAGCGCTCGTACAGGGCGCGGGCGGGATTGTGCGGCTCCACATGCAGGGCGATGGAGCCGCTCAGGTGGCCTGTGATGGCTTCCATCAGCCCCTTGCCCACACCTTTGCCCCGGCTGTCACCATGCACCGCGATATAAACGAGGATGTTCTCGGGGATAAACCCGCTCATGCCGGTCCGGTTGGTGATAGATGCGCCCAGAAGACGGCCCTCCTCACGGGCCGTAAACACAGCACCCCCGCGCTCAGCCGCGTAGTCCAGGCAAGCTTGGATATCGGGCAGATCGTCGCCGTACTCCTCCAGATGGGTAAATAGGAACTGCGCGACCTCCTCACGCAGCACCGCTGACAAGGGCGGCTGACCGGGGCCGAGGGAAAGGGCAGTGGTGTGAATGGTGGTCTGAGACATGCAGGACCTCCTCTAAATGAGAGATGGGAGCTAAGCTACACAGTGAAAGACTCGTGCAGGCCGGTGCCTATGCAAGCCGGTGCCCACGCTGGCGGCCCAGCCGGATGTCTGTCAGCGTAACCCGTCCCCGGGACCAGGAACTGTGCTCTCTGCGAACCCAGCAGGCTGCCAGGAGGCCTCAGGCCAGCTCTGGCTTGAGCTGCGGCAGAACTCCCGGAGGCTTTGCGGGGGCTGTCCCCAACACAGGCAAGGTGCCGCCCTGCATGACCACCGCCAACTCCTCGCCACTGAGCGATTCCCGCGCCAGCAATACGTCCGTCAGGCGGTGCAGCAGGTGAATGTGCTCGGTCAGCAGGTCAGCGGCGCGGCGGTACTGGCTGTTGAGCAAGTCGGTCACGGCCCGGTCAATGGCTTCGGCGGTCTGGTCGCTGTAACTGCTCGGCTGCGGACCATAGCTCAGGTACGTGCTGCCCTCTTCGGCCAGGGCCAGCGGCCCCACCTCACTCATACCCCATTCGGTGACCATGCGCCGGGCCAGCGCCGTGGCCTGCTGAAAATCGTTGGCCGCTCCAGTGGTCACTTCGCCTACCGCTACCTGCTCGGCAGCATGCCCCGCCAGTGCCACACACAGCTGGTCCAGCATGGCACTGCGGCTGAGATGAAGCCGGTCCTCGGGCGTGTAGAGCGCCGCGCCCAGCGCCCGGCCACGCGGCACCACCGTCAGCTTGTGAGCTTTGTCGGCGTGGGGCAGCAACTGGGCGGCGAGGGCATGGCCCACCTCATGGTAGGCCGTAATCCGGCGGTCCGCTTCCTCAATCACCAGGCTGCGCCGCTCTGGACCCATCAGCACCCGGTCCCGCGCCTCATCAATATCCGACATCAGAATCCGGTGGCGTTCTGACCGCGCCGCCAGCAAGGCCGCTTCATTCAGCAGGTTCTCCAGGTCCGCCCCCACCATCCCCGCGGTGCGCCGGGCAATCAGCGCCAGGTCCACACCGGGGTCCAGCGGTTTGGTGCGGGAGTGAATCCGCAGGATTCGCTCCCGCCCTGCCGCGTCGGGCGCGTCCACTACGACTTGCCGGTCAAAGCGGCCCGGACGCAGCAGCGCTGCGTCCAGCACATCCGGGCGGTTGGTTGCCGCCAGAATGATGATGTCCTGTCCTTCTGCCGCTGCCTCGCCCCGGAAGCCGTCCATTTCCACCAGCAGCTGGTTGAGCGTCTGCTCGCGTTCGTCGTTGCCACCTTGCATGCCGGTGCCCCGCTTGCGGCCCACGGCATCGATCTCGTCCATGAAGATGATGCAGGGGGCTGCTTTGCGGGCCTGCTCGAACAGGTCACGGACACGGGCCGCACCGACCCCGACGAACATCTCCACAAAGTCGGAGCCGGAGATGGCAAAGTAGGGAACGCCGGCTTCGCCGGCGACGGCTTTGGCAAGCAGGGTCTTGCCGGAGCCAGGCGGGCCGACAAGCAGCAGACCGTGAGGGATGCGTGCGCCCAGAGCGCGGTATTTGTCGGGCTGGCGGAGGAAATCCACGACTTCTTGCAGGTCGGCTTTGGCTTCTTCGCAGCCTGCCACGTCCGCAAAGGTCACTCCGACCCGGTCAATATTCACCACACTGGCCCGGCTTTTGCCAAAAGCCTGAGCTGCTGGGTCCCCGTTTCCCATCTGCCGCGAGCGAAACAGCATATATAGCAGCACCCCGATGAGCAACAGCGACAGCATCCAGCTGAGCACTGTCAGCCAGCTGGTGCCGGAAGGCGGGCGGTAAGCCACTTTGACCCCGCGCCGCTGCAATTCGCTGAAGGTCAGCGCAGGATCACCGGGGAGGGTCCGGGTCTGGTAAGGCTTTCCACCCACCAGCAGGCCATGAAGTTCCAGGGTGTCGCCGTCCGGGCGGAGCACGGCAGTTTCGACCCGCCGCCCGTCCAGCTGAGCTGTGAACTCACTCAGCGGCATCTCTTTGGGCCCCGGCGAGAGCAGCGTCAGGCCCAGCAAAGCTGCGAGAGCAACTCCGCCCACCAGCCACTTCCACCAGCGCCTCAGCCAGCCTGCGTTCATACGTCAGTGTACGGCGCTGTAGGCCAACCAGACTGTGAACTCCCTGCCCGCCATGCCCTCCCGAATGAATGCTGGCTCAATCTCAGATATGAGTGCATTACACTCAAGTCTATTGACACTATAGAAATGTGCCTCTATGCTAGATGGAGCATCAACAAGGCTGATTCGGCCACAGGCTGAAACCCAGCCTAGACCGACCTCAACCCCATAAGGAGAATCAATATGGCTAAAGCAGTAGGAATTGACCTGGGTACGACCAACTCCGTCATCGCCGTGATGGAAGGTGGCCGCCCCGAAGTGATCGTGAACGCCGAAGGCAACCGCACCACCCCTTCCGTCGTGGCCTACAAGGGCGACGAGCGCCTGGTGGGCCAGATTGCCCGCCGTCAGGCTGCGCTGAACCCGCAGGCCACGCTGTTTGAAGTGAAGCGCTTCATTGGCCGCCGCTGGGATGAGGTCAAGGACGACGCCGCCCGCAGCCCCTTTACTGTCAAAGAAGGCCCCGGCGGTTCCGTGCGGATTGAGGTGGACGGCAAGGACTACGCCCCCGAGCAGGTCAGCGCCGAAGTGCTGCGCAAGCTGGTGAGCGACGCCTCTGCCAAGCTGGGTCAGAAAATCACTGACGCGGTGATTACCGTGCCCGCCTACTTCGACAACTCGCAGCGTGAAGCCACCAAGCAGGCCGGTGAAATCGCAGGCCTGAACGTGCTGCGCGTGATCAACGAACCCACCGCTGCTGCGCTGGCCTACGGCCTGGAGCGCAAAGGCGACGAAACGATTCTGGTGTTTGACCTGGGTGGCGGCACCTTCGACGTGACCATCCTGGAGCTGGGCGACGGCGTGTTTGAAGTGAAATCCACCTCCGGCGATACCTCTCTGGGCGGCGCCGACTTTGACCAGCGCATCGTGGACTGGCTGGCCGAGGAGTTCAACAAAGAACACAACTTCGACCTCCGCAAGGACAAGCAGGCCCTACAGCGCCTGATCGAAGCCGCCGAAAAGGCCAAGATTGAGCTGTCCAACGCCTCTGAGACCTCTATCTCGCTGCCCTTTATCACCTTTGACCCCGAAACCCGCACCCCGCTGCACCTGGAGCGCACCCTGAGCCGCGCCAAGTTCGAGGAACTGACGGCCGACTTGCTCAAGCGCGTGCGTCAGCCGGTTGAGCAGGCCATGCGTGACGCGGGCCTGAGCGCCAGCGACCTGAACGAAGTGATTCTGGTGGGCGGCAGCACCCGCATCCCCGCCGTCAAGCGCATCGTCAAGGACCTGACCGGCAAGGAGCCCAACGAGTCGGTGAACCCCGACGAAGCTGTGGCCCTCGGCGCTGCCGTGCAGGCGGGCATCATCCAGGGCGACTCCAACCTGGGCGACATCGTGCTGGTGGACGTGACCCCGCTGACCCTGGGCGTGGAAGTCAAGGGCGGCATGATTGCCCCGATGATCACCCGCAACACCGCCGTCCCCGCCAAGAAGACCGAGATTTACACCACCGCCGAGAACAACCAGCCGGGCGTGGAAATCAACGTGCTGCAAGGTGAGCGGCCCATGGCCGCCGACAACAAGTCCCTGGGCCGCTTCAAGCTGGAGGGCATCCCCCCCATGCGCGCCGGTCAGGCTCAGATTGAAGTGACCTTCGACATTGACGCCAACGGTATCCTGAACGTGACCGCCAAGGAAAAGACCACCGGCAAGGAATCCAGCATCACCATCGAGAACACCACCACGCTGGACAAGAGCGATGTGGAGCGCATGGTGCAGGAAGCCGAGCAGAACGCCGAAGCCGACAAGGCCCGCAAGGAGCGCGTTGAGAAGCGCAACGCTCTGGACCAGATGCGTGTGCAGGCCCTGCAACAGATTGACGAGAACGAGGGCGCTCCCCAGGACGCCAAGGACAAGCTCAAGGCTGTGGCTGATGAAGCCGAGCAGGCCGTGAACAGCGACGACGACGCACGGATTGCCGAAGTTCAGGGCCGCCTGGAAGAAGAGCTGCGGAACTTCATGACCCAGAACAGCGCCGCTGCTGGCGCTCAGGCTGACGCCAGCCAGCCCGGAGCCGCCCAGGGCCATGACGACGACGTGATCGACGCCGACTTCACGCCCGCCGACGACAACAAGTAAGACCGATTGCGGCTGAATCGTTTTAAGTGAAAAACGATTCAGCCCGACCAAAGGGAGTAGCAACAAATACGTGCTGTGCGGTATGTAGGAACATGGAGCGCTCTTTGCGGAATGTTACGTAATAGAGCGCAGCACGTATAAACGTGGGAGGGCAGTGGCTGACCGGCCCGCCCTCCCCTTTTCACACCCTCTGAGCACCTATGCTGAAAGTATGTTTTCCAATTTTTCCAATCCTTTCGGCAAGAAAAAGGAGACCGACATGACCGACGACACCCGCCAGGACAAGCAACCACAGGACCAGAGCGCACAGCCCGAAAACATCCAGTTTGAGGGACAAGCTGCGGACAGCAGCCTCAAGGGGCGCACCAGTGACCTGCCCGACGACTTCCCCGAAGATTTCGAGATGCCTGAAGGCTTCCCCGAAATGGACGAGAACATGATGGCCCAGGTGCAGGAAATGATGGGTCAGCTGCAAAAAGGCCAGCGGGCCGACGAGCTAGAGCAGGAAAACGCCGATCTCAAGACCCGCCTGGGCCGCCTGGCCGCGGACTTTGAGGGCTACCGCACCCGCACCGCTGCCGAGACCGCCGAAGCCCAGAGCAAAGGCGTGAGCAAGGCCGCTGAGGCCCTGATGCCGGTGTATGACGACATTTCCCGCGCCCTGAGCATGGGCACCGAAGACCCCACCAAGCTGATTCCCGGCATGCAGGCGGTCCAGAGCAAAGTGCTGAGCATCTTCGCCAGCCTGGGCCTGGAACCCACTGGTCAAGAAGGTGAAGCCTTTGACCCTGCTTACCACGAGGCCATTCAGGTGGTTGAAGGTGAGGACGGCAAGATCGTGCAGACCTATGAACTCGGCTTCAAGATGGGTGAGCGCTCGGTACGTCCCGCCCGCGTGGCCGTAGGTCAAAAGAGCTGAGGGCTGGGCAAATGAGGGCGCCGCATGAGTAAACGGTCTACCGCCTTACTGCTAGCTGGGCTGTACGGCGCAGGTGGTGGGCTGGCTGTTCAGGGAATGCGTGACGCCTTTGGCGCTGGGCATCCCTGGCTGGCTCTGCTGTGCGCCGTGTGCTTTGCGCTGTTCCTCCTTTTGATCTGGCGCAATATGCACAGGCTGAAGCAGTTGCAAGGAGGGCAAACATGAGCCATGACCCTCTGCATGGCGTGACCCTCAAGCACATCGTCCAGCATCTGCATGCCGAATACGGCTGGGCAGGGCTGGCCGAGCGGGTTCCGGTCAAGTGTTTTCAGAGCAATCCTAGCCTCAGCAGCAGCCTCAAACTGCTGCGCCGCGAGGGTTGGGCGCGGGAACAGGTGGAAAGCGAGTATGTTCAGCTGGTCCAGCGGGAAGACAGCAACCCGCTGATAGACGCCCTTAAGCGCGGCGAACCCCTGAACCCAGGCAGCGTTAGCCAGACCAAGGCGCAGCAGGCACTGGCCTGGGCACTGCGGCACGGTACGCGGACAGAAGCCTTACTGGAGCTGCTGAGCGCCATTCAGGACGTTAATTTCTGGCCCGACTCGGAGCCGTTCCCCCTGCTGAATCAGGCCATTGAGGGCTCAGCCCCGGCGGCCTTTGTCCGCGAATTGCTGCGGCGCGGCGCAGATGTACATGATTCACGCTTCTGGCTGCCCCTGCTGCATACGGTAGACGTGGAAGGGCAAGCTTACAAAACCAAATCCCGTGCCCCCAGCACCGAGCTGCTAGACCTGCTGCTGGCTCATAGAGCCGACCCGCAGCGCACCGACTCACGCGGCCACACGGCACTGGACATTGCTCAGGCGTACGGCCTGAAAGCCTTCATCCACAAGCTTTAGCCTCATAGACACCGACCACAGGGAGGTCATATGGCTTACAAGGACTACTACGAGGTGCTGGGGGTCAGCCGCAGCGCTTCGGATTCGGATATCAAATCGGCCTACCGCAAGCTCGCCAAGAAGTACCATCCCGACAAAAACGCCGGCGACGAGACAGCCGCCGAGCGCTTTAAGGAAATTGGCGAGGCCTATGCGGTTCTCAGTGACCCCGAGAAGCGCCAAGCCTACGACCAGTTCGGACATACCGGGCAAGTCCCGCCAGGCGGCTACCCTGGCGGCGGCTTTCAGGGCGGCGACTTCAGCGGGTTCGACCCCAGCCAGTTCAGCGACTTTTTTCAGGACATGTTCGGTGGCCGGGCCGGCGGCATGGGAGGCCGGGGCGGGTTCACCTCGCCGGATGGTCGCCCGATTGACCTGGAAGACCTGTTCGGCGGCCTGGGCGGCATGGGCACAGCCCCTCAGGGCGGTGGCCGGCGCTTTGTGCAGAATGTAGAAGGCGAGCTGCAAGTCTCGCTGCGTGAAGCCTTTGAGGGTTCCGACGAAATCATCAATGTGGATGGCCGCCGTCTGAGCCTGCGTGTTCCCGCGGGCACCCGCGACGGCGCACGCCTGCGGCTGGCCGGTCAGGGCCCCGGCGGCGGCGACGTGCTGCTGACCATCCGGGTACTGGAAGATGCCCGCTTTGACCTGGACGGCGACGATCTCACCACCAGCGTGGACGTGCCCGCGCCACTGGCGGCCCTGGGCGGCGAGGTGAGGGTACAGACCATCACTGGCAGCGGCCAGCTGAACGTGCCCGCAGGCAGCAGCGGTGGCCGCCGCATGCGCCTCAAGGGTCAGGGCTGGCCCAAGAAAACGGGCGGGCGGGGTGACCTCTACGTGCGGCTCAACGTCACGGTGCCCAAGGATCTCAGCGCCGAGCAGCGCGACCTCTACGAGAAGCTGCGGGCGCTAGAGAAATAAAGCGCACCCAACAACCGGCAGCGACGCCCAGGAGGTCATGTGCAGCGATAAGCTGACGCATGGCCCCTTTTCTTGTTCGCCGCGCTACTCAGGGTGACGCCGCAGCCATAGCGCGGGTACATACGCAGAGTTGGCGCGAGACATACAGCGGCCTGATTCCTGAAGTCTCTCTGGAACAGGCCACGAACAGCCAAGCCTATGAGCGCCGCAAGGAAAGCTGGCGGGCCGCCCTTCGGGGAGAGGAGCAGGATGTGTTCGTGGCCGCGCAGGGGGGCGAGGTGGTGGCCTTTGCCTCAGTCGGTCCTGCGCGGGACCACCCCGGCTACGCCCACGAACTGACCACCCTCTACAGCCTCAGACGGGTGCAGGGCCAGGGCATCGGCAGGGCACTCCTTCACGCCGTCATGAACCAGGTTCAGGTGAAGGGCAGCCATACCCTCGCTCTGTGGGTGCTCAGCAGCAACCCCACTCGGCAGTGGTATGCAGCGCAGGGAGCACGGGAAGCAGGACAGAAGGTAGAAGGCGGCCTCACAGAAACCCGCATGGTCTGGGACGCTTTGCCCAGCAGCCAGGCAGAACCTTAAAACTCAAAGCCGTTGGGATGCGTGCGGTGCCAGGCCCAGGCCGTCTCGACCATCTGGCGCAGCTCCGGGAACTGTGGGGCAAAGCCCAGCTCCTCGCGGATGCGGGCGGCGTCAGCCACCAAACGGGGCGGGTCACCGGGACGGCGCCCGGCCACTTCACGGGGCAGCCGCACGCCAACCACTTGATCTACGGTATCGAGCACCTCACGCACGCTAAAGCCCTGGCCCAAGCCCACGTTGTAGGTGGCAGCATCAAAGCGGCCACTCAGCAGTGCCCCCAGCGCCAGCACATGCGCGTCGGCCAAATCTTGTACGTGGATGTAGTCACGCAGACAGGTGCCGTCGGGGGTGGGGTAATCGTCTCCGAACACCATCATCTTGGCGCGCTTGCCCAGCGCCGTCATACAGGCCAGCTCAATCAGGTGGGTCTGGCTGGCGTGCGCCTCCCCAATATCGGCCTCAGGGGCAGCGCCGCAGACATTGAAATACCGCAGAACCGTGTAGGGCTGACCGTGCGCGGCGTGCGCGGCGCGGATCATCTGCTCGGTCATCAACTTGGTTTCGCCGTACACGCTTTCCGGGCGCAGTGGGGCACTTTCTGGAATCGGCACCGCGTCGGTGGTGCCGTACACCGCCGCTGTACTGGAAAAGACCAGCGGTATCCGCCGCCCAGTGTCCTGCATGGCTTGCAGCAGGTTGAGGCTGCCCAGCACATTGTTGCGGTAGTAGCCCAGCGGCTCACGCATACTCTCGCCCACCTCAATCCGCGCCGCAAAGTGAATGATGGCTTCTGCCTGGGTTTCGGCCAGCGCCTGCATAATTGCGTCTGGGTTCAGCAGGTCGGCCTGAAACAGCCGCACGCCGTGAGGCAGCGCCGCCGCATGCCCACTGCTGAGATTGTCAAAGACCGCCACTTCATGCCCGGCACGGAGAAGCGCCCGCACCGTATGTGAACCAATGTATCCTGCGCCGCCTGTAACCAGAATCGTCATGCCTTCCAAGCTACGCCACCTCAGCACGCTTCAGGGCAATACCCATTCCACAAAGGTTAGGCTGACGAGGTCATGTCCGCCGCTTCCTCTGCTTTTCCCCGGCCCGCGTCCCGGTCTGCCCAGTGGGCGGTCAGTGCTCTCTTTTTCAGCTATGGCCTTCTATTTGCCACGCTGGGCCTCAATCTTCCCAGCCTGCGGGAAACGCTGGGGCTTTCCGATACCCAGGTGGGCCTCGCCCTGCTGGCAGTCAGTGTGGGAAGTCTGCTGACCATGCCCCTGACCGGCGGCTGGGCCGAACGCTGGGGCAGCCATCACCTCACCCGCCTGGGGGCCGCACTCACGTTCAGTGCCCTGCTCCTCCCTTTTTTCAGCACTTCACTGCCGCTTCTTATCCTGGCTTTCGGCATCCTGGGGCTGTGCAACGGCGTGCTGGATGTGGCCCTCAGCGCTCAGGGCGTGACGGTAGAAAAAGCCGCCGGACGCCCACTGATGAGCCGCCTCCACGCTTTTTACAGCTTGGGCGGCCTGGGCGGAGCGCTGGCAGGTGGCCTGCTGGTGGGCCGAGTGCCGCCGCTGTGGCATGTGGGCAGTGTAACGGCTGCCATGCTGCTGCTGGCCGCCTGGGCCTGGAACCGACTGCTGCCAGATGCCGCGCAAACTCCCGGCCCACACGCAGACACCCCTCAGGGTTCTCCAGTCCCGCGCACAGCCTTGGTGCTGGGCAGCCTGTGTTTTCTGGGCATGTTGACCGAAGGAGCCAATTACGACTGGGCCGCCATCTACTACCGCGATGTGTTGGGGGTTCAGGCAGGCGAAGTGGCCTGGGGCTATGGGGCCTTTGTGGGCGCTATGGCCCTGGGACGCTGGTTCGGAGACCGCTTCCGAGCCTGGTCGGGCGACCTCAGAGCCGTACGCGGAGGGGCGCTTTTGGCAGCGGCTGGGCTGGCCCTGGCCCTGCTCTGGCCGCACCCAGTGGCCTCCACGCTTGGTTTCGCTCTGTCAGGCTTGGGCCTCAGCAATGTGGTCCCTGTGATGTACTCGGTGGCTGGACATGCCCTGGCAGGGCGTGGCATTGCTACTGTTGCGACGATTGGATATGCCGGATTTCTCCTCGGACCGCCGGCTATCGGCTTCCTGTCCGACACCCTGGGGCTGCGCCTTGCCCTCGGAATGGCCGCAGCTGGAGCGGCACTGGTGGGTTTGCTGGCCGGGCGGGTCTTCCGGGCCGTCTAGGTGTGTGCATCTGGCAGATGCCGCACCCGCTAAGCTGGCACCATGATCAAAGCGCTACAGCAGCTCCGAGTTCCCTATGGCAAAAAGGTGAGCTTGGACAGTTACCCCACTGACGATCTGCTCTCTAACAAACCGCTGGACAAGGAAAAAATCCAGCAGGCCACTGAAGGCCTCCAGCAGCAACTCAGCGATTTGCAGGAAAAACTCTATGCCGGGGGCCAGCAATCGCTGCTGATCGTCCTTCAGGCACGTGACGGCGCAGGCAAGGACAGCACCGTAAAACGCGTGATGGGGGCTTTTAATCCCAACGGAGTCCACGTCGCCAACTTCAAAGCACCTACAGCGCTAGAGCTTGAGCATGACTTCCTTTGGCGGATTCATCAGCAAGTGCCTGCACATGGGATGATTGCCGTATTCAACCGCAGCCACTATGAGGACGTCTTGGTGACGCGGGTGCACGGCCTTATTGACGACGAGCAGGCCAAGCAGAATCTGATGCATATCATCAACTTCGAGCAGCTGCTGGCCGACGCCGGCACCCGCATTGTCAAGTTCTACCTGCACCTCAGTCCCGAGGAACAAAAATTACGGATGGAGGACCGTCTCAATGATCCAGCCAAGCATTGGAAGTTCAACCCCGATGACCTAAAGGACCGGGCGCTCTGGCACGAATACACAGCAGCCTACGAAGATGCCTTCACCACCAGCCGCAAACACGCGCCTTGGTACGTGATTCCAGCGGACCGCAAGTGGCTACGGGATTATCTCATCAGCCAGATTCTGGTCCATACGCTTGAGGAAATGAATCCACAGTTTCCCGAAGCTCACTTTGAAGCAGCAGATTACGTTGTTGCGGATATCCCCGACAAGAAGGGGTGAGCTGCAGCAAGTATCACTCAGCTAAAAGAAACGCCCCTCCATGTCTAAGGGAGGGGCGTTGATGTTTGGAGCGGGAGACGAGATTCGAACTCGCG
>NZ_BNAL01000042.1 GCF_014653275.1 Deinococcus piscis
CTGGGTTAAACTGCTTAAAGCTACGGAATCTTCGAACGTAGCCTGAAGGATTTTCCGTACCACTACCATCAGGCTGGATTGCAAAGCTGGTTTTGCGGGACATTGACTTTCGGGGAGATGGAGGCTCATCTGGCGGCGCAATTCGCCTGGCAGGCAAAGGTCCATCAGCCATGACGCCACGCATTCTGATTGTCGGTGCTGGTATCGGTGGCCTGACCCTGGCGCAATGTCTCCAGCGAAGGAGTATCGAGTTCGACCTTGTAGAGCGGGCTTCACGGGCCGGGCCAGTGGGAGCAGGCATTTGACTGACATTGAGGGGGACTCCCGTCTCCGGGGCAACCAGTACGACACCAGGGATACTCTGTACCGCACTCGAGTCGATTTTTCCTCCTGACGCTATAAGGTCGGCGTGAACAGGTGCGTCACCTCGGTGATTCCAGCCTTTGCCTGGGTATCAAGGATGCCCCGAAGGCCCATCACCAGACTGACCAGGACGATCAGTCGTGGTAGGCATCAGTTGGTCCGGGTGAACGGCGTCGACGGGAACGTGCCGGGCAGCGACCATCTCACTCAGCTCCAGGGTGACCATGAGCAAAGCAGCCTTGCTACGGCAGTACGCCTGAATGCCATCAAAGCTCCGGAGCTGATTCAGATCGTTCAGGTCGAGTCCTTGCTGGCCCAATGATGCGACGTTGACGATGCGGCTTCCAGCAGGCATTTACGGCAGCAGGAGGCAGCTGAGCGTTGATCAATGGCTTCTCAGCCAGTCCTTGTGCCTCGCCACCTTGACAGCCTCCAGCCGATCGGCCGCGCCTAGCTTATGTAATATTCGTGCCACATGTACTTTTACTGTGTTCTCGCTAATCCCCAGTGCCAGCGCAATGCGCTTGTTGCCCATGCCACGGGCGATAAGGGCCAGCACTTCGGCCTCGCGGGGCGTCAGGGCTTCAGCGGGATGGGCTTCCAGAGTCATAGGTGTCATTCCGGATATCACGGCCGATAGGGTTTCCGAGACCAGCGGCTGAATATACCTTTCCCTCGCCGCTACCCGGCGCACTGCCTGCGCAATCTCAGCAGCGTCGGCGTCCTTGAGCAGAAAACCTCGCGCCCCAGCCGCCAGCCCGGCCGAGATGTCGCGCTCGTCGTCAAAGGTGGTGAGCAGAATCAGGCCCGGCGTGCGGTGGCCCGCCAGGGCCCGGCAGACCTCTATGCCCGACATCCCCGGCATGCGGATGTCCAGCAGCACCGCGTCAGCCCTATTCTCTTTCAACCAATGCAGGCAATCCAGGCCGCTCGCCGCCTCGCCTACCACGGCCATGTCCTTCTCGTACGCCAGCAGGGAGCGCAGCCCCGCCCGCACCAGCGGCTGGTCGTCTACCAGCAGTACGCGAATCATGGTTGCACCGGAAGATGCAGACTCAGTCGGAAGCACCCGCCCTCACGCCCAGCACTGAAGGTGCCGCCCAGCTCCGTAACGCGCTCACGCAGTCCGGCCAGCCCCAGACCGGCGGGATCACCCAGGGCTGGCCCAGCAGTATTGATGGCTTCCAGGCGTACGCCATCCTCATCAAAGTGCAAGTTCAGCGTCAGCAGATGCCCTGGTGCGTGTTTCAGTGCGTTGGACAGGCTCTCCTGCGCGGCGCGGTAGAGGGTCAGGCGCTGGGCCTCATTCAGGGGGAGTTCCTGACCCTGAACAGCGAATGTCACGCCAGGCCGTTCCAGCAGTTTGTCCACTGCGTCCACCAGATTTCTTTCGCCACTGAGAGGCCGTAGCAGCCGCACTGCGCTGCGCAGGTCACTCACGGCGGCGGCGTTGCTCTCTTCCAGGGTGGACAGGGTTGCCCTTGCTCCCGGCGACAAGTCCTGCCGTGCCAGCACCTGCAAATTGAGCCGCGCCGTCATCAGGTGGTGGCCCAACGTGTCGTGCAGCTCCCGCGAAATCCGCGCCCGTTCGGAGAGGCTGGCAAACTCAAGATGGGCTTCTGACAGCGCTGCCAGGTTGCGCCGCAGCAGCGCCTCCCGGTAGGCGAATTCAAAGGCGGTGAGCGTGTAGAAGTTGACCACCAGCGCAAAGCCCAGCCACCACGGAAGCAGCGCCAGCCAGCGGCCCCAGTCGGGCGCGGCGTGGGCGTTGACGAAGTGGTTGAGAAACGCATCCAGTGCTGTAACGGGCACACTGACCAACAGCGACACCAGCAGTGTGCGCCGAAAGCTCAGCCAGACACGCAGCAGGAGCGGTAGAACGGCCAGCAGCAAAGAGAGCGGGTAGAACTGGGCGTAAAACGCGGTCAGGGCGAGGGCCGCGCCCCCCAGCGCCCATAACTCCTGCCCCGCACGTTGACCGGGCCGCAAAGCCCAGACGATGAGGGAAAACGCCAACGCCGCGGCCAGCAACCGCACCGTGATTTCGGCGGGGTCGGTCACCGGCAGCGTTTGCATGTCCAGCCGCAGTGGGGGAAACACCAGGGTAAACAGCAGGATGGGCAGCAGGTTCAGCCCGCTGAACAGTACGGCGGCGCGGGCGGTGGGACGCTCGGCATACCATTCGTGCCACCAGTGTTCAAACTTCACGGCGCTCGGCCTCCCTTACAGTGAGTAGGGCAAACGCCACCCCCAGTCCCACCGATATGAGGAGGAGCCTCAGCGCTGACCCACCGTCCGGCGGCTGCGCAGCCAGAATCGGCAGCGACCAGGGCCACCAGGGAGACAGGAGCGGCTGGCTCAGCCCTGCGAAGGCAAGCAGGATTTCAGCGGCCCCTAGGCCCAGAGGCACCAGAAAGTTGGAGAAACGCAGCGCCGCCCACATGCTCAGGCCGAGCAGCCCCAGCGACGCCAGCCAGCCGCGTCCCAGGTCACACGCGAACTGTGTCCAGTTCGGCGTGCCGGAAAGTGGAAGCAGGGCACTGCTCAGGGCCGTCATGCCTCCCATAATGACCATCATTAGCAGGGATAACCCCAGCAGGAGCAACCCCAGCGGAAGCAGCCCTTCATGGCGAGGACGCGGTGCAGCGAATATCAGCCGCCAACCGCCGCTGTACCCTTCCAGCCCGGTCAACTGTGCGGCGAGCAGGCCCAGCACCAGCGGTTCCAGCAGTAGAAACCATGTCACCTGCGCATTGCCCAGAGGCTCTGCCCAATCTCTCCCACGAAACCCTGTGGCGGTAAACCAACCCAGATTGACAGCAGCCGGCACAAGCGGAAGGCCCAGTACGGCTGGCCAGACCAGTGTACGGCGCAGTTTCAGAACCTCTAGCTGCAGCAGCTTAAGCATCTTGCCTCCGCACATGCTGCAGACTCAGGGCCCAACAAGCAAGGGCCACCACCACACTCACCGCACCCGGGAACTGGAGGTCTTTTCCATCCTGGCCCGGCAACGACAGCAGCGTGGGAAAGGTCCAGGGCCACCAGGGGCCGAAGCTATCGGAATTGATGCCCATAAAGCCAACCACCATCCCCGCCATGCCCAGACCGATGGGCGCAAGAAAGCTGGGAAAGCGTAGCGCGGTAAGAAACAGCACGAGCAAAAGCTCCACGCTCCCCACCCAGCCGCGCAATCCCCCCCATACGAACGCCGCCCAGTCCGGCGAGCCCGTGAGAGACGGCAGACTAAGGGCGCTGAGGCCGACGCTCAGCAGCATTAGAGTGGCCATGACGAGACTCAGAAACAGCAACAGCACCATCTTGGCGTACGGGACGCTTCTCCGTGGCCGCGGCGCGGCGAAATTCAGCCGCCAGCCTCCGCCGCTGTGTTCCGACCCCAGCACCCACGCCACGAGTAGACTCAGCACCAGCGGCATCAGCATCAGGTGCCAGGTGTTCAGACCATTTTGCAGAACGTCGGCCCACTCCGCCTTCTGGAAACGCTCTGAGTGGTGAATCACCGTGTTCATCACTGCCGGAACAAGTGGAAGGCTCAGTGCTACTGGCCAGACCAACGTGCGCCGCAGCTTCAGGAACTCCAGTTTCAGCAGCCTCATGCCTGGACCCCCGTCAGTGCGAAGTACCGGTCTTCGAGGCGTCCCCCACTGCGGGTCAGGCTCTGCCAGTTCAGGCCAGCGGCCAGCAGGGCGCGGGCCACGCGGGCCTGGTCGGCGGCTGGTGGGAGATGCAGGGTGTCGCCCAGGCGGGTGAGGGTGAACCCGGCCTCTGTCAGCACTTTTTCAGCCTCCTGCGCCCGATCACAGACCACTTCCAGCCGCTCCCCGGCCCCAGCGCGAAACTCTTCCAGGCTACCCTGGAATACCAGTTGTCCGCCTCGCATCACGCCCAGATGAGTGGCGAACCGCCCCACCTCGCCCAGCAGGTGACTTGATACCACCACCGTATGCCCGCGCTCCCGCAGCCGGACCAGTAGGCCACGCATTTCCTCCATGCCCTGTGGGTCAAGGCCATTTTGCGGTTCGTCCAGAATCAGGCTACGGGGGTTGCCCACCAGCGTCATGGCGATGCCCAGGCGCTGTTTCATGCCCAGCGAGTAGGTGCGGGCGGGGCGGCGGGCGGCGTCGCTCAGGCGCACCAGTTCCAGCAGCTCGGCGTGGTCGGCGGTGCTGGCCCCACGCAGGCCGCTGGCAACTTGCAGGTTCTCGCGGGCCGTCAGGTTGGGATAGAAGGCAGGCGAGTCGATCATGCCCGCCACCTGGCGGCGTGCGGTGGGCTGTCGGGCGTCCTGGCCGTCGATCAGGCACGCGCCGGAGGTGGGACGCGACAGGGCCAGCAGGCAGCGCAGCGTGGTCGTCTTGCCCGCGCCGTTTGGCCCCAGTAGGCCGTACAGCGAGCCGGGCGGGACTTGCAGGTTCACATTCCTGACGACAGCCCTGCCCGCGTAGCTTTTACTGAGGGCCTGTGTTTGTAGAGGCAAGGTGGGTGACATGTCCTTAGCTTGGAGGGGCAGGTCACCCGGTCGCGTCACTCTGTGGGATTACCAGGGAGTACTCTGGGTTGAAGGATGGCACGCCGTTGCGAGGGTGCCTCAAAAACGGCACCAGTCGTTTCACGAACCTCAGCTTCACTCAGCCCGCCTACTCCAAACGGGCAAACTCATCCGGAGTTTGTCTGGGCAGCGATGTGTGTGACCTTGCCTCGCCGTCATCTGTAGGCCAGATGTCAAGCACCAGACGCAGAGACGAGCGGCACACCAGGCGTAATCCCACTTGAAGGAGGCTCGGAGATCACGGAGGCCATATACCGGAAACCAGATGGCCACCCATCCTCGGGAATCAATTTTCTTCCACAAGCTTGGCCAGCTCGGCGAGCAGCCGACTTGCTTTCTCCTGCTTCCGGGTATCCAAAGCCATCAGCCTTTCAGGGTCTACCCTTCCGCTGAGGTGCGACCATTGCCGGACCAGATCAGGCTTCTGCTCTCCCCTGCCGGCCTGCGAACTCTTCGCTTCCCGAATGGCCTGCTGCACCTGCCTGCGGCTCCACTCGCCAGAGACAACTTTAGGCAGCCAGTCTCGCTGCTGCTCTGGAGTGGCGGCCCTGAGGGCAAGAACTGCAGAGTAGGAAGCGCCCTGCTCGATGGCCGTCACCAGTGCCTGCGGCAACCGGAGCAGCGCCAAGTAGTTCCGCTTGTAGCTCTGATAGGTCAGTTCCTTGTTGACCAGGCCCAGGGCACCGGACAGCACCCGCAAGGTCTCCTCCGGCGGATGATTGGCTCCCAACTCCTTTTGGACTTCTTCCGCATCTCGTCCCAGCTCCAGGGCCGTCAGATCGAGGACAGCCCTCGCCACCTCATAGGCATTGAGGTCTTCCCGCTGGAGATTCTCCTGCAACCCGTAGATCCGGGCCTGCCGGTCCGTCAGTTCGTGAATCATCGCCGGGATCGTGGTCTCCCCTGCCACCTGACTGGCGCGCAGGCGTCGTTCTCCCGCCACCAGCTGAAACTGCTGTTCCCCCAGCTGCCGGACCACCACCGGTTGAAGTACTCCATTGGCCTGGATGTCAGCCGCGAGTTCGTCAATGGCCTGGAAGTCACGGCGGGCCTGATAAGGTGACGGCTCAATCTGCTCCAGTGGGATGTAGCGGACGGGCCGGTTCCTGCGCTCCGATTCGCGGATGCTGTCCGTCGCCTGCTGGGCGCGGGCACGGGCGGCTGCCAGGGCACTGTTTCTGGTCATGCGTCACCTACCCGCTGCAGCAAAGCGTCGGTAGCCTGAATGATCTCAGCGCGCGCGTCGGCTTCGTCCTTAGAACTGCCATCAATCGGCCGCCCAGCGTTCTGGCAATTGGCGTAGATGGCTGGCCGCAGCACCATCGGACCGGTGAGCTGATCCCCCAGCATCTCCTGATACACCTCCATGACTTCCCGCGACGCCTTGGTCTGGTTCATGTGGGTCACCAGATACATCGCCACTTTCAAACCGGGATTGGTCCGGCTGTATTCCCCGATCATCTCCTGGACCCCAGGCAGCGCATCCAGACCTTTGAGTGTGGGAGGCAGGGGCACGATGACCCAGTCCGCGGCGTTGGCCGCATTGGCCGTCATCTTCCCGAGACTCGGAGGAGCGTCCAGCAGAATGTAGTCGTAGCGGCCACTCGCACGCACGGCGTCGATGGCCACCTTGAGACGGCCCTCGGGGTTGGTCATTCCACCCAGCTGTCCCTCGGTCCGGGCCAGTGAGAGGTGACTGGGGATCAGATGCATGCCGTAAGCTTCCAGCGGCTCAGGCAACGGCGAATAGTCCGCCAGAGCGGCCTGCACGGTCTGCTCCGGTGTGATTTCGTATTTTCCTAGCCAGCTGGTGAGGTTAGCCTGGGGGTCGAGATCAATCAGAAGGACCCGTTTGCCACGCCTTGCCAGCTCATACCCCAGGTCGCGGGTGGTACTGGTTTTCCCTGCCCCACCCGCGTGGATGAACAGCATGATCACTCTGGTCTGATGGCTCATGACTCCATTATGGGTGAAGGGTCCCAGGTGCGGATACCGGTATCCGCACCTGGGGCTGGAAGGGGAGAGGTGACGCAGCAGGCTTCAGAGGCATCTCAGCGGTGCGGCTGCGGCGACGTCAACGGAACTGAGCGCAGGCGCATTATCCCTATCTATAGCCCGCCTACTCCTCTCTTAAGAGGAAGGTCTGATGGCACTGAAGCGTCGGCATGTACCGTACGGAGACCACCTTTCAACCAACGACGCCGACTCTTGCTGTTCTCACCAGCTGGTCAACTCTGATAGTCGCTTCAGGGTGATGGAGGCTCAGTCAGTCTGAAAGCAGGTGGCACAATGGCAGCCTTTCATCTCCCATAAAAACCCGGCGAATACTCGCGCTTTCCAGTGGTTTCTGCCGGCAGCCAATAAAGTTACAGTCGTGCGTCCATTCTCCCCTGCTCCAGCGCCAATACACCCAGAGCGTAGGGGTGGTAGTTGTCGTAACGGTCACCTGCCGCTAGTCGCTCCAGCCCCTCCAAGCCCAGACGGAACTCCTGTAGGGCGCGGGTGCGCTTGCCTTTGAGGGCGCGTTCCAGCAGACGGATGAGGTTGCTTGGGCGCGTATATTCCGGCCCGTAGATCATCCGCAGATACTCCGGCCCCCGTACCTTGAGCGCAGGTTGTACGCCGCGCGGTGGCAGAAAATCCAGCGGCTTGACCACCATGCCTTCGCCGCCGCCGGCTGTCAGGGCGGTCCACCAGCCCGTAGCTGCGGCTACCGAAGATGGGTCAGACAGGTCGGCCAACTGATAAGCCGTTTTCCCAAACAGTTGTGGGTCGGCCCCACTTAGCTCCGCCAGCTTCTGCAAGTGCCATAGATGGCTTTGCTCGAAGAAGGTCTGCCCCTCTGCCGCCAGGAGATGGAAGGGGCGGAACTGCACGTCCTGCGGGCCTTCGCTGCGGCGCACGTAACGCCGGTAAGCGGCGCGGTAGTGTTCAAGGTGGCTCAGGCGCTCCTGGGTGCGCTCCAGCACTTCCTTAAGCGGTAAACCCCGTGCTACACCTTCCGCCAGTGCAGCAGTGCTGCCGCTGAGGCCTGCCAAGCCTGCCGCGCCCACCGCCGCGTACTGCTCTCGAATCAGCTCCTCGGCTTTGAGGCTCCACGGCAGCAGTTCAGTGTCCAGCAGCAGCCAGTCGGTGCTCAGGCTATCCCAGAGGCCAGCTTGTGTAGCGGCTTGAGCGGTCCGCGTCAGAACGTCGTGTTCCCAGTCAGATGCGAAAAAGCGCTGACCGGTGCGGGTATAGACCGTGCCCAGTGTGCCCGCAAGCGCATCTCCAAAACGGCGCTGGGCGGCGGCCTCGTCGCGGCAGAGCAGCAGCACCGCGCGGCTACCCATATGCTTCTCCTGGCAGATGACCGTCTCTACCCCGTGCTTGCGAAAGTAGTTGAACGCCTGCGCGGGATGTTCCAGCAGCCCCAGTTCCAGCGCCTGCGGACTGGTCGCTACCGGACTCATGGTGGGCGGCAAATAGGCGCACAGCCGCGGGTCTACGCCGTGCATGGAATACACCGAGACCGCGTCGGGACGGCTGGCCGCAGGCACCCGGATTTGGCCCCCAGCGCGGGTGTCCAGCGTGTAGCTGCTGAAAAAAGTGGCGAGGTCGAACAGTGCCGCTGGCTGTGCCTCGGTGGGAGCCACCGCCAGCTGAGTCATTGAAGCAGGCGGCGCAGCATATATGGCCGCAGCGGGGACACTCACGGTTTCTCCTTCTGGATAGCGCAGCGCGGTCAATGAACCGCCGAAAACACAGCCGGTGTCGATATTGACGGTGTTGCGCACGCGGCGCACCCCAGCTACAGGGGTATGGCCATAGACCACCAGCGCCGCACCGTCATACTCGGCGGCCCAGTCACGGCGCAGCGGTAGACCTGCCGCGTCCACGCTACCGTCTACGTCGCCATACAGCGCAAAGGACCGTACTCGCGCCGAAGCCCGCCCCTGATAGCGCTCAGGCAGGCCCGCGTGTGCGACGACCACACGGCCCTCGTCGAGGACCAGGTGCGACACCATGCCGCTCAGAAATCCACGCACCGCCCCCTGAAATTCGGCAGGTTGTGCGGACAACTGTTCCAGCGTGGCACCAAGATCAGCCGGCCACTGGCCCGTACCACGGGCTTTGAGGGCCTGCGCCAGTTTGTCGTCGTGGTTGCCTGGTACGGCTAGCGCCGCCCCTCCCTGCACCATGTCCATGACCAGCTGCAGTACGCCTACGCTGTCAGGGCCACGGTCAATCAGGTCACCCACGAATACGGCGCGGCGGCCTTCCGGGTGAGCGTAGCCTGCTTCACCCCGCAAATACCCCAGGCTCTCCAGCAAGGTTTCCAGTTCCTCGCGGCAGCCATGAACATCGCCGATGAAGTCGAACGGTCCGCGCAACTCACGGCGGTCCGGAAACAGCGGCGTGCGCTCCAGCTGCGCTGCCTCAGCCTCAGCCTCACTGCGGAGGGTCCAGACATGCCTCAACCCCTCCCCTGCCAGGCCACGCAGCCCACGCCGCAGCTCGCCCTGCTGCCGCTGGATGACTTTGGCCGCGAAATCACGCTCCCGCCGCTCGGCGTGGCGTGCCAGCAGCTCTTCCAACGGCAAATCCAGCACGATGCCTACCGCCAACAGGTCGTGAGCACGGGCCAGTGCAATAGCCCGTTTACGGTCAGCGGCACGAACGTGGGTGGCGTCAATCACCGTGAGGAGGCCGCGTGCCAGGCGTTTGTCAGCCAGCGCATACAGCAGCTCAAAAGCATCGGCGGTCGCAGAACCGTCCGTTTCATCATCCGACACCAGCGCACGGAAATGGTCGCTGCTGAGCACCTCGGTGGGCTTGAAATGCCGTGCCGCAAAGCTGCTTTTCCCTGCCGAAGATGCGCCCATCAAGAGGACCAGCGCGGGTGCAGGCAATTGAATGGTGGTGGGCGTCGTGATCATGCGGTGTCTCCTTGGGCGTGTTCTGTTTCGGTTCTGCGGCGGAAGACAGCCATCTGCGTGATGTGGCCATGGTCGGGGTGCTCCGCGCCGACTCCGCTGATGGCAGCGCGGTACGGGTACCGCCGCTCGATTTCATGCACCCAGGCAGCGAATTCGGCACGGGTCCACTCGAAGCGGTGATCGCTGTGCCGCAGGCCAGCTTCCGCGCCGAAGACCTGGTTATACTCGGCATTCGGTGTGGTCACGACTAGCGCACGCGGGGCCACCCCGCCGAAGACCTGCGCAGTCACGGCAGGTAAGCGGTGCGGTTCCAAGTGCTCAATCACTTCGACCAGCGCCGCCAGGTCAAAGCCATGCAGCCGCGAATCGGGATAAGTGAGGCTGCCCTGCCATAAAGTCACCCGCGCCGCGACTTCGGGCCGCTCATGCAGATGCAACCGCTCGGCCGCTCGGCGCAGGCTCTGGGCACTCAGGTCCATGCCTACGATGGGCCGAAAGACGCTGCTGCGGACCAAACGCCAGAGCAGTTCGCCTTCACCGCAGCCCAGGTCCAGCACGCTCACATTCGGCTGGCCGGCTTCGGCGGCCAGAGCCTGAAGCTGCTCAGCCACCGCGTCCAGCCGTCCCACATGTGCCCGCTCGACAGGTTCTGGGGCAGCGGTGCCTTCTTCCGCCCACCAGCCCTCGCGCACCTGCCCGACCAGCGGGGCAAAGCGCAGGTAGCCGCGTAGGATGGCTTCACGGGCGGGATGGGTCGGCAGCCAATCTGCCGTGTACCGTTCCAACTTCTCGATTTCGGCCTCATTCACGAAGTAGTGCTTGCGGCCATCCAGCGCAGGCAGCAGCACATAGAGGTGCGCTAGCAGGTCTTGCAGCCTGACTGTGCTGCGTAAGCGGAGCGAGACATAACTCACCTCGTCCCACTCTGGATAATCCGGGTCCAGCGGGATAGGTGTCGCGGTGACCGCGTAGCCCAGCGGTCCGAAAAATTCCTCGGCTTGTCCCTCACCACGCACAGCCACGGCAGGCAACTCCACGTCAAAGTCCAGTGCCTGGGCCGCCAACTCGGGCCGCTCCTTGCTGCGCCCGCTCATCGCTGTACCGAACGCGTCCTTAAGAGCCACCGCCATGAAGCTGCCTGACACGTAGGGGCGATCATTCACATAGGGTTCCAGTGGAGCTGTAGTCGCACTCGCACCCCGTTCCACCTGCCGTGAGAGGGCCACCGGATCTACTTCCAGCTGCAGGACCGCGGTGCAACGGTCTGGGGCAATGTGCGGGAAAAAAAGCTGCGACTGCCCGAACGAGAGGGTGCGCGTAAAGGTGCGATCCGGGTGCTTATGTAACAGGTAGCCCAGGTCAGTAGCGGGTGAGTAATGAAGGGTGAGCCGCAGCAGCATGGCTCAGGTTATTACGATTCCGATTGAGTCATTTACATGGTTCAATCGGAGGGGAACAGATCGGAAAGCCTCGGGAGTCTGCGGCAGGGCTGGGCCAAAGGGAGGATTCGACATCGCCATCAGGGCTATTCACGATACGGCCGAAGGACAACACAGCAACTATGAAATTGGATCAAACTTGCGCCATGAGCCGCACGGCAGCCCGGTAAAGCTCCAGATTGCTGGCAGGCCTCTGATCTGGCAGGAGCGAGGTATCTGCGAAACCGATACGACTGCCAAGTCCGAGCGCCGCAGCCCGCCTCAGCACGGGCCAGGTAGCGGCTTCCATGCCATGAGCCAGACGGGGAATGTCGGCTCGCAGGTCGCCCAGTTCGGCCGGGAGAGCATCGAACTCAGTGATGGCGGCCGCCAGGTTGTCAGAGAGCGGCTCCAGTAGAATGCGCCGCCAGTCGAGTTCACTTGGCGTATGGGCATGCTCAGGCAGTTCGCCTATGTGACCACAATCTCAGTTCTCTCGGGAGCCATCCCATGACAAATACACACGGCGTGCGTCCCGTTTCCGTGTCCAGTCGATGTGGCAAGTGGCAGGTGGCAGGGAAGAGGGGGGGCATGGTGAAACTATGCCCCTGGCTGCTCCCTGGACGCTTCTACCCCTGCTGATGCTGAGTTACCGGAACAGATGCTGCAGGACCAACCCAGAACGGCCAGATACCTCAGATGAGTCACCGGAATACCTCAAACGAGTCACCGGAATACCTCAGATAGGTCACCGAAACACCTCAAACGAGTCACTGGAATGCCTCAGATAGGTCACCAGGAAGGAGCAAAAGGGGAGCTACAGGGCGATTCTCGCAGCCCAGATGGTGACTCATCTGAGGGAAAGTGGTGACCTGTTTGAGGGAAAGTGGTGACCTGTTTGAGGGAAAGTGGTGACTCGTTTGAGGGAAAGTGGTGACTCGTTTGAGGTATAGCTGGGGTAGGCCACTGTCCTGGACGGCGTATAAGGCCCGTATAACGGCCCCCTGATTGATCAATCAAATCAATAATTCTTTCTTTGATTGTAAAATCAATCAAGGTGGATATCCGCATCAACGAAATGGACCTCACCCGCGCGGGTGTGATCAGTGTGCAGCGCACTTTGCCGAGTACTGAGACCAACTGGCAGGTGGACTACTCCATCGGCGAGGTCATGTACCGCGTGCAGGGGAATGCCTTCTACGGCAGGCCCCATGGCCAGGATGCCGACGTTTTGCTGGCCATTCAGACGCTTTTCTTCCGGGCAGGCTGTCCGGACAACAACTCCATTCAGGTGATGGGCTCGGCCCTGCTCGCCATGAGTGGCCACCCGAAGACCGGTCAGTACTACACCCGCCTCCGTGAGTCTCTGCTGCGTCTGTGGGGTGTGAAATGGACCATGACGCGGACCCGCTGGGACGAGAAGCAGGAACGTCATAAGGGAGATACGACCGCGACCAGCCTGATTGCCGAGTTGCGCCTGGTGGATCAGTCGACCGGAGAACACCGTCCGTTCGAGACCCGCGAGTTGAGTGAAGTGTCACCTATCGAGATCACCCTGATTCCCAGCTTCGCCGCGTCTATCCGGGCGGGTCTGTTTCAGATGCTCGATGCCGAACTGCTTTCCCGGCTCGGGCAGCCGCAGGCCCGCAGCCTTTACCGGGTGCTGCAGGCCCACCGGGTCAGCAGTGACGGTTCGCTTCTGACGGAAATCACGTTCGCCGTCAAGGACTGGTTCAACGCCTGCGGCCTGGAAGACGAGAGGACCGACAACGCCAAGCGGATGCTCGATCTGGCGCACGACCGTTTGAAGCAGGAGGGTTACCTGCATGACGTGATCTATTCCGGGCGTGGCAGAGCAGGGAAGATCAACTACGTGTTCTTGGCTGCGCCTCAGCCCGAGATGGTGGACCAGCTGCTGGAACGGGGAATCACGCGCCCGGTGGCCGAAGCGCTGGCCGCGGACCATCCACTGCGCATTCGGCCAGCGCTGAAGGTCGTGGATGAACGGCTGGCCACCGGCTGGAAGCCCCGTTCGCTGGCTGCATCGATCGTCGACGCGATCCGCAATCCCAAGAAATGGGGCTACGTTGCCTCTGAGAGCGCCGTGAAGGCCCCGGAGAAGAAGAAAGCAGGGAAGAGGTCGTCTGAGGACGTGGAGGCCCCTTCAGATCCAAGAGAGACAGCAATGACCATCCTCGGGCTGCACCTGCGCCGTGCTCCGTCGGATGCTGCCATCAAGGCGCTGGGGGAACTTGATGCCCTAGAACTGGAAGCCCTGCTGACTGCTCTGAGGAAGGAAAAAGCGGAGGCCCTGCGGATGGCCGAGGTCATCTTGATGGCGGAGTTGTAACAGCGCCAGATAGAGAGCATGTTCAGTCATTCAACGGTGGGACAGATTTTGACGTCTAGAACGCCTATTCCAGGCAAAACTGGGCGAAGTGCCACCGTCTTTTTCTCTCAATTGGGCGAAGTGCCACCGGTAACTGCATGATTCATGCTGAGGGGCGAACAAAACTTCGTTCAGGACGGCGAAAATTCCAAAAGGGAACAAAGTGCCACCGTGAAATGTACCACCGTGAAAATCCAAAAAGGGAACAAAGTGCCACCGTGAAATGCCGGGTTTTCCACAGGCAGCGGCCGCATATTGCCCGTTTCGGGGAGCCTCTGGGTGCAAAAGGGAACAAAGTGCCACCGTGAAAATCCGAAGAGGGAACAAAGTGCCACCGGTGACCCAGTGAAAACAAGGTGATGATGCACTCAGTTTAGGTAGATTTCATCTGCGGACTGCTCCGGCTGCAGCTCTGCCCAGCGCCCCAGGAAGGCCCTGCGGGCTTCTTGCGGGGTCAGAGGACTGCCTTCAGCCAGCAGTGGGCTTTGAAGCGTTCCCGAGGCTGGCATTTTCCTAGGAACCGGCCCAGTTCCCGGCCAGAGTGCCCAGCAGTCCCTCCGTTTCTGGCACGTTGTCCACATCGGTGACGGTCAGCCACTGGGTGTAAGTGACGCGGTTCAGGTCATGGGCGAGCATATCTGCGAAAAAGCCGCCCTCCTGCTGGAAGGCGGCTGAGGCTGGGGGCGAGGAGCAGTGGCCAGCGACCTTTGCGCCTGCTCGTTCTCGGGGCGGTCACTCGGTGAAGGCGATGGAGTAGTAGGGCTTGCCGGCGACATTGACGGGCCGAACGGTCGAGTTCCACTTGGTGTTCAGATACGCCTGCTGCTCCGGAGTGGGCGCGGTTTCCGTCACCATCATTGCATTGTGTAAGTTTCCGTACCCTGCCTGCCTCGCCTACTCAAGTCACCGCCGTTCTGACTGGTCAGAACAAAGCGGACGGATGCTGGGGTGGGAGCAGTGCAGGGTACCCCTGCATGGGATTCACAGAGGGGCTGAGGCCAGCTTCAATCCTCGTCGCCGAACAGCGGAGTTTGCCGGGTTCCACTGGCCCGCTCCATGCCCATAGCCTCCAGCTGCTGCATTGCGTCTTCGTAGCTGACTGCGGCGGGAATCTCTGACTTATTCGCTACCTTACGTGGCCTGCCGGGCTGCTTCTTGGGCTTGGCTTCCGCATCCGCCGCTGCTTTCCCCTGATCTTGAGCTTCAGCCGCTTTCTTATCCGCTGCCTTGCGTCCCACTCCACGCCCACGTTTCCTCGGTCCCTGTGCCGCTTGCTGCGCCCGAATGCGTTCCAGCAGCACCGCCGCCGGTTCGTCGTTCGGGTCTTGCGGCACCAGTTCGCCCCGGAAGGCCTTTTGCAGTAGCGCAGGCGTGAGCGAGTCGAAGGACTTCACCGCCGTCGCGTACTGGCGTTCCAGCGCGTCTACACGGGCGAAGAGAAGTTCCACACGGCGCACGATTTCGGCTTGCTCGGGGAGTGGGGGGCAAGGAAGTTCGTAATTCTTCAAAATCGCCTGTGAAATGTTTGGCTGCGCTCCACCCTGGCCTAGAGCAATTGGTAGTGGCTGTACCAACGTGATCTACTGACAGGATGCCGGAGTGCCCAGCCTGTCAAAGCACACA
>NZ_BNAL01000043.1 GCF_014653275.1 Deinococcus piscis
GTTAAACTGCTTGCAGCTACGGAATCTTCGAACGTAGCCTGAAGGATTTTCCGTACCACTACCGGGGGCAATCATGGCGCGGGCCATGTCGCCGGGGTTCACGCCACCATGCTCCTGACCCACCCCCAGCCACAGCACGTCACCGGGCACCTTCAGTTCCAGCGCCGTGTCGCCCTTTGCCGCCCGGATTTCACCTACGAACATGTTCTGGTAAAGGTCACGCCCCCCGGAGAGGTCCTGCAAGCTGTCGCCGTCCTGGACTTTGACTTCCTTACGGGTAATATTGCCGCCCTTATCCACGTCCAGTATCAGGGTGGCTGTCGGAACTGTGCGCGCTCCGCCCTTCTTGATGCCTTCTACGCGCACATAGGGCTTGTTATGGCCACTGCTGACCTGCATGGACGCCACCTCGATGCCCTTAACCAGCTTGCGTTCGTAGGCATCTACGGCGTCCAGTCGGAAGACCATTTGCGTTTTGTCCAGCGGCGTGGCGCTGTAGCGCAGGGTACACAGCGGGTTGAGCAGCGCCAGTGCCCTACGCCCCTGGCCCTCGCCACCCTTTTTGGCCTTGCCCGTCAGCTTGCCCGCATCGCCGTACACGCTTTGCGGCTCATCCACAATCAGCACCGGATTGGTGGCCCGAATCAGGTCAATGGGCTTTTCACCGCCCGTCTGTTCGTTGGGGCGGTGAATGACCCGCTCGGCCTTGCGTCTGCTACTTGACCCTTCAGCTTCTTCGGCAGCTTGCTGCACGCTATAGAGACTCTGAACGGTCGCCACCATAAAGCGCAGGCTGGAACTGGTCGCAAAGTCGCGCACCTGGTTCAGCTTGGCGCTGTCGTAGGCGTAAAAGTCGTACCCCTTGGCTTCCGGGTAAAGCGTGCCAAAGTGCTCGCGGGTCATGTCCAGCGACTTGAGCACCCCTTCTTTGATGGCAATGCTGGGCACCACAATCACAAACTTGGTGAACCCGTAACGCCGGTGCAACTCGAACGCCGTGCGCAGGTACACGTAAGTTTTGCCCGTGCCCGTCTCCATTTCTATGGTGTAGTCGCCGACCAGCGGCAGCGGCGAGGGCGCAAGGCCGTTTGCCAACTGAATGCTGTTGAGGTTGCTATGCACTTCTTCTGGCAGCAGGCTGAGGCGGTTCCCCACCCCCAAATCTGTTTCCGCCATGCCCAGCGTGCTCATGTTGCCGCGCACGCCCGCCGTCACCGTAAATTCTGAGCGGTTAATCTGCTGGCCCGCAAACAGCCCCGCCACCGCCTCTATGGCCTGGGCCTGGTAGTCCAGGTTGGATTCAAACTGGATTTTCACAACGAACGCACCACCCAGTTGCGGCCCAGCACCTCGGCCCGCTGGGACAGGTACTTGCTGAGGTTCAGCTTGGCATTGTCATTCTCAAAGGCGCTGTCCAGAAACAGCACATGCGCCTCGCCCGCCGGGTTCTCGGCGGCTAACCAGTCGGCCATGCCCTGGCCCAGTTCCTGCACCTGCGCGGCGGCAATACGGCGCTCCAGGCACGCCACCAGCGCCCCGCCGCCCACCAGTTGCACCTTCAGGCCCGCTATGGTGCGTTCCTCTATGGGCGTGGTCAGGGGCAGCCCCAGCTTGAGCAGCACTTCGTACAGCACGTCCCGGTCGGTGCGCCCCGCCTTGATATTGTCCTCGGCGCTCAGCAACGCCGCCTGCACATCAGCCCGCGCCGCGTCACCGTCCCAGGCAGCTATGTTGCTGCTGTCCAGCTTGAACACCCGAAAGCCCGTATCGCCCGCGAACATAGGATTCTCGGCCTTCACCTTGGCCCCCGCCCGGCGCAGGCGTTCCTTGGTCAGTTCGGCAATGTTGCGCGGCACGCCCAGCGAGTCGCAGAAATCGGCGGCAAACTTTTGTTCCTTATTTAAAGGGTCAAGAAGTTCTGGTAATTGAACTGCTATAAATTGTCGCTCTAAATTATCAGCAGCATTCTGACTCATTACCGCATGTGCCGTGCTCCCAGACCCTGCAAAAAAATCAAGAACAATATCACTCTTCTCCGATGAAGTCATCTGCAATAAGCGTCGCACAAAGGCTGTGGGCTTAGGATTATCAAAAACTCTCTCAGCTAAAAGAGATTTTACTTCAATAGTTGCCTTTTTGTTGCCGTCTAGGTCGTCCCAAAGAGGAGAGGGGCGTTTTGTTCTTCCTTCAAGATAGTATTTAACGTAAGGCTTCCATGAGGAGTCAACTTGCTTCCAGACAATCAGGCCATCGCCCACAGATTCGTTATATTTGTCCTTTCCGAAGCGCCATCGACTTTCATATCCCCCCGGGCCATAAGGTAATACATCTACCCCAGAAGGGTCTTTAATAGGATAAAACATTGAGGGGCGGTCTTCTCTTCTATCAGCATTCCCAGTTTTTCTCAATTGTAGTAAAGAGTATTTACCTCTTTCATCCTCATCCTGAAAACGTTTCTCATCATCTTCATCAAGAGGTATTCCACCCACTAAATAGTCGGGGGATTTTGAATAAAAAACTCCGTAATCAAATGATTTACCTAAACCACCGCCATCCTGCCCAGTTGTGGTTCCTGTAGCTCTTACCACTATCCCGAGACGGCAATTTTCACCAAATATGTCATCCATTATGGCTACCGTATTTGCTTTCTCACTATCATCAATACTGACAAAAATAACCCCATCATCCCTCAACAGTTCCCGCGCCAGTTTCAATCGGGGGTACATCATGTTCAGCCAGTCGGTATGGAACCTGCCGCTGCTTTCCGTGTTGCTGCTCACCCGGCGGCCTTCCTCTAACTGCCCCGTCAACTCCTGGTAGTTCTTCAGGCTGTCGGTGTAATCGTCGGGGTACACGAAGTCCTTGCCCGTGTTGTACGGCGGGTCTATGTAAATCAGCTTCACCTTGCCCGCGTAGCTGCGCTGGAGCAGCTTCAGCACTTCCAGGTTGTCGCCCTCAATCATCAGGTTCTGGGTGGTGTCCCAGTCCACGCTACTGGCCGGGTCGGGGCGCAGGGTGGCGCGGGTGGGGGTCAGGGCGTGGCGGCGGGCGCGGGCCTTGCCGTTCCAGGTCAGGCCGTACTTTTCGGGCTGGTCGTCTATCTGGTCGCCCAGAAGTTGTTTCAGGACATCAAAGTTCAGCCGCCCTTCGCTGAAGGCTTCGGGGAAAAGGTCGTGGAGGCGGGTCAGGTTCTGCGTAATACCGTCCTGGCTTTGCGTTTCGGGGTGGTCGGGGGTCAGGTGTTGCATGGGAGTTGTTCCTTTCTGGGGGGGTGGGGGAAATGCGGGGGCAGCAAGGGGGTTAGAGCAGGGAAGAAAGCTCGGACACGTCAGGCAGTTGGGGCAGGTCGCTCCGGTCTACCGTGAAGGCAGCGGGGTCGTACGTAGGTGACTGGGCCAGGAATGCCGCCACTGCCGGACTCCAGCCCCGCACTTTTCCGGTGCGGCTTTCTGCCTGTGCTGCGTCAGCCGTGTGGCCCGGCTCGCCGGGCGTGTCGTTCGGGTTCCTGTTCGTTATGCCACCACCTCGCTTGCGGTACGCAAAATTCTAATTCAGGGGTTTTCGTCTGGGGCGCTCAATCGACGGGCCAGTTCAGTAACAACTGCCGCACTTCTTCCTGCTGCGCGGCCACTGCCCTGGCCTTCAGGTTCAGTTCGGCGCGGCGGGCCAGTGACTTTTCGCGGCCAGCGGCGCGGCGTAGGGCGGTGAGTTCGCGTTCCAGCCGGGCGTAGTCCTGCACGGGCTGCCGCAGGGGGTCAGGCTGCGGGTACAGCCGGAATTGCCCAGTCATGGCGGCAATCTGCCAGGACAGCAGGGCGGCCTGCCAGTGGGCGTACAGGTGGTACAGGTCGGCGAAGGGGCGCACGCTGGGGGGCAACTGGGCCAGCAGGGGGGCCAGGAAGGGGCCAGCGGCCAGGGGTATGGCCTGCACTTCATGTTCCAGCACCACCGCCCCTTCCTGCGCCTGAGAGCGGCGCTTGGGGGCCAGGCTGAGCCAGGTGCTTTCTTGGTCTGCATCCAGTAGCAGCAGCGGGTACGGAATGGCCCGGTGAATCAGTTCGCGCAAGCGGGTCGCCCCGGCGCTGTCGGGTTTCAGGGCGCGGCGGGTCAGGGTCATGACCTGCACCTCGGGGTAGGCGTGCGTGGCGGTGTCGTGGGCCGGAATCGCCACCGTGTCCGGGCGCAGCGCAGCGTTCCAGCGCAGTTCGGACACGCCCCCTTCTATCAGCCGCCTGTCGGCACTGGTGGGCGTGCCATGTTCCAGCAGCAGCGTTTTGGGAATGCGCTGGTCGGCCAGGGCTTGTGCGGGCAGGGCCAGGGCGGTCAACACGTCTTCGGGGATCAGCGTGCGGGGGGTCATGTCGCACCCGCTGGCGGCAAAATCGTCAGGTACGCCACCACCTCGAAGTCTTCCAGTCCGGCGGTGCTGCCCCGGCCCGTCTGGGTGCCGCCCAGGCTAAATAGGCTGGCGGCAGCGCGTTCCTCTGCCTTGCCTGTAATGGCGCTGATGGCGGCCCCCAGTTGCTTTTGTAAGGCGTCCATGCGCTCACCGCCTCTGGTCAGCTTCTCAAATTGCTTTTCCGCCTGCGAGTCGCGCCCCTGACCTGCACACAGCTTGCGCAGCCTGTCCAGCGCCTGCTTGGCCTGCGAGGGGGGCAGCAGGGCCGCGCCGCCGCCCCCCTCGGCCACATGAATCAGGTAGTGCGGCGAAAGGGGGTAGTCCTGCGCCGCTTTCAGTGAACGCTCGGTGGCGGCCCGCAACACGAACAGCGTGCCGGGCGGAATCTGGGCGTCGGCGTACACCGGGGCGTAAATGGCGGGGGGCAGGGCTTCAAACTGCGTGGCGGCTTCGGGGTGGGCGGCCAGATAGGTGGTCAGGTCGACCCGGAAGTCGTTGAGGGTCAAATCCGTCAGGCTCAGGCCACTGCTCAGGTCTTCTATGTCCACCACCGCGTTCTGAAGCTGCAACAGCTGCTTGCGGCGGTACTCCAGGTCGTTCATAACATTTCCGGCCTGCGCGTCAATCAGGTTTTCCTCGCCCGTGGCCGAAATATCCAGCAGCATCATGCGGCCCGACACCCGGCTTTCCAGGTTGATGTACTCATCCAGTTCCATGTTGGGCCAGAAGTTGACCAACTGAATCTGGCTGTTGGGGCTGCCGATACGGTCAATACGGCCAAAGCGCTGAATAATCCGCACCGGGTTCCAGTGAATGTCGTAATTGACCAGCAGGTCGCAGTCCTGCAAGTTCTGGCCCTCGCTGATGCAATCGGTGGCAATCAGGAGTTCCAGTTCCCCTTCACTGCTCAATTCAGCGGGACGGCCCTTGCTGCGGGGGCTAAAGGCCGTCAGGATGCTGCCCAGGTCAGTGCGAACGCTGGGCAGGTTGGTGCGGTTGCTGCCTGCCCCCGTGACCAGCGCGGCGTGTAGGCCATGTTCCTTCAGCGCCCAGCCTTCCAGTTGCGCGTACAGGTACTTGGCGGTATCGGCAAAGGCCGTAAACACGATGACTTTGCGGTTGCCAGGGTTGACCGGGTGACGCAACTTGCCCTCGATGACTTCCTTGAGCAGCGCGAGTTTTTCGTCCTGAGCGGGCAGCACCTGCTGGGCCATGTCCAGCAGACTGCTCAGGCGCTCGCGGTCTTCCTGCAAGTCCTGCCGCCATTTGCGGCGGTCTACGTCGGCCAGCAGCACCTTGACCTCGCGGCCCACGCCCTGCGTTTCCAGAATGGGGTCATCTTCGCTCAAATCTTCAATGCTGGGTTCGCTGATGTCTGCCCCCGATTCCTGCCGCGCATCAAAGGCGTCCAGCCGGGCCAGGGTGCGCTCTACGTCGGCCAGTTGGCGCTCCAGGGTCAGCATGAAGGAATGCACCGCACTCTCCATGCGCTTTAAGAGATTGACCCGCAGTAGGTGAATCAGGTTCTGCTCGCGGTCGGATTGCCGGAAGACCAGCCCGGCCTTGTCTCTACCCAGGCGGGTCAGGTAACGCCGTTCGTACTCTTCCTGTTTGCCCGGCAGCAGGTACTTCATGGGTGCATAGGACGCCAGACTGAGCTTGCGAATCTCGGTGTTGATGTCCTGAATGGCCGGAAACAGGCCGCTGCGGTCGACCGCCGCTTTGATATTCACGGGCTTTAAGCGCTCGGGAAACTTCCCGGTGTCGGCAGTGCCGTAGTAGCGCTGAATGTGCTTGCGCGAACGGGCAATGGTCAGCAGGTCAAGCAGCCGGAAATAGTCAAAGCCCAGCATCTCGGTCAGTTTCTGGGGGGTGCGCTCGGCTTCGGGCAGGCGCTGCCAGGCGTTGAACTGAAGCTGGGCGCGGCGGGTGGTGTTCTCGACACTGGCAATGCCGTGTGCGGCCAGGGCGTCATCCTGCCCTTCGGTGACAAAGGCCAGTTGGTTTTTCAGGTCGTTCAGACGGTTGTTGACGGGCGTGGCCGACAGCATCAGCACCCGCGTTTTCACGCCTGACTGAATGATCTGTTCCATGAGGCGCGAGTAGCGCGTGACGCGGTCATTGACGGCAGCCTTGTTGCGAAAGTTGTGCGATTCGTCGATGACCACCAGGTCGTAGTTGCCCCAGTTGACATGCGCCAGGTCAATCTCGCCACTCTGGCCCTGCTCGCGCGACAGGTCGGTGTGATTGAGCACGTCGTAATGAAAGCGGTCAGCGGCCAGCGGGTTACGCAGGTCGTTGCTGCGGTACAGCGTCCAGTTGTCGCGTAGCCGCTTGGGGGCCAGCACCAGCACGCGGTCGTTGCGCAGTTCGTAATACTTGATGACCGCCAGCGCGGTAAAGGTCTTGCCCAGGCCCACGCTGTCGGCCACGATGCACCCGCCCAGCCGCTCCAGCTTGTCAATGACGCCGATGACGCCGTCACGCTGAAAGCGAAACAGCTTCTTCCAGACTTCGGTTTCCTTGATGCCCGTGCCGCTGCGGACAATGCGGTCTTCGTCCAGTTCGCCGCCCAAATCCTTGAACACCTGATACAGCACAGCGTGGTACAGGCGGTCTGGCACGTTGGGCTGCGCCAGTTCGGCCAGGTAGTCCAGCAAGTACTGCTTGACCTCTGGGCGGGCCGGGGAAGCCTGCCACATAGACTCGAACCACATGGCGAGCATCTGCGCTTCTTCGGTTGAAGTTGAGGCTTGTATCAGGGCAAGGGGATTGCCGGGGACAATGCCTAACCCTTCTGTGGTCACTGGGCACTGCCCGGCAAGCACCTGCTGATCTTGTTCACCAGTAAGCGCAATCAGACTCTGCGGCACAGGCCCGCCAGCGAAGCGGACCTCAGACCCTTCCAGCCAGTCAGCAAAACGGCGGGCCAGCAGCGGCAGGTTCAAACGCCCACGACGAACACGGTCGGCGTCGCCACCGAACAGATCCAGAGCATTGGCATCCGCCGGGAGGATAACCTGACGGTGACTTGCCGCGTTCAGCTCAGACCAAGCTTCCTGAGTGCCAAACAGGGAGAAAGCAGGCGTTGCGAGAGAGAGTTTGCTGACATGACCATCCCGACAGGCCTCCTGCCAGGCGCGCAATACAGTATCTGTACCCTGATTACGAATGAGCCTCAAAGCTGACTTCCTTCTACTGCCACTTGCTCCATTCGTTGCCGCAACTCCTGCGGCGTCAGCATCGGGCGGCTGCGGTGAATCATGCGGTGACAGTTGGCGCATAACACAGCCAGTTCATTGAGCGCCGTCTGTGTCTCGCCCAACTGGCTCAGCGGAACAAGGTGGTGACATTCAGCAAAGTCTGCACCCAGTTCACCGTAGGTGGCCAGAAAGTCGAAATCGCAAGCCTCACAAATCACCCGACCCTGATTGATTTTTTTCGCTTCGGCAATTTTTTTGTTTACCAGGCGCTTGTTGCGCTCGCGAGACTTATGGAGCCGCTCAATGACTTTGCCCTCTGGAAACCCTTCGTCCACGGCATCTGTTTCTTGGGCGTCCAGTTGAGCACCGCTCTGACGAATCAGCTCAGTTAAGATATGCAACTCCTCTGGGCGCTTTCCGAATTCTTCCCACACCTGCCTGTCACCCTTCCCGCCAGCAGTCAGCCCGGGCGATTTGCTGGGATCAAGCGCCATGAAGTTGGCAATCTTCATGGCTACACTGGCTGGGCTGCGGAAGTTCTCGCCTTTCACACCGAAGTGAATAGGCAGGTTCCTCAGAAACTCACTTAACTCGGTAACGGCCGGGTGCTCCGGTTCCAAATACTTACGGCCATTTTGGAAGTAGAGATCCAGGGCCAGTAGTAATTCATCCCGCGCCCAGGTGGGATTTCTCGGCTGGATCAATCTCTGAAGCGCTTCCCATTCCTCCGGAGCAACTCGGAAGTTGGTGGCTTGGGGGAATTTCAAGATACTGAGCTGCTGCAGTTGCTTCTGCTGTTGAAGCACCATTCGTAAGAGTGGACGGTGCAAAATTTTTGTGAGTCGGTAGCGAACCAGGTAGACGGGGCCGTTCACTTTGCCAGCTTTACGCTGCCAAGCAGCCACTTCGTTGGTGAGGTAAGGCTCACTCACCAGCTCACCAAAGGCATAAATCCCAGCGTCCTCGCCACTCTGCCACAGGGCCACCTGATCGCCAACCTTCATTTCGTGGCGGTATCGGCTGACCATCCAGGTGTCCGTGTCCCCAACTTTCATTCTGCTGAGATGCTCGGCTAGGGGGTAAAACTCTGGGTTGGCCTGGAAGATCCAGTGATTGTTTGCGGACATACGCTCAGGATATGTTCAGCTCACTGTCTTGATGGCTCAGAATGACGGGCAAGATCCCAGCACTGAGAGACTCATAAGTTGCACCTTACATAGCTGAGAGCTCAGCATCCGGCAACGTGTCAGGCACTGAAGACATCATGAAAGTATGAATAGATTTCTCCATGAATCCATGAAATAATTTTTTCATGCCAAAGATTATCGCCATAGGCAACATGAAAGGCGGGGTGGGCAAGACGACCACCGCCGTGCAGCTGGCGCAGGCGCTGGGTAAGCGCGGGCGCACGCTGCTGCTGGACGCCGACGAAGAGTTGCAGTGCGCCGTGTTCTGGCGGGCGGGCGACTTCGACGGCTGGCAGTTCGAGGCCATTCCCTTCCGGGATGCTGGCGCCGAGCAGCTGGCCGAGTACGAGTACGTCCTCATTGACACCAAAGGCAACGAGCAGGCCGCCGACCTGGTGGCCCTCGCAGGCGACAGCGACCTGCTCATCGTGCCCACCCGGCCTGAAGGGGTGAGCGCCACCGGGCTGCTGCGAACACTGCGACCCCTGATTGAAGCGGACGTGAAGAACTACCGCGTGCTGATTGTCGCCAACGAGGGCGGGCGCGGCGACGAGCTACGCGAGACGCTGGCCGAGCAGGACATTCCGGTGTTGCATACCATCGTCCGCAAAAGCACAGCGGTGGGGGACGCTGCCGAGCAACAGATTCCGATAGAAGCGGTAGGTGGCCGCTACGCCAAGCTGGTGGCCGTGGATTACGCCTCGGTAGCGCGGGAGGTGCTCAGCGATGTCTAAGGGAAGATTCGGAGTGTTAAAAGACGTGAAAGCCCAGGCGCAGCAGCAGGAGCCGCCCGCGCCCATGCCTGCGCGGGAAGCAGACAAGCAGCAGCCCTTCAGCAGTACCCTGAGCGGCGACCTCAAGCGGCGGCTGAAGATGGGGGCGGCGGCGGAAGGTCGCAAGCAATATCTGGTGCTTGAGCAGGCGCTGGAAGAGTATCTGAGCCGGCACCATCCAGAGCTGAAATAGAGAAAAGCCCGCCTGACGCGGGTTTCTTTATTTCATGGAAACATTCTTTCTTGGAATATTTTTCCCAAACCCATTGGGTAGTCAGGTATAAAGCTCCGATTCAATAGCAGCTTTCTCCTGTCGCAGTTACCAATCTGACACTCTCAGGACGGCTCCCGAAAGATGCCTGGCTGAAACCACCATTCACGTAAGCAACAATGGTTTCCTCTGAGGCTCCACCGTAGGAGAGCACTTTAATAGGGTCGAGCCTAAAATATTCATTACGACCACGTATATCAGTAGAACATCCCCCACTGTTGAAAATCTGCCCAGAGTTGGCCGACTTCAGCGACACCCCAGTCACAAATCCAAAAAACTCTTTAGCAAAGGGCCTGTTGTTGACACTCTCTTGTGTTGGAGCATAACGGATTCCAGCACGTGTCCACTCTCCCCGGCATCCTTCGTAAGTCTCACATTTCGTGAAGAAGACCAAGAATTTTTCTACTCCAAACTCTGGGGTCTTGAAACCCACGACCATGAAATATTCTTCAGTATCGTTATTGCCCAGCTTGATGGTTCCCGCAGGAAAGCACTTGTACTTCTCGCAGAATTGAGATTTTAGGAAATCTCCCTTGGTCCCTAGAAAAGCAGGCCCGACTTGCTCGGCGGCCTGGGCATTCGCCGCCGCTCCCAGAGTGAAAGCTGCTATCACTGACAGGGCTTTTCTTCGCATACAACACAGTATAGGTGGGAGTGCCCACCCACTGAGCACAGCATTGGCTCTTACAACTGCTTATCAACACAGATAGAAAAGGAAACCTGCCCGACGCAGGTTTCTTTATCTAATGAAAAAAATATTTCATGGAAATATTTTTCGTACTTCACAAAAAATGGCCCGGCTCCACCCGAAAATGCTGGGAAAGACGGCGAATATGGTCCGCCGTGAAGGCCCGTTCGCCTGACGCCAGTCGGCTGATGACAGCCTGGTCAATCCCCGTCAGGCCCGCCAGCTGACGCTGGGAAAGACCGCGCAGTTCCATCAGATACTTCAGGTTTCCTGCCGGGCTGCCCTGTGGGGTTGGCCAGCGCTCGTCCTCGTATTCCTGAATGCGTTCAACCATCAGGCTCAGCAGGCTCCCCAGAGGATGCTGCGGGTTCTCGCCCACCTCATTCCAGACCGGCTCCAGCAATTCCAAAGCTGCAGCGTGCTGATCGTCCGTCTGAATTGGGGTCAGCGCATGGCTCAGCTGCTGCCAGACCGGGGTGAGTTGTTGCAGATTCAGGGCTTCCATGCGTCGTACTCCTTGTGGGTGCCAATAAACTTAATCCAGAACGTCTTGTACTGGAAATTGCTGGTCACAATCAGGCGGTAGCGGTTGCCGCAGATGTTGAACACGATGTGACCCCCGACCCAGTCCGCACTGCCGTAGTCCTCTTTCAAGTCGGCAAAGCAGGTGTACTCGGCTTTCCGCATGTACCGGTACCAGTCGTCCAGAGCTTCCTGGGCGTCAGGATGGTCCTCGGCGAACGCCATCAGGGTGTTCTTGGAGATGACGTTCATCGGCTTCTATGATGACAAGGCGGCATCACGATGTCAATCTGTCATCATAGGAAGTAAAATAATGTTTTCATAGAAAATTTTTTTCAGGAAAACATGCTTTCATTCAGAATACATCCGGCAAGCTCGCCGCCGCCTGTGCGAGTTGCTGCGCCTTCACCCGTCCATAAATCGCAGTGGTAGCTGGGTTTTCGTGGCCCAGGATGGTGCCGATTTCGTGCAGGCTGCGGCCATGCTCGACTAGGGCGGTGGCGTAGGAGTGGCGCAGTTTATGGGGGCTGACCTTCGCCGGGTCAAGGCCTGCTTTCCTCGCTGCTGCATCCATCATCTTCTGCATGTTGCGTGCCCCGAAAGGCTCACCTCTGTTTCCGCCACTGAGGTAGCTCCAGACATAGGGGCTGGTCGGATGGCCTTCCACCCGGCGCACTTGCAGCCACTGCATCAGCGCCCGCTGCGCGGTGGGGGAGAGGGGCACGAACCGTTCCTTGTCGCCCTTGCCGATAACGGTTACGGCGGTGGGTAGGGTGTCGCTATAGGTGATGCGGTTAAAGGTCAGGCCCAGCACTTCGCTCAGCCGCGCTCCGGTACCGTACAGGAACGCCAGGAACGCCCAGTTCCGCAGGCCCACGCTTGGCCGTGGGTTATCGTGTGCCGCTTGAAGGAGCTTGGCAATATCAGGGCTTTCCAGATACTTCGGCAGGCGCTGGGGCAACTTAGGCCGCTTGATTTCGGCGGCGGGGTCGCCCACCAGCGGGAGCTGCTGCACGTCGCGCAGGAAGGCCCAGAACTTGCGCCATGAGGCCAGCAGGCGGTGGTAGCGGTGGGGCCTCGGGTTGAGGGTCGCCAGGAACAGCCGCAAGTCAGCCGCGCTGACCTGCGCCCAGTCGCGGCCACGCTGGGGGAAGGAGTAGGCATCGGAGTCCAGAAACGCCCGCAGCTGCCGGACATCGCCCGAGTAGTTGCGGATAGTGGCCGGGCTGCGACCTTCTTCCAGTTTCAGGTAATGCTCAAAGGCGGTGATGTGGTCCATCAAAACCAGTTCTCCAATCGCAGGGCAGGGACGCGCTCAAACTCTTTCACGTTGTTGGTCACCAGCGTTGCGCCCAGGGACAGGGCATGTGCGGCAATAAGCAGGTCCATCGCCCCAATCGGACGCCCACCTGCTTCCAGTCCCGCCCGCAGTGCACCGTAGTGCTCGGTGGCCTCGGCACCAAAGGGCAACACTTCCAGCGGCTCGATGAACGCTTCCAGGACTGCCGCATTCTTTTTTGAACCGCTTTTGCTCACGCCATACCGCAGCTCCGCAAGGGTGATGCTGGACAGCCCGATGGCGTCGGCTGGATGCTGGGCAAAACGCTCGGCCACGTGAGGTGGTCGGCGGTTGATGATGTAGATGCAGGTGTTGGTGTCGAGCAGGTGGGTGAGACTCACAGGTCCCAGTTCCGTTCTTGCTGGGGCAGGTCTTCCCGGGTCAGGGGCATGTCCACTTCAGGCAGGGCGGCATACCACGCCTGCCAGAACTCCTGCTGGCCGGCTGGGGTATTGGGAATCAGCAGCACGCCAGTGGAGACCCGCTTGATGGTGACCTCCTGCCCTTCAAAGCGGAACGCCTTGGGAAGCCGCACGGCCTGTGAGCGGCCCGTCTGGAAAATCTTGGCTGTGGTCATGGGAGTCCTCCGTTCGGTATCTATCAAAGAATATATATTAAAGGCGGTTGCCAGGAGAGATCAAAAGCTGAGGCATTTACCGCAACACCTCAATTTCCAGCCCCAACTCCAACTCGCCCCAGGCCCGGTCCATCGTCGCTACCGGCTGCCCCAGGCGCTGTCCCAGGGCCAGACAGTAACGGTCTCCCAGACTCAGGCCCTGCCCACGGGTCAGCGGGCGCAAGCGGGCAACGGTGTAGGCGTCCCCCGGCACCCCGGGATCAATGGTAATCACTTGTGAGAGGCCCGCCGCCTCCAGCTGAGCCTGAGCATCTTCTGGTGACAGACCCCGCTCCGCCAGCTTAGACAGCACTTCGGCAAGATTGACCGTGTGCATGACCGAACCGGGCAAACGCTCCTGAACAGCGTCCGTCCCCGGTTCCCCAAACAGATAGGTCAGTAGGGCGCTGGCGTCCAGTACCGTCACCCCTCGGCTCCGGCTTCGGCGTGGCGTTCAGCGATAAAGGCATCGGTTTCACTGTCCTCTACTTTCAGATGTCCGAAAAGCCCCCTTCCTTGCTGGGCCAGGATGCTGGCCGAAACCACTTCCGCTGTGCCGTCTGCCCGGATACGGAAGACCAGATCATCCTGTTCCTGAAGGTGCAGTGCCATGCGGAGTCGCTTTGGTAAATTTAGCCGTCCATGCTCACGGACAGAAACAGTAAAGTTCATCATATTGACAGCTTAGCAAAGCTGAAAACTCGCAGGGTGGACCAAAGTCGATTTGGCGACCCAAAGTGGGCTTTTGAACTCTCACCATGAGGACATAACAGTATTATTTCGCAAAATAACAATTTGACGAACTAGAGAAAAGTTGCTGTGTCCGCTCCAAACCGCGCCCCAGTCAGCAAAAGTTCGCCAGCGCACGGGCCAGGCATCATATCGCCTAGGGATAAAGTTCGTAAAATATTTTCTAGAGTTCGCAAAATATAAGCCAGCAGCGAAGCCCTGCCCATGGCTTAATTTGTCTCAGAACATCTCAGTGGGAACAGTTCTGTCGCTTCACGCAGGGGGTAAACTTTGAACATGACTCTTCCCGACAAGGCCCTGTTCACCATCAAGGAAGCGGGCGAACACCTGGCCCTCAGCCGCGCCTCGGTGTACCGGCTGATTGACGAGGGAATGCTGACCCGCGTGTATCCCCGGCCCCGCTGCGCCCGGATTACCCGCGAAAGCCTGACCGCTCACCTGGCACGGGCCGAGCAAGGGAGTGAGGCGGTGCGCCAAGCTGCCGAGCTGGGCCGGGCCAACCGCAAGGGGCAACAAGCGCAGCAAGCCGCCCAGCAGCAGGAGCAGAAGCGAAGCGGGTTCCTGGCTCGGTTTGGCCTGTTTGGGGGCTAACCGCGCAACACACCGTCTGACACGCATATTTCCGTATGTTGCACGGGCGCGGCCACTGGAAAGGCTCGCGCCCGCTTTTCATGCAACACACTGTCCAGCACGGCAAATTTCCGTATGTTGCACTGAACATGACGGCGGGGTGTGCTGGGTCATCCGCGAACGCTCAGAGCATCGGCGGCGGGGCTGTGGCTGGGTTGTCAGCTCAGAGCTAGGCCGCTGGCGGTGGACCTCCGACGCGGTGGTTTCCGGCCAGCTTGAGCCGGTCATACAGCCCTGCACCGACCAGCTCTGAGACCACCACGGCGGCGGCTTTCTTCGCTGGATAGGCTTTCAAGTCCTGTACAACGCGCGCCAGCACAGCGCTGATGTCCTCGCTCACGTCCTGGCCCTGGTCGCGCAACCGGAGCATTTGCCACAAGAGCCAGCACCAGAAGCGCTGATTCTGGGAGTCTCCGAACATCATGGCCAGTTGGCGGGCA
Organism: Deinococcus piscis; assembly: GCF_014653275.1. Classification (GTDB taxonomy): domain Bacteria; phylum Deinococcota; class Deinococci; order Deinococcales; family Deinococcaceae; genus Deinococcus; species Deinococcus piscis. Next base: position 14,819 of record NZ_BNAL01000043.1, read on the forward strand.
CACTCTGACACGGCGGCACCGCGCTCTTGTTTCGAGAGGCCGCAGAGGGCCGGAATGGCATAAACAGTGTCCAGGCCGCCGAAAAAGGCGAATGCATCAGTCAGTGTAACGCCAGGGGAATCGG
>NZ_BNAL01000044.1 GCF_014653275.1 Deinococcus piscis
TAGACCTGCTGACCCAGCCTTTTTGCCCACCAGGAGGGGCTGGAAGTGAAGTTGTCACCTACTGAGGTCAACATCTATGAAGCTGGCCAAGCCTATGGTGGTGACAACACAGTCAAGCGAGTGACGCCGGTGCTCTTCCCGCAGGACCTGACTGGCTTTGACCCACAGAAAGCCGCAGTGGACTTTACCGTAGGAGAAACCAACACCTTCTACGTGGCGATGGCCTTTCCAGCCACAGGCTGTGCGGACACCGCTTGCCCCTCGCTAATCAATGTGCAGCAGGTCAAAGACGGCAAGGTGCAATGGAGCCGGGTCTGGAAGACTGAGGAGCCGGTCAAGTTGCGCCAGATCACGGCCAATAAGGGTGAGGTGATTCTGCTGACCAACAACGGCGCGGCTAACCCAGACTCCATTGAAGCCCAGTCGCAGATGACCTGGGTCTCTGACGCGGGCGACGTGTTCCTCAGAGCACGGGTGCCGCTCGAACTGTGGCGGCGCGATTGGGCCAAGGGGACGCCGGAGCAGCAGTACGCTGTCATTCCCAACCTGAAGTACATCCAGTCCGATGACAGCGGCAGGCTGCTGCTCAGCAACCACAACGTAATTATGACAGGGACGTTCAGCGAGGGAATCAGCAATATTTACCTGCTGGACGAAGCCAACTCGTCTATAGACCGTGGCGACTTCTCGGACGTCAAGTTCAATGGAGAGTATGTCTACGCAGCTGGGACCACCAGAACCAACTTTGGCAATCCAGATCCCACTGGTGGCAACACCAAGCTGTTCTTTTTGCCCCTCGACTTCCAGCTCAATGAGCGCTAAGCACGCCTAAGCCAGAAAGCCACCGGGCCGCACCTCACAGGCCGCAGGGTGAATTCACCCCGTGGCCTCTTCTTATGTCATCCCAGGTGGAACTCCGGGCGCGCAGGCCGCGTACTCTGAGACAATGAAGAAGTTTCACCTTCCCCTGCTGGCCACCCTACCAGCGCTGATGGCGTCATGCTCCTCCCCAGCAGGGAACGTGAACGACTACCAGCGCAACTCTTACGCCACCTATGAGGAGTGCGTGCAGGCCAACCAGAAATACATAGATCAGGGCATGCAAAACCCCTGCACGCAAAACCAGACTGCGGGCGGCTACTACGGGCCGTGGTTCTTTTTCTGGGGTGGGGGCCTGGGCCGGGTCGTGGGGTACAACGCGGACGGCAGCTCCAGCCGCAGCGGCTATCAGGTGGACCGCAGTGGCCGGCTGACCGGACGCTTTCAGGCCCCGCAGATTTCGCGTGGGGGCTTTTCCACCGGCACGCGGGGAACAGGAAGTGCGGGGGCAGGGAATGCGGGTACAGGAACAGCCACCCCCAACAACTCCGCAGGCGGCAATTCGGCCAGCCGCTCCAGCACGCCGCCGCGCATCATTGTGCCGGGTACGAACGGCAACCGCACCGGCGGCTCTTTCGGCGGCTGAGCGGGAGTGGAACGCCGGACATTTGCGCCGCGCCCTGGCTGGGAAGCGCGGCTAGAAGCAGTAGGCATGCTGTGGCACGGCGCTGTGCCCGAACACCCGGTCCCTTGGGCACAGGGAGATGCACCGGTCCCCTACTGGGCCGAAGACACGGGCTACAGCTTCACGCCTGCCGAAATCGCCGCACTGGAGCAGGCCAGTCAGCACCTGACCGACTGCGTGCTGGCCGCGACGGAATACGCCATCACGGAAGGCCGCCTGGCCGAGCTGGGCATTCCCGACTTTATGGAGGAGGCGGTGCGCGAGTCGTGGGACCGCGACGACCCCAGCGTGTACATGCGCCTGGACCTGGCTTACCGGACCGGCGAAGCGCCGCAGCTGCTGGAAGTCAACGGTCAAACGCCCACCAGCCTGCTTGAAGCTGCCGTGTGCCAGTGGCAATGGCTGGAAGACCGGCAGGCGGCGGGCGAACTGGCAGGCAGCTGCGGGCAGTGGAACACCGTCCACGAAGCGCTGGGCGAGCAGTGGGCGCACCTGAAGGCAGCGCGGGGCCTGGGAGAAGTCACCTTCTGCGCCGCCCCCATAGACGAGGACGTGGCCACCGTCACCTACCTGCGCGAGCTGGCGAATGCAGCGGGCATCCACAGCACCTTTCTGGAAGTGGACGCTCTGGGTCTGGCCCCCGGCGAGCCGTATCTGCTGGACGGCTGGCCGCGCCCGATTAGGAATCTGATGTGGCTGTGGCCCTTCGAGTTTGCCTGGGACGCCCGCGACGGCGAGGCGCTGGCCCGCACACAAACCCGGTTTATCGAGCCGCTGTGGAAGGCGGTCACCAGTTCCAAAGGGCTGCTGGCCCTGCTGCACGAACTGTATCCGGACGACCCACACATCCTGCCCGCCAGCCTGACGCCCGGCATGCTCCGGACTCCAGCCGTGCAAAAGCCGCTGTACTCCCGCGAGGGCCAGAACGTCATCCTTCCCGGCGCAGCCATGACGCCGGGCGACTACGCCGGCTACCCGCTGATGGAACAGGCCTACACAGAGCTGCCGACCTTCAGCGCCCCCGATGGCCCGCGTTATCCGGTGCTGGGCGTGTGGGCAGCGGGCAGCGAGGTCTGCGGCCTGGGCATCCGCGAGGGGCGCGGGCGCGTGACCGACAACCGCGCCAGCTTCGCGCCGCACTGGGTGGAGGGTGAACGATGAACAGGACGGTGCCTCTGACCTTCCAGCAAAAGCTGTATTCCTTCCTTGACCCCAGCGACGGCGGCAGCCCGGCTGAGCAGCTGTTCAATGCTCTGCTGGGGGCGCTGATTCTGATGAATGTGGGCGTGATGGTGCTGGGCACGGTGCCGGAAGTGGCGCAGACCTACGGCCCGCTGATTCGGACCTTTGACCTGCTATGCGCCCTGATCTTCGCGCTGGAATACCTGGCGCGGCTGTATGTCACACCGCTGCGCCCCGGCCTGCCCCCAGGATGGCGTGGCTACCTGCGCTACGCCCTACAACCCATGCCCCTGATTGACCTGATTGTGATTGCCGCGCTGGTGATTCCCGGCAACGCCGCACTGGTCAGCCTGCGTGGACTGCGGCTCCTCAAATTGCTCTCGCTGCTGCGGCTCGGGCGCTACTCGGATTCGCTGCTGCTGATCGGGCGAGTCATCCTCCAGCGGGCCGGCGAACTGCTGACCACAGTCCTGATTGCTGCCGTGCTGGTCTTTATTGCGGCCAGTGTGCTGTATCAAGTTGAGTCAGCCGCAGGCACGGAAGGCTACGGCAGCATTCCCGAAGCGCTGTGGTGGGCGGTGGTCACACTGACCACGACTGGTTACGGCGACGTGTACCCCGCGACCAGCCTGGGCAAGCTGGCCGCCGGGGTCATCATGCTGTTCGGGGTGGGGATGGTGGCGCTGCCAGCGGGCATGGTCGCCAGCGGTTTTGCCGACGAGCTGTCACGCCTGCGTGAAGAGGAAGCCCGCCGCGAACAGTCGCAGGCCACGCCGTACTGCTTTTGCCCCCACTGCGGCGGGAAATTGCCGTGACTCTGATGGGGAGGCGCACTGCGTTAGGCGACAGCCTGGCGTGGCCTGGGCCGCCAGTTCAGCAGCACCAAACCAGCAATCACCACCACAACGCCCAGCAGTGGCAACAGGCCAAAGCGCTCGCCTGCCAGGTAGCCCCACAGCAGGCCCCACACCGGCAGCGAGTAGGTGATGGCCGTGGTCTGGGTGGCCGAAGTGCGGGCCAGCAGGGTGTAAAACAGCAGATATGCCAGCCCGGAGCCAAATACCCCAAGCGCCGCCGCCCCAGCCAGCGAGGCGGCGCTGACCTGTGAGGGCCACTCGGTCAGCAGGGCCAGAGGCAGCAGCATCAGCGCCGAAAGGCTCAGCTGCGAGGTCGCCAGACTCAGGGCACTGATCCCCTGCAAGTACCGCTTGGAAAGAGCCGTCGCCACCGCGTAGCTGAGCGTGGCCAGCAGAATAAGTTGCACGCCCAGCACGGTGGCATGTCCCCCGGACAGACTGCCCGAGACCGTCAGGCCCACGCCCAGCAAGCCAATCAGCACGCCCAGACCCACCCAGACTGTGGCCTGAGCGTCCCGCACTGCCAGCGCAATGCCCAGGCTAAACAGGGGCGTGGTCGCATTGAGAATAGAGGCGATGCCCGAACTGACCGTCTGCTCACCCCAGGGAAAGAGGGTCCAGGGCAGGGCATTGTTGAGCAGCGCCGCCAGGACCAGCGGCACCAGCAGTTCACGTGGGGGCCAGGCTTCCCGGCGCAACCGAAACGCCGCCCACAGCACCGCCGCCCCGAAGCAGGAGCGCAGCAACGCCACCCACAGCGGCGGGAAGCTCTCGCCCGCCACTTTGATCAGGATGAACGAGGCTCCCCAAACGAAGGACAGCGTGAGCCAAATCATCAGGTCCTGGCGGGTCATAGAGGGCGAGTATAGAGAGTGGCAGCCGCCGATGCCGCTCTCAGGTCACTCACATAGTCGCCTTGCCCTCGGAAAAGATGTCTGCCTTCCGGTCAACCGCGCTAGACAAGCTTCAAGCCTGCCACGAACCCAGCCAGCAGCGCCTGGCCCTCCGGCCACTCGCCATGTCCGTTGGCTGTGTTCAGATGCCCGCTCCCCGCCCAGACCAAATCTGCACCCCAGGCCACTGCAAATGCCTCAGCGCGGGCGGGCGATACCACCGGGTCATCGGTACTCGACACCACCAGCGCCGGAAATGGCAAGGGGTCCAGCGGCACCGGGGCCATGCGGCAGACTTTGGGGTACAGCTGCGGCATATTGGGCTGCTCGGCGTCAGGCGGGGCCACCAGAAAAGCGCCGCGCACCCGCTCCGGCACCGAGTATTCGCGCGCCCAGGTGAGCACCGTAGGCACGCCGCACGAGTGGGCCACCAGCACCAGCAGGCCAGGAGTGGCCGCTATCACTTCCTCCAGCCGCGCCGCCCAGGGCAGCGGCCAGGGCTCTTCGGGGTCGTCCTGCTTGACGCGCACCGAGGGCAGCTGCGGCTCCCAGAGGCTTTGCCAGTGGCCGGGGCCGGAATCGCCGTAGCCGGGAATGATGACATAAGTGGGTTGGGAAGGCATGGTGGGGCCATAATAGGAGGTTCGGCCATCAGCCCTCCGGAGAAGGCCAGCTGTCACAATCAGCGGTATGACCCAGCCACACCAGGACCCACTCCGCTCACACCTCACCAACCTGCTCAGCCAGCCGCAGGCCCACGCCACGCTGGAACAGGTGCTGGACGGCTTTCCACTGAGTCAAATCAACGAGCGCCTCAGCGGCCTGCCTTACTCGGCTGCCGAAATACTGTGGCACCTGCGCTTCACTCAGCGTGATCTCCTCGACTACATCACCGCCGAGCAGGGCAGCTATCAGGCTCCAGCATGGCCTGAGGGATACTGGCCGCACCGCTGGCTCAGTGTGCAGGAGTGGCAGGCTGAAGCCGAGGCTTACCAAGCCGACTTGACCACCACCCTGGCCCTCGTCGCAGATGAGGAAACCGACCTTTTGGCACCTGTCCCCCATGCCCAGCAGCCCAGCCACACCGTGCTGCGCTCCGTACTCCTGATGGCCGACCACAACGCCTACCACACTGGGCAACTGGCCCTGCTCAAGCGGCTGCTGGGCGGCGGAACGTCCATGACCTGACCTGCTTACTCCCTCACAGCCCCAGCAGCTCTGCGCCCACTTCGGCTGCCGGGCGCTCGTCAGCCACTTTCACCTCATCGCGGCGGGTGGCCCAGGCCGGGAACGGGTAATTGACCAGCACTGGGTTGGGCACGTCCGGCTGGCTGACCAGCATGGTGCCGGGTTGCAGGATGCCGGCGCGCTGGCGAAAGCTCTGCGGCAAGAAGCGGTACTCGGGCCGCTCGGCTTCGGCCATGTCCAGTCGGCCCACCACCCGGATGGCGGCGTTGGACACGATGCGCCGCTCCACCTCCGAGGCGGTCTGCTGCGCCCCAATCAGGATGATGCCCAGACTGCGCCCACGCTCGGCAATGTCCAGCAGCACGTCCTTGATGGGGCTGTCACCGTCGCGGGGAGCGTATTTGTTCAGCTCGTCCAGCACCACGAACACCGTGTCCTGGCGGCCCACCTTTTCCTTGTGCTCGAACACCTCGCGCAGCAGCACCCCCACCGCGAACATCTGCGCCGGGCTGCTGAGGTTGTGGATGTCCACCACCGTGGTCTGGATACCGGCTTTCAGAACATCGGGGCGGTAGCGGGCGGCCTGCTCCGCGCTCAGGTCGCCGCGAATCAGTGGACTGAGGTACTTCTGGACCCCGCGCATCCGCCGGATAAAGGCGCGAAGCGTGCCGGGGTTCTGCTTCTGCACCCATTTCTTGTCGCCCTCGCCGTCGTGTTCCTCCAGCAGCTTGTACTCGATGTACGAGATCAACTGCCCAAAGTTGGTAATGGTAATCCCGCCCAGCGCGTCGAAGCTAAGGTCTTCGGGGATTTCGCCGCTTTCATCGGGCCGCCAGTCCTGCACGCTCAGGCCGGTGCCGCCGCCTTTTTGCTCGTGGGCCAGCCGGAAGAGGCGCTCTTCTACATTGCCAATCACAAAGCCCAGGTTCAGGCTGCTGGCGGCGTCCGAGAACACATAAGCCAGCATCCGCCGCTCGCAGAACTCGCGCAGTGAGAACACGAACGCGGTGACGCCGCCTGAGCGCTGCGACACATCCGGCACGATGGCGTCTCCATCCGCCGAGCGGGGTGGGGCCAGGAACTGCACATTCTGAAAAGGCCGCTGCGGCAAGCCCAGCCGGGCGTAACGGCCCTGGGCACCGTAGCCTTTGCGCGCGCCGACCTGGTTTTCCTTTTCGTCCACCCGCGCGTTTGGCTGGTCCAGAAACAGCAGGTCTTCGCCCTTCACGTTGAAAATCAGCGCCCGCGTGTTGTGGCCCTCATGCCGCTGCTGAAGCACCGCCCCCTGAAAGATGGAATGCAGCAAAAAGAGCGCGTAGCTGGTCTTGGTCGCCACGCCGGAAATACCGGAAATGTTGATGTGGCCGCCCTGCTCACCGTTCACGAACTGGTAGTTGACCGGCAGCACCTGTCCGTCGCTCAGCAGGCCTCCGGCGAAGGTGTAGTCCATCTTGTCGGCGCTCAGGGCCAGGGCCAATTCCTCCCCCACCGCGTGCCGCACCGGGTCGCCGGGCTGCGGGGGAATAAAGTCCTCGGGGTCCACCCGCGTGACCAGCACCCGCGCCGCGTAGCTGACCGAAGCGGGCAGAATGCCGTCTATTACGTCCTGTACGTCGGAGTCGAACTTCACGCCTTCGTGCCGGGTCCGCACATGGTCCACGATGCCGAAGAACCTGACCGGGCTGCCGTCGGGCTTGGTGGTCTGCACCGCCACCAGATCATCCATCTGGACCGAGGCACCGGGCAACACGGCAAACCAGAAGCCGGTAGGCGTGGCGTCCTCAGTGCCCATGATCAGGCCGATGTTCTGGAGGGTGAGGACGGGGGGAATAGGTGAGCTTTGGGTCATTGGGAGCAACTCCTAAAAATGGGTCAAACAGTTCAGAGGCGAATCAGGAAAGCCGCGCCGCCGTAGCTGACCGGCTGCCCTTCGTCGCGGAAATGCAGGGTCAGGTGGTCGTCCAGGCCCCAGCCGGTGCGCACCTGGCGCTCACGCAGCTGGCGGTGCAGGGTGGCCGCGCCGCCCCACTCGGCAAAGTGAACGCCCAGCAGTGTACCCGGCAGCAGGCCCAGGCCAGGGCAAAAGCGGTCCGGCTCTCCGCTGTCCGCGCCAGGAATCAGGCACTGTTCCATCGCCAGCAGCGCCCCCGCCGACAGGCCCGCATAGGGCACACCAGACTGATAGCGGGCACGGATGAGCTCATGCAGTGGGCCGCTGCCGTACAGCCGATGATACTGGGCGGTGTCGCCGCCTGCCACGAAAATGGCCGAAGCGTCGTCAATCGCGGCAGCGGCTTGGTCAGTGTCCAGCTCACCCCCAGCCGGCGGAGCGATGAAGTCCACCCGGCACTCCGGCCACCGCTGCCGGTACAGCGCCGCATGCCGCTCGCTGGGCGCGTAAGACAGCACAGCCACGCGCTCCCCACAGACCTCCAGCCAGGGCTTCGTGAAAGCGTCCAGGGCCTCCATCCCGCCCAGCAAGAACAGCTGACGCGGCATCAGGCGCGGGCGCGTTGCCCAGCCAGGTGGGCACGGATACGGCGGGTGACCAGCTCGGCGTTGCCCAGGCGGCGGCCCATTTCCTGCTCCAGCGCAGCAGTGGGCACCAGGTTCTGTGGGGCGCGGCCATCCTTGTGGGGCACGCTGCCCAGGCGGCACAACAGCGTGCCCGACAGGTCGGCAATGTCACGCACAGCGCGGGGCACAAAATCCACGTCTTCGGGTGCGTGCATTTCCAGCCGCATGACCCCGGCCAGCGGGTGCTGATAGAACTCGGCTTCGGCTAGGCGCACGAACCACGTAAAGCGCTGCTCACGGCCCGAAGCCTGCCCGCCGCCTGCGCTGGCCCCCTCACCCGTATCGCCCACCGTAAAGCGCAAGATAGGCGTGCGCTCGCCGCATTTCAGATCGCGCAGCAGCGGGTTGCGGTCTGCGCCGAGGTAATCGGTGTGCAGGCTTTTGATGTACCCCAGCACGGCGCGGCCCTGCTCGCCCACCCGCACCGGGCCGTCTTGCAGCACCAGCGTGTCGGGCGACATGTCCGGGTCTTCCTCGTCCAGCGGCAAGGCAGAGGCCAGTGCCGAAGCCAGCGCCCGCTCGGCGTCCAGCATCGCCTTTTGGATGGCGGCCTGGGCGCCCAGCACATCAGTGCCCCGGAAACGCAGCGGGTCATAAATCAGGCGGCCCGTCTGGGGGTTTTTGGGAATCAGCTCTTCGGCGCTCAGGCGCAGGTCGCCGCTGTGGGCCAGCAGCCGCCGCGCCTCTACCCCATGAAACCGGGCCTGGCGGGTGCCGTGCGGGCACAGGTCCACCGCGCCCACCGCGTAGGCCCCAAAGCCCGCCACGCTCAGCTCCTGCGCGTCATCTTCCAGCAGCAGCCGGGCTTCCATGCGGGGCTTGCCGTCCACCACCAGCACCCGGCGCAGGCTGGAGGGCAGGGGCCGGGGAGCGATGGCCCGCCACGTGCCTTCCACATCAAACACATTGCCCCTGAACGGGGTCAGCGTGAGCTGAGCGCTGTGGGTGTCCACCGGCCAGGGGTCCAGACGAATACGCATAAGCGGCAGTGTAGCGCGGAAAAGTCTGTCTGGGACGTAATACGCTCATGACATAATACGACCTCATTATTCTGGACCTTGCTGGCTCCACTTTGAAGTGAGCATCGTTGCTGGGCACTTGCTGCCCTACGAATTTACACAGCCTAAACTATGAATTATAATTCAAAATCTCATGAACATTCCAGAACAGAGGGTTGCGCTGGTCACCGGCGCAGCAAGTGGTATTGGGCTCGCCATAGCGCGCCGGTTGCAACAAGACGGGCTGCGTGTGGCGGCCCTGGACCTCGAACGGCCCGGTGCACGCGCCGCCGTAGAAGACGCCGGGCTGACCTTCATCCCCGCCGACCTATCCAAGCGTGAGGACTGCTTGGCCGCCGTTGAGCAGACGGTAGCAACCCTCGGTAGCCTGGATGTGCTGGTTAACAATGCTGGATTTCAGCATATTGATGCTATACGTGACTTTCCTGAAGACACCTGGGACACCATGCTCAGGGTGATGCTGACCGCGCCCTTTTTGCTGAGCAAATATGCCTGGGATCACCTCACCCGCAGCGGCCAGGGCCGCATCATCAATGTGGCGAGCATTCACGGACATGTCGCCAGCCCCTTCAAGAGCGCCTACATCAGCGCCAAGCATGGCCTGATCGGGCTGACCCGCACCGCCGCTCTCGAAGCTGGTGAGCAGCGCCTGACGGTCAACGCCATCTGCCCCGGCTATGTGCGCACGCCGCTGGTCGAGCATCAGATGGCAGACCAGGCGCGCACGCGCGGCATCAGCACCGAAGAAGTGGAGCAAAAAGTCATGCTGGAACCGGCGGCTATCAAGCGGCTGCTGGAGCCTGAAGACATTGCCGCCCTGGCGTCATACGTTGCCAGCCCCGCAGCGTGGGGAATGACCGGAGCCGTGCTGGACCTTGATCTCGGCTGGACGGCGAGGTAAGCCATGCTCGGACTTCTTGGCATCATTCTTTCGCTGGCTGGCCTGATTTACTTCGCTTACCGGGGTTACTCGGTGCTGTTTTTGGCCCCGTTGATGGCCCTGGTGGCTGTCGTCTTCTCCGGGGTGCTGAGCGCTGAGCTGTTTGGCACCTATACCCAGATTTTTATGCAGGGTCTGGGCCGCTACCTGATTCAGTTTTTCCCGATTTTCCTGCTGGGAGCCATTTTCGGCAAGGTGATGGCCGACAGCGGCGCTGCCGAAACCATCGCCCGCACTGTGGTAGACCGGCTGGGCGCAGCGCGGGCCATTGCCGCCGTGGTGCTATCCTGCGCCATTTTGACCTACGGCGGGGTATCGCTGTTCGTGGTGGCTTTTGCCGTCTTTCCAATTGCGGTTTCCCTGTTCCGCGCCGCCGACATTCCCCGCCGCCTTATTCCAGCGGCCATCGCACTAGGGTCGTTTACCTTTACCATGACGGCCCTGCCCGGCACGCCCGCCATCCAAAACGCCATTCCGTCTGCCTTTTTTGGCACGGACACCTTTGCCGCGCCTGGCCTGGGCCTGATTGCCGCCGCCATGATGCTGTTTGGGGGGCTGTTCTGGTTGCAGCGCCGGGCTGCCGCTGCCAAGGCCGCCGGAGAAGGCTATGGCCCAGCTGGTCCCACCGACGGCGAGCTGGTTCCGGAGCGGGCGCTGCCCAGCTTCGCGCTCGCCATTTTGCCGATCATCACCGTGATTGGCCTGAATTATCTGCTGTCCAAGGTCATTTTCCCCGGCACCGACCTGAGTTTCCTGGCCGAAAAGCGCTTTGGCGAAGTCAGTCCCTCAGCCGTCACAGGCCTCTGGGCTTTGATTGGCGCTCTGACGGCGGCCATTGCCCTGGCCCTCATCACGCAGCGCCGCTATCTCAGTGACATCAGAACCTCGCTAAACGAAGGCACCATGGGGTCCTTGCTGCCCATCTTCAACACGGCGTCCGAGGTGGCCTACGGGGCCGTTATTGCATCGCTGGCAGGGTTTCTGGTGGTGCGGGACGCGGTGGTCGGCATCGCTCCGGGCAACCCACTGATCTCGCTTTCGGTGGCCATCAATACCCTGGCAGGCATCACCGGCTCGGCTTCGGGGGGCCTCAGCATCGCGCTAGATACGCTGGGCAGCACCTACCTCGAACGCGCACAGGCCATCGGCATCAGCCCAGAACTGCTGCACCGCGTCGCCACCATCTCTTCAGGCGGCTTCGACGTGCTGCCGCACAACGGCGCTGTGGTCACCCTGCTGGCCATTACGGGCCTGACCCACGCCAAGTCTTATCTGGATATTTTCGTGGTGGCTGCCATTATCCCGGTGATTGCCCTGATTACCGTGATCGTTCTAGGAAGCACCCTGGGCACTTTCTAAAAGAAGAACAGGCTTGTGTATCCAGAACTCGGAATGCACATGGCCTGCTCACAGTCAAGAAGAGCGCCACACTTTTATTTCAAATTGAACTTTTTCGCAGAAAAGGATAGCGTGGGTGACACATGGACAAGTTATATCCAGGCGCTACGGCAGCCCTTGAGGGCATCGTGGCAGATGGTCAAACCGTAGCCGTGGGCGGCTTTGGGCTGTGCGGGATTCCCGAAGCCCTGATTCTGGCGCTGCGTGACAGCGGCGTAAAGCAGCTGACCGCCGTCAGCAACAACGCGGGTGTGGACGGCTGGGGCCTGGGCCTGCTGCTCGAAACCCGCCAGATTCGCAAGATGATCAGCAGCTACGTGGGCGAGAACAAGGAATTCGAGCGCCAGTACCTCGCGGGCGAGTTGGAGCTGGAATTCACGCCGCAGGGCACCCTGGCCGAGCGGATGCGGGCCGGGGGTGCAGGCATCGCGGGCTTTTATACCCGCACCGGCGTGGGCACTGTGGTGGCCGAGGGTAAAGAGCACCAGGAGTTTGACGGTGAAACCTACATCCTGGAGCGCGGCATCCGGGCGGATGTGGGCCTGGTCAAAGCCTGGAAAGCGGACCGCGCAGGCAACCTGGTGTACCGCAAGACGGCGCAGAACTTTAACCCGCTGGCCGCTGCCTGCGGGCGCGTCACGGTGGCCGAGGTGGAAGAAATCGTGGAGGTGGGCGCACTTGACCCCGACGAGATTGACACCCCAGGCATTTACGTGCAGCGGCTGGTGCTAAACGCAGCCCCCGAAAAGCGGATTGAGCAAAGGACGGTGAGGAACCCATGACCCAAGTGACCACAGGCTGGACACGCGAAGAAATGGCGCAGCGCGCCGCACAGGAACTGCAAGACGGCTACTACGTGAACCTGGGCATCGGGCTACCTACGCTGGTCGCCAATCACATCCCGCAGGGCATGGACGTGTGGCTGCAATCCGAGAATGGTCTGCTGGGCATCGGCCCTTTTCCGGCTGAGGACGAGGTGGACCCAGACCTGATCAATGCAGGCAAGCAGACGGTGACGGCGCTGCCGGGGGCCAGCTTTTTCCACTCGGCGGAGAGCTTCGGGATGATCCGGGGCGGGCATGTGAATCTCGCCATTTTGGGAGCCATGCAGGTGAGCGAGCGGGGCGACCTCGCCAACTGGATGATTCCCGGCAAGATGGTCAAGGGCATGGGCGGCGCAATGGACCTGGTGGCCGGTGTGCAGCGCGTGGTTGTGCTGATGGAACACGTCGCCAAGGGTGACGCACACAAGATTCTGCGCGAATGCACGCTGCCGCTGACTGGCAAGGGCGTGGTGGACCGCATCATCACCGACCTGGGCGTGCTGGACGTAACTGAAGGCGGCCTCAAACTGGTGGAACTGGCCCCAGGCGTCACGCTGGAGGAACTGCACGAGAAGACCGGGGCGGAGGTGCTGGAGTAAGCTCCGGATGAAGGCGAAAGAGGGTCAGAGTGCAGCCATGTGCCGTCTATGGCCCCTCATCATGCTGCCCGTTGGCTACGTCGCGGCCTGGTTCGTGTTCGGATTGCCTGTACTGCCCTTGGCATTGCTGCTGGCCGGAGTGATGCTGGGACTCGCCTACGCGGAAGGGCGTGCTTCAGGCGTGAGGGAACTGGTGAGACTGGTCCTGTGCTTGGTCGGCACGCTGGGCCTTGCAAGTAGCCTATATGCCGCCGCACTGAGGTTTAAACCCCACTCCGGCTTTGAGTGGGCGCATATTGTCTTGCCACTGGCTGCTTTGGGCGCAGGGCTGTCTTTGCTGCTGCTGCGGTTGGTCCGCCGTTCGCTGCGCCGGTGGGACCATATCCTGCACACTCCCATTACACCCTGGACCCTGCTGGTGGGCGCCTTGACCTTCGCCTTTTCCCCAGCAGTGCGGGTGGACTGCCGGGGCCTGCAAAGCGACGACTTCCTTAGCTTCAGCAGTGACTTTCAAGACAGTTTGTCTGGGCCGCGCTGGGTGAAGCACCCGGAACAACTTCCGGGCCAATCCGAACTGCCCAAGGATTTTGTGGTGGCAGAGGTGAGGGCGGGCGTGGTGGGATGCCAGCGGACGCCCTTTTCTTTGGAGCCAGTACACCCCATGTTGCTGGTTCACCTGACGGACAAGGTGCAGCCGGGGATGACCACTTATGCCGCTGCCTTTGGGCTGAGCGACCACCGCAAGCTGACCCCCTGGATCAGGGTGCAGGATTCTCCTTTCTCCATCTCTTCCCAAGCAGGTTGGACTTACCGCGTCCCAGGCTGGAACGTGTCCCCCTCCTATGCCCACCTGCCCCCCGAACTGGCCGCACACTCGACAGGGCGCTAGCCTGAGCGGGTGCCTCTCCCCCACCCGCCCCTGAACCCCTACGTGCCACAGGCACTGGGCCACCTGCCGGAGTGGGGCGCCGCACCGCTGCCACTGCTGGACGCAGGAGCAGCAGCGGCCCGCGCTGAGGGGCTGGACGTGTTCGCCTTGCAGCTGGGCCAGCCTGCCGTGGTCGGCTTCTCGCCCGAGTGGAACCGCGCCCTGCTGAGCGACCTCTCCACTTTCCGCAGCCGGGGCAGCTTCTCTAGCCTGGTGCCATACCTGAACGGCGGCGTCATCGTGACCGATACGCCGGAACACGCGCAGCGGCGGGGAACGCTGAACCCCGGATTTTCACGGGCGGCCCTAAGTGGGCTGACGGCTGCTCTCCGCCAGAGTCTCCCCCACTTTCCAGCTGGCCCCACCGACGCCCTCGCCTGGGCCGACGAGACCGTGCGCCATTTGCTCAATGTGGCTTATTTTGCTGGTGAGTTCGACGATGCGCTGCTGTCCCGCTTCCTGGGCCCACTGCGAAGGCCCTTTCCGGCACCGATGCTGCCGCGCCCGGCCACCCTGGCCGCTGTACGCCGCGAACTGCTGCGCCTGGGCCGCACCCGCAGCAAGCACCCCCGGCCCGACCTGCTCAGCACACTGATTCGGCAGCCCGGCTGGATGGAAGACGCCCGTGTGTCGCTGGCCGCTGCCCACGACACCACCACCCATGCCCTGGCCTACGCCGTATGGGAGCTGGCCCAAGCTCCGCAGTGGCACACGCCAGAGCAGCATCCGGCAGTCATCAAGGAAGTGCTGCGGCTGTATCCACCCGGCTGGATGGGCAGCCGCCGCCTCCGCCGTGACCTGGCCTGGCGCGGACGCACCCTGCCTGCTGGGACCCTGGCGCTCTACTCCACTTATCTGACCCACCGCGACCCGGCGCTGTGGGCGGACCCGAACACCTTCAGGCCAGAGCGCTGGGCGCACAAGCCCCCAGCCTGGGCCTATCTAAGTAGCTTCCGGGTGTAGACTAAGTCATCAGACGACTTGACCCCCAACTGACTCCTGAAGACGA
>NZ_BNAL01000045.1 GCF_014653275.1 Deinococcus piscis
GTTTTGTTCTGTTTTCACACACTCATCAAAGCGTCACTCGCTCCCTGAATCCAGCCTTCAAGCTGAACCGGGGAGCGAGGTCTGTTTTTGCTGTCCCTCACGTCTGGATATGAAGTTGTCGGGTACTGAGGATAGACGATTTCAGATAAATGGAGCTTCAAGGCAGTCCCCTGTTGCCGTGAGTGGCTCCCAGCCTAAGCTCAGGTAATCCCCCAATTCCAAAGAAGGAGAGAAGAAAGATGACCACCCTGAAAGAAATCATGACCGGCAGTGTGACCAGTGTTCGCCCCAGTGACAGCGTGCAGGAAGCCGCCCGCCTGATGCGCGACGGAGATATCGGCAATGTGCTGGTGATGGAAGATCAGCAGTTGCAGGGCATCATCACGGACCGTGATATCGCCGTGCGTGTGGTGGCTGAAGGCAAAGGCAACGATTGCCAGGTGAGCGAAGTCGCCACGATGGACGTTTTTACCATGGAAAGCAGCGCGGACGTCAAGGAAGCAGCCCGCGAAATGGCCAGCCGTCAGCTGCGCCGCTTGCCTGTGACCGAGGGCGGCAAAGTGGTCGGCATCGTCAGCCTGGGTGACCTTGCCGTGCGCACCGACAGTAACGCGAGTGAGCACGCGCTTGAAGGCATTAGCCAGCAGTAATTCAGCTCTGAAATTCCCCGCCTCCCGCCCAGGCGGGGGGTTTTGCTTTGGTAGTCAAGCGGCCCCGCTGCCCCCTTACCCAGATGCTCCCGTTCAGATGTCCTGGTTGCCGGTGTCCATGCGCACCACGCGGGGAGTGAATTCAGCCACCACCTCGACCAGATCGGTTTGGCGGGCCAGCACCTCCTCAATACGCTTGTAGGCCTGGGGAGCTTCATCGCGGCCACCGCCGATCAGGGTCACGCCACGTTCACGCAAGTAGCCCTGCATCTCGTCCTTGCTTACGCTGCGCTCGGCGGCTTTGCGGCCCAGTTGCCGCCCGGCACCGTGGCTGGAGCTGCTGAGCGACTCGGGGTTGCCCAGGCCGCGCACCACAAAGCTGGGGTCGGCCATGCTGCCAGGAATCAGGCCCAGGCGGCCCGCTTCTGCAGGGGTTGCGCCTTTGCGGTGGACGATCAGCTCCTGGCCGCCCACCTCCTGTTTCCAGGCGAGGTTGTGGCTGTTGCTGACCTGCACCAGTGGCCGCTCACCGAGCGCCCGGCTCAGGCGAGCATGAATCTGGTCGTGGTTTGCCAGCGCGTAGCGGCCTGCCAGGTTCATGGCCTGCCAGTAGGCCTGACCTTCTTCGGTGTCCAGGCCCAGCCAGGCCAGCTTGCGGGCGGCGGGGTCCAGCCGCTTGTGGCGGGCCTCGGCCAACCGGGTAAAGTGTCCGGCCACCTGCGCCCCGAAGCCGCGTGAGCCGGAGTGGCTCAGTACCGCCAGGTATTCACCCGGTTCCAGGCCCAGCTCGGAGCCCTCCACCTTCAGCTCACCGAACTCCACAAAGTGATTGCCACTGCCCGAGGTGCCGATTTGCTCGGCGGCCTTGGCGTGTAGGAACTTCAGAATGCCCTGGTCCTGCCAGGTCTTTTCGTCCAGCACGGGATGGTCCATTCGCTCGCGCTTCTCGAAGCCCACGCCTGCGCCAAAGCGGGTGTGCTTCAGCAGCAGCTTTCGGGCCTCGTCGCGTTCCAGGCCGCCCGCTGGCATCGGCAGCACACTCAGCATCATGGAGCAGCCGATATCCACCCCCACACCGTAAGGAATCACGGCATTCTCGGTGGCCAGCACGCCGCCGATGGGCAAGCCGTAGCCGATGTGCGCGTCAGGCATCAGGGCGCCTGCTCGGGACACTGGGAGCCGCATTGCCACATCCATCTGCTCGGTGGCTCCAGCGTCAATCAGTTCGGCGCCCCAGACGCCGTACGGCAAAGGAGTCTCGCGCAGTGCAGCGTTGGCGGAGGACTTCAGCGCGGCCCGCTGGGTCAGCAGTTCGGCGGCCAGCTCGGCATACACGCCGCCCTGTGCGAAACGCTCCGGCGCGGCCTGCACAGTTCTCAGTTCATCCAGAATTTCGGTGCGGCCCAAGCCCGCTTGCTCGCGCACGCTGGCGGCCTGCTGCGCCAGTCCGATGGCGCGGTTTTCAAAGCCCAATTTGGTGATGTGTTTTCCGTTCAAGGTCATCTTCCTTTGTGTGATGCAGAGCAGCACTACGGGACTGCTCAACCCAGCTCAGTCTGTCAGCTGTTCCCGTGTGAGTCATAAGCGCATTGGCCTAACAGCCTTGAGGCTCGGCTATGCTCGGAGCATGACCCTGCACCCTGACATTCATCTGCCGACCCCAGAAGAATTCGCGGACCTGTCGCCCGAAGAGTTGGCGGCGCGCCTCAATGGCCCCAGCGGCGAGGGCCTCAGCGGCACGCTGGGGGGCAAGTTGGGCATCCGCATGCTGCGGGCCACCCGCGAGGAACTGACCGCCACCATGCCAGTGGAAGGCAACCGCCAGCCCGCCGGACGGCTGCATGGCGGTGCCAGCCTGGCCCTGGCCGAAGAACTCGCCAGTATCGGCAGCTGGATCAATCTGGATGTACGGCGCGAAGTGGCCGTGGGCGTGGACGTCAGTGGCACCCACGTGCGCGGCGTCACCGGCGGCCTGGTGACGGGGACAGCGCGGCTGGCTTACCGGGGGCGCAGCGTCATGGTCTGGGAAATCGAGATTCAGGACGAACGCGGCAAGACCACTACCCTGGCTCGCTGCACCTGCAACGTCGTTCGGGTGTAATCAGCAGGGCAGCTTTCCACTGCGCGTTTACCCCTCTGTGAGCAAGAGCATCAGAGGTGGAAGCCAGGGCTCACGGCATTACTGCTGATAGACCCGGCCCTTCCACTTCACCTTTTTGCGCATCGCTTTGCGGTAAATGGGCAGCATCAGCAGTGGCCCCAGCGGGCCGAGCAGCCCTTCAGCCAGGTCGGCAGGCTGGCGGCGGCCAGCCACCCAGGCCACCGCCGAGCGTTCGGCCAGCCCAGCAACCCGCAGCACCCGGGCCCCTGGAAAGTCCATCATCCATGGCAGGGTATACACGCAAAATTGCCCGGCCAGCGCCAAACTCAGCAGCAGGCGCGAGTTACCGTGAACTGGTAGCCAGCTTTTGGCGTAGCCACTGACCGAAGTGGCGTAGTCCTGATACATCCTCACCCCGATGCGCTCGCCGCCCAGGACGCCCATCACCCGGTAGCCACGGGCCTTGAGCCGCTTGGCGAACAGCACATCTTCCAGCACATCACCTTGGACCAGGCGGTGCCCGCCTACCGCGTCGTAGCTGTCACGGCGAAAAACCATCACTTGGCCCACTGCGGTTGCGGTCGCCACCAGCGGCAACCGCATGGCCGGATAGGGCAGCAGCGAGAGCAGATACATGTCGATCAGCGGCGTGATCAGGCGTTCGCCACTGCTGCCCACATTCTGGCGCGGCCAGCAGCTGAGCAAATCAGCCCCCGAGCGCTCCAGCTCGGCCAGGAGGGCTTCTAGAGCGCCGGGATGCCACTCCACATCAGCATCCACAAAAATCAGAACCTCACCGCTGGCGGCCTGGGCCAGCTGCTGACAGGCCCAGTTCTTGCCTGCCCAACCTTCCGGCAGAGGAGTCCCACTGATGACGCGCGCGCCCGGCGTACCTGCACACAGTTCACGCGCCAGGTCGCCTGTGCCGTCGCTGCTGCCGTCGTCCAGCAAGATGACTTCGTCCGCGCCTTGGGTCAGGAGGCCATGCAGCAATTTGGGCACATTGTGGACTTCGTCCCGGGCTGGAGTGAGCAGCGAGACACGGGGCCGCCGCCGCGGTGGGGCATGGGGCCGGTCCAGCCGGGGGAAAGTGACGGCATTGACCGCCAAGGTCGCGGCCCGGTAGGCCGTGTACCCCAGGCTAAAGCCAGTCAGCAAGCTCCGGGCCAGCGACGTGGTGCGCTGCCCCCAGCTCACTGTGTGCGCTCCAGCGCCGCCAGATGCAGTCGGACGTGGAGTAAATGGGGGTCTGTCAGGCCATCTGAGATGCAGCGCAGCATGTTGCTCTGCAGTATGCCGCATCCCTATAAGGAAACCATCAGCCTTTTTGTGGACTGAGATGGCAGTGGAGAAAGGGCATTGGAGAAACAGGTGAACCCTGCTGCAAATGCGTGTGCGCCTAGCCAATACAGATGAGCAGGGCCAAAAAAAACCCAGCCGAAGCCGGGTGTATATCCCACGGTGGGGAAGGGCGTGACTTAGCGCAGAACGCGCAGAGCCTTGAGGATGGCGATCAGCACGACGCTGCCCACCACGCCCCACAGGACGCTCCAGATGTTGAAGCCAGCACCGGCCACGTCAGCGCCACCGATGTTCAGCATGTTGCCGAATACGGCCTGGGCCAGCATGGCACCCACGATACCGATCAGGATGTTGGCAATCGCGCCTTGCTGGGCGTCGGTCTTCATGATCATGCTGGCCAGCCAGCCGCACAGGGCACCTACGAGCAGAGTAATAATCCAGGACATGTTGTTTCCTCCAAAGAAGAGAATGATATGAGATGTGAAGGGGGAATCGCAGATTGACTTCGCAGCCGTAGTCAAGATGAGGGAGGGCCTTCCTACCAAGCGTAATCAAAAACACGTTCTCAAGGGATGCCTAAATTGCGTTCAGCTCCGACTAAAGTTTGGCTGACTGCCTCATCAGATCTGATGGGGGCATTAAGATCATTCCGCCGAATGTGCTGTGTGCGGCCGGTAAGCCCATAGCGGTTTGATATGTCCTGTTGCTCCGCTCACAGGTCGCCTGACCTCAGGGACGCACAGTAGCCAGTGCAGTTATCTGCTCTAAGACGCTGCATATTCAAATGACGTGCTCCGGCGAGACGCGCCCAACATTACTGCATTTTCGGTCCTCATCATTAATATTCCTCACTCATTTTGCCGGTCAGTTGGATGTCCCTCTTTTTGTCAAATGTTCTAAGCTGCACTATGGAATCCTTAGGGTTACCGCTTCACGCACGGTTCACTGACGCGCCTGAGTTGGGGAGACAGGCATGACCCTGGAAGTCCGGGTGCCAGCGTCCAGCGCCAATCTTGGTCCGGGCTTTGATTGCCTAGGTCTGAGCTTGCCGCTCTATACCACCCTGCGCGCCCGACAGGCACCGACGCTGACCGTGGTGCCACGCGGCGCGGCGCTGGCCGGTACACCTGCGGATGCAACAAACTATGTCTACCGCTGCATGGAAGCGCTGGCGCAGGAGGTAGGCCGCCCTCTGCCTGCGCTGCACCTGGAGATAGAAAGTGCAGTGCCGCTGGCCCGGGGCCTGGGCAGCAGCGCCGCCGCGTTGGTGGCTGCCCTCCTGACCGCCAACGCAGTGCTGGGTGAGCCGCTGACTCGGCGCGGCCTGTTGGACCTGGCGAGCCGTATAGAAGGCCATCCAGACAATGTTGCGCCTGCACTGCTGGGGGGCATCGTGATTGCCACCTTTGATGGTCAGCGGGCCCAACCGCTGCGGATAGAGCCACCGCACGGCCTGGGCGTGACCGTGCTGATCCCCGAGTTCGAGCTCAATACGGCCAAAGCCCGCAGTGTCATGCCGCCCACCTACTCGCGGGAAGATGCGGTCTTCACTGCCTCACATGCGGCCCTGACCACTGCGGCGCTGATGTCTGGCCGCTTGGAGCTACTTGCTGAAGCCATGCAGGACCGGCTGCATCAGCCCTACCGCGCCGCGCTCGTGCCGGGCCTGGAACGCATCTTGGCTGAAGCGGGGGAGCACGGTGCACTGGGAGCCGCCCTCAGTGGGGCCGGTCCTGCGGTGCTGTGCTTTCACCGTGTGGGCCATGCAGGTCCAGAGACTGGCGCTCTCCACCTGTTTTTGCAGCGAGTGATGGCCGCAGAAGGATTGAGCGGGCGCATCCTTGACCTGCCGATTGAGCCTGATGGAGCGTCGGTTCTGGGCCAGTTTGGGGAGTAATATGGACGGGCAGTCAGGCTCAGCCGTGTGATTTTGTGGACGTGTGGGGCTCTGTGGGTGCACTCCGTTCAGGAGGGCGGTCCTCGCGCAAACTGAGCAGTAGGAGTGCGAGTGTACCCAGCACCACGTAGACATCCGCCAGATTGAAAATCGGGAAATCCCCAGCCCCAAAGGCGTTGGTGATCTTTGAGAGCAGTGGCATGTGGATCATGTCGGTCACCTTGCCCTTGGTCAGCCCGTCAATGGCGTTGCCGATGGCTCCGGCGGCGATCAGGGTCAGGACCATGCTCAGGCGGCGGGACTGTGGACGCAGCAGCAAGTACCCCAGCAGGCCCAGGCCCACCAGGAGCCGCAAGGCAGCCAGTGGCATCGCCGAGCCCGAGAACATGCTCCACGCTGCCCCGGTATTAAAAGTCAGCACCCAGTCCAGCAACAGTGGGATCACGGGCACGGCTGGAGCCTGATAGACCAAGTTGGCCAGTGCCCACGATTTCAGCAGTTGGTCGGCTGCGACCAGGAGGGCCGCCAGCAGGAGCGGGAACCACAGCGGCCAGCGGCGGGCAGGGGTGGGAGCAGCGGAAGGCATTTGTGCAGTATAGATGCGTAATGTGGAGCTGCAGTCTGTGAAGTGCACCCTGAATGTGGAGGACAGATACGCAGGCACAGTCCCAGGCGCAGCAAAGCTCATGTGCGCGGCTGGTGCAGTGTATGGCGGTCCCTTCAGGGGCGCGAATTGCCCTTAAATACCGGCAGGTCAGGCAGAAGTAAGGTTTGCCAGCCGGACTGTTGCTCCCACAGCGGCATCAGGGTTCGCTTGAACATAGAGTGATCTACAGCCTGGTGCAGCGCTGGCTGCATCTCCGGCGAAGGATAGACGTAGCGCACGCCCGCTGCATCTACCTTGGGGCTCAGCGGAAAAGACAGCGCAAAAGCTGCTGCTACCGCCAGTCCGAGGCCGGTACTGCCCAGCAAGCCTGCCGCAGAGGCCCACAGTGGGGGGGTGCGGTAGGGCCAGGACGTCAGGCTCTGGATCAGTCCAGCTAGCAGGGAAGCGCCAGTGCCCAACCCTAGTGCCAGGCCCAGTGTGGCCCAGAGGTCTAGAGAAGCGCTCAAGCGGTTGGCGAAGTAGGCCGCCAGTAGGCAGAGGCCGCCCCAGACAAGCGCACTGAAGCCATGCCGCAGCCCCAGGGCACCCAGCATGCCCAGCAGCGTGATGAGGAGTGCATCAAACCAGGTCATTCAAGCTGCACTATAGCGGTCCAGCCACCCAAAATGAATGAAAAATGAGCCGCATGGATAGCTGGATTGTGTCTGACGGCTCCTTGGCCCTCAAGTTGCAGTTGCAGCGCAAGCGGCAAGCTACACTGCACTTCATATGATTCGTGTGCTGTTGGTAGATGATCACGCGCTGTTTCGGCAGGGGCTGCGGAGCCTGCTGGAAAGCGAGGGCATGCGCGTGATTGGCGAAGCTGCCAATGGTCGCGAGGCGCTGCGTTTTGCCGCCGACACCCATCCCGACGTGATCCTGATGGATATTCAGATGCCTGAACTGGACGGCGTCAAGGCCACCCAGAACATCCTGGAGATTGACCCGAGTGCCAAAGTCATCATGATTACCATGTACCGCCAGGACCGTTATGTGTTTGAGGCGGTCAAGGCCGGGGCCAGAGGCTACGTCCTCAAGGATGCCGACAGCTCAACTCTGCTGGACGCCATTCGCCGGGTGGCGGCTGACGAGGCGCTGCTCAACTCTGACATGGCCCAGAACGTGCTAGACGATTTCCGTGACAAGCGCGAAGAACTGCCTCAGGAGAAGCACAACGACCTCAACGAGCGCGAAACGATGATTCTCAAGTTGCTGGCTCAGGGATTTTCCAATCAGGACATTGCCCTGCGGCTGGACATCTCCGAGAAGACGGTCCGCAACCGGCTCAGTGAGATCTTCACCAAGTTGCAGCTGAATAACCGTACTCAAGCTGCTCTTTACGCTATCCGCGAAGGCATTGCTCCCCTTGAGTAGAGGCCGCACCCACTCAGCTGGGCCAGCTGCGCCGCTGCCTGGCGTGTCGGAGCGGGTGTACCGGGCAGGCTGCCAGCGTGAGTGGGCCATTGCCTCAGCTGAGCCGGACCTGGCCTATACCGAGCAGGCCTTCGCAGAGTGCCCGCAGTGCCCCCACCGGGTCGAGCCCGAAGGCGGTCCACCTTTTTGCACATTACGTCCAGTAGACGCCCCACACCCTTTTGCGGCTCTGGGCCAGTTATCATGGCCCGACTGAGCGGAATTGCTGACAGAGGCAGCCAGTTGGAAACGGCTGTTTAGGCGTGCTGCACATGCACCGAGTGCTCTAAACGCTTTGGCTGATCCGGGGCTCTGCGCCAGCAAAAGCAAGGGACATTTGCGGCCCCACTTTTCCCTAGCCTTATCAAGCAGAACTGCCGTAGCCCGAACCTTGCTCTAGGCCTTACTTTTCGGTTAGTCATGAGGAAGCTGCGTGATATGTTAAGCCGCATCTTCTGCACTACAATCGCAGGGTGAATCACGCTGGCCTGCCCTGGTTTCCCGCGCTGCTCTGCCAGGTCCAGTGGCCCAAGCCCAAATCCGAGGAGAAGTAACGTGGAGAGAAATGACGCTGTAATGCCCCTGGTCGCCATCTTTTTTGCGGCCCTGTTCGGGGTCATCACACTCTTTTTGTTTAATACCGCCACCGCCCCTGAGCCGGTGGAGGTCGACCCTGCCGTCATGGCCAGTATCGAAACCGAGTGGCCTGAGAAAGGCCCTGCGCTATACGAAGCCAACTGTCAGGGCTGCCACGGCGCAGCGGGTGAAGGCGGCGCTGGCCCCGCGCTCGCGGGCAATACCAACATTACTGGTGACCCGGCGTACGCCTACAACATTATCCACAAAGGCAAAGGCGGCATGCCTGCTTTCGAGGGTGTGTTGCAGGAGAACGAGATTTACGCGGTGGCCAACTTTGTGCTGCACTCCTGGGGCAACAATATTCC
Organism: Deinococcus piscis; assembly: GCF_014653275.1. GTDB lineage: Bacteria > Deinococcota > Deinococci > Deinococcales > Deinococcaceae > Deinococcus > Deinococcus piscis. Next base: position 8,954 of record NZ_BNAL01000045.1, read on the forward strand.
TGAGCCCCTCAGCCCGGCAATGTTGGCCGAAGGTGCAGGCGAAATCGACCCCGAAGTGCTCAAGGAGCGGGGCCGTATGGTGCCTGAAGGCATTGCCCTACCTGAAATTTTCCTCCTGTCCTTTGCCATGCTGCTCTTGACCTATGGTCTGATCGGTCTGTACTCGTACTGGGCCGAGGGCGCAGAGCTCAAACCTGGTGTTCACAAGGTCCGCGCCACCCCCGTTGCCATGCTGATGATGGTGCTGACCCTGGCCTCCAGCCTGCTGTTCAGTGTGCTGTTTGCACGGCAGATGATGGCCGACTACGCCGCTTGGAGCGCAGGCATGAGCCCCAACGTGTCCCGTGAAGGCCTCTGGGCTGGTCTGCTGGTGCTGAGTCTGGCGCTGGCTGTGGGCCTGTACAAGAAGTACTTCATGGACGGCGAAGTGCTGGTGGAAGATGCCAGCGGAGAATTCCCCTGGTAATTGTGGCTGGGCCTGAGAAGGCCCGCTGCGTAGGAGAGATGAAATGACCCGATATAAGGTAAAGGACCCCGAACTCACCCGCCGCCGCTTTATCAATGTGGCGACTGGCGCTACGGCCACGGTAGGGGTGATGAGTCTGCTGGGCACCCTGGGCGGTGCGCATCCCATGTTCCGCATGACCGAAGACAAGAAGCCGCCGATGGAAGGTGACATCCTGGTGCATGCCGACCCCGCCAAAGAAGGCACTCCGATTACGGTGGCTGACCTTGGCACCACCTTGGTACAGGCCTGGCCGATGGGCACCGACGCTGAAGGCAACAAGATTATCCGCAAAGGCGAACCCAACAATCTGCTGGCGGTCTACAAGTTCGCTGCCGGTGAGTTGAGCGGCGAAGCCAATGTTGAGGCGACGATTGACGGCCAGGTGGTTGCTTATAGCGATATTTGTACCCACGCAGGCTGCCCGGTCCCCGATGCCAAGGACGGCAATGGCATGTTCTGTCCCTGTCACTCCGGCCAATATGCTCCCAAGCAAGGCGGCATTGTGGTGGGCGGCCCGCCTCCTCACAAGCTCGCGCAACTGCCCATTGTGGCTGAGGGCGACAACGTCAAAGTGGCAGGCTTCTTCCTGACTCCTCCGTACCCTTACACCGATGAAGCCACTTGGGAAGCCACCAAGGAAGCGGCCAAGGGAGCCTGAATATGAACCAGTGGTTAGATGAACGCCTGCATATCTCGCGCCTGAATGACAAGTTCCTGCGCAAAGCTTTTCCGGTTCACCACACCTTCTTTATCGGGGAAATCACGCTGTTCAGCCTGATCATTCTGATTCTGACCGGCATTATTCTGGCGCTCTCCTTTGAGCCCAGCAATGCGATGGTGGTGAACTCCTTTGACCCCGGCACGCCTGCTGACCCCAACCTGGTTCCAGCGGCCTATCACTCGGCCCTGAAGATCAATGCCCTGCCCTTTGGGGATATGTTCCGCCGTATTCACCACTGGTGCGCCAACATTATGGTGGCTGCCGCCGTGCTGCACATGATGCGTATTTACTTCACGGGTGCCTACAAGAAGCCCCGCGAATTGAACTGGTGGATTGGCATGTTGCTGCTGATTTTCTCGGCGCTGACTGCCGTGACCGGTTACGCACTGCCTTACGACAACTACGCCTACAACACCCTCAAGGAGATTTACGCCATCACCGCTTCGGTTCCCTGGGTTGGCCCCTGGCTGGCCGAGTTCGCCTTTGCAGGCCGTTTCCCCGGTGAGGGCATTATTCCCCGCTTCTACGGCTACCACATCATGCTGCTGCCCGGCATCTTGCTGGCGCTGACCGCTGCGCACATGCTGATCATGATCAAGCAGAAGCACACCCAGCCGCAGTATGCCAAGCGCATCGCCTACAAGAAGATTGTGGGTGTGCCGCTGATTACCCAGCAGACCCCCATCATGATCATGCTGGCACTGCTGTTTGCAGCCATCGTGATTCTGTTTAGTGCGTATGTGCCGGTTCACCCAGTGGAGCACTATGGCCCACCCAGCTCACAGCCTATTGAGGGCATCAAGCCTGACTGGTATCTGCTGTGGGTCTTTGGCCTGCTGGCGATTATCCCCAACACGCTTAGCTTTGACCTGCTAGGAGGCCACTTCAGCGCCGAATTTATCGGTGCGTTGGTGTTGCCCATGCTGGTGATTGGACTGATGTTCGCCGTGCCCATGCTGGACCGTGCCAAGGACAATATGTACTACGCCGAGAACCCCACCAATCATCCTCACCGTCTGGCAGCTGGTATCGCTTTCTTGGCGCTGCTGATTGTCTGGTCGGTGGCGGGTTACAAGGGTGAACTGGTTGCCAACGGCTATCTGCCTTCTGCTTCGGCCAACGCCATTCTGTGGGGCCTGAGCTTCTTGATCCCGGCCATCGCTTATGGCTTGACGCTGGCCTACGTGTCTGCTATTCGCCGTCTACGCACTGCCGACGAGCGTGAGCAGGAGCGGGCGATGGTCTACGGTCACGACGACTAAGCCTAATTGCCTCTCACCAGGGCCCAAAAAAGAGCCGCCTTCCGGGGCGGCCTTTCTTATGGTTCTTGGGTGATGAGGCAATCCTAGTTCCAGCGCCCACCACGTCCCATCTTTAGCTCGGGTTCTGGAGCGGCATAAAGCTCCTCAGCCCGGCTGAGCTTCTTGCGGCCATAGAGCCCTTCCAACACGAACTCTGCCGCGCTGGCCCGCAGCTCGGTATCAGGACTTTCGGCGACCGCACCGGTTAGCTCTGCCAGGTCAGGTACTTCCGCCAGAGAAACTTCGATTTCCTGAGCTGCGCCGCTTTGGGGAAAGCGGAACACGTTGCCTTGCTCGAACCATTCTTCCAGTCCAGCGGTGCTCAGGCTGGCAAAGCGGCGACCATATACTGCGCCAGCGGCTTTGCGGATCAGGTCTTTGGCGACATTCTCAGCGCCTTTCAGCTCGCCTTCGTATTCCAGTTCCATCTTGCCTGTGATGGCCGGCAGCCCGGCGTAAATATCGCTGACCCGGACCACTGGAGCGGCTCCGGTGACCAGAGAGCGGCGCTCGGCATTGGCTGCAGCCAGTTCCATCAGGCTGATGGGCAAGCGCTGCGAAACTCCACTCAACTTGTCAATTCGGGCGTCCTCACGGGCCTGGAAGGCGATTTCTTCAATCAGCTCACCTACAAAGTCCGGCACCTGCACTTCGGGCTCACGCTGGGCTTCTTGCAGGGTAATGTCCATCCCCTGGCGGACATCGCGTGGGTAGTGCGTGCGAATTTCCGAGCCGATACGGTCCTTGAGTGGAGTCACAATTTTGCCGCGTGCCGTGTAGTCTTCCGGGTTAGCGCTAAAGACCAGCATTACATCCAGCTCCAGCCGCACTGGAAATCCCTTGATCTGCACGTCGCCTTCTTGAAGGATATTGAACAGGGCCACCTGGACTTTGGGTGACAGGTCCGCCAGCTCGTTGACGGCAAAGATACCCCGGTTGGCGCGTGGCAGCAGGCCGAAATGCATGGAGCGGCTGTCTCCGAGGCTGGTCCCCAGGCGGGCGGCCTTGATGGGGTCCACATCTCCAATCAGGTCGGCGACGGTCACATCAGGAGTTGCCAGCTTCTCCACATAGCGCTCACTGCGCGGCACCCAGCGTATGGCGAGCTGTTCACCTTCTTGCTCCACACGTTCTTTGCCTTCGGCCGTGATGGGGTTCAGTGGGTCATCAGCAAAGTCTAGTTCGGCAATGACCGGCACATACTCGTCCAGAAGGCCCGTGATGGCCCGCAGAATGCGGCTCTTTGCTTGCCCGCGCAGGCCTAGCAAGATGAAATTCTGACGCGCCAGCAGGGCATTGATGAGCTGAGGAATCACGGTGTCCTCGTAGCCCACCACACCTTCAAATAGGCTCTCACCAGCCCGTAGCTTATGAGTCAGGTTCCGGCGCACTTCGTCCTGAACACTCGGCGTTAGGCCGTCGAAAGGGCGGCGACCTGCATATTGGGGGAACCTCAGCAGTTCGGCAATAGTATGTGCATCAGGAGTTGTCATATGGGGCTGAAAGTAGCACGCGAAGCGGGACCACATTGTGCTCAATTGTGCTGAGAAGTCAGATGAATCTGGCGTTGTTGACGGGATTTTGCCGGATGTGTTGGATTGGTAATGTTAGAGGGGTTGACAGGCCCCGGCGGGGCTTGTATAGTTTCTGAGCCTCGGTTGAGGCGAGCAGCATGACAAACGAAGAGCAATGCGAGAACAAGAGCATAATCCTGTTTTTGAAACACCGAGTCGCACCTAGGTGCAGACAACGTTTTTAAATCTTGATGGGTCAAGATACTAAGGGCCCACGGTGGATGCCTTGGC
>NZ_BNAL01000046.1 GCF_014653275.1 Deinococcus piscis
TTCGTCTTCAGGAGTCAGTTGGGGGTCAAGTCGTCTGATGACTTAGTCTACACCCGGAAGCTACTTAATATATCAGTCCTCTATATTCGCCCCCTACTTATAGTTAGAGCTGGTCCGCTATCCACTCGTTTCAGATAGCCTCGTCCACGCTGGACAGACGCGGCGGCGGCAGACTGCCAGGTTCCGGGCAGCTGCACTCTAGACTGGGCGGCATGACACTCCTCGACATGGTCGGCCCGGTGATGGTCGGCCCCAGCAGCAGCCACACGGCTGGAGCCTGCCGCATTGGGCTGGCCGCGCACCACCTGCTGGGGGAAGCTCCCCGCCACGCCGAGATTGGGCTGCACGCTTCTTTTGCCAAGACGGGGCGCGGGCACGGCACCCACTTTGCGCTGGTGGCCGGGCTGCTTGGATACGCTCCCGACGATCCCCGCCTGCCAGACAGCTTCGGGCATGCCCGCGCTGCGGGGCTGAGCTTCGATTTTGAGCATATTGAGCTCGCCGACGTTCATCCCAACACGGCCCGCATTCGCCTACGTGGTGATTCCAGCAGCATCGAACTCATCGCCAGCTCCACCGGGGGCGGCGTGATTGTGGTGAGCAGCATCAACGGCAGCGCGGTCAGTATCAGCGCGGCTTATCCCACCCTGGTGCTTCAGTACGCGGACCGCCCCGGCATCCTGGCCCGCATCACCACTGCGATTGCCGCTGAAGAAATCAACATCGCCACGCTCAGCTGCACCCGTGACCGGCGCGGCGGCTCGGCGCTGGTGGCGATTGAGATGGACGGCCCCGGCGTGCATCCCGGCGTACTCGAAACCTTTTTGCGCTATCCCAGCATGCAGTGGGTCCAGCTGATGCCCAAGCTGATGGACGGCTAAAGCGCCTGCGCTGAAGATGCAGAGTGCTGAAATCCTCAAAAAATAGAGTTCAGCGGAAGCTGATCTAAGGAGAATCCTATGAATCTAGAAGACATCATGCAGGCCCCTGCGCCAGCGTCTGAGTGGGTGCTGGAGCGCGACTGCGAAGAATCTGGTCTGGAGCCGCAGGCGGTGCGGGAAGAAATGCGCCGCCGTATCACCGAAATGCGCGACTCGGTGGAGCGCGGCCTGAAAAATGACGCCAAGAGCATCACCGGCATGGTGGGCTGGAACGCCAAGGGCCTGTGGGACGCGCCCGACACGCTGAACGCCCCGCTGCTGGTGAGGGTGCAGGCGTATGCGATGGCTGTGAACGAAGAAAATGCCCGCATGGGCCGCATCGTGGCCGCCCCCACCGCTGGCAGCGCAGGCACCGTGCCTGGGGCGCTGCTGGGCGTGGCCGACCACCTCGGCATTGAGGATGACCAGTTGGTGGGGCCGCTGATTCTGGCCGCCGGCATCGGCAAAGCCATCAGCAAAAAGATGTTCATTTCGGGTGCGGCGGGGGGGTGCCAGGCCGAAATCGGGTCCAGCGCTGCAATGGCCGCCGCTGCCGTCACCGAGCTGATGGGCGGCAGTCCCCGCGCCGCCGTCCACGCCGCTGCCTTGGCGCTGACCAACACCATCGGTCTGGTGTGCGACCCGGTGGGTGGCTACGTGGAAGTGCCCTGCGTGAGCCGCAACGCTTTTTACGCGGTGCATGCGGTGAGTGCCGCGCAGCTGGCGCTGGCAAACCTGGAAAGCTTTATTCCGCCCGACGAGGTCGTCACCGCGATGGCCGAAGTGGGCCGCATGATGCCCCCAGCCCTACGCGAAACCGCCGAAGGTGGCCTGGCGCAGACCCCCACGGGCCGGCAAATCATGGAGCGGATGGAAAGCGGCGAAATGGACCCGCTGCCACTGATTCAGTAACGTTCAGAAGGTCACGGGGGCGCGGCCCGCTTGGCTATCCAGCCAGCGCTGCGCCCCCAGCCGGTGCTCCTCGCGGTGGTGTGCCAGGGTGCCGCGCAGCACATCCAGCAGGGTGTAGCCGTCCAGCCAGGCTCTGGGGCGGGTAAGGTCGTCTTCGCTGAGTGCCTGCGCCCGCTCCAGCACTTCCGCAAATCCATGCTCCCAGGCGGCGTGACTCTGCTGCCAGCTCTGTCCTTGGGCGGCGGCCTGAATCCGGGCATTGACCGTGTTCAGGTCTTGCCCGTCAGGATTTTGGCGGCCTGCCCAGGCAGGGTAGGTCAGTCCAGCGCCGTCCGGTGCGGCCCGCAGCCGGGCCAGGGTGACTTCCTGCCAGGCGGTCAGGTGCGCCAGCAACTCGCGCCAGGTCCAGGCGTTCTGCATCCGGGTCTCGGTCAGGTGCAGTCGCTCGGCCTGGGCATTCATGGCCTGCCATGCCTGGAACTCGCGGCGCAGTTCGGCCAGGACGCGGGGTGCCAGGACATGGGGTGCCGTCATTAGCTCAGGAACTCTGCCAGCGCCCGGTTGAATGCCTCGGGCTCGTCCAGGTTGGACAGGTGGCCTGCGCCCTCAATGACCTTCAGCTCACCGCCGCTCAGGTCAGCGTTCTCCTGGGCCTGTTCGGGTGGGGTCAGCGCGTCCTCGCTGCCCACCAATGCCAGCACCTGCACTCCCTGCTCGCCTGCGCGGCGCAGCACGTCGCGGCGGTCAGCACGGGCCGCCATCGCCCGCAGCGCGGCGGCAATGCCCTCGCGGCTGGCCTCGCGGGTCATGCGGGCGGTCTGCTCAGCCGTGCTGGGCTTTTGTTCCTCACGGGCCGTTTCCACCATGAATTCCTGGCCTTCCGCTAGGACCTTCTGTGCCTGCTTTTCGCGGTCTGCTTGCTTGTCTGGGTCGTCGCCGCGTGCGTGCGTGTCGGCCAGCACGGCGCGGGGCACACGCTCAGTCTGGCCGCGCTCTTGCAATAGCGCCAGCACTTCCAGCGCCAGGTAGCCGCCCATGCTGAGGCCTACCAGCGAGAACGGTTCTTCAGGCAGCTGATGGTCCAGCAGCCACTCGGCTGTCTCCTTCAGGCTGTTCATCTCGCCAGATTCACCGCCAAAGCCCGGCAGATGCGGCACAATCACGCGCAGTCCGGCGGCTTCCAGCGCTGTCTTCTGGGCGTCCCACATGCGGGCGTCTAGCGGAAAAGCGTGTAGCAGTACGGCGGTCTGGGGCTTGGCAGTCGGAGTGGAGGTCATGCCCCTAGCCTAAGCGGAGCGCTCCGCCCTACGGATGCGCCCCCACTGAAGTGCAGCTTTAGGAATCACTGCTTGAATCGCTGGTTTTTCGGCGTGAGGTTGCCGGTTTCCTGGGGGCGCTGCGGGCAGCCTTTGGCGTAGCAGCTTTGGTGCCCTTGGCTGAGCTTGTGGTGGCCGTGCGCTTGGCAGTCGCCGGTTTGGTCGCCGCTTTACTGCTGCTGGCCTTGCCTCCAGTCCGCTTGGCCGGAGTCTTGGCGGTAGCGCCCAAGTCTTTGCTGGTGGCTGTGGCTTTGGATGCAGGACGGCGGGCAGTCGTCTTTTTGGCTGCGGCTGTGGCTTTTGCGGCTGGTGCTTTCTTCGTAGATGTGGACCGATCTGCCGCTGCAACTTCTGTGGTTGTGGTGGGCTGGTCTGGCGCTGTCTTGGGCTGTGATTCGCCCTTGAGATGCGCTTTCAGCTGCGGCCACAGCGCACGGGCGGCGGCGCGGGCGTCCACGCGGGCCTGCTCCTCGCGCTGCTGGAGTGCCCTGAGCTGGGCCTTGCCGAAGTGTTGGCCTTCGCTCTGAAGCAAATCCAGCAACACTTCGGCGTCTTGCAGGCGGCCCAGATGCTCCAGCATGTCCCGCACCTCACGCGGGGCTTTGCCGACCAGCTCCAGGGTGTAGCGGTAGCGCTTCATCAGCTTGCGCCAGTCGTGCCAGGCTTCGGAATCGTTTGTGTCGGCGGCTTTCATCAGCGCCTTGCCCTGCCCCAGCAGCGCTTTGCGGTCGGCCTTGAGCGCCCGCTTGGCCCGCTTCTCCCAGTCGGCGGGGAGGTCGTAGCCGCCGGGCATCTGCGCGGGCAGGGGATGGGCGGCCAGCAGCGCGGCGCGGCGACCAGCCCAGGCCGCCTCAAAGCGCTTAAGTGCGGTTGGACTGGCCTTCATCTCTGCCAAGGCGGCCCGCAGGTGCTCACCGGCGGCGTCGTGGTCGCGGATGGGCGCGGCGGCCCGGCGCAGGTCGCGCCACTCACGGCGTACCCGCTTGCTCAGGTCGCTCACTTTGGCCTCGGCTCCGGCGCGGCGGGTCAGCTTGCGGACCTCGTGGACCGCTTTGGGCGAGGCGGCCTGGAAGTCGGGCCAGTACTCGGCCAACTGCTGGCGCAGGTCGCTGGGCTGGGCCTGGCTCCGGGTGGGGGTCTGCGCCCCGCGCTTGTTCGGGTCAGCCTTGGAGGTCTTGGGCATCTTGCACCGCAGGCTAGCAGTCACCGCCAGAAAATGTGTCAGCCCACGGAAGCGGGCGCTAGACTGGTTCCTATGCTGGTGTACGCCCTGCCCGGAACCCTGGAAACCCGTGAAGCCGACCTTGACCTGCTGTGGGAGGCCGGCGCGACTGGCCTGGAGGAGCGGGGGGACCAAATCCGCGCTTACTTTGATGAGCGGCTGGATCTCAGCGGCCCGCTGGCCGGCGGCGAGTGGCTGGAAGAAGCGGAGCAAGACTGGCAGGCCGCCTTCAAGCGCGATATTCGCCCTGTTCCGGCGGGCCGCATCACCATTGCCCCGCCCTGGCTGGCAGACGAAGTGCCCGCTGGGCAAGTGCCGCTGATTATTGAGCCTGGCATGGCCTTCGGGACCGGGCATCACGCCACCACCCGGCTGGCTGTAGAAGCCCTCAGCGCCCTGGACCTGAGCGGGAAAACTGTGCTGGACGTGGGCACCGGCAGCGGCGTGCTGGCGATGGCCGCCGCCAAGCTGGGCGCGGCGCTGGCCTACGGGGTGGATATTGACCCGCAGACCATCCCCGTGGCCCGTGAAAATGCCGCCCAGAACGGCCTGAGTGCTCCACAGGCCCAGTTCGACGAAGGCACGCTGGGCCAGGGCCAGTTCACGGCCCCGGCCAGTCACGCGGTGCTGGCCGCGCAAGGCTACGACGTGCTGGTCGCCAACCTCTTTGCCGAGTTGCACGACCTGCTGGCTGCGACCTATCTGGAACACCTGCGCCCCGGCGGTGAGCTGATTCTGACCGGGATTCTGGAAGAGCGGCTGGCCCTGGTGCTGGCTGCGCTGGAGCGCGAAGGGGTGCAGAACGTGCAGGTCCAGCAAGACGGTGAGTGGGCGCTGGTCACTGGACAGAAGGCAGGCTGAGCCGCAGATGCGCCTGACCCGCGTGCGTGTGCCGGAGCTGCCCGCTGACCTGGACTCCGGGCCGGAAGTGGTCCTGACTGGCAGTGAAGTGAGACACCTGAGTGTGATGCGCCTGGAAACTGGCGACCCGCTCCTGGTCTTCGATGGCCGGGGCCGTGAAGCCCGCGCCGAAGTGGTCGCGCTGGATGGCCTGCGGGCCACCCTGCGGCTGGTCGAAGAACTGCCCGGCACGCCCGAAACGCCACAGCCGGTCACGCTGGCGGTGGCGCTGCTCAAGGGTGACAAGCTCTCGGATGTGGTGCGGGCGGCCACCGAGCTGGGTGCTGCCCGCATTCAGTTGCTGGTCACACAGCACGCCGATGTGCGCGACATCGGCGCGAACAAGCTGGGCCGACTGAGCCGCATTGCCGCCGAGGCGAGCAAGCAGTCGCGCCGCGCCGTGACCCCCGCAGTGCTGCCCCCCATTCCGCTGGCCGCGCTGACCTGGGAGGGGCAGGCATACGTAGCGCACCCCTATGTCCATGACCTGCTGGCCGAGCAGCTGCACTGGGACAGCCCGGTCACCCTGATCACCGGCCCTGAAGGCGGCTTTTCCGAAGCGGAGATGGAAGCGTTGCTGGCCCGTGGTGCGCGTGGTGTGGTGCTTGGCCCGCGTATCCTGCGCGCCGAGACGGCTCCGGTGGCGCTGCTGGGGGCCATTGTGGCAACTGGGGTTTAGGCTCTCATCACTCTCTGAACTGGTGGGCGCAGGCTCAGCACATGAAACAAGCCTTTGTTGGCTTTGGCCTCATGCTGCTGCCGCTGCCTGCACAGGCCCAGTCGGCCCAGAGCCGCCCCCAAGACACCGTGATTCGGTACTACAACGCTCTGGCCGCCCGTGATTACCGCGCAGCTTACGCCCTTTGGAGCGAGGGCGGTCAGGCCAGCGGGCAGACGTTCGTGGCATTCAAAGCAGGATTCGCACAGACCCGCTCTACTTATGTGTGGGTTACTGGCCTGGCGCAGATTGAGGGAGCCGCCGGGTCGCTCTACGCCACCGTGCCAGTCAGGGTCAAAGCCCAGCTGAATGACGGACGCTGGCAATCCTTTGCCGGAAGTTATGTGCTGCGCAAAAACAATACTGGCACGGGCGATCCCCAGACCTGGAACTGGCATCTCTACCGGGGAATGCTCCGGCCCTCCTCATAAGCTGCCCGCTACACTGCCTCTATGCGCCCGACCCGCCTGTTGCCGCTGCTGTTGCTGCTCCCGTTGCTGGGTGGCTGCCGCTACAACTACGTGCCGCTGATTCCCCCGGTGGCCGAGGTCAACCTGCCCCCGCGCATCTTCGGGGCCGAAATCCGGCGTGAGGGCGAAGAGCTGGTGCTGACCGCGCAGGTGCGGGGCCGCTTCCAGGCGGACTACCTGAACGTGACCTGGTTCAATGGCGCAGCGCAGCTGGCGCAGGACTCGGTATATCTGGATGCAGGGCAGCGGGAAGCGACTTTCCGCTTGGAGGCTCCGGAGAAGGGCGCTTACCGCGCCGCCCTGGGCCTGGGCGACGACGTGATGCGGCTGGCAGAGTTCTACGAGGTGCAGCCTTGAAGCTGTATACCGGCGTGGTGGAGTGGCGGCGCGGTGAAACCGAGCGCTGGGTGTGGCGCGGCTCAGGCGATACAGGAGAGCTGGTGCCCTACCGCACCGAACCCTGGCCCGCGCCGGTCAACTACGGCTGCCTGCCTGACCTCCACAATCCCGCCGACAGCGCCGAGGTGGACGCCGTGTGGCTGGGCGAAGCGCTGGCGGTGGGCACCCGGCTGACCGACACGCCCAGTGGCCTGCTGTGGCTGGCCGACGGCGACCACAAGGTGGTCTTCGGTGCAGATGAGCGCGGGCAGGCCGACCTGCTGGCCTGGTTCCCGCCAGAGCGCGGTGCCCGGTTGCTGGGGTCAGAAGCCGCCCTGAAATGGTTGGAGAAGCTGGACGTAGGGGGAAAATAGGCAAAAAGCCAAAGTTGAACGGGCTTTCCGCCTTCTGGCCCAACCGCTACTCCTGATTGAATTCCTGCTCCGCTGCTCGCTTGATCGGGTTGCTGCGGGTCAGGTCGCTTTCGGCCTGTGCGCCGAGCCGGACTTCTGCGCTGCCGGTCGGGCCAGGAAGGAAGCGGTTGGTCAGGGCCATCACGTCGGCCACCAGCTGTGGGGCCAGCGCCTGGGCGTAGCGGGCCACAGTGGCGGGCAGACCGATCATGGCTTCAGCGTCGCCGCGCACCAGCGCATTCACCATGCCCTGCGCGGCGGCGGGAGCGGGCATGGAAATCAGTGGCAGGTTGTCGATGGTGGCGAACCAGGCGTATTCCTTTGCGTGCTGGCCCTTGATGACCGCGTGCTTGGGGCTGCCGGTCTGCATCAGGCCAGGGCACACGGTGGTCACACCGATGCCGTCCAGCGCCAGCTCAGAGCGCAGGGCTGCGCCCAGGCCCACCGCCGCGAACTTGCTCATGGAGTAGGGTCCCAGGTGCGGCACCGCCACTTTGCCCCCGATAGAGGTGACGAGCAGCACCCGCCCGCTCGCCGCTTTCAGGTGCGGGTAGGCGGCGCGGACCAGACGCAGCGCGGCGAAGGCGTTGATTTCCATGATCTCGCGCCAGTCCTCTTCGGTCATGTCCTGGATGGGCCCGGTCTGAATCATGCCCGCGCTGTGAACGATGACGTCCAGCGTGCCGTGCGCTGTGACAGCGGCCTGCACCGCCCGCTCCACGTCTTCTGCCTGGGTCAGGTCGGCAGCCACCGTCGCCACCTCAGCGCCTTGCCTGCGCAGCTCGGCAGCGGCAGCGTCCAGGTCGGCAGCGGTGCGGGCGGTCAGGGTCAGCCGGGCCCCCCGCGCCGCGAACTCACGGGCCAGCGCCAGGCCCAGCCCGCGTGATCCGCCCGTGATCAGCACGCTTTTGCCGCTCAGGTCATAGCGTGGCGTGAGGGTTCGGCGGGCGGCCAGGGCCGCCGCAGCCCCGGCAAGCAGCAATCGTTTGGGAACTCGCATACCGTCACTATGGGCCGTGGAAGGGCTAGGCAGTAGGGCAGAGGTCTTAATGCGGGGTTGGCGGGCAGTCCTGGCCCCGGCAGGCTGGCTACACTGGGAGCATGACCCAAGGCCGTGACCCCAGCATCTTCGAGCGCATCATCGCCCGCGAGATTCCCGCCGACATCGTGTACGAGGACGACGACTTTATCGCCATCCGCGACATTGCGCCCAAGGCTCCCCTTCACCTGCTGGTGATTCCCAAGGTCTGGACGCCGCGCATTGACACCATCGCGGACCCAGAGGAGATGGGCCGACTGTGGCTGAAAGCGTCCGAAGTGGCACGTCAGCACGCCCAGGATTACCGCCTGGTGGTGAATGCGGGCAAGGGCGCGGGCATGATGGTCGAGCACACCCACATTCACATCCTGGCGGGCTGGGAGAACGGCCCCGAAAGCGATGTGCTGTGACCCTCAGCGACTTTGCCGGTGTCATCTTTGATTTTGATGGCGTGCTGATTGACTCCGAAGGCATCGCCTACGACGCCTGGGTGGGCGCGATGGGGGAGGCCGGAGAGCGCATTGGCCGCCAGGCACTGATGGACGCGGGCAACGGCCTGACCAACGCCATGCTGCTGGCCTGGCTGCGTGAACATCACGGTTGGGAGCCGCAGCCCGGCTTCACCGAGGACCTCAACCGCCGTTTCGTGCAGGCGTTTGGCCCCGGCGCGGTCATTCCGGGTGCTGCCGAGACCCTGCGCCGCCTCCGCGCTGCCGGTGTACCGCTGGCCCTGGCGACCAACAGCGGCCAGGAAGAAATGGTGTTCAAGCTGGGCGAGGTGGGCCTGAGCGACACGTTCGGAGCACACGCTTACAACCCCTCACACGTGGGGGGCCGCGCCAAGCCGGAGCCGGACCTGTACCGCCACGCCGCGCAGGCGCTGGGCCTGGACCCGGCTCAGTGCCTGGTGATCGAAGACAGTCTGGTGGGCGTGCGTGCCGCCGTGGCCGCGGGCTGCCGGGTGTGGGGCATCACCGTCACGCATCACGACCCCGCGCTGGCCGCTCAGCTGCTGGAGGCCGAAGCCGAGCGCACCGTGACGGACCACGCCGAGTTGCAAGCGGCGCTGGGGCTAGAGGTTGATGGTTGATGGAGGAAGGCAAGAAGTTGCCCTCTCCATCAGCCGCGCCAGCGGCGGAACCATCCCCCATGACCCTGCTACGCCTCCGCTTTGGCCTCGCGGTCCATCAGTGCGCCCACGGCCTGCTGCGCTGTCCACTCGCCCGCCGCCACCCGCGACACGGCGTGGATGATGGGCAGCTCGGTGCCGTGTTGCTTGCCCCAGTCGTGTAGCAGCCGGGCGGTCCGCAGGCCCTCTACGACCTTACCGCCCTGCTCCGGCTGCTCGCCCAGGGCCAGCGCCTCACCTGCCGCCCGGTTGCGCGAGTGCCGACTGCTTGCGGTAGCCATCAGGTCGCCCAGGCCGCTCAGGCCGTACAGGGTGCCCGGTTGCGCTCCGGCCCAGGCGAGGTAGTGGGCCATTTCGGGCAGGCCCCGCGTGAGCAGCGAGGCTTTGGCGTTGTCGCCCAGGCGCAGGCCGTCCACCATCCCGGCAGCTACGGCCAGCACATTTTTCAGCACGCCGCCCAGCTCCACGCCGGTGGGGTCGCCCGACGTATAGGGGCGCAGGCTGGCCGACTGAAGCAAAGTCTGAACGCGGGCGGCCAGTGCGGGGTCGTCGCTGGCAATCACGGTGGCTGCGGGTAGCCCCCGCCCGATTTCCTCGGCGTGGTTGGGGCCGCTCAGCACGGCCAGCCGCGTGAAACCCTGCGCCCGCGCCAGGTCGCTCAGGCGTTCGCCGCCCGGCCCCAGCCCCTTGGCACACAGCACCAGCGGCAGCTCTGGCGGCAGCTCGGCCAGCAGGTCCGGCACGCCTACGCTGGGCGTGACCACCAGGGCCAGCTCGGCTCCGGCCACCGCTTCGTCCAGGCTGGACGTGATGTGCAGTCCGGCAGGCAGCGAGACTCCCGGCAGATAGGGCACATTTTCCCGCGCTGACCGCAGTTCCTGTGCCGCCGCCTCTCGCCTGGCCCACAGGACCACTTCACTCCGCCCGGCCCGCAGCAGCGCCAGCGCCAGCGCGGTGCCCCAGCCACCTGCGCCCAGTACGGCGACTTTGGGCGTCATGCTTCCTCACCTTTCCAGGCAAACACCCAGATGCGCGGCGTGTCCCCGTCCGGCACGGCGTAGTCGGGATACTCCGTGATGTCCCAGCGGGCAAATCCAGCCGCCCGCAGCAGGGGTTCCACCTCGCCCGCGTCGTAGCCGCGCTCACGGTGAATCTCTATAAACTCTTCCACCTCGCCGCCGTCACGCACCACCCGGCACAGCGCCTGCACCACGCCCAATTCCTCGGCGCTGTCGAAGGTGTGCGACCAGTGGTAATGCACTTCGCTGCCGTCCGGCGCTGGGGCCACGCCTTCCATCACGTCGCCGTCCCACAGTTCGCGCACGCCCAGGCGGGTGTTCAGGTCGCAGGCCAGCAGCCCGCCGGGGCGCAGGTGCTTGGCCGCATGCGCGAAGGCTTGCCCCAGTTCCTCCGTGCTCAGCAGGTTGTTCAGGCTGTCGAACACGCATGTAATCAGGTCAAATTGCTCCCCCAGCTCGAAGGTCCGCAGGTCGCCCTGCACCAGCGGCGTGCCCTGGGGCAGCCGGGCGCGGGCCTTGTCCAGCATCTCGCCTGAGCCGTCCAGCCCGGTCACGTCCCAGCCCGCCTTCAGCAGTTCGCGGGTCAGGCCGCCGGTTCCGCAGGCGAGGTCCAGCGCCCGCCCGCTGCTCAGGCCCTGGTCGCGGGCGTAGGTCAGGATGAAGTCGGCCCAGTGGTCGTACTCCACATCGTCCATCATGGTGTCGTATACGGCGGCCAGAGCAGTGAAGGGGGGGTGCTGCATGAGAGACAGTCTAGAGGGTGATGGGTGATGGTTCCGCCCCTGCGCGGCTGATGGATGATGCCGGGTTTTTCTCTCCATCAACCATCATCTATCAACCATCAGCCCCTTGGCCCGGTCCGCGCTCCGCAGGCCCAGGGCCAGAATCGCCAGGGCCAGCGGCGTGACCGACGGATTCAGGAACCAGCCCATCAGGTAGCCGCCGTAGCCCAACCAGGCCAGCAGCGCGAACAGCGCCAGCTCGGTGCGGGCGCGCAGCAGCTCGCGGGCCATCAGTCCCAGCAGCGGCAGCAAAAACAGCAGCGCCGTAAAGCCGTTGCTGTACAGCTCTTCAATCAGGTAATTGTGCGGCTTGACCATCAGCAGGGTCGTTTCGCGGGGCGGGCCGCTGCCGTCTGCGCGGCGGGCCACCACGGCCACGCCGCTGATGTCCACCTGCTCATCCGGCTCCGCCTTGATGATGCGGCGCAGCATGGGTTCGCGCTCCTGCTCGGTCAGGTGGCCGTAGAAGTTGTTGTGAAAGGTCTCGTAGCCCCAGCCGGTCAGTGGGCGCTCGGCGGCGCTGCGCAGCCCAGAGGTGAAAATCAGCAGTCGCTCGGAGGTGGTCTGCCCGGTGGCCTCGGCAGTGAACTGATTCTGCTGCTGGCCCCCAGCCACGCTCCCTGCGCTCTGAAGCTGGGCGTTCAGCCCCACCAGCGCCGAAGTAACCGGAGCCGGGAGCAGGGCGCAGGCCAGCAGCAGCAAGGCCGCCGGGACGCTGCGCCGCACGGTCAGGCCTGCCATCAGCACCATCATTCCCGAAAAGACCAGCGCTGCGAGGTTGCCCTGCGTGGACGCCACCCCCAGCAGCAGCAGCGCCAGCGTGAGCAGCAGCGCGGCCCAGCGCCGCCCCCAGGCCAACACCAGTGCCAGGGGTGTCAGCAGCGGCCACAGCCCCGAAATCCACCCGGAGTTGCCCACGCTCAGGATGGGAAAGGCGGTCACTCGGAAATCGCCCTGCACCGCCCCCAGCCAGGCGTTGCCCAGCCAGGGCCGCAGTCCCAGGAACTCGGCGGTGGACCAGAGGCTGGTCAGTGCCAGAAAGCCCAGCAGCAGTGCCCAGGGCTGCCGCTCCGTGTCGCCTTTGGGCCGGTGCAGCATTAGCAGCAGCAGCAGCCAGTACATGGCGTTGGTCAGCAGGCCGCCGCGCCAGCCCGGCCAGCCGATGAACGTGGTGCCCGGCTGCGACGACAGCAGCGTGTTGGTCATGGTCATCCAGGCGACGTACCCCAGCGCCAGCCACAGCACCGGGCGCGGCGCACTGAACTGGAAGCGGGCGCGGTTCAGTCCGATGTAGGCCGCCGTAAGCAGCGTCACCGCACCCAGCACGAACAGCTTGCCGGTCTGAAAGTAGCCTTCGCTGGTTGCGCCCGGCACCACCGTCAGGAAGGCCAGCAGGCCCACTGCCAGCCAGTAGGCATCGGTGCCGACGAAGTCGCGGAGGGGCTGCAAGCGGGCACGGAGAGAAGGGGGCATGGCGGCCCTAGTTATAGGGCACAGCGGGTGAGGATAGGACAAAGTTGGCTACGTCGTCCATCATAGTGTTGTAGGGCGTCGTGTCACTTGCACAAAGAAACCAGCCCGGTGGGGGCTGGCTGCAACCGTCACAGCAAAGGCCGGGGGGTTGCTGGTGGTGACATGGTATGCGTCACCGCAGCAGGGTTTATGTGGTAAGTCTTGCTCCCACGAATGTCGCCCACAGTGATCTGATAGCTAGAATCCGAAGGCGCGGCCACCTGCACCACGCTCATATTTGGGTCGGCGCACTGCACCGCCACGCCGTCGTATCCAATCAATTGAGAACGGTCAGCGTAGGTCTTGAAATCCACCTGGTTGGTCGCCTGAGCAGTCTGGATGCTCTTGGCGCAGGCTTGAGCCGCAGTGTCATAAGTAGCTTCCGGGTGTAGACTAAGTCATCAGACGACTTGACCCCCAACTGACTCCTGAAGACG
>NZ_BNAL01000047.1 GCF_014653275.1 Deinococcus piscis
GTTTTGTTCTGTTTTCACACACTCATCAAAGCGTCACTCGCTCCCTGAATCCAGCCTTCAAGCTGAACCGGGGAGCGAGGTCTGTTTTTGCTGTCCCTCACGTCTGGATATGAAGTTGTCGGGTACTGAGGTCTCATGGAACAGCAGATTTTCTTGCAGGGACAACTCGGCGACCTCAGTACCTGACAGGTTGCCTTTCATCCCCTCCTGACGCAGGAAATGGCGTCCTCAAGAGGTCCAGGAAGAGCCTGAATTTCTCCCCGCCCCACCGCAGCGCACGGCTCAGCTCCTCATACCCGTACCTCGCCCTGCTGACCGCAGGGCGACCATGTGTTTTGACACGTATAGGTTGCTGTTCAGTCCGCCATTCACTAACACGCAGCATCCAGGTCAGAGCTAGGGTGAGCAGCCCAAACAAGTTCCCCACCCGCTCCGGGTTGATCATGTGGGTCTGCTCCAGATTCAAGCCTCTGGATTTCATGGCAGAGAAGGTGGTTTCGATGGCCCAGCGCTGCCTATAGACGTTGAGCGTGTCCCAGACGGATAAATCTGAAGCGACAATGACCCGCTCTCCCTCTGGGGAGAGCGTCGCGACCACTCGCATCCAGTCGCCCTGAACCCAGACCTTTTCAAACAGGGCTCGTGTTTGACAAGGCTCCAGTGACGCGAAACAGTCACGAGCATATTCACCGTCTACCACGGTATTGGCCCGAATACGAATACATCTTTTGATCCCGCTGCGCCGCAAAAACGTGAACCACTCCTGACCGAGAAACTCCCTATCCGCGATCAGGACCTTCCACCTGCGTGCGGGTAAGCGTCTCAGCAGCTGACCCACCAGCATCATGCGTGCCCTGGATTCACTGTTACCGCCATGCTTCAGTTCTTTCCAAGCAAGTGGAAGAGTAACGTTGCCCAGCACCACGCCAATGACCAACAGGTTGAGGTGAGACTGGCCGTGCTTCCAGTTGGTGCGGTCCATGATCAGGGGCAGTTTTCCCTCAGGCAGCAGTGGAAGCAGGACATCCAAGATGTCCTGCTGGGTCAGGCCTGCACCATGCAGCACGCGAGCCACCATACGCGTGATGGACGGTGTCGTCGCAGCACGGTCAATATGGAGCGCGATTTTGCGGTGGAGGGTAGATTCTGCCTGCAAGATGCCAAACAGGACTTCTGAAACGCAGCGCAGACGATCTATTCGGTGGTGTGGGAGACGCTCTTTCAGGTAGACCACGAATGTGTCAACATTCGTCAGGGCGGCTTGGTTCGGTTTCACACCTCCATAAGCCGCCCTACTTCATATTTTTCTGCGATCCAGACAACGTTTCCTTCAACCTGTCAGGTACTGAGCTCGGCGACAAACTCTTCGCGGTATGACAGATGTTTCAGGCGGTACAGCCCACAGTTGCCTATATGACGGCATGACCTGTCGGCATATGGAGCGAAGCCGCATAGCAGAGCCTGCCAAAGTCATCACCGAAGTTTCTGACCTGGCAGGCTCTGCTGCACAGTTCTACAAGGCTGAATAGAGTGGCTCGGGAAAAACCACCCAAACCACTCTATTCGCCGTCCTGCTCAACATTTCGCACTTGCCACGCTTGCCGAGAAAATGTCTTCCCTAGCTGTCAAATGCTCTGGTTGTCAAACTCTCTAGAAGCCTTGCCACCAGTTGCCGAACACTAGGAAGTTCAGTGCAGTGGTGCCCAAGGCAGCCACCAGCAAGGTAATGGCCGGGTTGGCTCCCCCGCGGATGTTCATTGAGGACTGTACGGCCAGGTAACCGTAGTAGATCAGCGCCAGCGAAATCAGCAGACTGACAAAAAAGCCCAGCACTGGAATCCAGCCCAGAGCGCTGCTCAGCAGACTGAGAGGCACGAAAAAGAGGGCAAAGGTGTAAGCGACTTCGGCGTAGCGGCCCGTGCCGCCGAAGAACTGCTTGCCCACCCAGTACACCACTCCAGTAAAAATACCGAACTGAATGGGAATGCCTACCAGACGGTTGACAAACTGTGCCCAGGGAGAAATATCGGCGTGCCACGGCATAAAAGCCATAAATGCGGCGACGACTGCCGAAACAATGCTGGCCAGCAACACATACATCAGGGCTTCGTTCACGCCACCTTTGCGCTCGAACAACTCGAAGGTTCGGACGCTGGGCCGCGTCAGTACAGCCAGGCTCTGGCGCATTTCGTCGTCCACCGAGCGGCGGATGTGATCGGTCAAGGTCATACTGCCCAGCATAGCGGCCCGAACAAAAAGGCCGCATGATAGCCGGGCCGACATAGGCTTTAGGGAAGGGACGGTCTGCCGAATTACAGCGCGTCGGCCAACCGCTGAAACAGGGGCGGCACGGTGGGGCGTCCAGCGCCGTCGGTCCAGCCGAAACGGGCGTCCTGAACCTGTACAGCATCCGGACCTGCCGCCACGCCCAACCCAGCAGGAAAGCGGGCGGTCCAGTCTTCCAGATGCTCAACCGGCTCGGCAATGAACGGCGCAGGGGGCGGACTGCTGAACAGCACACGCAACTGCCGCTCTGGTGGCGCGGCCCCGTCCAGCCAGGCGAAGCGGGCCTGCGGAGGCAACCGCTTCAGGTCTGGCAGCGAGCCTGGCCCGGCCCAGCCCAGCCATCGGCCAGGCCGCAGCCGCAGCGTGACTTGCTCCAGCTCTCCCAGCACCCCAAAACTGCCCACGAAGAGCCGGGTCAGGTCGTAGCCCTGGACATTCTTGACGGTGCGCCCACCCGCCTGAATCCGGTTCCCCGACGGAGCAGCAAAGGTCAGCCCCAGCACATCCGCCGGGAAGAAGAAGGTTTGCCCAAAGCCGCCCCTGGTCACCAGCCCGCCCACCCCACCAGGCAGCTCCAGCGGAGGCACTGGCGGCAACAGGCCGGGGGGCAGCGCGGCGTACAGTTCGGCGCAGCTGCAACCGGCACTCACAGTCACGGTCTGGTCATCGGCATTCAGCTCAAGCACCGGCATGGGCGACCTCCGGGCCTGTAGCCAAGGCCCCACGCGGCGGGAGCAACTTTTCGGGATTGAGCCGCCCAGCTGGGTCCAGGGTGTCCTTGATCGCCCAGTAGGCCGCCGCCGTCTGTGTATCCACCGCCTCGGCCATAAAAGCCCTTTTCATGGACCCGATGCCATGTTCGCCGCTGAGGACGCCCCCATGCCGCAGCGCCACCTGAGCAATGCGGTGTGCCAGTTCATGCACCTGTTCTGGATCGTCCCGGCGGGGGTCAAAGAGGATGTTGGGATGCAGATTCCCGTCTCCGATGTGCCCGAACTGCACCAGTGGAAATCCATAAGGCTCAGCCAAAGCCTGAATTTCGGCCACCACCTGGGGGAGCCGGGAACGCGGCACAGCAATGTCTTCGTTCATGCGGGCCGGGCGAATGCGGCCCAGCGCGGGCGACACCGAACGGCGCGCTTGCCACAGTGCCGCCGCTTCCTGAGCGTCACGGGCACGCCGCACCTCGCCCCCAGCCGCACGGAACGCCTCCTCGACCACCTTCAGTTCAGCCTCAACCTGCGCGGGATCATCGCCGTCACTGTCCACCAGCAGCAAGGCTGCCGCGTGGCGGGGCAGGCCCAGATGGAGATAGTCCTCCACCGCACCGATACACGCCGCGTCCATAAATTCCAACTTGGCGGGAACGGTCCCCGCTGAGATGGCCGTGCTTACCGCCGCAGCGCAGGCTTCCAACGATCCAAAACTGGCCTGGAGGGTGAGGGTATGGCGCGCCGGAGGCACCAGCCGCAGCGTGGCTTCAGTAATCAGGCCCAGGGTGCCTTCAGAACCGATCATCAGGCCCGCCAGGTCATAGGCGTCGCGGGTGAGGTGATGGATTTCACCGTCCGCATCTACGACTTGCAAGGCCCTCACGTAGTCGCCTGTCACGCCGTACTTGAAGCACAGCGGTCCACCAGCATTCTCGCCCAAATTGCCGCCGATGGTGCTGGTCCGCAGGGAGGCCGGATCCGGCGGATAGGTCAGGCCGTGCAGCCGCGCCGCTTCCGAAACGGCCAAAGTGACCACACCGGCCTGCGCCACCGCTTCACGCTGCTGGGGCAGAATTCGCAGGGCCGTCATGCGCGTAAAACTAACGACCAGGCCCGGTTGGGCGGGCGCGGCACCACCACTGAGACCACTGGCCGCGCCCCGTCCTACCACCGGCACTCCGGCGGCTTGGGCCGCCCTGACCGCTTGCACCACATCCTCCACCGTTTCGGGCAACACGACAGCCAGTGGCCTGACTCCAAACTGAATCGCGTCGTAGCGGTAGCTGCTGCACTCAGAAGGCCGCAGCAGCACCTTGCCCGCGCCCAGGCGGCGCTGAAGTTGCCCAAATTCACTGGCAGGCATCACAACTCACCTCGGTACGCCAAGTCCAGAATCTCAACTGTATGCATCACGCGCACGGCACTGCCTCGCTCGCGGGTGTGGCTGGCTATCTGGGTATGACAGCCGATATTGCCAGAAGCAATCAAGTCTGGCTGAACCGAGAGAATGTGAGCGGCCTTTAGCTGCCCCAGTTGCGCGGCCAGCTCAGGCTGCTCGATGTTGTAGGTGCCCGCTGAGCCACAGCACAGATCACCGCGCGGCACTTCCAGTACCTCTATCCCACCGATCCATCGCAGCAGCTCACGCGGCTCCCTGCGAATACCCTGTGCGTGCGCCAAGTGGCAGGCGTCATGGTAAGCCACCCGCAGCGGCTGTGAAGCAGGCAGCGTGGGCCGCAGCTCTCCCCTGTCCAGCAGCCCACCCAAGAACTCACTGATGTCCTGCACCTGAGCGGCCAAGGCCTGGGCCTGCGCCTCTTCAGGTTGACCACGGACCACTACTGGATACTCCTTGAGACCCGCACCGCAGCCCGCCGCATTGCTGATGATTGCAGTGTAGTTCTCTCCACCGAAAGCCTGAAGATTCTGTTTGACCTGCCTCAGTGCCAAGTCGCGTTCACCAGTGTGCAGCGCCGCCGCACCGCAGCATCCCTGCCCAGCTGGCACGACCACTTCAAAGCCGTTGCGGGTCAAGACGCGGATGGTCGCTTCATTGAAATTGGGGGCGAGGGTTTGCTGAGCACAGCCAGCCAGCAAGGCCACCCGGCCACGTATAGGACCCTCTGCGGGGAAAAAGGGCTGAAGACGGTTGCGCCGCGGCACCCGCCTAGGAAGCAGGTCCAGGGCAGGCTTGAGCAGCGCAGGCATCAAGGGCGAGAGTGGCTTGGCATGCTGGCCCAATGTGGCAGCCGCGTAAAAGAGTTGTGGGGAAGGCAAGACCCTGAGCAGAGCCGTCCGGCGCGCCTTTTGGAGCAGCGGGCGCTGGCGCTGTGGCTCGCTCCAGCCACGGAAACCCGTGATCAGTTCGCCGTAAGGCACTCCGCTCGGGCAAGCTGTGACACATCCCTGGCAACCCAGGCAGCGGTCCAAATGGGGTACAGCGTCCTCCAGTGCCAGTTCGCCTTCCAGAACCTCTTTCATCAGGACGATACGCCCCCTTGGACTGTCCATCTCGTCGCCCAGCAGGGCGTAGGTAGGACAAGCTGGCAAGCAGAAACCACAGTGGACGCACGCGTCAATAGCGTGTGCCATAACCTCGCCCTGCGGCCCAAGCTGGAAGACCGGCACTTCATGTTTCACGGTGAAACTAGTGTAGCTGCTTTGTCCATCAGGAGGCTAGCCAAGGGGAAGAAGGCACAGTTTTTTTGCCCAAAATCCCCTACCGATTTACTCGGCATGTTGTGATAAGAGCTACAAAGTCACTTCGAGCCTAAATCGCGACAAGATCATGGGAAAACGCTATCCAGAACGGCATGGATTGATGCATTGACAATGGCGGATTGACCAGAGAAGACATGCCGAGTAAATCGGTAGTTGAAGGCGGTGGAGACCCGATTTACTCGGCATGTTCACCCGATTTACTCGGCATCTTCAAAAACTGCATGCCGAGTAAATCGGTAGTTGAAGGCGGTGGAGACCCGATTTACTCGGCATGTTCACCCGATTTACTCGGCATGTTTGACAGGGTTATCCACAACCGTAGACCCGATTTACTCGGCATGTTCACCCGATTTACTCGGCATCTTTTTGTAATTCCACCCGATTTACTCGGCATGTTCACCCGATTTACTCGGCATCTTTTTTGTAATTCCACCCGATTTACTCGGCATGTGAGCGAATATTTTGTCGTCTGGCACGCATAAGTTCTCCGGCCCCTTGATGATGATCATCATATATCTTTTAAAAGATCAAATATATCAAAAATCATCATCAAGTATCTCAGCAAGCAGAGTCCCTGTGAGCTGTACCAAAGGAGAGTAGTGGGCTGCTTCCGGTCAGTCTTGGGTATAGTGGAATGAGGGAGATTGCACTTGTCACGCTCTGGCAAACTCAAAGCCGTTACACCTACCCCACCTGCTCAGTTGGACCGTTTCGATGAAGCCAACTCAGCAAGGCTTGGCTTAATCAGTGTTCAGGAGCGTATTCCTGATGACTACACCCGTTGGGACATCGAATTTACAGTTGATGAACGCCCAGCTCGCTTAACTTGTATTTCCCCCGGAGAATATGGTGGTGTCCCACATGGCTTAGATGGCGATTTCGCCACTATTTTGAATGTGATGTATCTGGAGCAAGGAGCACCTGAGTCTGGAATTGTCCACACTACGGCTTATCAACTGCTCCAGCGTGCTGGTTTCCCAGACTCAGGGCAATATTATCAATCTCTTCAGGAGAGCTTGGATCGTTTGAAAGCTGCTACATATACTGCAAGTGAGTCTTGGAGAGATCATAAACGACAACGCTGGACTACAGTCAAATTCAATATCATTGAGCGTATTACTGCTGAGACGCAAGATGGATTGGGTTTTGGCAGTGGAACAGCCCTTAAAATTCAGCTGGCCCGCCCTGTTGTAGAAAGTATTCGAGAGAAGTATTTGAAGCCTCTGGATATGAGCTTCGTTCTTAGTCTTAAGAGGTCACTGACAAGAAGTCTTTATCGAGTGTTGGATGCGCATCGCTATCAGCCTGGAGCTGAAATGGAGGCTGCCGCAGAATTTCGTATCAATCTTCAGCAATGGGCTAGAGAATGCAAGTTGCGAGAGACAGTTCCGGCCCGCATCAAGCGTAATCTTGAAAGTGCTCACAAGGAACTTTTGGAGCGTGGATATTTACTCTCTGTAGAGTATGAGGGAGCTCGAGCGGAAACGGTAATTATTTATAAATTTGGAGATCTTCCCACAAGTACTCCTGCCCCTGAGCCGGTAATAGAGGTCATTCCAGACACACCAGTGGCAGATGCTCTGAGAAGGTACGGAGTTGCCCCTACAGTTGCTCGCAAACTGGTAGCTGATTATGGGGAGGCACTTGTTACCCAGAAACTTGAAAAATTTGAAGCCATGATCAAGGGTGGATACCAGGCGCGCAAGAAGAGTGCTTTATTGGTTGATGTCATTAGGGATGTTTCGGGAAAATATGCCGATCCAGAAGGATACCAACAAGAGCCACAGCGTGCCAAGGCCTCCCTGCAAGCCGCCAGCATCGCCAAGCGTATGGAGGCGGAAGAAGCCCAACTTAACCACCGCCTTGAAGAAGAATTTTTGGGGTTAGACAAGTCGGAGCAGGCAGCGCGGGCTCTAAACCAAGTTCGTATGTTTATTGGACGAGAAATATCAGAGAAGGCCCTGAAAGCCCTTTTACGGTCTATGCATGCTGGAGAGGTGGAGCCATATGACATCTACCGTGCAGTCACCCGCGCCGCTTCTGAACTCCGCCTAGGTGATTTTGCCCATGAGATTCGCCATGTCTATGAGCGCCAAGCCTGAGGATGCCATTGCACGCCCCTAGAAGGGGTCTGGGAGGCCTTTGGAGTGCTCTTGGTACTTGGGCCCGCAATCTGGATGCGGAAGGCCTTCACAGGCTTTACAGCGGAAGCAGGAGTTAAGAGCTTCCCAACAGTTCCTCAAGTTGCCGCAGGAGTTGCTCTGCCCGCTTTTGCTTCTTGGCTGGCAAGCGGCCCATCTGTCTGGAGCCCAGCTGCTGGCGCACGGTTTTGGCAAGATGCTGAACGGCGGAAGTCTCCTTCCCCTGTAGTTGCACAATCTGTTCGCGGAGTTGCTGAGCATTCCAGCCCTTGGCTAAGGTCTGTTCAAGGAGCTCTCCCCGCTGGGGATGATCTCCCAAATCCAGCAGTGCCAAGGCGGCTTGTTGGCTGAGGCCTTCGCGCATGGCCTGGCGCTCATCTGGTGTCAAGTCCAGCAAGCGGGCTGAGCGTACGAGGGTTGCCAGGCTTGGCAGGCCCAGCAAATCTATCCAGCGCTTGACCTGAGACTCTGGGCCCTCACCATCTAGCTGGTCTCCCCTGTCCCGAGCACGGATGAGAACTCCCCGGAGATCTCGCACGGGCACACCTACTCTGCTGGCCAGTTGATCCAGAGAAGCGAAGAGCAGATCAATGCTACTAACCGCTTCGCGCAGCTCATTTTCTTCCCTTGCTACACGAACAATTTGGTCATCATTCAGTTCGCGGACCAAAGCACTGATGTGGGTCAGGCCAGCAGCTTTGGCTGCCCGCCAACGCCGTTCGCCCGCTATCAGTTCGTAAAGGTTGCTGGCACTCTTGCGGCGCAGCACGATGGGTTGGAAAACGTCACCGAAAGACCGGATGCTTTGAGTCAAGGCTTCAAAAGCTGGGCCCTCAAAAGCTGCTTCACCCGTAGCGTACCCCCGTGGATTATGGCCCGGGATAATCACAATCTGATCAATTTCAATCTGATCAACGCCCTCACGGCGGTAGTTTTCTACTGCTTTTCCCAGATCAATGCGGGAAGCCGCGCTCACTTTCTTGGCCATCAGATCACCTCCAGCAAGTGGTCGAGAACGGCGTTCAGTTCCTGTGTGGCGGGGTTACTTGGCTGGTCCAGGGCGACGGCTCCACGGGCAGGCAGGACATCGCGGAAAATCGCAGGTCTCTCCGTCACAGGTGGAGAAACGGGAGCCAGATCAGTGAGTTGTTGGGCCACCATTTCATAGATTTCCCGGTCCTGGGTCCGCTGTTTGTTGTAAACAGTGGGAATAAAAGAAGCAATCTGCAAGGAAGGATTGAGTCGGCGGCACTGGGCCAAGACCTGAGTCACATTCTCAATGTTTTCGACGGACTTGATATGTGTGGGCATAGGAATAACGGCAGCGTCTGAGGCGACCAAGGCTGCGCGCGTCAGTCCACCGTTGCTAGGCGGGGTATCAATCAGGACATAATCGTATTCAGGTTCTAGCCGCCGTAGTGCGTCGCGCAGGCCAATCAGGAGATTGTCATCTGTCATCAGGATGTTATCCAGCGAACGCAGCTGCTGATGTGCGGGAATCACCCGTAGGGCGGGCATCCGCTCGGGAGTGAAAGGCTCAGGAAAATCATTCTCTGCCTCTTGCAGGATGATATTGAGGGTCGATCCCAGTCGGTGGGCTTTGCTGGCTGGGTCGTCCAGCAGTCCCATACGGCGCGTTAGGCTTCGCTGGGGATCAAGATCAATGAGCAGCACCCGGTTGGTGTTGCCAGCGCTGTTCTGACGAGTCGACAGCAGATAACCCAGTTCGGCCACCATGGTCGTCTTGGTAGCTCCACCGGCTTCGTTCCAGAAACTGAGTATTTTCATGGGCCTCCTTAAGGCGGATGGGTGAGCCTTGCCTGGGCACACCGAGCCTCAGCGGGACTAAGCAAGGGAAAAGCACTTTCAACTTGAAAGTATACCGATGACTTGGTCCAGAGAAGCCATCTGGACAGAGGTATTGCGAGAGCGTAAAGACACACTTCTATATGCCCTACAAGGCTTCTTCGGGCCATAACGCTCTGCAAAAATGTGGGACTTTCAAGGTGAAAGTAAAGCGTTTTTTCGCCGGCTTACTGTTCGCCTCAGCCCTATAGTAGAACTTGTGACCGCTCTGCCTTCTGATCTGCGCCGTATCGTGACTGACTCTGGCATACGTATCTATACGCTGGAGGTGGCCGCTTACCGTTCTTTACCGGTCAACGTTTTTGTGATCATCCAGGGCGAAGTGCAGCATCCCACTTACACAGCCCTGGTTGATGTGGGAAGTGAAAGACCTGCTTGTGCGCAGCAGATTATGGCAGGGCTGAGTGTCCTACAGGCCGAATACGGTGAGCGGGTCAGCCTCGAGGTGATGGACCGAATCATCCTGACCCATGAGCATCCAGACCATATAGGTGGGCTCCCACTGATCCAGCAGCGGAGCAGGGCACCGCTGGCCGCCCACGCCCTGGCTGCGCAATCTCTGCGTGACCCTGCTGGCGCGCAGCAGCGTTCTTTGACGGCTCAACAGCAGCTGTGCCAGTGGATGGGCGTTCCACCAGAGATGTCGGCAGTTTGGCTGTCAGGACAGAAGAGGCCCATCCTGCCCGCAGGGGTGGATGTTGCAACCGAGATAGTTCCAGGTGAACTGCTGGACGGGTTGATTCAAAGTGTGCATGTTCCAGGACATGCTGCTGGTCAGGTGGCGTTGAACATAGACGGAGTGCTGCTGACCGCTGATCATCTGCTACCCCCAAGCTTGCCTCCGCTGTGGCCGGAGCGCCTGCGGCCTTTTTTGGGCTTGAGGCATTATTTGCAGTCTTTGGACACCATAGAACAGCAAACCGCGATTCGGCAGGTTCTGCCCAGTCATGGCTCGCCTATAGAACAGCCGGAGCAGCGGATTGCTGGAGTTCGCCGGAAAGTGGAGGAGAAGCTACTGCGGGTCTTTGAGCAAGTGCGCTCACTACCGGGACAGTCTGTCTTTGAAATAAGTCAGGCGCTGCATCCTGGGCAGCCAGAACAGCGGGCACGCCTCTTGCTCAGTCAGACTGCGGCCCTTGCCGAATACTTGGCGCAGCAGGGCAAGCTGGATGAGAAGCTGTCTGACAGCGGAGTGGCCCTCTGGTCTGCTGCACACTGATATGCCGTCTTTTCAGCACTGAGCCACCCAGGAAAGCGTGATTCCCGGCGTCACTGAAGGAATAGGTTTCCAGCTTTACTTTCACGTTGAAAGTCCCTGGCTTTGCTGTCTGGCTCCCAAGGAATTTTCTTTCCTAACCCCTTAATAGAAAGCCGCCCGGGATGGGCGGCTCGCTGATATTGGACTTGGCTGACTGGTCAGAAAAAGAGATCAATACAGGCTGGAGGCTTCACGCCCGTATTCCTGGAGCTGCGACTTGGCTTGGCTCTGTACCTTCTTGACGCCTTCTTCTACACGCTTGCCGTAGTCTTCGTCACAGGCGTAGAAGTATTCCAGCATTTTCTTCTGGATACGCTCGTCGCAGCCAGCAAGGGCACCCGACAGGTTGCTGATCAGCTCAGCGCGTTCCCAATCTGCAAAATTGCGGTACTGCATGCCTGCCTGGCCGAAGTTGTTGGGGCGGTCAATGGCTTCGCGAACCAGTTTGCCTTCTACGTAAGGCGTATGGGGATTGTGTTCGCGGGGAGCTTCCTTAGGACCGCTCAGAATGCTGGGCTCGTAATTGACGCGGGCATCCTGGCCAGGGAAGGTATCCACATGGAAGGCCATCTGTCCGTCACGCTGGTTGGTGGCCACCTGACACTTGGGCCGGTTGATGGGCAGCTGCAGATAGTTGGGGCCGACGCGGTAACGCTGGGTGTCGGAGTAAGAGAAAGTGCGTCCCTGCAGCATCTTGTCATCGCTGAAGTCCAGGCCGTCCACCAGAACTCCGGTGCCGAACGCCACCTGTTCTGTCTCAGCAAAGACATTCTCCGGGTTGCGGTTCAGGGTCATGGTACCCACATGCTGCCAGGCGAACTGCTCACGCGGCCAGATTTTGGTGTCGTCCAGCGGGTCGAAATCCAGCTCAGGATGGGCACCATCGTCCATGATCTGCACGTACAGGTCCCACTGCGGATAATCTCCGCGCTCAATGGCATCGTGCAGGTCCTTGGTGGCGTGGTTGAAGTTGGTGCTCTGCACCTTGTCGGCATCCTCCTGGGTCAGGTTGCGAATGCCCTGCTTGGGCTCCCAGTGATATTTGACCAGCACGCCTTCACCGGCCTCGTTGTACCACTTGTAGGTATTCACGCCGCCGCCCTGCATATGACGGTATGTGGCTGGAATGCCCCAGGGGGAATACAGCAGGGTAATCATGTGCATGGCCTCAGGAGTTCCAGCGAAGAAATCAAAGATGCGCTCCTGGCTCTGCACATTGGTGGTGGGGCTGGGCTTCTGTGAGTGAATCAGGTCAGGGAACTTGATGGCGTCACGGATAAAGAACACCTTCAGGTTGTTGCCCACCAGGTCCCAGTTGCCGTCTTCAGTGTAGAACTTCACAGCAAAGCCGCGTGGGTCGCGTAGGGTCTCGGGCGAGTGTGTGCCGTGGCCCACCGTAGAAAAGCGCACAAATACAGGGGTCTGTTTTCCAGCCTCCTGAAACAGCTTGGCTCGGGTATAACGGCTGACGGGCTCGTCGCCCACTTTGCCAGTCGCTTCAAAAATACCGTGAGCACCCGCGCCGCGTGCGTGAACCACACGCTCAGGGATACGCTCGCGGTCAAAGTGACTGAGCTTCTCAATGAACTGGTAGTTTTCCAGCGTCATCGGCCCACGGTTCCCAATGGTGCGGCTGTTCTGGTTGTCGTGTACCGGATGGCCCTGACGTGTGGTCAGCGTCTCAGCACTCCGGCCCTGGTGAAGATTCTGATCTTGTTGAGAATCATTCCTATTCATAGACCTAGCCTACCCGAAGACCTGTAAGCAGTAAAGGGAATTTATCTGAGAATCTGCCGGATGAAGGGAGGTATGGACTTGACGACCATGTGGCCGGGTCCGTTTGGCGTGTGCCATGTTTCAAGCAAGGCGGTAGGCGGGGATAGGACATCAGAGACAGGCAGCTCAGGCTTCTCTTAAGATTTCCCCTCCTGATTTTGTGAGCCGAGTAAATATTCTTTAGTTCTCTCTCAGGTTTTCCGGTCCCTGAGGCCTCAGTACCTGACAGGTTGAAGGAAACGTTGTCTGGATCGCAGAAAAATATGAAGCAGGGCGGCT
>NZ_BNAL01000048.1 GCF_014653275.1 Deinococcus piscis
AACGAGTTCGCTATGTTCAAATGCCCCTCCATCTTATGAACTCAAATCTACGCCGTTATCAATAGAAGTGGACGGGGAACAGGTGCTGCTGTCCAGCAGTCCAGCGCAGAGCGCAGACGGCCCAGACTCAGAATCAGAACCTGGGCTGACCGCCGGAATGCCTGGGCAAGCGGCACAGGCCGTAGATGACCTGCTGGCCTGGCCCCTCAAGCAAAGCAGCTTGGCCCTGGTGCGGTACGGGAACTGGCTGGCCTCAACCACCATTCCCTACGGTGCTCACCCGAGCCGTTAGCCACCTTCCAGGGTCGGCGGTGTATGGCATGGAGTTCCTGGCACGGAATATGCCAAGCTGCGGAGCATGTCTGCTGAGTGTGCTTCCGAAGTCTCCCCCGCGCCTGCAAGTCCCCTCGTCGTGTCTCCCCTGAGTGTGACCACCCTGAACCTGAACGGGCTGCGCTCGGCCCGCCGCAAAGGGCTGGATGAGTGGCTGGCAAGACACGCCCCGGACGTCCTGTTGCTGCAAGAGGTACGTGCCCCAGCCATGCCAGACGTTCTGGAAGCGCTGGGCTACCATTCCGCTTGGCATCCTGCACAGAAGGCGGGCTACAGCGGCGTAGCCATCGCCAGCCGCCTGCCCCTGGAAGACGTGCAGCTGGGCATGGGCCATGAGGAGATGGACGCGGAAGGCCGGCTGATTTCAGCGCGGGTGGCGGGCGTACGCTTTGCCAGCGTATACCTGCCCAGCGGCACTGCCAGCGAAGCCCGCCAGAGCTTCAAAGAGCGGCTCCTGCTGGACTATCAGCGGTGGGCCGACGGGCAGCGCCCGCAGGGTCCGCTGGTGATTGGCGGCGACTACAACATCGCTCACCAGCCCATTGACCTCAAAAACTGGCGCGGCAACCAGAAGAACAGCGGCTTTTTGCCGCACGAGCGCGAGTGGATGAGCGCCCACCTGGCCAGTGGCCTGAGCGACAGCCACCGCCTGCATCTGGGTGAGCGGGCTGAATACACTTGGTGGAGCAACCGGGGCCAGGCCTACGCCAACGACACCGGCTGGCGCATTGACTATCTGCTGACCTCGGGTGTGGGGACAGCAGACGTGTGGGTGGACCGCCCCGCTCGCCTGAGCGATCACGCTCCACTGAGTGCGCGGGTGCAGCCCACGCCGGAGCCGCATCACGGCAAGCTGATTCAGGGCCGATAGAAGCTCCGTTTGGAGGCGTGTTAGAATCGCCTGGCTGCCAGGTGACAGGACAGGAAAAGCACCTCCGCCCAGAAGCGGACCTTTTCGGGCCACCTGAGACAAGCACCTCTGCAACCCGCAGAACTTTCCCTCCGTTCTGGAGCCGGCGGCCTGAGCACCCCGCCTCTTATGCCAAAGCCATAAGGCCAAGTGCCGCAGTTGCCTCAGGCCTGCCCCAGTCAGCGGCGTACACGTGAGTCCATTTCAGCACCGCCCTGCACGCTCCAAATCCGGCCAAGTCCGGAAAGTCAACACCTTCAAGTCTGCCCGCCGTCCTGACAGGTACTTCATGCCAAAAACCAAATCAAAGTCCGCCGCTTCAGAAGAACAGCTTTCCGAAGTGGTGGAAACCGAACAGAAGACCAAGCCCACCCGTGCTCCCCGCAAAAAGGCCGCCAAGAGCGCGACTTCTAACACCTCACCTTCAACATCCCCAAAAAGTGAGGCGAAGGTGGCCAACACAGCCTCCTCCCGCAAACGTGCGGCAGCGGAAGCCAAGCCAAAAGCTAAGGCCGCCGAAGCCGAGCTGGCTGAGCTCGCACCGGTAGAGGCGGAGCCTGTGCGCAGCCCCCGCAAAGCAGCCCGCTCAGCGAAAGCCGTCCCGGCTGTAGATGCTGGCGCGGCTGAGGCTCCTGTACCCGGCCCCGATGGCGCTCCAGCTGAGCCGACTCCCAGCCTGCCGGAAACCGCCGCCAAGCCCCGACGCACGGCCCGTAGCAAGAGCGCTGATGGGAAAAAAGCTTCAGCAAGCGCTGCCAACGCCAAACCTGGCCGCCGCAAGACCGCCAAGATTGAAGCTGAAGAGCCAGTGGCCGAGCAGCCCGCTGCTGACACTGCGCCTGCCAGCTCAGACAGCACCACGCTGCCGAGCGCTTCTGAAGCGGCTGCTCCTGCGGCTGCTGCCAAAAAAACCACCCGTCAGCGCGGCAGCAAGACCGGAGAACCGGCTGCAAAGGAGCAGGCCGACGCCACCGAGGCTACGCCCGCCCAGCCGAAACGCACCACACGGCGCACGGGCCAGCGCAGTTCAGCGCAGGTTGGCAGCAGCGAAGTGGAAGCTTCTGCGGCACCCGCCGTCCCCGTCACCACTGAGTCTCCTGAGCCACTGGCCGACCTGCCCGCAGCCCAGGCCTCTGCCGAAGACGCAACCACACCGGCCACAACCACACCGGCCACAACCACACAGGCCGCAGAGCAACCAGCCGCCGCTCGCCCTACTCGCCAGAGCAAGCGCAAGCAGACCAAAGCAGCCGTGCCTGCAGGCGCAGAAGCGGAAGCCAACGAACCGCTGCTGCTCAAGCGTCCCAAGCGCAGCAAGAGAAAGTCTCAGGCCAGTGAAGAGACGGCAGAACTGGAAAAACTAAGTGGCGTGGAACCGGTGGAGGCCCACAGCGCAGAGCCGCAGCGCGAAGTGGCCGCCCCGCAACCGCAGGACGAACCCTCTGGAGAGTCCAACGACGTCCTGGCGTCTCTGCTGCCCGACCTTCCGGCAGACCCCGACTTGCCCGCGGTCACCACCCAAGCCGAGCCACTCAGCGACCCGGCTCAGGAACTGCTGGTCAGTCAGCTGCGCTCCATCGGACGGCCCATCCATGTCCGCGACCTGGAGAAATCATTCACCCGGCAAAAGGCCAACTTGGT
This sequence comes from Deinococcus piscis, assembly GCF_014653275.1. Taxonomy (GTDB): domain Bacteria; phylum Deinococcota; class Deinococci; order Deinococcales; family Deinococcaceae; genus Deinococcus; species Deinococcus piscis. The sequence continues at coordinate 2,885 of NZ_BNAL01000048.1, forward strand.
CGGAGGCTGGCGCGAGATTGAAGGCGTGCTGGAAGACCTGACTCGCGCCGGTCTGGTGGTCCGTACCCGCAAGAAGACCTACGGTCTGCCCGGCGCGATGAACCTGGTGCGCGGACGCTTTCAGGCTTCGGCAGCAGGCTTTGGCTTCGTGGTGCCGGACTCTGGCCGTGAGGACTACTACGTGCCTGCAGAAAGCACCCTGGAAGCCTGGAACGGCGACACCGTGCTGGTCCGTCCCGAAGGCCACGGCCCACGCGGAGGGCAACCAGGCCGCCGGGGCAGCCGTTTTGATGGCAACCCGCAGGCCACGGTGGTCCGCATCGTGCAGCGCCATTACTCGCAGCTGGTGGGCACGCTGGAGTTCAGCCACGGCTACCCCATTCTCAAAGCCGACGACTTCCGTGCCCGGCACCGCATCTTGCTGCTCAGCGAAGCAATAGAAGAGCTGGAGACGGGTGCCCGCGTGGTCGTGGACCTTTACTGGCCCGAGGACACCGGGGAGGATGAGGTCTTTGGCCAGGTCAGCCGCGTGCTGGGCGGCGAAGACGACCCCGAAACCGAAACCGAAGCCGTGATGGTCAAGTACGGCCTGCGCGGTGAGTTCCCGCCCGAAGTGCTGAGCGAAGCGGGCCGCATCCCAAGCGAGATTCCCGACTCGGCACTGCGGGGCCGCCTGGACCTGCGCCACCTGAACACCTTTACGGTGGACGGACGCGACGCCAAGGATTTCGACGACGCCATTCATATTGAGCCCACCGACAAGGGCACCTTCCTGGTCGGCGTGCATATCGCAGACGTGAGCCACTATGTGCGGGCGGGCAGCGAGCTGGACGGCGAAGCTTATGCCCGCGCCACCAGCGTGTACCTGCCGGGGCGGGTGCTGCCCATGCTGCCCGAGCACCTTTCCAATGGGGTGTGTAGCCTGGTGCCGAACGAGGACCGCCTCACCATGAGTGCCCTGGTCGAACTCTCAGCCGACGCTGAAATTCTGAATGTAGAGATCAGCCCCAGCGTGATTCACTCCAAGGCCCGCCTCACCTACGATGAGGTCCAGGCCTACAGTGAAGGCACCTCGCCCATGCCGGAGCACGCCCGTCACCTGGAAGGCGACCTGCATCTGCTGCTCAAGGTCACGACCAAGCTGCGCCAGCAGCGACTCCGCGACGGCAGCCTGGACTTCAAGATGCGCGAAGTCAAGGTGGATGTGGACGACGATGGCCGCATGGAACTGATTCCGCTGCGTGAGGAAACGGCGCGCGGCATGATCGAGGACCTGATGCTGCTCGCCAACAAGGTGGTGGCCCACTTCCTGCTCGAGCGCAATGTACCCACCCTCTTCCGTATCCACGAAGAGCCCACGCTCCAGCGCTTTCAGGACGTGTCGCAGGCCATTGGGCGGTTGGGGCTGTCCTTTCCGGGCGGCGAACCCACCCCGCAGGCCTATCAGGATGTGCTCAAGCAGGTGCGCGGCACGCCCCGCGAAAGCGTGGTGAACACCTTGCTGCTGCGGTCCATGCAGCAGGCGAAATATGCCGGCGAGAACCTGGGCCACTTCGGCCTGGCGTTCGACGAGTACCTGCACTTCACCTCACCCATCCGGCGCTACCCAGACCTGATGGTCCACCGGGTGCTGCGCGGCGTGCTGAGCAGTGAACTGCGCCCTGGCAGCCGTGAGGTGGACCAGTTGCGCTCCGTACTGCCCAGTATGGGCGAGCACACCTCCGACCGCGAGCGCAACGCTGCCGAAGCCGAGCGCGACCTGACCAAGTACTATCAGGCCAAGTGGGCGCAGGAACACCAGGGCCTGAGCTTTATGGGAAATGTGTCGGGTGTGGTGGCCAGTGGCCTGTTCGTCGCGCTGGACAACGGCGTGGAGGGCAAGCTTCACATCAGCAACTTGGACGACGACTATTACATCTATCTGGAAGATGCACAGATGCTCAAGGGCCGCAGCAACGGGCGGACCTTCCGCCTGGGTGACGCGGTTGCGGTGACCATTTCGGAGGTCAAACCGCTGGCCCGCCAGATTGATTTCACTGTGCCCGAAGAAGGCACCGAGCTAGAGGAGATTGTCATGAGCGAGAACCAGCCTTCGGGCAACAAAACACAGGGGGCCGGCCAGAAAGTGGGCGGCCAAAAGGTCCGCGCCCGCCGCCGGGAGGACCGCGAGCAGGAGCGCCAGCAAAAATTGTCGAACGTGCGCCCCAGCCAGCCCCGCTTCACCCTGGAAGAAGACACCGGCAAGCGCGGCCCCCAGGCCAGCAGCGGACGTGGCCGTGGCCCCCGCAACGCTGAAGGGCGTAGCCAAGAGGGCCGTCAGGGCGAACGCCCTCACCGTGACGGAGCTCAGGGCCGCTCGCGCACAAGCGGTCAGGGAGGCAGTCGCCGCCGGGTTATCACCTTGGAGCGCCCCCGCAACGAGCACCTGCGTCCGGTGAACATCACCGTGCAGCGGATGTACTTCGGGGACTGGAGCGTGGACAACATGCCCGAGGACGACGGTCAGCAAGGAGGTCGCCCTCGGAACGGCAGCCCGCGCACAGGCAGCCGCCCCGGTGGCCGCGAAGGCCAGGGCCGCTTCTCGCAGGGCCGTGGCCGCAGCGAAGGCCGCAGCAGTGCCCCCAACGAAGCCAGCAACACCAGTGGACCCTCCGGCGGCAACGGCCAAGCCTCCAGCGCCAGCGGAGAGGGTGACCGCCGCCGTCGCCGCCGCCGCAGCCGCCGCCCCGGCAGCGAACCTGCGCAGGGCTAAGTCTGATGCCGGGCAGCTCACTGCACTGAGAGTTCCTCAGTAGAGTCCCCCAGTAGCAGGTCACACAACAGCCAAACATGTAGAAGCCGCCCCGAAAGGCGGCTTCTGGCATGTTGTCTCCTGACCTGATCTCTGGGGCTGACGGCTCACCAGCCGTATTCACGGCCCACCGAGCGCTGCACCCGGCGCATCTGCTCAGGGGTAATCAGGCCCATCGCCATCGCGTGACTGGCGGCGTACAGGCTGTCGGCAGCCAGGACCAGTTCCACACCCGCCTTCTGCACTTCTTCACGCAGCTTCAGCACAGCGCCGTCGGTCACAGCATCCGACACGTCGCGGATATAGACCGCCAGCACTCGCCCCGGATGCCGGTGAACCACCTCGGCGTAGATCTGGGGGTCATGCTCGCCGCTGTCGCCAACCAGCACGAATTTCATGTCGGGAAAGCGTGCAAAAATCTGCTCAATCACGCCGTGCTTGTAGTTGCCGTGCCCAGCCAGCAGGTCAAAGCCCCAGTTGCGCAGGAACATTGGGCCCAGTGGAATCTGACGGTAGCTCAGGAACTGCCAGAGCAGATCAAAGAAATTCCAGGGGCTGCTGGACACGTAAAAAATCGGGTTGCGTCCGCCGCCTTGCTGCACCAGCCCGTGATAAAAAGCCCCCACGCCGGGAAAAGGCAGCCGGGTGCGGGCGTTGCCGGTCAGGGTGGTCATCAGCATGCGCGGCACACTGGTTACGTCCGACTGGATCACGGTGTCATCAAGGTCCGAAATGATCCCGAAGGCAGGACGGTCCACCACCTGCACGCGGGCGCGGCTCACCTCGCCCCGGTCCTCCATACTCAGCGGCACCTCGTACCAGCCTGCAGGCAGGTCACCAGGGCTGAACTGGAGCTTGAAATATCCATCTGGGCCACTCACGCCGCGGGCTTCCTCACCCTGAAAGCGCCCAGTGATTTCTATGCCAGCCACTTCACGCGAGAACAGCCGGCGCATCACATTGAGGAAATTGCGCCAGCGGGCGTCGCCTACGCGGGGCGGGGTGGTCACGCGGGGCAAAAGCACCCGGCCCGGCACTTCGACCTGCTGCGGGGAGCCCCAGCCCACATACGACTGCACCACCAGCTTGCTGCGTGCGCGCCGGGGTTGCAAGTAGCCGCTGACAGCCTGGTCAGCCGCCGTGATCGCTCTCTCGGCGTAAGGGAGCGCTGCTTTGAAAAGGGTCTTGACCAACGTCATATGAAAGCAGTGTAGTGCAGGCTTCTCTCTGCCCTTACTGCCGCTCCTTGGGGGCAACCTTTAGGGATGGCCCCGGGCATGTCCGCCCTCTAGAGAAACCCTCAGAGGGCCGTCAGCTCCCAGCGGCATACTGCGGAGCGTGAACGCCGCCGCTCTCCTAACTGCCTCCGCTGCCCTGCTCGTTTCTCCAGTGACTCAGGCCATCACCGTGCGCCCGGCCACGGTGCCCGCACCACAGATGGTCACTCCGTCACTGGCTCCGCAAACACCACCCAGCTCTGCTGCCCCGGCCAGCACGCGGCCCACTCAGGCGTATGCCCCCGCTTCGGCCCTGGCAGGCCAACAGACCTACCTGCGCGATATTGGCCTGACCCGGGCCTGGACACAGCGCGGCAAGCTGGCTGCGCCGGTCACGGTGGCGGTGCTCGATACCGGCTACACTCCACACCCACAGCTCCAGGGGCGCATGATCAACGGCTACGACTTCGTAAGTGATCCGCAGCGGGCTGGCGACGGCAACGGGCGTGACCGCGACGCGGCGGGCGTAGGACCATACGCCTTTCACAGCGAAATGATCGCGGGCATTATTGGAGCGGAGCATATAGGGCAGGGCATGGCAGGCATCAACCCAGCGGCGCGGGTGCTGGCTGTGCGCGTGGCCGATCAAGAAGGCATGATTCAGGTGCAGGACCTCGCGGACGGCCTGCGTTGGGCCGCTGGGCTGCCGGTGGCAGGTGTACCGCGCAATACGAACCCGGCGCGGATCATTAATGTGTCGCTCTTTGCCGACTGGCTGCCTGACCGGGGCTGTGATCCCCGCATTGCCTCAGCGGTGAACGATGTGACCCGCGCCGGTGCTCTGGTGGTGGTTGGCGCAGGCAACGAGAACCGCGACGCTGGGCTGCTCTCCCCCGCTGGGTGCGCGGGCGTGCTGACTGTGACTGGCGTGCATGGCGGCCAGCGTCCGGACTACGCCAACTGGGGAGCTGCCGTGGCCCTGGCGGCCCCCAGCGGCACTCCGGCGCAAGGTTTGGTTGCCAGCACCGCGCTGGACGCCCGTGGCTTTGCGGCTCCCCTTCATACTCACCGCCAAAACGGCACTTCTTTTGCAGCTCCGCAGGTGAGCGCCGCCGCCAGTCTGCTGCTGGGCCAGCGTCCGGACCTGACACCGACCCAGTTGCGTGAAGCTCTCACGCGCAGCGCCGACAGCTGGCGTGGGCGAGGCTGTGACCCCGACCCGCGCCGCAGCTGCGGCACCGGCACGCTCAATGTGGCCGCCGCCCTGGACTGGGTGAACCGCTTGCCGCCTGCGTCCCCATCTACTGCACCGACCCTGGCTCCTGCTCCAGGGCGGCGCTAAACTGCCGGGCATGTACGCACCTCCTTGGCGCATCTGGCTGGTTACCTTCCTCATCATTGCGTGGGCAGGGCTGGCGATGAGGTTCTTTTTGGTCAAACATGACCCGGTGCTGGGCAGCCTCGCCACCGTCCTGGCCCTGATGAACGCCTTTTTTCTGTGGCAGATGACGCGCCGCCGACGCGAGTAGCTCCCAGCCCAGCCGCGCCGCGCCCCTACTTCTGACCAGGGTGCGGCGCGGCGAATTAACCAAAGCTACCCAGATTACGGCCCTGCACATACCAGCAGCGTAAACTTGAGGTTATGAATCATGCTGGCCTGATTGAACGCCCTGTCACCTGGGTGGCACTGGCGGGCTTTATGGGCACTGGCAAGAGCCGCGTGGGCTGGGAGCTGGCCCGCGCCCTGGCCCTCCACTATGTGGACACCGATAAACTGATCGCCAAGGTGGCCGGCAAAAGCATCCCGCAGATGTTCGACGAAGAGGGCGAGGACTATTTCCGCGCCTGCGAGAGCGAAGTGGTCGAGCGCATCAGCCGCTTGGATCACGCGGTGATCAGTCTGGGCGGAGGCACCTTTATCCACGAGGGCAACCGCCGCTCATTGCTGGAACGCGGCCCCGTTGTGGTGCTTTGGGCCAGTCCGGAGACGGTCTATCAGCGCACGCGGCATTCTGACCGCCCACTGCTTCAGGTGCCTGATCCTCTCTCGCGCATCCGCCACATGATGCGTGAACGCCAGCCGCACTATCAGCAGGGCACCATTCATGTGCACAGTGATGGCCGACCCTCGGAAGAAATCGTAGACGAGATCATCGAGCAGTTGTGGCTGTGGAATGAGCGGCAAGCAGCTGGCCCTGATCCCTCCAGATATGAGAACCTGCGGCATGGCACCGACTGACCTGCCGCCCCTCCATGTGCCCTGGCCCGGCCTGGCCCGCTCGACCACGGTTGAAGTGGGCAGCGGCCTGCTGCGCCGCGTCAGTGTGCCTGAACCGCAGGTCGCCTTGCTGCATGACCGTGACCTGCCCAGCGAGTGGGTGCAGCGTGTGCAACAGGCCCTGAACCCCATCCTGACCGTACCCGTCACTTCCGGCGAAGAAGGCAAGACCATGGCCGAGGTGGGCCGCCTGCTCTCGGCACTGGCGCAGGGTGGCCTGAGCCGGGCAGGGGCCGTGGTGGGTCTAGGCGGGGGCGCGACCACCGACGTGGCCGGCTTTGTGGCCGCCAGCTACCTGCGCGGCGTGGCTTACTACGCGGCCCCCACCACCCTCCTGGGTATGGTGGACGCGGCAGTAGGCGGCAAAACAGGCGTCAACCTGCCCGAAGGCAAGAACCTGGCCGGGGCCTTTTGGCCGGCGCAGGGGGTGTGGTGCGACACTGAGACGCTGGACACCCTGCCGCCGCGTGACTTCCGCTCAGGAGCCGCCGAAGTGTTCAAGCATGGTCTGCTGGCCCGCCCCGAACTGCTGACCCAGGTGCTGCCCTCGACCCTGAGCGCAGGCGGCCTGACCCGCTTTTCCGAATGGCTGCCCGAGTTGGTCCGTAGCGCCATAGAAGTCAAAGCTGAGGTGGTCACCCGCGACCCCACCGAGCAGGGCGAACGGGCCTTTCTCAATCTGGGGCATACACTGGCGCACGCGCTAGAAGCCGTAACCCGACACCGCCTGCCCCACGGCGAAGCAGTGGGCTACGGCCTGCACTTCGCTGCCCTACTCAGCGAGGCACAGGGAGCCCATGACCTGAGCACGTACACGCGCACTTTTCTGCACTGGCAGAACCCAGAACCTCTTCCCCGCTTGCAGCTGAATACCCTGTGGCCCTTCATCGCCCGCGACAAAAAGGCCGATGAGCTGGGGCCGCGCTGGGTGCTGCTGCACGGTCTGGCCCAGCCGTATCTGACCCGGCTTCCGCATGAACAGGTGGCCGAAGTATTCAGGCAATGGCAGCGGGACCTCTAGCCAGAGCACCGGTCAGCCCAGCAAATGCTCTAGCCTGCACCCATGATTCTGGTTCTGAACGGTCCCAACCTCAACCGCCTCGGCACCCGCGAACCGGGAGTGTACGGCAGCGGCACCCTGGCCGAGCTGGAAAGGCTTTGCCGGGACTGGGCCGCCGAACTGGGCAGCGAGGCGCAGTGCCGCCAGAGCAACCACGAAGGCCAGCTGATTGACTGGATTCAGGTGGCTGAGGAAGAAGGCTTCCGGGGCATCGTACTCAATCCGGGAGCATTCACGCACTACTCCTACGCCATCCGCGACGCCATCGCTGGGCAGCCCCTGCCGGTGATTGAGGTGCATATCAGCCATGTGGACGCTAGAGAGGAGTTCCGGCACGTCAGCGTGGTGGCTCCCGTCTGCCGGGGCAAGCTGAGTGGCTTCGGCTTTCTGGGCTACCGCCTGGCGCTGCAAGCCCTGCTGGAACAGCCATGAAACGCGTGCAGCCTGTCACGCTCACCGGCCATCTGGTCCAGCTGGAACCGCTGCGCCCCGAACACCATGACGCCTTGGTCGGAGCGGCGCAGGACGGCGAACTGTGGCGGCTGTGGTACACCACTGTCCCTGAACCTTCGGGCATGGCCGCCGAAATCGAGCGGCGGCTGCAGTTGCAAGAGTTAGGGCAAATGGTGGCCTTCACTATCCGCCGCCTGAAAGACGGCCAAGTCACCGGCATGACCAGCTACATGAATATTGACCAGAGCCTGCCCCGCGTGGAAATTGGCAGCACTTGGCTGGCCGCCAGCACTCATGGCAGCGGCCTCAATGCCGAAGCCAAGCTGCTTTTGCTGACCCACGCCTTTGAAGAACTGGGCTGTCCAGCGGTAGAGCTGCGGACCCACTGGCTCAATACCCAGTCACGGGCCGCCATCGAGCGACTGGGAGCCAAGCTGGACGGCGTGCTGCGGTCACATACCCGCGCCAAAGACGGCACCCTGCGCGACACCTGTGTGTACTCCATTACGCAGAGCGAGTGGCCGGCGGTCCGCAGTGGCCTGAACTACCGCCTGTGCAAGCACACAAAAGAGGCCCACACTGGGGCCTCCTAAGTCTGTAGCGCGTTATTTCTTGGGCGGGCTGCGGAAGCCTTTGCGCTGCGGCATGCCTGGCAGGCCACCCATTCCGGGCATTCCAGGCATGCCAGGCATACTCGGCATCTTGCCGTCCTGCATGCCCTGCAGCATCTTCATCATCATCTTCATCTGCTCGTGCATCTTGAGCAGCTTGTTGACATCGGCCACCTCGTGCCCGGAGCCTTTTGCAATCCGCTCGCGGCGGCTGGCATTGATGACGCGGGGGTTGCGGCGCTCTTCCAGGGTCATGGCGCTGATCATGGCGTCAATGCGCTGCACCTGCTTTTCGTCAATGGTAAAGCCCTCAGGCAGGGCGCGGCTCATGCCAGGGATGAGCTTGATCAGTTCGCCAATCGGCCCCATGCGGCGAATCTGGCGCAGCTGGCTGAGCAGGTCGTCCAGGTCAAATTCCCCGGGTTGCTTGTCGGTGGGCCCGGTCAGCTGCGCGGCTTCGGCCCGCTCAATCAGGCCCATCACGTCGCCCATACCCAGAATGCGCCCGGCAATGCGGTCCGGGTAGAACGGCTCCAGGCCGCTCAGTTTCTCGGACACACCTGCAAAGTAGATGGGGCGGCCCGTCACGCTGCGGGCACTCAGGGCCGCGCCACCACGGGCGTCCCCGTCCAACTTGGTCATGATCAGGCCAGTCACGGCCACGCGCTCGTCAAAGTTCTGAGCCACGTTCAGGGCTTCCTGGCCGGTCATGGCGTCCACCACCAGCATGGTTTCGGTGGGTTGCAGCTCGGCCTTGAGGGCCGCCAGCTCATTCATCAGTGCGGCGTCGACCTGCAAGCGGCCAGCCGTATCCACAATCACCAGGTCAGCAGGCTTCTCAGCGAGTTGCGCTTCGATGCGTGCCTTGGTGGTTGCGGGGGCCTCACCGTCTTCCACCTTCAGGACCGGCACGCCCACTTGCCGCGCCAGCACTTCCAACTGGTCACGGGCGGCGGGACGCTGGGTGTCGGCAGCCACCAGCAGGATTTTCTTGCCCTGCTTCTTGTACAGCTGCGCCAGCTTGCCGCTGCTGGTCGTCTTGCCCGCACCCTGTAGGCCCACCATGAACCAGACATTGCGGCCCTGTTGCAGCGTAGGCTCGGCCTTGTCCCCGCCCAGCATGTTCACCAGCTCATCGTGGACCAGCTTGATGATGGTCTGACCAGCGTCCAGCTCACCGCTTACGCCGCCCACCTTCTGGCCCACCATCTGCTCACTGACCGCCGCCACAAAGTCCTTGGCGACTCCAAAATTCACGTCCGCTTCCAGCAGCGCCATGCGGATCTCGCGCATGGTCGCCTTGACCTGCTCTTCGCTCAGTTTGTCCTGACCACTCACCTTGGCCAGAATGTCCTGCAACTTATTTCCGAGGGATTCAAACATACCTGGTCAGGCTAGCACGCAGTGCCTGGCAAGCACGGGCGAAGTCCCCTCAAGGCTTACGCACGAGTTGGATGCCCATAATATGCTCCGCGCCACCTTCTGACTCCCGAACAGTGTACCGCTCCATAACATTGAGCAAGTCCTGAAAAAAATCTCCAACCTCATTACTCTTCAAACTTATAGGACGCCAATAAACGATGGTAAGTAGCTTCCGGGTGTAGATTGCATCATATTGCAATTCCCCAGTTGGCTCCACCAACTGCCCT
>NZ_BNAL01000049.1 GCF_014653275.1 Deinococcus piscis
AGACCTGCTGACCCAGCCTTTTTGCCCACCAGGAGGGGCTGGAAGTGAAGTTGTCACCTACTGAGCGCTGCCCGAAGCTCTTGTTCCCCTGAGAGGTAAAAAACAGTTCCCGAATTTTGCCCAAGCGTTCCAGGGGGTCATACTTGCCTGCTTTTTCGCGGTGGCAGTCGGTCCACTCGTTGTCGCCGGGGGTGTAGATCAGTGGCCCAGCAAACAGGCCAAATTCGCGGCGCACTTTCTCGAAATTCTCGTCGCTGCACGGGGTAGAGCCGCTCTTGATGTCGCCGACATGCACGCTAAAAGCAGGACTGAGGTTATTGACCGTGCCGATCAAGCTCTCGAAGCGGGCGTAGTCGTCAGGGAGCTTGTAGGGCATGTCGCCCAGAGCCACGAACTTGAAAGGAGCAGCCACGGCGGAACCCGCCAGGCACAGGGCCAGCAGCAAAAGTCTGTTCATCGCTGCACTCTAGGAGCCCAATGTCAGCGCTGTTTCACTGGGTCTGTGGTCGCTGGATTGCGTGCCTGGCCCACCGGCCCCAGCACTTCGGAGGCCACGTCCAAAAAGGCGGTCAGCAGCGCGTCTTGCTGCCCGCGTGGCCACACCGCCACGATGTCCACCAGCGGCGCACCGGTCAGCGGGCGGTACACCACGCCGCTCATGCCCAGTCCCTGAAAAAAGCTGATCGGCAGGAAAATGCCCACACCTGCCGACACCAGCGAGAGCAGGGTAGGCACCTCCAGCGCTTCTTGCACCACGCGGGGCGCGAAGCCTGCCTCGGCGCACCACCGCATCACCTGGTCAAAGTAGGTGGCCCGCTGGGAGCGTGGGAAAAATACGAAATCTTCGCTGCTCAGGTCGTGGATGTCCAGCTCTGCGTGCGCCGCCAGTGGATGCGAGGCGGGCAGCGCCGCCACCAGCGGTTCGCGCCACAGGGGCCGGGCTTCCAGGCTGGGGTCGCGCACCGGCAGTAGCAGTAGCCCCAGCGAAATCTGCCCGCTGCGGAGCGCGGCTTCCTGCTCCTGGGCGCTCAGCTCGCGCAGTTCTACCCCCACTTCGGGAAAGCGTTCCTTGAACACCCGCACGATGTCCGGTAGGCCCCCGAACACCAGCCCGCCCACAAAGCCCACCGTCAGGTGGCCCACCTCGCCCCGCGCCGCCCGGCGGGTGCGCTCCACTGTCCGCTCGGCCAGGGCTAGGGTTTCGCGGGCCCCACTCAGAAACTCGCGTCCAGCGGGGGTCAGCTCCACCCGGCGCGTGCTGCGCTCGACCAGCTCGGCCCCCACTTCTTCTTCCAGGCGGCGAATTGAGCTGCTCAGGGCCTGCTGCACCACAAACACCCGCTCGGCGGCGCGTCCAAAGTGGCCTTCTTCGGCCAGGGCGATGAAGTGGCGCAGGTGGCGGAGTTCAATCATGCGGCCTGTTTCGCTCGGCGGCAGCATACAGCTCAAGCCACTCTGCAAAGGGCTGAGGAATCTGCGCCGTGAAGGGCGGCGGAGAATGGAAGGGTAATCTCTCCCAGTCATGCCTCTTTACTTGAAGGCCCAGGCGCTGCAGAAGCGGTATGAACGGTGCTTGTCCGCGCTGAGGTGTGATGCGCTGGCCCAGCCAACCTTCTAGGCGCTCAAAGTCCCCACCACCAACGCGGTAAATAGTCTCGTAGTGCACCTGTTGCCTCATTTTCTCGCCGGTCTGTGGATGGTCAGCGACATACTCAATGGGTGGCTGGCTGTCGCGGTCCAGTATGGTGACAGCCGCGCCGCAGTGAGTGCAGTCAAAGCTCCCTACATATCCGTAACGGCCCCCACGGTAAAGGCGAGCGGGAGGAGTGACGCCCCGGCACGCCGGACAGAGCTGAAGAATTGGCCCCTGTAGCATGACGACCGGCTGAGATGGCCCGTAAAAGTAGAGAATAGGCTGGTGGAGCGGCTCCATCGCCCAACCATTCTAGAGCAGTTCACTGCGGCGCAACTTCGTCCCCCTTGTGGTGAAGCTGTGATTGTCCCAGAGTCGGGCACTGTTTGGGCTCCCTAGCAGAAGAACACGCTTATGGCAAAGGTGAGGGCTGCTGCCGCTGCCAACGGGCCTATAGGATCGCCGGTAGCTATGCAAGATGTTGGACCTACCGTGTACTGATAGGTGAGTGTTGCCAATAAGATGAGTATTGCAAATGTTGTTGCAACAATTATGTCGGAGTTGGGAGTACGTTTTTTGGACATACCTTATTGAGGATGGCATAAATTGGCTGATTATTTCCCTAAAATTCTAATGAGTTCGTCGGAGACGAGGATTTCGCAAACGCCGTTATCAATAAACTGCGAATAGGGATTGTCGGTAAGCCCTCACACCGGGCGCTAGCCTGAGCGCATGACGCCGCTTCCGCCTCGGTCATCCACGCGCCAAGTTCCGCTCTGGGCTGCCCTTCTGGGTGCAGCGCTGGCGTTCTGGCTGGGGATATGGACAGTGTCGCCCAAAAGTGACGCTATTCAGATGTGGTGCGGCCATACTCCTTTTTGCCCCGACCCGCTGGTGTATCTCAGCAACCTTGAACGCCAGCCTGACACCCTTGAGCAATACGCCATTAACTTGCACCCACTGGAAAGCCGCCGAGTAGAGTTCGAGTTCAACTCGGCTGGACCGTGGGGGCTGCCGCCTGACACGGAGTTGGAAGTCATTGAGGTCAGCCGTCAGTGGTTTGAACCCGGGTACGGGCCGCTGAGTTCTCGCATCCCGCCTCTGCGGGGGCGGGGAGAGGCGACCTTGTACGAAGACCATGAACTCAAGGTCACCACCCCCAATATTCGCGGGAAAATGCCGACGGTGGGGCGTTTTCTGGTTATTGTCACTGCCAAGCGTAAGCTGGCGCAGGGGCATGGGACGCTGAATTTCCGTGTGCGGAAGGCTGGCACACGCTGGGGTGGCTGGGGGCAGGTATCGCTGAGCGTCTGGACGCACCAGAAGTAGTTCACCTGCGCCGCTGTGGACTGTCTGGCACTGCGCCGAAACCGGGGAAATAGTCCGCGATGCCGTGCCGGAGGTCAGCGCGCACGCCTCTGCGGTCCAGCAGATAGATGTGCTCCAAGGTGTTTGGTGGGTTTGTCTCTACCACGCAGTGCCCACTCTCCAGCCGCTTCAGGAATTCGGCCAGGAAAGCGCTCAGGCTGGGGGCCAGAACATAGCGCGTGTCATGGTCGCGGTCCACGGCGACCAGCTGCCCATAAGTGCCGCTGGGTCCAGGGTCCAGGTCCACGACGATATAATTGCCGTCACCCCCAAACAGGTCGTGCCAGCGGTCCGACCAGGCCACTTGCCGCACTGCGCCGGGCGGCTGTGACCTCGCCCACCCGGCCTCCTCGTCCTCCAGGCCGTGCGGCCCGAACGCGGCAGGCAAGTGGGGAAAATCCACCACGAAGGCATACTGCCCGCCGCCATGCCAGCGGTACAGCTCGCGCACGTCCTCTGGCAGGGGCACGCCCAGACCGGCTTCGTATCCGGCCAGCCCCTCTTCCGAGATGCCGGGGCGCAGGGTCCGGTACAGGTTCGGGGTGTGCGCCGCATACCAGCGGTCCAGGCGCTCAAGGGTCTGGGAGAGCGGCAGAGTCATGGTGCAAGCCTAAGCCGCTTCAGCTGGGGCAGCCCTACTCATTAACCACTTTATTTGGTGAACCGTTCTCCGTCCCTTTGTTGGCGTCCCCTGACACACGCGGCCTAGAATGCTCTCATGACCCATCTTCCTGCCATCCCTCCCCGCGTGCGGCTGCCCGAGCAGCAGCGCGAGGAGCTCAACAAGATTGAGACCCGCGAGTGGATAGACTCGCTGGCCTATGTCCTGGCCGACGGGGGCCGCAAGCGCAGTGCCGAGCTGCTGGAAGCCCTGGACGCCTGGGCCTATGACCGGGGCGTACCCATCGAGTACAAGCAGAGCACTCCGTACATCAACACCATCTCCTCTGGCCGCCAGCCGGAATACCCCGGCGATATGGAGCTGGAGCGGCGTATCCGCAACATCATCCGCTGGAACGCCGTGGTGATGGTGATCCGCGCCAACAAAGCGTCCGACGGCATCGGCGGGCACCTGGCCTCTTATGCATCCAGTGCCGAGCTGCTGGAAGTGGGATTCAACCACTTTTTCCGGGGTCTGGACGCGGGCAAGGACCGTGACCTGGTGTTCTTCCAGGGCCACATCAGCCCCGGCATCTACTCGCGCTCTTTTCTGGAAGGCCGCTTTGACGAGGGGCACCTCAACCGCTTTCGCCGCGAGCTGAGCAGCGAGGGCGCGGGCCTCAGCTCCTACCCGCACCCCTGGCTGATGCCCGATTACTGGGAGTTCCCCACGGTCAGCATGGGCCTTGGCCCTTTGCAGGCCATTTATCAAGCCCGCTTTATGAAGTACCTGGAAAACCGGGGCCTCAAAGAGAAGGGCAGCGGCAAGGTCTGGGCCTTTATGGGCGACGGCGAGATGGACGAGCCGCAGTCGGTGGGCGGTATTCGCTTCGCCGCTTACGAGAACCTCGACAACCTGATTTTTGTGCTGAACGCCAACCTCCAGCGCCTGGACGGCCCGGTGCGCGCCAACTCCAAGGTGATTCAGGAGTTCGAGGCGCTGTTCCGTGGTGCGGGCTGGAACGTCATCAAGGTGGTGTGGGGCGGCAAGTGGGACGAGCTGCTGACCAAAGAAGGCTCTTCGCTGATCATCCAGCGCTTCGAGAAGATGGTGGACGGTGAGTCGCAGCGCTACGCCGCGTTCGGAGCCAAGGAGCTGCGCGAGCAGTTTTTCAACACGCCCGAGCTGCAACAGCTGATTGCCGAGTGGCAAGATGACGACCTCGCGCAGCTGAACCGTGGCGGCCACGACGTGCAGAAGGTGTACGCCGCCTACAAGGCCGCCACCGAGCATCAGGGCAGCCCCACGGTGATCATCACCCGCACCGTCAAGGGCTACGGCCTGGGCGAGAGTGCCGAGGCCCGCAACGTGGCCCACCAGGTCAAGAAGCTGGACTTTGACGCGATGAAGGCGCTGCGTGACCTGCTGGAGATTCCCCTGACCGACGAGCAGGTGGAGCATCTGGAGTTCTACCACCCCGGACCTGACAGCCCAGAAGTGAAGTATGTGCAGGCGCAGCGGGAGAAGCTAGGCGGTTTCGTGCCGGCCCGCCGCGTGGAGTATCCGCACCCCACGGTGCCCGACGGCAAGTTCTACGAGGAGTTCTCGGCGGGCAGCGGGGACCGGCAGGTCAGCACCACCATGGCCGCCGTGACCATCATGTCCAAGCTGCTGCGTGACAAGCAGATCGGCAAATACATCGTACCCATCGTGCCCGACGAGGCCCGCACTTTTGGTATGGACGCGCTGGTGCCCCGCGTAGGCATCTACTCGCCGCGCGGCCAGACCTACACGCCCGTGGACAGCGGCTCGCTGATGTACTACAAGGAAGCTGTAGACGGCCAGATGCTCGAAGAAGGCATCACCGAAGACGGTGCGATGGCGTCGTGGATTGCTGCGGGTACGGCGTACGCGCACTTCGGCGTGCCCACCATTCCCTTTTTCATGCTGTATTCCATGTTCGGCATGCAGCGTGTGGGTGACTTGGTCTGGGCCGCTGCCGACCAGCGCGCACGTGGCTTTATTCTGGGGGCCACCGCCGGGCGCACCACGCTGGCGGGCGAGGGGTTGCAGCACCAGGACGGCAACAGCCACCTGCAAGCCTACGTGGTGCCCAACCTCAAGACTTACGACCCAGCCTTTGCCTATGAGCTGGCCGTGATTTTTGAAAGTGGCATTCAGCGGATGTTCGTAGACGGCATCGACGAGTTCTACTACGTCACTGTAGACAACGAGAACGAGCACCAGCCCGCCATGCCTGAAGACCATGAGCGCGTGCGTGAAGGCATCATCCGGGGGATGTACCTGTTCCAGCCAGCCCAGGTGGAGACTGGCAAGGGCGCTGGCAGGAAAGCCCCGCTGCGTGCCCAGCTGCTGGCAAGTGGCCCGGCGATGGGAGCGGCGCAGGAAGCGGTGGAACTGCTGAGGAAGTACGGTGTGGTCGCCGACCTGTGGAGCGTGACCTCCTACAAGGAACTGCACCAAGACGCCCTGCTCACCCAGCGCTGGAACATGCTGCACCCCACTGAGGAGGCCAAAGTGTCCTACGTGGCGGGGCAACTGGACGAAAAGACCGCCCCCGGCGTGCTGGTGTCGGTCAGCGACTACGTCAAGCTGGGGGCCGACGGCCTGAATGGGCACCTCAGCCGCAAGCTGTGGACCCTGGGCACCGACGGCTTTGGCCGCTCCGAAGCCCGCGCCGAACTGCGTGATTTCTTTGAGGTGGATGCCAAGCACGTGGTTCTGGCGACCCTGTACGCTCTCAAGACCGAGGGCAAGCTGGGCGGCGAAGTGGTGGCGCAGGCCATCGCCGAGCTGGGCATTGACCCCGAGCGGGAAGCTCCTGTTTTCCGCTAATGGCTGAGGGCTGATGGGAGAATAGGACTCTGCATCAGCCTCCATCACCTATCAACTTTCTCCCCAAGGAGTTCCAACATGGCAACTGAACTGAAACTGCCCGACGTGGGCGACAACATCGAACAAGGCACAGTGGTCACCATCTTGGTCAACCCCGGCGACACGGTGGCCGAGGGCGACCCCATCATCGAAATCGAGACCGACAAAGCGGTGGTGGAAGTGCCTGCGACGGCAGGCGGCACCGTAGAGAGCGTGGCCGTCAAAGTGGGCGATAAGGTTGCCGTGGGCGGCACCATTCTGACCCTGAGTGGGGGAGGCGCTGCGGCGCCGGCACAGGGCAGTGCTGATGCCCCCGCAGCGGGCGGTGGTGACCGGGCCATGCAGGAAGAAAGCACCGCGACCAGCCCCCGCGACGCTCAGGCCAATGCGGTGGCCGCTGAGCAGCAGCAGGCCCAGCAAGCCGAGGCCAGCGGTGCACCGGCCCCAGCGGGCGGCAGCCAGCAAGTGACGCTCCCCGACGTGGGCGACAACATCGAGCAGGGCACGGTGGTCACCATCTTGGTGAACCCCGGCGACACGGTGGCCGAGGGTGATCCCATCATCGAAATCGAAACTGACAAGGCTGTGGTGGAAGTGCCCAGCACTGCCGCTGGCACGGTGGAGAGCGTGGCCGTGAAGGTGGGCGACAAGGTGCAGGTCGGCGGCATCATCTTGACCCTGAGCGGCGGACAGGCCAGTGCTCCGGCAGCGGCTCAGCAGCCCCAGTCTCAGCCCACCCAAAACAGCGTGGCCGCCGAGCAGCAACAGGCGCAGAAAGCCGAAGCGGGCGCTGACGCTGGCAAGCCAGCGGCCCAGGCCGCCGCGCCGCAGCAGTCGGGAACACAGAACCCCAAGACCTACGAGGGCCGCTCCATCGTGGCCGCTGCGCCCAGCGTGCGCCGCCTGGCCCGCGAAATGGACGTGGACATCCACACCGTCCAGGGTTCCGGCATTGCTGGCCGTATCAGCGAAGAAGACGTGCGCCGCACAGCAGGCAGCCCCAGTGTGCAGGCAGCCGCTGCTGTGGCCCAGGCTCCCGCTGCCGCCGCGTTTACCCCAGCAGCCCAGCCGCTGCCTGATTTCTCCAAGTGGGGCAACGTGACCCGCGAGGACATGAACGGCATCCGCCGGGCCACCGTGCGCTCCATGACCACCGCATGGACCACCATTCCGATGGTTACGCACTTTGACAAGGCCGACGTGACCGTGATGGAAGAAACCCGCAAGCGCTACGGCGAGCGCGTGCAGAAGGCGGGCGGCAAGCTCACCATGACCCACATTCTGATGAAGGTGGTGGCGAATGCCCTGCGCAAATTCCCCAAGTTCGGGGCCAGCTTGGACCTGCAAAACGAGCAGGTCGTGTACAAGGATTTCGTGAACATCGGCGTGGCGGTGGATACCCCAGTCGGCCTGCTGGTGCCGGTGGTCAAGGACGCCGACAAGAAGAGCATCACCGAGCTGGTGCTGGACCTGACCGACCTGGCCGAGCGCGCCCGCGAGCGCAAGCTCAAGCCGGACGAGATGCAGGGCGCGACCTTTACCATCTCGAACCTGGGCGGCATCGGCGGTCACGCCTTTACCCCTATCGTGAACAGCCCTGAAGTGGCCATTCTGGGTGTGTCGCGCGGCGGCATGGAGCCGGTATGGAACAAGGAAACCGGCGAGTTCGAGCCGCGCAACATGCTGCCGCTCTCGCTCACCTACGACCACCGCCTGATTGACGGCGCAGACGCTGCCCGTTTCCTGCGCTTCATTGCCGAGTCGCTTGAAGACCCCTTCCTCATCTCGCTGTAACGCGTCAGCCGTAGCGCGTAGCTTCAAATTGGAGCCATGACCTCAAGCCCCCG
This sequence comes from Deinococcus piscis, assembly GCF_014653275.1. Taxonomy (GTDB): domain Bacteria; phylum Deinococcota; class Deinococci; order Deinococcales; family Deinococcaceae; genus Deinococcus; species Deinococcus piscis. The sequence goes on from NZ_BNAL01000049.1 coordinate 8,345, forward strand.
CCCGCTGTGGTGGGGGTAAGCTTTTTGGCAGATGTCGGCGTGAGGGCCGCAGCCTAGATTGGGCCCATGCAGATTCTGAATATCCCAGCGCTGTCACCCCAACTGGAAGTGTGGCGGGGCCTACTTGCTGCGGCCAGGCAGCCATTTTTTCTGACGCCTGGGCAGGCTGAGGAACTGCCAGGTCTAACAACTGAAGCCGCCAGGACGCTTCAGCTCACGCCGGAGGAACGCGATACCTATACGGTCTGGGCCATCGACCCGGCCGCAGACAGGGCCGTGTGGCTGACCGTGCGGCAATGGGAGGCTCTCCCAGCGAAGCAGCAAAAGGACTTGCTGCGCTTTCAGGTGCGTAATGGACGCGGAAATGTACCGCTGGGCCAGCAGTTTCAGGACATCGCTCCCGAGTTGCCCCGGGGCCGTTTTCTCTGGCGACCTGCGCAGCTTTCGCCCGCCGTGCTGACTCGCCTCATGGAGCAGCTCAGTGTGCCCTGCCAGCGTGACCAGATGCCGGAGCGGGTCTGGCAACAGGCGCACGCCAAGCTGCCGCGTGCCCGTAAGTTGGCTGGAACCTTTCCGCAGGGCAGCGCGGGCAATTGCTTTGGCACCGTCATGGCTGCGGCTGGCGTGGTCGGCGCAGAAGGAGAATGGATCCAGCGAGAACCATTCGAGGCTTTTTTGCGGGAGCGTGCGGTTGCTGGGGGCCATGATGCGGAGGCAGGCACGGTGCTGGTCTGGCGCAGCACACGCGGCGTAGAACATGCGGCGGTCACTCTCGGAGAAGGCTGGGGCCTGCAAAAAGCCGCGCAGACCTGGTGGACGCCCCGCACCGTGCTGCCTGTGGCCGACATCAAACGGCTCAACTGCACGCCCGGCTGGCGGCTGGAGCGCTGGCACCTGCGCGGCGTGGCCGAGCGCTGCTAAGCGGGGGAGGGCTGAGTCAGGCGGGCCGCGTCTGCCGCTTTTTTCGTTGCGGGGTGCGGCTGCTAGCATAGGAAGTTATGAAGACGCCGCGTCCGCTCGCTCCTCAGCCTGTCGCTCTTGCCATCAGCGGTGGGGGAGCGCGCTCCTTTTATCAGGTGGGGGCGTTGCAGGCGCTGGAAGACGCCGGGTTCACGTTTTCGGCCCTGGCGGGCACGTCATCAGGGGCCATTCTGGCGGCGCTGCTGGCGGCGGGGCACACGGCCCGCGAGGTCCAGCGGCTGCTGCGTGAGGGCCACCCTCCTGGCTGGTTTGACCTGACACTGGGGCAGGGACTGATTCAGCCGACGGGACAGCAGGAGTGGCTTGAGCAAGTGCTGCCGCCGACCTTTGAGGAGCTGGCGCTGCCGCTGATCATGCCCACCACCGACATCCAGACCGGCGAAGAAATCACCTTCCGCACGGGGCCACTGGTGCCTGCCATCATGGCGAGCAGTGCTTTTACCGGGGCGGTATTTCCGCCGCACTGTGAGGGCCACTGGCTGACCGATGGCGGCATCGTGAATGAGGTGCCCGCCGACTTGGCGCGGCAGATCAGCGATCTGCCCGTGATTGCGCTGGACGCGACGGCCCCGCTGCTGGACCTGCAATTTCCAGACCCAGACGAGAAAAAGGGCGGCCTGCTAGGCCTGGCCTCTACTGGGTCGCCCAGCTTGCCGGAGATTTTGTTGCAGGCTTTTACCATCACGCAGGGCCACCTGACAGAGCGCAAATTGCAGGACGCCGATCCCGAGTGGCTGGTGGACTTTGACCCGCTGCGCGAATTGCAGCTGCAACATCTGGATCAACTGGACCGGGGTGTGGAAATCGGTTACGGCTTTATGCAGGAGTTTATTGACCGGCATCTGCTGCCTGCCGAGACGCCTCCTGCTTCGCTGTGACCTCGGAGCCAAGCTCAGCGCCGACCCGGTGGTTTGGACAGATCAGGTGCGCCCGGTGGACGCTGGTTCAGGCGCTCGCTGAGCCGCTGCTCGCTGGGTTGCTGTTCGCTGTCAGGGGTTTCGGACCACGCCACCTGTTCGGCTGTTGCAGCTTCTGCCGTGACCCGCTCAGGAGCAGCAGGCGGCCAGTCGTCTGTGACGCGGTGCTCCAGTTGGCCCAGTTCGCCAGTCTGCTCCCAGCTGTCTGAAGGTTCAGTATCTGCCGGTGTGGTGGCGGCCTGCACCGGCCCACGGACGCGGCGCGGGGGATGCCTGCGGGCCAGTCCCATCAGGCCCAGGATTCCCAGCAGGCCCCAGGGAAAAGTAGGCCCAGAAGAGATGCTGACGACAGTTTCCTGGGCGGCCTGAGCGCTGGGTGCAGAGATGCCGGGCAGGCCCAGGGTCAGTGCCAGCAGGGGAGCAAGCAGAGCAGTAAAGCGCATGGTGCCCCACTGTATAACGTCTGGGGCAGGCAAGCTCAGCGCAGGTAGTGGTCCCACTCCGGCTGGGTCTGGGCAAACTGGCCGTGCGCGAATACCCGGAATGAAGGCACGCGCGGCCCCTGACGCAGCGGCATCTGGGCTTCTTCGGGGGTACGGTCTCCCTTGCGCTGGTTGCAGGCGCGGCAGGCTGTGGTGACGTTGGTCCACTCGTGCCGCCCTCCACGCGAGCGGGGCATCACATGGTCAAGCGTCAGATTCTCGCTGCTGCCGCAATACTGGCACTCAAACGAGTCGCGCCGCAGGACATTGCGGCGGTTAAAGGGCACGGCAAAGGGCTTGGGCCGGCGCACATACCGCCGCAGCCGAATTACGCTGGGCACTTGCAGGACGGTGGACGGCGAGCGCACCACGTCGCTGCTCTCTTCCAGCACTTCCGCAATGCCGTACTGCGTCAGGGTGATGGCGCGCTTGATGGTGGTCACCTGAAGCGGTTCATACGAAGCGTTCAGCACCAGCACGCGCGCAGCGTTCAGGTCTGGTGCTGGTCTTCCGACTGGCCGTGGCTCTCCCTCCTGTCCTGCATGGTTCATGGCGGCATTCTAAGCGGCTGCCGTCAGGCGGATGTGAGCGCATGCCCCCAGCAGCTGTCAGAACCCTTCAGAGTTTTGATGGCGTCTGACAGGCCGTAGCGTCCCAGCCAGGGCCAAAGAAAAGGCAGAGGCCCTGTTCCTGGTTGACGCTCTTATTTGCCGCTGCGGTCCAGAATGATGGTCACCGCGACTTTGCCGCTGGTTTCAATCTTGGCCGCGTTGCCGCTCTCGCCGGGCGTGGGCTGGTATTTGGCCTGTACCCCCCAGTCAAAGCGGTTGCTGACCGCCGACTCTTTGGCCCGAATCCTGACCGGGAACAGTTCGCCAGCGTGCACGGCTGTTTTTGGCAGATCTACGACCAGGTCGCTGCTCATGCTCTGGCCCTGAAGCAAGAAGGTGCCGGGATGACTGGCGCGCTGATAACCGCCGATGCGGCCTTCGAGCTCGCGGCTTTCCCCAGCCGCCAGTGTGATTTCACTCAGCTGCTTGCCGCCTGGCTCCGACACAATCAAGTAACCGCCCGCGCAGCCCAGATTCCGCAGCTGCCCGATGTCTTGGGCCGACAGCAGCAGCGTGGGCACAAAAGAGGCCATGACCATGCCCAGGCCGAACATCGCGCGGGGCCGGTTGTTCCACTGCGAAGCGGCCAGGCCCAGGCCCCCAGGGCCCAGCAGCAGCGGCATCAGCAGGGCCAGCACAGTGTGGCCCTGGCAGGGATCACTCAGCAGGCTTTGACCGCCCCAGCGCACCAACAGGGCCGCCGCCGTACTGAGCGCCCAGCCCAGCAAAAATGGTCCAAGCGGCCAGCGAAACGGCTCTCCCTGCCCTGGCCCTTCCTCAAAGTCGGAACGGACCGAGACGGGCCGGGGGCCAGCGCCGGAAGGAGAAGGAGAACCCGTCAAGAAGTGGCAGGTTCCTGTGCCTGAATGTTTGGTGCCTGAGTGCTCTGCGCCGGAGTGCTGGCGGCCTGGGCGTCAGTGCGGCCCGCTCCAGCCTCGCAGCAGGGACAGACCCCCATGAATTCCAGCCGCACGTCGGTCACGGTAAAGCCAGCAGGCAGAGCGCCCTGAGGTAGAGGTGGCACCAGCGCAGCGTCAATATCAAAAATGGCTCCGCACTGGCGGCACACGGCGTGGTGATGGTGGTCTTCCTCGTGGCAGAAATCGTAGCAGGTCGCTCCGCCTGTACGCTCGATGGTCACTGCGATTCCGTCGCGCACCAGGGCGTCCAGGGTGCGGTAAACCGTCCCCAGGCTGACTGTGGGCTGGAGTTTGCGGACTTCGGAATGAATCCAAGCGGCGTCGGGATGACAGCGGGCTGCGCGTAACACCTCGATGACCGCCTGGCGCTGCTTGGTTTGGCGTACCATCGTCATGGTTCGCAGCATAGCAAACTGCCTGACACGCGCCTGAAATGAAAGCCACGGTCAGCCGCGCTGCCAGGGCTCAGCGCCGCTTTCTGCTGCGCCACTAGGCAATTCCGGATGACGTGACAGGTGGCAAATCCCTTCGCGGCACGCCATCTTCGGTTCTGCCCCACCTCAGTAGGTGACAACTTCAGTTTGACCTCGTTCCAGACGGCAAAAACCAACAGACGGCCCCATCA
>NZ_BNAL01000050.1 GCF_014653275.1 Deinococcus piscis
TAACGGTGGTTGTGGAGCCACTATGCTGTTCTGGACAGAGAAAAAGTAAAGTTGTCGGGTACTGAGCTGCCCCACTTAAAGCGGCAGAGAACAGCTCCAAACTTGACTGAACTGCTCGGAATAGCTCAGTATAGACACCAAAGCGAAGTCCATGTCATACGCGGCATGGGCAGTACGCCGCCCTGGGGAAGGGGTAGGCCCGCAAGGAGAAGCCTCATGCACAAAAAAGTCAACCTGTCCCCCTATGCCCTGGCCACTGCCGTCCTGACTGTGCTTGGCCTGGGAGCCAGCGCCCAGAACGCGCCGCTGACCATCGAGCACGACGAAGGCACCGCCCAAATTGCAGCCACCCCGCAGCGGCTGCTGGTCATGGACGAAGAAGCCCTGGGCTGGGTATACGCGCTGAATCTAGAAGACCGGGTGGTCGGTCTGGGCAGCTCCTACCTCACGCCTGACATGCTTCAGGGCGGCAAAGTCAAAGCTGACGTGCTGGAGCGCGGCTTTTTCGGGCACGGCCGACTGAATACACCTGCTTCTGTGGGCAGCTGGACGGCCCCTAACCTGGAAACCATCACGGCACTGGCCCCCGACCTGACCGTACGTCTGACCTGGGACGGCAACGAGAACTACGACAAACTGAGCGCCGTCTCCCCCACCCTCGGCTACAAGGAAGGTGGCCCCGACTTCTGGAAACGGGCCGTCACTGACCTCGGCAAGATTTTTGGGCGCGAGGAGCGGGCGGCGGCGGTCATTAAGCTGCCGGACAATGTCAACCGCTACAACCGCGCTGCGCTGGAAGCAGCGGGCGTATTCACGCGCTTCCCCAAAGTCGTGGTGGTGGCTCCCTTCGCCGGGGGGGGCAACTGGGTCTACAGCAGCACCCGCCTGATTGACGACCTGCGCGCCCTGGGTTTCCAGGACGGCATCCAGCTGAGCGATACCACCCTGGGCGTGGGGGCCGAGGTCAGCGAAGAAGCCCTGCTGGGCCTGGACGACCAGACGCTGGTGGTGGTCTTTCCCCCCGGCGGTGAGTACAACGGCGCGGCTGAGTTCATGAGCAGTGCCGTCGGCCAGCGCCTGAAAGACCAGACCGTGCTGTATGAACCTGAAGAATTCAGCCCCTATTCTGGCCCGCTGACCCAGGCCCGCAACTCCAACCTGGTCACAAAAGCTATTTTGGACTTCGTGCGGTGAGCCAGGAGCAGGACCAGCGAAGCGGACGCCTGCCGCTATGCGCCGACGTGTCACGCAACAGCGGTGCGCAGGCACACGGCAGTGCGCACCGCTGGGATACCTGCATCGCCTTTGAAGCCACCGTGCAGGAGTGGGAACACTTCTTTGACGCGGAGCGCATGAGCCCAGCGCAGCGCCGGGCCATGCAGGTGCTGGGCGACTGGGCAGAGAGCAGCGGCCTGGGCTACGGCCTGCTGATGTTTGCCCCGCGTGACCCGTCTGCCTTTGATCCCCGCCAGCGCCGGGTCAGGGTGTATAGCCGCCCGCCGGGACCACTCGCGAGCTTCCAGCGTCAGGACTTCTGCGCGGATGACGAAGGGCTGTGGGCCCTGTTCAGCGAGCATGTGGCGGGCGTGGGACACTCGGCGGCTGAACCGCTCCCGCACGCGGCTGGCTCCGACTGGCACCTTTGCACCCATGGCCGGGTAGACAGCGCCTGTGGCAAGTACGGCGCGGCCCTGTTCCAGACCCTTTGCGGCGAGGAACCCCGGCTGTGGCGCACTTCTCACTTCGGGGGCCACCGCTTTGCGCCCACACTGCTGGAGCTACCTGCTGGGCGCTACTGGGCGTATCTGACACCCGAACTGACCCGGCAACTCGCCCGCCGCGAAGGCGACTGGCGGGCGCTGGCCGAGTGCTACCGGGGCTGCGCGGGCTTTGGGCCAGCGGCGCAGTATGCCGACGCCGCCGCTTTTCGGGAAGCGGGCTGGTGGTGGCTGGACGCCCAGCGCGAGGCCGAAGTGCTGCGCGAGGACAGCAGCGGATTTGAGGTGGAGCTGCGCTACTGGCCGCACCCAAACAGCCCAGGCCATCAAAACAGCGCAGAGCCGGGCCGGGTGCGCGTGCAGGGCGAGCTGACGGAGACCCTACAGCTGCCCGCCAGCAGCCATGCGCCGGACCTTTATCCTGAGCCGCAGTACCGCCTGACCCTGGTGGGCGACCTGTGAACCGGCCCCACCGCTGGGCGCTGCTGTGGTATCCGGCAGCGGCGGCGCTGCTGGCCGCCGCCTCCCTTCTGTCACTGGGCAGCGGGGCGCTCCACATCGCTCCCGAAGAGGTGCTGCGGGTGCTGCAAAGTCCCGATGACTCGCGCGAAAGCCTGGCGGTCTGGACGCTGCGCTTTCCCCGCACGCTGGCCGCTGGGCTGGCGGGCGCGGCGCTGGGGGTCAGCGGACTGCTGCTCCAGGGCGTGACCCGCAACCCACTGGCCGACCCCGGCATCCTGGGAGTCGAGGCAGGCGCGGCGCTGGCGCTGATGCTGAGCGTGGTCTTTTTTCCGGGGCTGGGCAGCCTGAGCGTGCCCTTCGCATTTGGCGGCGGTCTGCTGGCAGCAGCCCTCACGCTGGGATTTGCGGCCCGCTCGGGCTTCAGTCCCCTGCGGCTGGCGCTGAGTGGTGTGGCCGTGGCGGCGCTGTGCAGCGCTGTGACCCGCAGCATTCAGATTCTGTGGGAAGACCGCGCCCAGGCCGCTCTGGTGCTGCTGAACGGCTCGGTGGCGGGGCGCACCTGGGAAGACCTGGCCCGCGTCTGGCCCTGGCTGGCGCTGCCGCTGGCCCTCGCGCTGCTGCTGGGCTCCCGCGTCAACCTGCTGGCCCTGGGCGAAGATGTGGCCCGTAGCCTGGGGGCCCAGGCTGGGCGCGAGCTGCTGGGTCTCAGCCTGCTGGGCGTGCTGCTCGCTGCCGGTGCCGTGGCGCTGACCGGGCCGCTGGGCTACGTGGGCTTGGTCGTGCCGCACCTGGCCCGTGGGCTGCTGGGCCGCGACCACCGCCTGACCTTGCCGCTCGCCGCCATGCTGGGCGCGGCGCTGCTGATGCTGGCCGATGTGGCCGCCCGGCTGATCAACGCCCCCGCCGAAACCCCGGTGGGCCTGCTGATTGCCGCGCTGGGCACACCTTTTTTCATCTTGCTGGCGCGCAGGATTCGTGCCTAAGTCCCTAGTGGAGAACCTGATATGACCCCTTCCCACCCTGCTCCGGCGTTCTTGCTCCGTCTCCTCCTCGCTCCGGGCCTGCTGAAAAACGAGCCGCCCGCCGCTGGATTCCAGCCACGCCCATGACTTCTGCGCCGCTCCCCTCACCACCCCAGACTCGCTGGGCACAGGCCGCCCTGCCGCTGGGCCTGGCCCTGGGCGTGCTGGCCCTGGCCTTCTTTGCGCTGGGTGTCGGCGCGGTGCCCACGCCGCCCGCTGACCTGTGGGCCGCGCTGAGCGGTCAGCCAGGCGAGGCCGCCGACCTGACCCGGCGGCTGGTGTTCGACCTGCGGCTGCCCCGCGTGGTGGCGGCACTGCTGGGCGGGGCGATGTTCGCGGTCAGCGGCACCATCTTGCAGGCGGTGGTGCGCAATCCCCTGGCGAGCCCCGACCTCGTGGGTGTGGGCGCGGGGGCCGGGCTGGCCGTCACCCTGCTGCTGCTGGCACTGCCCGATGCGCCGGGCTGGCTGCTGCCCTGGGGCGCGGCGCTGGGAGCCTGGGGCGCTTTTCTGGCGGTGCTGGCTCTGGCACGCGACGGGGCACGGCTCCCCCCTGTGCGGCTGGCCCTGCTGGGGGTGGCGGTGGGAGCGGCCTGCACGGCGCTGGGACAAGTGGTGCTGCTGCGTGCCTCCGACCACCTCGGCGGAGCGCTGGCGTTTTTGGCGGGCACGGTCTATGGAGCTGACTGGGCACGGGTGGGCCGGGCGCTCCCCTGGGCCCTCACGCTGCTGCCTGCCGCCTGGTTGCTCAGCCGCCGGTTGGACCTGCTGGCCCTGGGCGAGAACATGGCCTTGGCGCTGGGCCACCGGGTCACGCTGGGGCGCTACGGCACCCTGCTGGTGGCGGTGGGCTTGGCTGCGTCAGCGGTGACTCTCTGCGGAGTGCTGGGCTTCGTGGGGCTGGTCGCCCCGCACCTGGCACGGCTGCTGGCCGGGAGCCTTCACGGACGCACTCTGCCGGTCAGCGCCCTGCTGGGGGCCGGGCTGGTACTGGCCGCCGACACCCTGGGCAGGGTGCTGTCCCCCCCGCTGGAAGTACCCGCCGGACTGATCACCACCCTGCTGGGCGCACCGTATTTCCTGTACCTGCTGCAACGCACTGCTCGCTGAACTCTGGCCCGACTGCGCCGCACGTCACACATTTCCGTGCCATCCGCTCCGAAAGAGAAGGTAGACATGACCGAACCCATCCCCCCCCGCCCGCTGGAAGCCAGCCACCTGACGCTGGGCTACGGCGAACAGGCCATCTTGAGCGATCTAAATTTTGCGCTGCGTGGCGGTGCCGTCACCTCCCTGGTGGGGGCCAACGGCTGCGGCAAATCCACGCTGCTGCGCGCACTTTCGCGGCTGCTGGCCCCCAGTGGCGGGTCCGTGATGCTGGACGGCCAGGACCTGCACCGCCTGAATGCCAAGGAAGTGGCCCGCCGACTGGCGATTTTGCCGCAGGGCCCAGTGGCCCCCGAAGGGCTGACTGTCGAGCAGCTGGTCTGGTTCGGACGTCACCCACACCAGGGCTTTTTGGGCGGGCGCAGCGAAGCTGACCGGGCGCAGGTCGCCTGGGCCATGAGCCAGACCGGCATGACGGCGTTTGCGGGCCGGCCCCTGGAAGCGCTGAGCGGCGGCCAGCGCCAGCGCGCCTGGATTGCCATGAGCCTGGCCCAGAGCACGCCGGTGCTGCTGCTGGACGAACCCACCACCTACCTGGACCTCAGCCACCAGCTGGAAGTGCTGGAGCTGGTGCAGCGCCTCAACCGCGAGCAGGGCAAGACCGTGGTGATGGTGCTGCACGACCTGAATCAGGCCGTACGCTACTCGGACGAGCTGGTGGCGGTGCAGGGCGGGCGGGTCTATGCACAGGGCGACCCGGCAGAGCTGATGACGCCTGAGCTGCTACGCGATGTGTTTGGCCTCAAGGCCCATGTGCTGCAAGACCCCGACACTGGGCGGCCTCATATCATCCCGTACGCTGTGGCGCGGGTGCTGCCGCCGCAGGCAGGCGGGCTGGGGTCACCAGAATTTATGTCACAGACAGGCCCCTAATCTCTACCCCCAGGCGCTGTGTTCTAAGCTCTAGAGTAAAAGCATGACCCTCCGCGTCGCCATCATCGGCTGTGGCAACCGTGGCGCTGACGTGTATGCCCAGCACCTGCGTGAACAGGGCGCACAGGTCAGTCACCTCGTAGACCCCCGCCCCGAGCGGCTGGCCGAGGTGGCCGCCCGGTTCGGGGTGCCGCCAGAACACTGCTTCGCTGATGCCGACGCCTTCTTCGGTCTGGGCCGCGTGGCTGACGCTGTGGTGATCGCCACCCCGGACGGCACGCATACTGCGCCCTGTCTGCGGGCCCTGGCGCTCAACTACCATGTGCTGCTCGAAAAACCAGTGGCGCTGGACGAGTCAGAGCTGCATACGCTCCTGGCCGCCGAGACCGCCTCAGCGGGGCGCGTCAGCGTGTGCCATGTGCTGCGGGCCACGCCCTTTTTCCGCGAGGTAACAGCGGTCATCCGCTCAGGGCGGCTGGGCCAGATTATTGGCCTTCAGCTGAATGAGAATGTCGCTTACTGGCACTACGCGCACTCCTATGTGCGGGGCAACTGGCGCAGTTCGCCTCCGGCGGCTCCCTTTATCCTTGCCAAGAGCAGCCATGACCTTGACCTGCTGCGCTGGTGGGCGGCAGCCCCGCCGCTGAGGGTCAGTTCGGCGGGCGGGCTTCATCACTTCCGCCCAGAGCAGGCTCCAGCGGGTGCGGCGCAGCGCTGCCTGGACTGCCCGGTGAAGGACTGCCCTTCCGACGCCCGCGTCATCTACGGCACCCGCGACCCGCAGGCCTGGCCGGTCACCGTCCTCACCGCGGGAGGCCACAGTGTGCAGCAGGCGCTGGAAGATACCCCCTACGGCGAGTGTGTCTATCTGGGCCACAACAATGTCTGCGACCATCAGAGCGTCACTGTCGAATTTGCCGGAGGGGTGACAGCGACCCTGACCACCACAGCATTCACCCACAACAACACCCGCACCCTCAAGGTCATGGGGTCACACGGCGAGCTGCGCGGACAAATGGAGCTGGGCGAGCTGGAATGGTACGACTTCCGCAGCGGCACAGGGCGGGAGAGCAGGGTGCAGCGCTGGTCTGTGGACGTGGGCGGCAACCACGGCGGCGGCGACGCGGCGCTGGTCCATGACTGGCTGGCTTTTCTGCGCGGAGAGAGCGACTTGCCCACTCCGCTGGCCGAATCACTCGACTCGCACCGCCTGGCCTTTGCAGCCGAACGGGCGCGGCTGTCCGGGACGGTGGAGCAACTCTAAGCCCAAAATGCAAAGCTGTACCACCCAAGCAGGGCGGAAAGTGAAGCCGTGCGGGAAAAGCTATACATCCCGGCCCACTCTCCGCTTGCCCCAAAGCAAAGTCCTGACCTCCTGCTCTAAGGTCAGGACCAGCAAGCTCAACGCGAGCCGAAGCCGGTCAGGATGGTCATCACGGTCTTCCAGACAATCTGGAGGTCCAGGGCCAGCGAGCAGTTCTTGACATAATAAAAGTCGTAGCGCAGCTTTTCGGTGATTTGCCCCACGCTGTCGGTGTAGCCCTGCGTGACCTGTGCCCAGCCCGTAATGCCGGGGCGCACCCAGTGGCGCGAAGCGTACATCGGAATACTTTCCTCGAACTCCACCGTAAAGGCCCACTGCTCAGGCCGGGGGCCAATGATGCTCATTTCGCCGCGCAGCACGTTCCAGAACTGGGGCAATTCATCCAGGCGGAACTTGCGCAAAAAGGCCCCCACCGGAGTGATGCGCTGGTCGCCCTGCTTGGCAAAGGCAGGCCCGGAACGCTCGGAGTCGCGGGTCATAGTGCGGAACTTGACCAGCTGAAACGGCTGACCGCCGCGCCCCACCCGCTCCTGCCAAAACAGGATGGGCCGCCCACTGTTGAAATACACCACAGCGGCCACCACCGCCATCAGTGGCAACAGGACCGGCAAAGCCAGCAGGGTAAAGAACACGTCAAAAAAGCGCTTCCAGGGCAAGTATCCCGTCTGGAAAGCCGCTGGCGTGATCCAGGTCTCATCCACATCGTTGAGCGATACGCGCCCGGTCAATTCCTCTTCGAGCAGTCGGCTGGAGATCACCGGCAGATTCATCAGCTGGGCGTGTTCCAAGGCGCGCTGCTGTAGGGCACTGTGCTGCTCAGAACGGACGACCAGCGCATCTACTTCCTGTAGGGCTCCGGGCTCCTGCGCCGAGAGAAGCACGGGCTTGAGCCGCTCGGCATGCAGGTGCGGCAGCAGCTCAGGATCGGGAGCAGCCAGCATGCCGAGGCGCACCTCAGGGCGGCGGCGCTGCAACACCTGCTGCACCACGATAGTCAGCACCAGCCAGAGCAAGTGCACGGGAATCAGGAGAGCGATCTGCTGGCTGTATCCAACTGCCGCAAACAGCGCCGCGGCCACACCAAAAGCAGCCACCGGCAACAAGTAGGCCGACCCAGCTTCCGAAAGCGTAGATCGCTGCGACAGCAAAACCCCCAGCACCCCAGCCACCAGCCACAGCCGGGTCAGCAGGGCCTGGCTCTCTGCGCCGCCTGGCACAACGAAGCCAGGAATAGCCGCTGCCTGAAGCAACCAGAACAGCAGCGCCACACCGCAGAACATCAGCAGGTCCCAGCCAAACGAGGACCGGTCCATCAGAGCACGGCGCGGAGAAAACAAGGAAGAGGTCAGAAAAGCCACAGAGACATTAAACCCAATTCATCTGCCAGAACATAAGGACAGGCAGCTGGAATAACGGCGAAATATTAATGATAAAGATGAGGAAACATCCACGATTACTCGTCGCTGCGTTGCTGCTCGGCTTGAACCAACGGCCAGGCCAGGCCATACGTCTCATCATAGACACCTTTCCAGACCAGAGCCCAGCCAGAGCCAAACGGTTCAGCGTCGCCCAAGCGCACCGCCCGCTGCGATTCCATCGGGGTAACCCAGGCCGCATAGCGTAGGTCACGGCGCGAGAGCCAACCCTGCTCGCGGGAACGGGCAATGGCCGCCTCGCCGTCGGAGCCATAACCGATCAAGACTGGCACCGCCGAGGTGGACTGGGCATTCACTTCACTTGCCAGCGAAGCAAACTGCTGCTCACGGCGCAGACCCAGCCAGCGTCCCAACCGCCCGCCCTGCTCCAGCGCCCGCAGCTGCGAAATATAACGGCGCTGCGCCGCAGGATCGTGAATAGCGTGCCCTCCCCCCTCCGCTAAGAGCTGCGCCGTCAGCTGACTGTGCTTTTCCCAGAACGGCGGCAAGGCCACATCCCGCAGGGTAAACAGAATCAGCGGGCCACGGCTCAGTTGCGCGGCTTCGGTAAGGTGAGGCAGTGGGGCCAGCAGGTGATAGACCCGGTCAAACTCCCCTACCGGCGTGGAGGGCAGGGTGGTGGCAATCACAGTGAGATCGGGGACCGCCGCTTGATCGGCCAGGGTGGACATGCGGCTGTCCAGGTGGGCGCGGCTCATACTGCTGGAGAGCAGCACACTGCCCGGCAGCATCCCAGCCAGGCGGGCAGCACTGGCCCGCGAATACAGGACCACCAGGGTGCGCCCACCCTCAGCACCCAGGCGGGCCGCCAACTCTGGCAGAGACAGCGGCTCACCAGGCAGTGTCACCGGTGCGTGGCGGGCCATCTCCTCTTGCGGCACCGCCCACTGCTCCTGAGGCAACAGTCGATAGTGGGATGGCCAGAGGGTATCCAACCCCGGCAGCGCAATCACGGTCCAGCCAAACAGGGCAGACGCATCGGCCAGCAACGACGTGACCAGCTCCAGGCGGTCCACCGGCAAGGTTTCGAGCCCCTCAATCAGCAGCGGGCGCGAGAGAAGGCCCGGCAAATCAGGCAACTCCCAGTTCCAGGCCGCAGTTAGGGTTGCGACCACATGCTCCAGCGAGACCACCTCAGCCTGAGTCTGAAGCTGGCGGCGCAGGCCCCAGCGTCCACCCCAAGAGGCACTGGCCCACTGCACAGGCGGGCGACCTTGGCAGTGAGGGCCAACAGCCCCGGCCAATTGCTGCACCAGCTGACGCCCAGCGGCCCAGCGCTGACGCTCTGGCAGGGCTGGAAGCCGCCACAGACCGCCTCCCTGAGACCCTGCACCCCAAGCAGCGGCCAAAGACTCAGCCGTCCCTGTTCCTTCAGAGAGCAGCAGACCGGCCAGCACGCGCACATACATTTCGCGCTGGGTTTCGGTCCAGTGGTCCAAAGTCACCTGGGAAGAGAGTATGTCCTGGGCCGCATTCAGCAGCTCTGGTGGGCATGCTTCGTTTAGCAGGCGCTCACTCTCTTCGAAGTCGAACAGCCCCCCACTGCGGGCCAGCAAGGCGCGGGCCAGTTCCGCCTGGCCCCCTGCTGCCGCCAACCGCGCCGCCAATAGGGGATCAGCGCCGCTCAGTTCCTTGAGGCGCGCCGCTTGCTGAAGGTGCAGGGTCAATGGTTGTAGAGCCAGCGCTTCAGCTGCCATAGGTCACCTCGCTGCGGGTATCGGAGGGAAGCGGGGTGCCGTATCCATAAGCGTCTCCGCTGCCCGCCATCCGGTAACGGTTCAGTGCAAAGCCCAGTGAGCGCACGCCCAGGCGCTGCGTCTCGGTGACCAGGCGCTCCACCTGAGCCTGTGGCGTGCCCACGCTCACCACCAGCAGCAAGCCGTCCAAGAGTCTCGACAGTGCCAGTGTATCGGCAATGGTCAGGGCCGGAGGAGTATCAATCAAGATGAGATCGTAATGCTCCCGAATGGCCTGAATGTTGTTCAGCAGATGTTGAGGATTGAGCTGCGTGTCCTGCACGGTCATCAGGTCTATGTTGCGCCGGATGCCAATCCAGAACTGGGTGTTGCCAATCTGACGTGAGGGCTGGCTCATCTGGCCGCCCAGCAGCTCACGCTGACGCTGCCGGAAAATGTCGGCATCCACCACCAGCACTTTCATGCCACGCGCCGCGCAGCTCATGGCCAGACCAGCAGTGACGGAACTCTTGCCCTCGTCCTTTTCGGCACTGGAGACGGCCACCATCGGCGTCTGCGTCTCTCCTGCTGCCTGAGCACGCTCACCCAAGCTGGACAGCAGGCCCAGACGCACGAAATCCAGACCTTCGCGGAAGCCACCATGCTGCATAAAGGTTTCTACTCCCAGCGGCTTGGAGTGGCGGCCAGGCAGCGGGGGCAACAGGCCCAGAATCGGTAGGCCGAAGGGCCGCAGAGAGTCACTGTCCTGGATGCGCTGCACCAAGCGGTCACGCAGGAGCGCGAACAAAAGCCCAAAAAAGAGCCCCGCGCCCAGCACCAGCAGGGCGTCGCGCAGCGGGCGGGGAGCCAGTGGAGTCTCAGGAAGGACCGCGCCCGAAATCAGCGAAAGGGTGCCAGTGGCCGTCAGGCGCAGCACTTCCAGCTGCTGGAGCGAACGCGTCACCTCGGCCCGCAGCTGATTGGCCGTGGTCTGGCTGACCGGCTGACCGCCCACAGTCGTCTCGCCTCTGAGTTGATCCAGCTGATTGGTCAAGTTGGCGCGGGCGCGGTTCACGCCGTCCAAGGCGCGGTCACGGTCCCAGGCCAACAGAGCCTGCGTAAAAGCGTTGGCTGTGGCTTTGGCAGCCTCCGGCGTCCCAGCGCGGGCCAGAATCTCGTAGTTGCCTACCAGATTCTGATCAATGTCGGCCTGCAGGCTCACTGTCTGGTAGTTGCCCGAGCGAATCTCATTGCTGACCGCTGCCGAGATGGCGTCTACCTGCGCCGCATCCGGCAGGGCCTTTTTGAGCCGGGCCAGTGCGTCAGCAGTCACTTCGGGGCTGCGCAGCGCCCGGCTTACCACACCAGCGGGCAGCCCCGGAGCCGTGACCAACGAGTTGGACAGCAAGGTATTGCTAGGAGCAGCGGGCAAAGCGGCGACACCAGCCGAAGCCTGATAGACCGGCGGACGCGACTGCGAGTAGAAGTAGGTCGCTGCGGCCAGCGCTGTAGACACCAGCAGAAGTGGCAGCAGCGCACTGCGCAGAACTCGGAGCAGATGGGCCACGTCTAGGTCCTGGGCACGGGAAGTAGGCTGGGTCACGCGCAACACTCCTCAGTCAATAGGGCAAAAACCCGGACTGGTCCCGGCGGGCAGGTGAGCCGGCTACTGGTGCTAAAAAAGTTCATGCTGGGTCCAAGTATAGTCGGCGCATGAAAGTTTTGGTGACAGGGGGCGCAGGCTATATCGGGAGTACCACATGCTCTGCGCTGGAAGATGCAGGACACACACCCATCGTGCTGGATTCACTGGTCATGGGAGCACGGGAATTTACCCAGGGCCGCACCTTTTATGAGGGAGATGTGGCGGACAGTGCACTGGTTCGCCGCATCTTTGCGGAGCATCCTGACATTGCGGCCACCCTGCATTTTGCAGCGCGGATGGTGGTGCCTGAATCGGTGGCGCAACCAGGGCTCTACTACCGCGAGAACGTCCTGGCCAGCCTGAGTCTGTTCGAGACCTTGCTGGAGCTGGGGCAGTCGCGGGTGATTTTCAGCTCCAGCGCCAGCGTCTACGCCAGCCCGCCCGACTACCGCGTCACGGAAAACAGCCCGCAGGCTCCCATGAGCCCCTACGCCCGCACCAAGCAGATGGTCGAAGACATCCTGGCAGACCTGTGTACGGCGGCGGCACAGGCCGGACAGCCACTGCGGGGCATCGCACTGCGCTACTTCAATCCAGTCGGTGCAGACCCCCAGGGGCGCTCTGGGCCGTATCTGGACGACCCTTCCCACCTGCTGGGCCGCCTGGTCAGTGCGGCGCGGGGCAGCGGCGAGTTCGCCATCACTGGGACCGACTACCCCACTCGCGACGGCACTGGCCTGCGCGACTATATCCACGTGTGGGACCTTGCACAGGCACACGTGGCCGCACTGGAGAACTTTGATCAGGCCTTTGTGCGTGCGCAGGAAGAACTGGGCGCGGAAGTTCATTCACTGATCATTAACGTAGGCACCGGCAACGGCGTGACCGTCCGCGAACTGGTGGATGCCTTTACGCGGATTTCGCCGCAGCCGCTCAAGGTCAACGAAGCGCCCCGCCGCCCAGGAGATAACGCCGGAGCCTACGCCGATATTGGCCGTGCCCAGCGCTGGCTGGGCTGGTCCCCACAGCGCAGCACGGATGATGCCCTCCAAACGGCACTGGACTGGGCCGAACACTGGAACAGCCGCCGCTAAAGCGCAAGGCAGCGGCAAGCTGAGCGCCAATCAGAAAAGAGAAATCTATACAAGAGAAGAGAGGGCCTAACATCTAAGAGCGTGTTTGAAAAGTCAGCATAGGGGACGGGGTAGCACAGTGGGCCAAGTTCTGGCCCGCTGTT
>NZ_BNAL01000051.1 GCF_014653275.1 Deinococcus piscis
CCCTCCAGTGTGCCCCACCCTCCTAAAAAGTGGGGCCGATGTGGAAGGATTTCGCGTACCACTACCCTGGCCTACTACCGCAATGAAGACCCGGATGTCTACCTGTTCTTGGACCTGGGCCGTCAGGTGTACGAGCAGCAGCTGGAGCGTCAGCAGGCGCAGCTTGAGGCGCGCCGCCGGAGCTGAGCCAAGGGCACGGAACTGGGGCGTGAGGAGTTTGTAAGTTACGCCATGTTTTGATATGCATGTTCAGACACCAGGCCCCCCTAGTACGGCGTCGTTCGCTACACCTGGTGTTTGACGGACCAGAATTCAGTCCAAAAGGAGCCACCATGACTGGAAGTAAACAGGAACAACTGCAAGCCATCATTTCTGATCTGCGTAGCGCCATTCCCGACCTGCGGGGTGCCATGATCGCCACCGTGGACGGTCTGCCCATTGCGCAGCTGTTCACCGACAACACCGACGGCAACCGTGTGGCCGCCATGGCCGCCACCGCCCTGGGTCTGGGCAAGCGCATCAACGACACCCTGGGTACGGGCGACCTGAGCGAGATGAGCGTGGCGGGCCTGGACGGACAGGTGTACATCTACGCCGCTGGCCGCAAAGGCGTGCTGGCCGTGGTGGCCCCCAGCGGCATGAACGTCGGCCTGCTGAACATGGAAGCCCGTGACGCCGCTAGCCGCGTCACCACCGTCCTCTAACTGCGCCCCTCGCCACTTTAGGAGAAATACATGACCCAACTTGAACGCAGCAGCTGGCACGTCAAGGACACCGCAGTTGCCAGTGAACTGATTGAACTGCTGGGATTGTCCGATGCTGAAAAAGCTTCTTTGAAGGCCCTGCACGGCAAAGCGCAGGAACTGGGCCCCCAGATGACCCAGGAGTTCTATGACCGCATCCTGTCGCAGGAGAACACTGCCCAGTACATGGAAGGTGCTGACGTAGAACGCCTGCGCGTCTCGGTGAGCGACTGGTTCAGCGACCTGTTTGCCGGAGACTACGGCACCGACTACGCCCAGAAGCGCATTGTGATCGGCAAGATTCATGTCAAGATCGGTCTGCCGGTACGCTACCCACTGGCCATGCTGGACGTGGTTCAGAAGTACGGCGAACTGGTCACTGAAGGTCAGAGCGAAGATGTCAAGCAGGCCTTCCGTAAAGTGCTGGCCCTGGATATCGCCATCTTTAACCAGGCCTACGAAGACAACCAGCTGCACCACCTCAGCGAGCTGATGGGCAATGAGCGCCTGGCACGCCGCCTGCTCCAGGGCGACCTGTAAACCACCCTGCCATCAGGAAGAAAAATGAAGGGAGCCCCCGCGAAGAGTGGGGGCTCCTTTTTTGCTGTCCGGTGTTCTGCTGCCCGGCCACTGGCCTCAGGGCATCGGGAAGCCGCCAGCGAACTCGTGGACTTCGGCTTTGACATCCTCACCCTTCAGGGCGCGGTCAATCAGCTCGGCCACTTTGGGCATGTGCTCCTCGGTCATGCCGCGTGTGGTAACAGCGGGCGTGCCGATGCGGATGCCGCCACCGTGCAGGATTTTCTCGGTGTCGTAGGGGAGGGTGGATTTAGAAATGGTGATGTGGTTCGCGTCCAGGGCCCGCGTGGCTTTGGTGCCGTTCAGGTTCTGTGGGCGCAGGTCCACCAGGAACATGTGGTTGTCGGTGCCGCCGGTCACGATGCGGTAGCCCCGCTCCTCCAGGGCGGCAGCCAGCGCCTGCGCGTTCTTGATGATCTGCGCGGAGTACTCCTTGAACGCAGGCTGAAGCGCTTCGCCAAAGGCTACCGCCTTGCCGGCGATGACGTGTTCCAGCGGCCCGCCCTGATGACCGGGGAAGATGGCGCGGTCAATCTTGGCCCCCAGTTCTGGGTCATTGGACAGCAGCAGGCCCGAGCGGGGGCCGCGCAGGGTCTTGTGGGTGGTGGTCGCCACGATGTGGGCGTGCGGTACTGGATTGGGGTGCAGACCAGCGGCCACCAGACCGGCGATGTGCGCGATGTCAGCGAACAGATAAGCGCCCACTTCGTCGGCGATGGCGCGGAACGCTGCAAAGTCAATCTGGCGGCTGTAGGCGCTGGCCCCGGCAATGATCATCTTGGGCCGGTGCTCCAGGGCCAGGGCGCGGACGCTCTCCATATCCAGGCGCTCGGTGGCTTCGTCTACCTTGTATCCCACGATGTTAAAGCGTTTGCCGCTGAAGTTCACCGGGCTGCCGTGTGTCAGGTGCCCACCGTGGCTGAGGTCCATGCCCATCACGGTGTCGCCTTCTTCCAGCAGCGCAGCGTACACGGCGATGTTGGCGCTGGACCCCGAGTGCGGCTGCACGTTGGCCCAGGCTGCCCCGAACAGTTCGCAGGCGCGGTCTATCGCCAGCTGCTCAATCTGGTCAATCACTTCGCAGCCGCCGTACCAGCGCTTGCCGGGGTAGCCCTCGGCGTACTTGTTGGTGGCAATGCTGCCCACCGCTTCACGTACGGCAGACGACGTAAAGTTCTCGGAGGCAATCAGCTCTAGCCCCAGGCGTTGGCGCTCGGCTTCCTGCTCCAGCAGGTCGAAGACGGTCTGGTCCTTGTGCTGTAGTGGCGTGGTCATTTGTCTTACGCTAGCACCTGCTCTGTCAGAGTGGCGGCTACAGGTCAGGCATGTCTCCTCTGATGAGACAGAACCAGTCAGGGTATGGATTGCCTCGCAGTGCTTAGGCGGGCGGCATGGCGGCTGTCAGGTGCTGCTCAAGCCACAGCGTCAGCGCCTCGGCGGAGGCGCGGTTCGTCGCCAGGGGGATGTCATGTACATCGCACAGCCGCAATAGCGCCGATACATCGGGTTCATGTGGCTGGGCCGTCAGCGGGTCACGAAAAAAGAACACTGCCAGCACGTTGCCCTCGGCAATTCGGGCCCCGATCTGCTGGTCGCCCCCCAGCGGCCCGCTGAGCATCCGCTCGACCTCTAGGCCCGTTGCCTGCATGACGCGGCCTCCAGTGGTGCCGGTGGCAATCAGGGCGAACTGGTGCAGCAGCCTGCGGTGACTCTCCGCAAACTGCACCAATTCGTCTTTGCGGGCGTCGTGGGCAATCAGCGCCACCTGATGACGGGTGCTCATGCTTTCTATCTTGCCGCTTGGCCGGTACCGGCAGGACTGAGGACTCAGCTTGGCGTCTGCAAGGACTGGCGCAGTTCATTCAGCTCACTGGGCGTCGCCAAAACGAGCAGGCTGTCGCCCGCTTGCAGCTCGGTGGGGCCTTTGGGAACCAGATACTCGCCCTGGCGGTGGACCAGCATAATCAGCGCTTCTTCGGGGAGGGGCAGGTCCATGATCATGGCACCGTCAGCCGGGCTACCACGGCCCACTTCGACCTCCACCATGTCATTTTTGCCGTGGCCTGTGGGCGTGAAGGTGATGGGGTGGCTCGATGGCTCCACAAAGGGCTCACGCACGCCCAGCAGCTGGGCCACCTGGGGCAGCGTGGTGCCCTGGAGCAACACACTGGTCAGCACCATAAAAAAGACCAAGTTGAATAGGCTCTGCGCGTGGGGTACACCGGCCAGCAGCGGAAAGGTCGCCAGCACGATAGGCACCGCGCCGCGCAGACCCACCCAGGCCACCATGCTGATGTCGCGCACAGGCATTCTGAAGGGCAGCAGTGAAGCGAACACCGCTAGGGGCCGCGCTACGAAGACCAGCACCAGCGCCGCCAACATGGCCGCTCCCGCTGTGGGCAGCAGCTCGTGCGGGTTGACCAGCAGCCCCAGCGTGAGGAACATCAGCACCTGCATCAGCCAGGACAGGCCGTCATGAAACGAGATCAGGCTGCGCTTGTGAATAAAGGTGGCGTTGCCGATGATGACCCCGGCAATGTAGACCGCCAGAAAGCCGCTGCCGCCCGCAACTGCCGTGCCGCCGAAAATCATCAGGGCAATGGCGATGGTCAGCACGGGATAGAGGCCCTCGAACTGAAGCGGCAGTCGCCGCAGCGCCCGCAGGCCGAGCCGCCCCAGGACAAAGCCCAGCACCGCACCAATCAGCATCTGCTTGACGAACAGTGGCACGATGCCTGCCACGCCCAGTTCGGGCTGCTCAATCAGGGTCAAGATGCCCACGGTCAGGAACACGGCCATCGGGTCGTTGCCGCCGGACTCGAACTCCAGCAGCGGCGCGATGTCGCCGGTCAGGGCCAGCCGCCGTTCCTTGAGCACCGAAAACACGGCGCTGGCGTCGGTGGAGCTGACGATGGCCCCCAGCAGCCAGGCAATCGGCCACGGCATCTCGAGCACGTAATGGCCGAAGGTCGCCATGACCCCAGCAGTCAGCAGCACGCCCAGGGTGGCCAGGACCAGGCCGCGGGAGACCACTGGCCGTGTCTCCTGCCAGTCGGTGCTCAGGCCGCCCTGAAACAGGATGAAACACAGGGCGACGGTGCCCAAGCCCTGTGCCAGCGCATAGTTGCTGAACTCGATACCCAGGCCGTCGGTGCCCGCCAGCATCCCCACGCCCAGAAACAGCAGCAGCCCAGGAACGCCCAGCCGTCCCCCGACCCGGCCCACCACCAGACTGACCAGCAGCATCAGGCCAGTGATCAGCAGCAGCAGTTCAAAGTTCAGCGTCACTGTGGCAGTGTAGCGTCCGCGTCTGCGCTGTTGGCCAGGGAAATGGTGTGGTGTCAGGCGTCCCGGTCCGCACGGGTGCCCGATTCTTGGCTACGTTTAGCGGCCTGTGGGCACCGGGCGGATGGGGTCGGCAATCAGGGCCATGCCTCCTGGTCCGCCGATGGCCGTGGTGACCGTACCGGTCTTTTGCACGTTGACATCTCGGTAGCCCCAGCTGGACAGCTGCTCTCCCAGCATGTTCACCTGCTGCTCTCCTCCAGGGCTGTACAGATAGGTCAGCCGCAGGGGATAGGGCTGCTGCACGGCGAACTGCGACAGCGCTTCGCTGATCTGCTGGACCCCTGCCCGGTGCCCACGGGCGCGTCCTGCGGCCACAACCTGGGCGTGTTCATACTTGAGCAGTGGCTTGATGCCGAACAAGTTGCCGATAAAGGCAGAAACCCCGCTGATGCGCCCGCTCATCCTCAGATAGTCGAGGGTATCCACCATGAAGTAGACGAAATGGTGCTGCTGCATATAGGCGAGGTCGGCGACGATTTCTGCGCGGCTGAGGCCCCGGTCTGCCAGCTCCGCGGCCCGCAGTGCCTGATAGCCCAGGGCGTAGGTGCCCACGCCGCCGTCCACCTGATGCACCCGGTCACCAAACAGGGTGCTGGCCTGCTTGGCTTCGGCAAAGGACTGAGACAAGCCCGCAGGCATGTGGATGCTGATGACCTCATCGGCGTCTTTGAGGGCGTTTTGATAAGCCAAGGTCCAGTCATGCTGGTTGGGCGAACTGGTGATCGGAAGTTTCCGGGAGCGCCTGACACGCTCAATCAACTCCTCTGAAGTGAGCTGGTCGCTTTTCAGCCGCTCTGCGCCGAAATTGACATACGACGGCACCACTGTGATGCCATGGCGCTGCGCGGTAGCGGCGCCGATATCCCCCCCTGCGTCTGTCAGAATTCTGATCATGAAGCGGACTATAGGAAAGGGGGTTTTGCCAGAGTCGTACAAGGCAGAAGGCAAATTTCTCATGAAGTCCTTGCAGTGGACCGCCCCAGCCGCTAGCCTAAGCCCATGACCCCAGGCCGGACGTTACTTTCGCCATTTATTGGAAACCGGGACATGTAGTTGCCGGCCAAAGGCGCTGCATTTCCCCGCTGACGTAGAGGCTGGCGGGGAAATTTTTTGTTGCCCCAGTCATCCAGTCCCTGACAAAGCCACCCACATCAAGCCACCTGCAAAGCCACCAAGCCAGAACCCCAACGGGGACTATCCAACGAGGACATGAAGGAGAAAAACCATGCAGCAAGAAGCTCTACAGGAAATTACCGCCGCCGATACGCTAGAGGCACTTCAGGCAGTCAAGACCAAGTACGTGGGCAAAAAGGGCCTGATCACCCAGCAGCTGGGGGGCCTGGGTCAGCTGCCGCCCGAGGAACGCAAGGCACGCGGCGCAGAGATCAATGTGGTGCGCCAGGCAATTCAGGCTGCGCTGGACGAAAAGGAAGGGACGCTCAAGCGGGCCGCGCTGGACGCCAAATTGCGTAGCGAAGCGGTGGACGTCACATTGCCGGGCCTGGGGCTCCCCAGCGGTGGGCTGCATCCCATCACCCGCGTCTATGACGACCTGATCGGTATTTACCGCCAGATGGGCTACGCGGTGGTGGAAGGCCCTGAAGTCGAAGAAGAACACTACAACTTTGAGGCGCTCAATGTGCCGTGGTATCACCCCGCCCGCGACCTGCAAGACACCTTCTGGCTGGAAGACGGACGGCTGCTGCGCACCCACACCTCCCCGATGCAGATTCGCTACATGGTGGACCACGAGCCACCGCTCAAGATCGTGGTACGCGGCAAGGTGTACCGCTACGAGGCCACCGACGCCACACACGAGAGCATGTTCCACCAACTGGAAGGCCTGGTGGTGGGCGAGGGCATCAGCATGGCCGACCTCAAGGGCACCATCGCCGAGATGGCACGCGGCCTGTACGGTCCCAGTGCCAAGGTGCGCTTTCAGCCCAGCTATTACCCCTTTGTGGAACCTGGGGCCGACTTTGCTGTGTACTGGGACAACCCACGCGGCGAGAGCAAATGGCTGGAGCTGGGTGGCTGCGGCATGGTCCACCCCAACGTCTTTAAGGCCGTGGACGACCTGCGCGAGCAAGCAGGCAAGGACCGCATCTATGAAGGCATGACCGGCTTTGCCTTCGGCCTGGGGCCGGAGCGGATTGCCATGCTGAAGTACGGCATTCCCGACATCCGCTACTTCTACGCCAATGACCCCAAGGTGATGGGGCAGTTCCGGGGTGAGCTGGGGTGAGTGACATTCACTCCCACGTCTTCGTCTATGGCACGCTGAAGCCGGGGCACCGCAATGCCGCTTGGGCTTCGGCGGTGGCCCAGCCGCAGGCCCAGCCCGCCTCAATCGGCAGTGCGGAGCTGCATCACCTGGGCCGCTATCCGGGTCTGGTCTTTGCCGAGACCGGGGAGCAGGTACAGGGCTACCTGTACACCTACCCGCCCGCGCAGCTGGACGCCGTGCTGGCAAAAATGGATGAGCTGGAGGGCTATCGCGGCCCGCAGCACCCCGAAAACCTGTACACCCGCGAACTGCGCGAAGTGACGCTGGTGGACGGCACCGCCTGCATGGCCTGGGTATACGTGTATGCCCAGCCGCTGCCGCCGGAATCGCTGATTGAGGATGGACGGTGGCGCGATGACCTGCCCGTTCCACAAGGAGAATCTGCATGAGACAACGTGCCGCAGCGCTCATCTACAGCGAGAACCGAATCCTGCTGATCCTGCGCCGCAAGGACGGCAGAGCGTACGCCACCCTGCCCGGCGGCGGGATTGAGGCGGGCGAAACCCCAGCCCAGGGCTGCGCCCGTGAAGTACTGGAAGAAGTCAACCTGACCGTGGAAGTGGGCCAGCAGGTGCTGGAGCTGGACAACCTTGACAACCACGAGCACTACTTCCTGTGCGCGGTGCAGGGCGGAGAAATGCGCCTGGGCGACGGCCCCGAAGGCATCCGGAATAGTGAGGCCAACGCTTACGACCCGCAGTGGGTGGACCTGGATCAGCTGGACGCGGTGAACCTGGTTCCTGAGGTGCTGCGTGGCCTGGTCTGCGAGCATGCTCCCCACGATTTCACCGACGCGCAAGCTGCCACTGTACACACCGCTGGCCCACAAACGAACGACGAGGTAAACCAATGAACATTCCCTATTCCTGGCTCAAAGAACTGATTCCCGCCCTGCCCCCCGTCTCCGAACTGGAGCCGGTGTTCGCCAATATGGGGCTGCCGCTTGAGGGCGTAGAAGATGCGCCCAGCGTGCCCGCAGGCGTCATTTTGGTCGAGGTCCTGAGCGCTGAACCCATCCCAGAGACCAAACTGACCAAAATTACTTTTGACGCTGGCCCCGAGCACGGCCAGCACACCATCGCCAGCGGCGCACCCAATGCGGTGGGTCTGGCAGCGGGGACCATGCTGGCCCTGGTCACGCCCGGCACCGAACTCGGCGGCATGACCTACGGCGTCCGTGAGATGCATGGCGTGGAAAGCTGGGGCATGGCGGCCAGCGAAAAGGAACTGGGTATCGGTGAGCAAAATGCTGGCGTGATGCTGATTCGCGCCGGTGAGGCCCCCGCCGGGACACCCCTGCGCGACCTGTGGCCCGAAGACACCGTGTTAGACGTGGAAGTGACGCCCAACCGCGCCGACGTGCTGAGTGCCCTGGGGCTGGCCCGTGACCTGGCGGCGTTCCTGGGGCTGGAACTGCGTGAGCCGCCCGCCGGCCCCGCTGCGGCGGGCGCAGGCGAAATCGCCGTGTCGCTGCCACCCAAAGGGCTGGTGCTGGAACGGGACACCACTGGCACTTACCGCGATGGCTGCGACCACTTTGTCGCGCGCACGGTGGCGGGCCTTCAGAACGGCCCCAGCCCGCTGTGGATGCAGCGCCGCTTGACCCTGAGCGGCATGCGCCCCCGCGACCTGATTGTGGACGCCAGCAACTACGTGATGCTGGAACTGGGCCAGCCCACGGCCATGTATGACCGCGCCGAGGTGCAGGGCGACCAGATTCTGGTGAGCTTTGGGCTGCGGCAGGGTGAAGAAGTCCGCGACCTGCTGGGCGGTACGCACACGGTGGGTCAGGAAGACCTGCTGATTCTGGATGGCCGTGACCGGGGCATTTCCAGCGTGGCTGCGGCCTTCGGCTCGGCGGGCCAACCCAAGGAAGGTCAGGGTGTGCTGGGTATCGCAGGCATCGTGGGTGGTGAGCACGGCCACGTAACGGCGCAGACCAGCAGCGTGGTCATCGAGGCCGCGCACTTTGACCCGGTGCTGCTGCGGCGCACAGCTTCACGCCTGGGCCTCAAGACCGACGCCGTGTACCGCTTCGAGCGTGGCGTGGACCCGCTGCTCCCGCCCCGCGCCGCTGACCGTCTGGTGGGCCTGCTGGCCGAGGCGGGCGGGCAGCCGCACCCCGGCGCAACGGTGGTGGGCGACCCCAGCCCCAGCATCCCTGGCCCTATCGAAACCACTGGCGACCAAATCCGCACCCTGTTGGGTATGCACATTGACACTGCCGAGATGCGCGGCATTCTGACCCGGCTGGGCTGCGCGGTGTCGGGCGAGGGCGACGCGCTCACGGTGAAGCCACCGTCCTGGCGGGTGGACCTGCACATCTGGCAGGACCTGGCCGAAGAAGTGGCCCGCCTGCACGGCTATACCGAGCTGCCCGAAAGCTTGCCCACCCTGCGGGTACACAGCAGCAACGTGGGGGCCTCGCAGGCGAGCGAACGCCGCGACGCCCTCCGCCGGACCCTGAGCGGCCTGGGCTTTCAGGAGACGGTGACCTACACCTTTACCAGCAATGAGGAAGCGGGCAAGGCCCGAACGGAAGTGCCGGGCGTGAGGCTACAAAATCCCATGACGGCGGACCGCACCAGCCTGCGGACCGCCCTGTATCCCTCGCTGCTTAAGGCGGCGGGCAACTACGGCAAGGGCGAGCGCGCACTGTTGTTCGAGATCGGGCGGATTTTCCCGGCAGGCGGCGAAACCGAGCGCCTCGGCCTGCTGATGCGCGGCGACCTCGCGGCCCGCACCTATCAGGACGGCGTGCAGGGTGGCTTCAGCGTCTTCAAGGGCCTGGTGCAGAGCTTCGCGGCGGCCAGCGGAGCCAGCTTCGAGCTGCGCCAACTGCGCGGCGACGAGGTCCCAGCGGCCCTGCACCCAGGCATTGCCGGCGAGGTGCTGTGGAACGGTCAGCCTGCCGGTTGGCTAGGCGCCCTGCACCCCGAAATTGCCGCTGACTTCGGGCTGAAGGGCGACACCTTCCTGGCCGAGTTGAGCCTGCCGCTGCCCGCTGGCGAGTGGGCTTTCCGCGACCCCAGCCGCGCCCCAGCCGCGCTGCGCGACCTGGCAGTGATTGCGCCCGCTGATGTCAGCTACGGCGAAATCGTCGGCGTCCTGAAGGGCGCAGGCGGCGAACTGCTCGAACAGGTCGAACCGTTCGACGTGTACACCGGCGAGCAGGTGGGCGCGGGCAACCGCTCGGTGGCCGTGCGCCTGACCTACCGGGGAGCCAAGACCCTGACCGAAGAAGACATTGACCCCGTGTTCAACGCCCAGATTGACGCGGTGAAGGCGCAGGGCTGGGCGGTGAGGCAGAAAGCGGAAGGCTGAGGGCGGATGGCCGAAAGAGGGGGCTGGAAGGGCGACACACCCGACCCGCCCCCTCTCTGTTTTGCCCGCTGCTCAGGCTGGGGTCGCTGCGTGGGCCTGCAAATACGCCAAAGCCGCCGCTTCCGACTCCTCAATCGCCATTTCCACCGCTCGCTTGGCCGTTTCGAGGAGTTGGCTAGAGGTTCGTTTTGCCTCAAAGCTGTCCACCACTGCTTGCCTGATTTGGTCTTGGGTTTCCTTGGGCGCGTCCCAGATGATGAACTCTGCAATATCGGCAGGGTAAAGCTCAATCTGGCCTGATGAGCCACGCAAGCGCTGGTCTACCTGCATCTGTCCCAAGCGGCTATTGAGGAAAACCGAAAGATAAACAGGGTCTATTGCTTCAAGCTTTGGCCGTAGCACGGTCACATGATTGTCGGGCAGCGCGTCCGGCTCGTGGAAGTAAGGGGCGGCTCGCCCTATTGTCCCTACACCAGTGCCGTTGATAACGACATCGCCATTTTGGATAGTCACCCCCGTACTTTCCTCCCCAAAACGGTTGTCGTCGGTAATGTTGACCTGACCTCCCATCACATGCTTGGAGTTGACGACGGGCATACCGAACTCGGCGTAAATGGGCTGTTTTCCGCGCTCGTTGCGGCTGAGCAAGTCGCCCAGTCTTGCCGCCCTACCCGTTGCCTCTAGACGTTCGGCAAGGTCGGCGTATTTGCTTTGGAAAAACTGTGCATCCAACCGCCCCGCCCCGAAAACTTCGCTGGCAGAGCGCTCATACGTCAAGGCTTCGGGCGGCTGCCACTGCTCCAGCCCAAGCGCCGAAAGGAGCAAGGCTTCGGCTTTGAGGGCAGCGTTCACTGAAGTTCTACGTTGGGTCAGCGCAGCCTGCACGGTTTTAGCTACAGCGACTTGGAACTCATCACCTAGCTGAGGTATCGCTGACTACCCCTCAAAACGTGGGACAAGCCGTGCCAGACGGCTCCAATTTTCAGGGCTTGGGTGGC
>NZ_BNAL01000052.1 GCF_014653275.1 Deinococcus piscis
TGAGCATGCCAGAGGGCAAAGTACCGTTTGCGCTCACATGGAAGGACATCAGTCGAAAACAGTAATTTCTGGAGCCGAGTTTCGTCTTCAGGAGTCAGTTGGGGGTCAAGTCGTCTGATGACTTAGTCTACACCCGGAAGCTACTTAGGCAAGAAGCGCTTCTAGATCTGAACATGGGAACCTGTTGTCAGCATTGTCATCATCCGCTCGGTGATCACCAGAGCCCGCTGGCATATGTCCAGCAGGGCGCGGGCCAATCTGGCTTCTGCAGGGCTGTTGACCGGCAGTAACAGCAGCGGCTCTCGCTCTTCACCGCTGTTCTCGATCAAATCCTGGTAGTCGCTGTAGAGTTCCTCTTCGAGGCTTTGCAGCCCTGGCTGGGCGTGGCCTGCCACGATGAAACGGGCCGGGGCGGCTCCGCAATAGCCGCCCAGCAGTTCCAGGCATTGGTCTCCCGCAGTGTCCATGAACTCCGCATTCAGGTTGCCCAGTTCTTCTAGGCAACTTACCACCTCGCCCAGGGCGGGTAGGCCCCAGCGCCGGCTCAGCAGATCGATCTCTTCGAGTTCAAGTTCCTTGTGTCGTTTGGTGAAGACCTGGTAGACCTGGTGTCCGAACGCCCGTTTCAGGTTTGGCGGCGAGTAGGGGTCTTCCCTGGCGGCAACAGCCAGCTGCTCGCTGGTCACCGGGCGTAGGGTGAACCACCCATTCTCTTCTGCCATTTGGAGCTGGTTGCTGTACAGCCCATGGTTGAGTGACCGCCAGTAGCTCGCGTCGTCTTTTCTTGGTGCGTGCATTTCAGTGATGTCAGAGTAGGCGTTGTAGGCCGTGTAAACCGGCAGGCGCAGGAAGGAGAACTGGGTCATGGCGCTGAGCAGGCTCCCGCGCAGGTGAGGATGCACCCGGTCAAGCTGCCGAAACCAGCGTCCAGGCCGGATGGCTTGACTGCTACGTCTGAGCTGGACTTCGAGAAAAAAGCCTTCTTCCTCAAAAGCTCTCTCTGCAGGGATCAGTTCGGTCTGCAAAAGATCGTGCGGGGCGGGGGCATTGCTGAGGCGTTCCAGGTACGCGGCAAGGTGCTCACCGGGAAGGACGGGCAGCGCGGGCAGTACCCCCGCTTCAATCAGGTGGGCACAGGTTCTGGCCAGTT
This sequence comes from Deinococcus piscis, assembly GCF_014653275.1. Classification (GTDB taxonomy): domain Bacteria; phylum Deinococcota; class Deinococci; order Deinococcales; family Deinococcaceae; genus Deinococcus; species Deinococcus piscis. The sequence goes on from NZ_BNAL01000052.1 coordinate 1,151, forward strand.
CGGCGTTCTGCTCACTGGCACAGTGCAGCTGAAAGGCAGCCGGAACGCCTGGCAGGGGTTGCCCGGCCAGACTGATGGCCTGAAATTCGGGTGCCAGGTTAGCAGACACATTTCCGGGGGAGAAGGGAACGGGCCCTGTTAGGGCAGCAGAGGAAGTTGCGGACTGGGCAACGGAGCCGGCTGCGGAGTTGTGCGGCAGGCCTGGATGACGCGGGCCATCGTTCGGTCGGCGTCTGTGGTGTCTCGTGGCTGGATGGGCAGTGATTTGGCTGGGGTGGATGGTTGTGTGAGCCACTGGACGGGACATAATTGCTCCTTGTTCATGCTGGAATGCTCCGGGCGCTGAGTGTGTGGTTTTGGAGGCTGAAATAGCGTGCGTGATGCTTGATGCCCTTGTCTGTATGAATGAAGTTCCAGAGAAGATCGGCAGCGTGGGCGGCCACGTGTGCATTGACGAACAGGTCCTGGCGTTTGATGGCTTCCATGGTGGAGCAGCTTGGGCCATCGTCAGGCAGCGCGGTGTCCATCAGTTCTGGGTGCAGCTCGGTGGCCAGGGGGAGGACACCCGCCCTGCCCAGAATCACCTGGCCGGTGGTGTGGTCGTTGCCGCAGTCGAGCCACCACCACCGCTGCTGACGCGCGGCCCCGTGCAACTTGGCGCGGGCGCTGCGTGAGTCCACGCAGGAGATGACGATGTCGGCCTGTAGAAATTCGCCTGTGTAGTGCTGTGGGCAGGCGCGCCAGCTGACGTTGCCGGCCAGATTGACCCGCCGTACCAGCGTGACGGCCTTGTTCTGTCCGAGGTCGGGCGCGCTGAAGCGTTGGCGGACCAGGTTGGATTCGGACACCCGGTCCGCGTCATATACGGTCACGTCCAGGCCGGGCTGCTGCAAGCTGATCAGTGCCTGGTGTAGCCGCAGCAGGTGCGAGAGCAGTTCGCTGCCGGTGCCGCCCGCGCCGATCAGGGCGATCCTGGCGGTGCGTGGGTGATTGCTGAACAGGGTGAGGGGTGCGTTCATTGAACCCCCCCCTGGATGACGTCCCCAAGGGTCTGCCTTGTGGGAACCAGCCACTGCGTATCGAAGTGGCCGCGTTCGTGGCACAGTTCAAGCAGTCTTCCGTAGCTTGGAATGGTCGGCGGCAAAAAGACGTTGCCGCCGGTGCTGTTGGAAAGGAAGAACAGGTCTTCGTAATCTCTCAACCGCGAAACGTCGGGTTCTGCAGGCAGTGGAACATTTCCCCGGCACATCTGACTGCTGCTGAAGATGTTCATATAAGGAGCGCGGTACAGCGGAGTATCACTCTGCGGACGTTCGCTGCTGGCCAGGGCGTAAATGTGGAGGGTTCCTGGCCCAGCGATAAACAGCAGGTGGGGCTGGGGAAGCGGCACGCCGTCGAAGGCCTGCACGGCGCGGTCATTTGAATGCAGCGCCATCGGCCGGACGCGGCCCGGCACAGTCCAGGCGACGTGCTTCCCAGAAATGGCGATCACTTCCGGGGGCAGCAGGATAAGCCGTTCGCGGCGCAGACCATTCATGTTCCGCAGGTTCTCGATCAGTTCCTCGGTCACCTGCTGCCCCGGCCCCAGGACCGCTCCTTGTTCGCCGACCAGAATGTCATGCTGACAGGTCATGTTCAGCTGCCGGTCTGACGTGCCGTAGACGATGATGGCTTTGCAGGCGTGCAGTTCGCTGAAGGGGGTTGCAAGATTCAGTTCCATGCCGCTTTGGTTTCCCGGCGTGAGCCGGGAGAGGGTGCAAGCAGCTTGTGGTGCGCGGCGGCGTGCACTGGCCGGGCCCCACAAAAAAAAGGAAGAAGCTTCTTAGGCTTCTTCCAGGTAGCTGCAGATCTCGTCAGCGGCCAGCAGGCTGAGAATCAGTGCATTGGTCGCTTCGTACACTGCTCCGTGCAGGGAAATCAGCTTTCTGGTCAGGGCGATGTCCTGTGGAGTGGCGACGTTGGCCCACAGCTGCGGGCAGTGGCCTTCGCCCATCATGTACATTTGATGCTCTTCTTCGAGCACTTCGCGTTCCAGGGTGAAGTAGTTGTAGCGTGTCTTTTTGGGTTCGCAGAAGCTGAACGCGGCCAGTGGGGCTAGAGGCTGTTTTGGAAATTGATTCCGTCTGAGACACAGATTCTAGAATTTGGACATGTCTACTGAAGGCTATACTTCGGACCTGACGGATGAAGAATGGACCTTACTCGGTCCTCTGATTCAGCAGCCATACAGTCGTGGTAGACCCTCGTTATGGTCTCCCCGCCAAATTCTCAACGCTATCTTTTACGTCTTACGCGGTGGAATTGCCTGGCGTGCTTTGCCCATCAATTTCCCTCCGTGGCAAACGGTGTACTACCACTTCCGGAGAATGCGCCGAGAAGGACTTTGGGAAGACATCAATGCTCAGCTCAGAGCATATTATCGAGTAAGCATCGGGCGTTCGCCCGATGCTCATGCTGCAATTATTGATAGCCAATCAGTGAAAGCGACTGAATGCCGTTCAGAGCGGGGTTTCGATGGTCACAAGAAGGTGAATGGTCGCAAGCGGCATATCTTGGTTGATACTCTTGGTCTCCTTCTGAAAGTGATTGTTCACCCTGCCAATCTTGTTGATCGCGAGGGTGGCAAGTTGCTTATCGACGCAGTTAAAGGCCGGTTTCCTGCGCTTGAAATCGTTTGGGCAGATCAGGGCTACACCGGCAAGTTCAAGAGCTGGGCTGCAGCCCAGCTCCATGTTGACTTCGTTGTTGTTTACCCACCATGGCGACAAATGCGACGTTACTTTCCTGAGCTTCTGGAGCAGCAAGGATTCGACTCAAAAGCATTTCACGTCATTCCAAGACGCTGGGTTGTTGAGCGGACATTTGCCTGGTTAGGACGGAATAGACGCCTTTCCAAAGATTACGAGACCCTACGGGAAACAGAGGAAATGTGGTATTACTTGGCAATGAGTCGAATCCTACTGCAACGCCTGGTATCACCGTAAACTTTTACGGCTCAGTCGATGTCTATCATTCCAAAACAGCCTCTAGAAGTCATCCGGAAAATACCTCACCATCTGCCGCCCCAATGGGCGGCAGATTTATCTGGTGCATTTGACCGACGAGCAATGGGCCATACTTGCGCCACTGATCCCACAACCAGTGAAGCGGACGACACGTGGCCGTCCAAGGCGTAATGACCGTGAAGTCCTTGAGGGCATTCTCTGGATTCTCCGTACTGGGGCGCAGTGGAGCGAGTTACCCAGAGCGGAGTACCCACCCAAATCGACCTGCCACGAGCGTTTTCAGGAGTGGAATGATCAAGCTGTCTTTCCCCTCATCCTCGCTGCTCTGTACGAGCAGCTTGAGGATCAGCAACTTCTGGATTTGCGCGAAGCATTCATCGATGGCACCTTCAGTCCTGCAAAAAAGGGGGCGACGAAGTCGGCCCTACCAAAAAAGGCAAAGGTTCCAAGATCATGATTATGGTTGATGCCAACGGTATTCCGTTGGCGGTACACGCGTGCAGTGCCAGGCCAGCTGAGGTCACTCTGGTGAATGACACCCTTGATGCCACCTTTGGTCTGGATTTCCCCAAACGACTGATTGGCGACAAAGCCTACGATAGTGATGGTCTGGACGCGGACTTGAACGACCTTGGCATCAAAATGATTGCGCCCAATCGGCGCAATCGGGGGAAAACTCAGGATAGACGACCACTGCGCCGCTATAAGCGGCGCTGGAAGGTGGAACGGACAATTGCCTGGTTGCAGAACTTCAGACGAGTCCGGACTCGTGATGAGATCAAAGCAGTCAACTTCCTGGCCATGGTTCAATTGGCTTGCATCGTTATCCTGCTCCGCGCAATTTCCGGATAGCTTCTAATGCCCATGACCTGACAGCCGCAGGCAAGCACCCAGCTTCAGCGCTTGGTCCACTGAACCACTGGCTGATCCGCCTTGACCAGCAGTACGGGGACCCGTACCTGGCGCATGATGTTCTCAGCAACACTTCCGAGAAGGGCACGCCTTACCCCGCCGCGTCCATGGGTGGACATGACCAGCATCTTGGCCTGCTCTTCTTCCCGGACCCGGACCACAATCTTCTGGATGCTCTCACCCAAGCGTGGTTCAAGGCGCAGCCTGGCCTGTGGATACTGCTCCCCCAGCACAGCAGTAAGCTCCGCCTTGCGGCGTTGGATATCTGCCGGGGTGACGCGGTGACGGCCAAACTCTTCAAGTGGCGGTGTGGGGTCGCGCTGAACATACAGAATAACCAGCTCCGCGCCCAGCGCGTTACAGAGCTGCTCTGCATGCTTGATTGCACGGTTGCCCACCTCGCTGCCATCGGTTGTGACCAGAATCCGGTCCTTGGTGGCCGAGATAGTTTGGGCCGGTGAATCGTTCGGTTGAATTTGTGTCATGGGGTATCACGCTCCTTTGAAGCGGCAGAAAAAGACACCGAAAACGTGGAAATGAGGCGACCCGCACCGCTACAGATACGCCTCCAAAAGCTTACGAGCGACCATAAGTACCGCTCCATCTATCTGAATAATTATTCAAATAGACGGCGGGCTGTCTCTCAAGTATACCTCCGCTCTGCTTCCAGGCAGGGAATGCCTGGTCCATTTCCTGTATTTTCTCATCTTTTAATCACGTCTATATCGCTAAAATTTGTGCCTATTTTTTGAAACCTAAATCTTGCCCTCCAAGCTCACTGATTTTACATCTCGCCTCCAATGTTTTAGGGTTTAACTATGCAGAAATTTTTGAATAATTCACCGACTCGCCGGAAGCGGGAGGGAGCCACAGACCTCTCCCTTATTCGCCGACTCCTCCTCCTTGGTCCGCTGCTTTTCGGCCCAGTAGCCTCAGCAGCCACCTCAGCAGGGGTGGCTGAGTCGTTTGACGCCCGCATCAACGCTGCCCTGACGCCCATCAGCAACGCCTTTTCCAGCGTCATCTTCTACTCGGTTCCTATCGCCGGAACGTCCCTGCCGCTCATCGTGGTGTGGCTGCTGGCTGCGTCCATTTTCTTCACGTTGCGGTTTAAGTTCATCAACCTGAGAATGTTCAGACATGGCATCGATCTGGTGCGGGGCCGTTACTCTTCTACTTTTGAAGACAGTCCCGGACAAATTACACATTTCCAGGCCCTGACCACAGCGGTCAGCGGCACGGTGGGCCTGGGCAACATCGCGGGCGTCGCTGTTGCTATTGGCCTGGGCGGCCCGGGGGCCACCTTCTGGATGATCTTGGCCGGGCTGCTGGGCATGAGTACCAAGTTCGTGGAATGTACCCTAGGCGTCAAGTACCGCCGCATTAACGAGGACGGCACGGTCTCGGGTGGTCCCATGTACTACCTGAAAAACGGTCTGAACGAACGTGGCTTGGGCAAGCTTGGCCGTGTGCTGGCCATCCTCTTTGCTGTGGGGCTGATGGGAGGTGCCCTGGGGGGAGGCAATATGTTCCAGAGCAATCAGGCATTTGCTCAACTCCTCGGCGCAACTGGAGGGGACGCCAGTCCGCTACAAGGGTACGGTTGGGCCTTCGGTCTGGTGCTGGCAGGCTTGGTGGCTGCCGTCATCTTCGGAGGCGTGTCCAAGATCGCTGCTGTGACTTCGCGTCTGGTGCCGTTCATGGCTGGGCTCTACATCCTGACCATTGTCTATGTCCTGACCGTCAACGCCAGCGCTATCCCTGGTGCCTTTTCAGCAATTCTCACTGGGGCGTTCAGCCCCCAGGGCATCACAGGAGGCATTATCGGCGTCATGATTCAGGGCATCCGCCGCGCTACGTTCTCCAATGAGGCGGGGATTGGCGCGGCAGCCGTTGCGCACTCGGCTGTCAAGACCAGTCGGCCAATCACTGAGGGATTCGTGGCCTTGCTGGAACCATTTATCGATACGGTGCTGGTCTGCACCATGACAGCACTGGCACTGATTGTGACGGGCGTCTACGACCCAGCCCTGGGCTATCAGGGGGTGCAGATGACCGACGCTGCGTTCCGCGCAGGTGCGCCGTGGTTCTCGTGGATTCTGACCATTTCGGTGGTGCTCTTCGCTTTTTCCACCATCCTGGGCTACGCCTACTACGGCCAAAAAGCCACTGGCTACCTGTTTGGCGAATCGGTGCTGGCCCGCACCATCTTTCGCATCGTGTTCCTGATGGCTACCGTGGTGGGAGCCACGATGAGCCTAGGGGCAGTGGTTGACCTGAGCGACTCGCTGCTGTTCTTCATGAGCATTCCCAACATCATTGGCCTGTACCTGCTGACTCCGGTTGTGAAGCGCGAACTGGACCAGTACATGACCGACCTGCGTAGTGGGGCGATCCCCAAATACCGCCATGGAGTTCACCAGGCCGGGGACTGACATCTACACTGGGCAGCTCCCCTCCCCAACCAATTTGTTAAGGTGAGAGCTTTGCAGCGCCTGACCATCCCAGCGGGTGCTGCGTATTCGCCTCACCGTTTCCATTCAGGTGGCCTGGTGTCACTAACCATACAAAAGGAGCAGACCTATGGTCTTTCGTACCGCGCTGATCATCATCGCGCTTTTCCTGGCCTGGGGCCTCACAAGTCCGGCTGGATTAGAGGCCGCCAGCAGTGCTGCACTCGCTTCCATCACCACCAATTTCGGCTGGTTTTACCTGCTGTCGGGCCTCGCTTTCCTGGTCTTTTGCCTTTACCTTGCTTTCTCCCGCTTCGGCCAGATTCCGCTGGGTCAAGACGGGGAAGAACCGGAATTCTCCACCTCGTCTTGGTTCGCCATGCTGTTCAGCGCTGGCATGGGCATTGGACTGGTGTTCTGGGGCGCTGCTGAGCCGATGTCCCACTTCACGGCCCCGCCTGAGCGGCTAGAACCAGGTTCCGTGGAAGCGGCCCGCGCTGCCATGCGGTATTCGTTTTTTCACTGGGGCCTGCATCCCTGGGCCATCTACTCGGTGGTAGCGCTGTCCATCGCCTACTTTTCGTTTCGCAAGGGCGAGAAGACACTGGTATCGCGCACGTTCAGGCCGCTGCTGGGCAAAGCGGTTGAAGGTCCAGCTGGAATGGCGATAGACCTGCTGGCTATTTTTGCCACCGTGTTTGGGGTGGCCACCTCACTGGGCCTAGGGGCACTGCAAATCAATTCAGGTCTCAATTCGGTCTTTGGCCTTCCTATCGGCACGCCCGCGCAGCTGGGCATTATTGCCGCAGTCACAGTGCTGTTCATGATCAGCGCCAGCACCGCACTTGACAAAGGCATTCAGCTGCTGAGCAATCTCAATCTGGGTCTGGCTGGGCTGCTGCTGCTCCTGACATTTATCTTCGGGCCGAGCGTCTTCCTACTGGACACATTCACGACCACTGTGGGCAGCTACATACAGAACTTGATTGGCATGTCTACCCGCCTGACACCTTTTTCCGGTGATAGCTGGGTCGGTGGTTGGACCATCTTCTACTGGGCCTGGTGGATTGCCTGGGCACCTTTTGTGGGTCTGTTTATCGCCCGTATTTCACGGGGGCGTACCATCAAAGAGTTCATTCTAGGCGTGCTGCTGGTGCCTGCCCTGGTCAGTTTCCTGTGGTTCAGTGTCTTCGGAGGCAGTGCCCTGTACACCGAACTGTTTGGTGTGGGCGGCCTGGCTGCTGTGACCGCAGAAGACACTTCCAAGACCCTGTTCGCGCTGTTCGACACCCTGCCGCTGGGCAGCATCCTCTCCATGGTTGCCACGGCACTGATCGCCTCATTCTTTGTTACCAGTGCTGACTCCGCTACCTTTGTCCTGGGAATGCAGTCCAGAGACGGCAACGAAAACCCGGATACCCGGACCAAGCTTATCTGGGGGGCCATCCAGTCTCTGATTGCGGTGGCCCTGCTGGTCAGCGGTGGCCTCAGTGGGTTGCAATCGGCCACCATCGTGGCGGCCCTGCCCTTCAGCATCATCATGCTGGGCATGTGCATCTCCCTTTACCGCGCGCTGTCACACGACTCCGGCGCTGCCCCACAGCGTCCGCTTCAGGCCAAAGCTCAGGCAGAACGCGCAGCGCAGACTGTGACAGAAGCCAGTTAGTTAGATGCCACTTCTTCCCACGGCGCATCCAGTCCCTCTCGGACTGGATGTTTTATCAGTGCCCTGGCTGTCAATCCCGCATAGTAAAGGGCATGGATCTCAGTAGCGTGCTGGCCGATATGTTTATCCCCAAAGAAGGCTGGTCCATAGAACTGGTCGTCCGTATTGTGCTGAGTACCTTGCTGCTGTTCGGCTATGTGGTTATGTTGGCCCGGACGTTTGGCTCACGCACCTTTGCACAGTTCACCTCCTATGATTTTCTGACCAATGTGGCTGCCGGATCACTGGTCGCCAGCGCCATTTTGAACGAGAGTCTGATCGAAGGCAGTCTGAGTCTCTTGGTGCTGGTGCTCGTACAGGCTGCCGTTTCTGCCTGGAGCGCCCGCTCTGAGCCGGTGCAGGAGCTGGTCGACAACCGCCCTGTCGTGCTGGTGGCACACGGTCAGCTGCGGCGAGAAGTGATGAAATCCGCCCGTGTCTCGCCCGCCATCTTGCAGCAGCACATGCGGAGCGCAGGGGTGGAACGGACCGAAGACATCCGCTTTGCCGTGCTGGAATCGGGGGGTAAAATCAGCGTGATCAAGAAGGAAGCGTCATGAGCGCTGCTGTGGATACCATTTTGAACCGCCTGTACGACAGTGGGCTGGGATTTATCGGATTGCTGCCGAACATCCTGATTGGCCTGCTGACCTTTATGCTGTTTCGGCTGGTGGCCGGTCTGGCCCGCACGGCCACCAGCCGCGTGGCCGCCCGCACAGGTCAGCCACAAAGCATCGCCCTGGTGTTTGGTCGCCTGGCCTACTGGTTGGTCCTGACCCTGGGCATCATGGTCTCGGCCACCATCATCTTTCCCACCCTAAACGCGGCATCGCTATTCAGTGCACTGGGCGTGGGCAGCGTAGCAATCGGATTTGCGTTCAAAGACATCTTTCAGAATCTGTTGGCAGGCATCTTGCTGCTGCTCACGCGACCTTTCCGCATCGGGGATCAGATCGTCAGTGCTGAGCATGAGGGCACCGTCGAAGACATTCAGATCCGTGCCACCATGCTGCGTACCTATGACAACCGCTTGGTGGTGATTCCCAACGCCGAGCTGTATACCAACCGCTTGGTGGTGAACACCGCCAAAGACAGACGCCGCGCTTCGGTGACAGTGGGGATCGGCTACGGCGACGACATTGCGCAGGCCAAGCAGACTATTTTGGCAGCCCTACAGGATGTCAACGGGATTTTGCAAGATCCTCCCCCACAGGTGCTGGTACGGCAGCTGGCCGATTTCAGCGTGAATCTGGAGGTGCGCTTCTGGATTGACCCACCCATTCGCCGTGAAATCGTTGAGGCTGAGGATCAGGTTCTGGAAGTTCTCAAGCGAGTGCTCTCCGAGCAGGGCATCGACCTGCCGTTTCCTACAACGCAACTGCTGTTTCACGATCAGACTGAAAAGGGTGACGGTGTTCGCTCACGGCAACGTGAAGGCTGGCCGCAATCCCGCGCAGAGGGATCAGGAGGGCCGACGGGACCGCAGCCGTGAGGCAGATGTAGCTGACACCGCTCACTCAGCAGTTGTGGTTTGTCTCAGTCCCGATGACAATCTCCTCTGCCTTGTTGATGGCGGAGTTGGGCACCAAGCTTGAAGAGCGACAAGAGGTAACGGCGAGACAAGCATTCGCCTATACCGGTGGCGAGCGCCGAGCTAGAAAGTGAGGTGGTAGTGGCTGCATCAACGTGACAAGTTGTATCGGTGGAAGGCCAGAGTCAGGCTGGCTTCGAGCA
>NZ_BNAL01000053.1 GCF_014653275.1 Deinococcus piscis
GGGGCCGTCTGTTGGTTTTTGCCGTCTGGAACGAGGTCAAACTGAAGTTGTCACCTACTGAGCTGCCTACTGACCTGGACCCGGCCCAGAGGCCACTATTTGAAGTCTTTTTGGCTTATGCGCTGGCGGGCTTTCGGAGGGCTTTGCGGCGCGGTGTACCGCACGCTTATGTCTCAGTCGCAGAAGAGCGTGCCGGGCTGCGCGGACGGTTGAACCTTGCCCAGCAGGTGCGCCAGCTTCCCAGCCGCGCCCATCTGCTGCATGTCACATACGATGAGTACCGGCCTGACCGCCCCGAAACACGCCTGGTCCGCAGCAGTCTGGAACGCATTGCACGTCTGAGCGCTGCCGAGAGCACCCGCCGCCTCGCCCGCAAAACGCTGCAAGTGCTGGACGGTGTGCCTCCCAGCCGCGACATTCGGGCTGACCTAGGTGCTTGGCGACTGGAACGTGGAAATACCCATTTTGCGCCGCTGGAGTCGCTAGTACGGCTGATTCTTTTTGACCTTAATCCGCTGACGGGTGGGGGAAGTGTACGGTCTGTCAGCGTCCTTTTTGACATGAACAAGGTCTACGAATCGTATGTGGCCTGGCTGCTGCGCCGCGATCATCCGGATTGGGTCATCCGCACGCAGGTGCGAGGTCAGGCGCTGGGCACTCTGCATGGCCAGCCCGTTTTCCGACTCAGGCCTGACTTGCACCTGACCCTGCCAAGCGGCGAAGTTGTGATTGCGGACACCAAGTGGAAGCGCCTGGAGAACGCGCCACACCGTGCTTATGGCGTTTCGCAGGCTGACGCCTATCAGATGTTGGCTTACAGTGCGACTTTTCATCCCGCAGGTTTGCCAGGGCCACAGCATCTCTGGCTGATTTATCCACGGCTTCCCGGATTTCCCGAAATGAGAGAGCCGATTCGCTTGGGGGGCGCTGTGGAGCGGCATCTGCATATCGTTACTCTCCCGCTGGAGGGGGCTGCTTCAGAAGTGGAGTGGCCCGTGATGCCGAGCTTTGGATTTGGGACCTAGAGCATTTGACAAAAAGACGCAACGTCTTTTTGGCGAGCGGAGCGAGTGCAAAACACTGAGCAGGGCGGAGAATGGAGTGATGCGGGGTGCCGTTCCGCGCATCACGTAATTCGGAGAACTGCTCTAGAGCGGCCTGCCTGCCTTGCCCAGAGTGCATCTCTGTGTCCATGATGCGGAGCATCCGGCCCAAAAAATCCCCTGCGGGAAGGCAGGGGAGAGGGAAAACGGCCAGCTCAGAGGCGGCTGAGGGTCACGAGCAGCTTGTCGCTCAAGAAACGGATGGTCAGGCGCTTGCCGCCCAGTTCCAGTTCCACCTGGCTGGCTCCGCGCTCGTCCAGCTGACCCGCCAGAAAGTCAGCGGTGCCGATATAAAAGCGGGCAAACTGGCCGATGTTGTCCGGCAGCGGTTCGCCCCGGCGCTCCAGCACTTCGCCGCTGCGCTCCACCAGGGCCGTGCCCAGCACGCCAGGCATGTTGGCGGCGCGGTCCAGCATGGCCCGCAGAGCTTCGCCGTACTCGTAGGTCCGCAGTGGTGCTGTGGGCGTGACCGCCGCAGTGGCAGCTTCGGGAGCAGCAGGCTCATCCTGTAAGGCGGTGTCTTGCCGCTCCTGCGCCGCAGAGGGGGCCGCTGCGCTGGCCAGGGCGTGCTGCACTGCGGGCATCAGTTCTTCTTGGCGGAAGGGCTTTTTCAGCACGCCCGCCGCCCCCACGTCATGGGCCTGTTGGCGGGTTTCAGCGTCCACGTTGCCGCTGATGATCAGCACTGGAATGTGTTGGTAGCGGCCATCGGCCTTGAGGGTCTGGCACAGCTCGAAACCGCTGAGGCCGGGCATAATCACGTCCGCGATCACCAGGTCAGTTGGTTCATCCATCTGCTCCAGGGCGGCTTCGGCACTGGCCGCCGTGCGGACATTCAGCCCTTCTTTTTTCAGGGACAGCTCCAGCGCTTTGCGGACGCTGATGCTGTCATCAATCACGAAAATATTGCTCATTGGTTCTCCTTGGGGCGGTGGGAAAATGGGGAATTCAGGCGGACGCGGCGCGTTCGGCGTGGCGGTGGTCGAGGTCAACCGTGACTTCCATCAGCAGACGCTCGGTGCGTTCCTCGATGTTGCGTGGGGGCGGGCCACTGGGCAGCTCGGCGCGGCAGAACCGGAAACGGCTGTCTGGGTCTTGACCGACCCTGTCCAACAGTTCCAGCAGGGCTGCGTGCCCAGTGTGACCACCAAATTCGGCGTAGGTTATGTCGCCACCTTGCATCAGCAGGTAGCCGCGGCGGTCCTGGGACTCAATCAGCCAGTGACCGCTCAGCTGCATCTCGGCCACCCAGCTGATCAGCTCGGCAAGGCCCACTTCGCCCATCTGACCGCGCAGATCACCGGGGGCGGAGTCGCAGGGCAAAGCCGGCCCTGCTGGAACGCCAACCTGCTGGAGCACCATCCGTACCAGGTCCAGGGTATTGGTCGCTGGCTCGACATTGTAGTTGGGGGGCTCGGCGTGCTGCTGGCCCGTCTGTGACGTGATCAAGTACACCGGCGTCAGTCGAGTGGCCGGCTCATAGCGCAGGATGTTGCGGAAATCCTCGCCGGTCATGTCCCCAACGTCCTCGCTACAGATCACCGCGTCCACTTCAGAGCGCTCCAGTTCGGTCAGGGCCGGAAGGGCCCCCTCACTGAGCGAGGGGCGCGCTCCAGCGGCGCTGATCAGCCAACCGATCAGCGCGGCGCGCGCCGGGTCCGACATCACCACGAAAATCCGTTTCATCTGCTCTCCACCATGCTGCCCAGTCGCCGCAGCAGCAGCGCTTCATCTACCGGCTTGCTGAAGTAGTCATTGGCTCCCAGCTGGAACGCCAGCCGCTGGTGTTTTTCACCGGCGCGGGTGGTCATCACGACCAGTGGCAGGTCAGCCGTCGCAGGACGGGCACGCAGGGCCGAAAGCAGCTCGTAGCCGTTCATGCGGGGCATTTCGAGGTCGGAGATGACCAGGCTGAAGCGGGGGTCCAATTGCAGCAGGTCCAGGGCTTCTTGGCCGTCGACGGCGGTGACCACCTCGTAGCCGCCGCGCTCCAGCATGCGGCTGACCAGCCTACGCACCGAGAGCGAGTCGTCCACCAGCAGCACCCGCGCGGCCTGACGGGTTTCCGCCGTGTTCCGGGACTCGGGACGCAGCCAGGTTTCGCGCCGCCGGGCCAGCCGGGCCACGCCCGCGGGGTCGATGATGGGCATGGGCTGACCACCCGCAGAAATCGCGGTACCTGACAGGTAATCCAGTTGGGCCAGGGCGCTGCCCAGGGCGCCCACAGCGGCTTCGTTGATTTCCCCAAAAGCATCGACCCGTACGGCCACGTCGCCGGTCACCAGGTTCAGAACCACCAGGTTGTAGGTCTCGCTGGGTTCGTCCACGCCCCAGATGCGGCGCAGGTCAATGACCGGCAGGCGTTCGCCGTTCAGCAGCAGTTCGGGGCCATGCTGGCCGCTCAGGAGCTCGCCAGCGCGGCGCTCCAGCAGCACGCGCACGGTGCCCACCGAGAAGGCCACTTCCGAGTTGCCCACCCGGCAGGTCAGCAGGTCGGTGATGCGCTGGTTGGTCGGAATACGCATGGTAAAGGCGGTGCCTATGCCGGATTCGGTCTGAATCAGCAAGTCGCCGCCCATCTGGCGCAGCGTGCTGGCGACCACGTCCATGCCTACGCCGCGCCCAGCTTCGGCGCTGACCGTCTGAGCGGTGGACAGGCCAGGCAGCAGGATGAGGCGGGCCAGGTCGGCCTCGCTCATCTGGTCGAGCTCCTGCGCCGAACGCAGGCCCTTTTCCAGCGCGCGCACGCGAATGGCGTCGTGATTCAGGCCCTGGCCGTCGTCGGCCACGGTCACTTCTAGGAAGTTGCCCACTTCGCCCACGCGCACCGTGACCTGGCCCTGCTCAGGCTTGCCAGCAGCGCGGCGCACTTCGGGCGCGTCAATGCCGTGGCTGGCGGCGTTGTTCAGCAGGTGCAGCAGGGGCTCGGCCAGCTGTTGCAGTACGGCGGTGTCCACTTCGGTGCTCTCGCCTTCGACGTGCAGTTGCAGCCGGTCTTCACGCTCGCGGGCCCAGCGGCGCAGGCGGCTGGCGGTGCCGCTAAACGGCACGCGGCTGGTGCGGCTGAGGTCCAGACGCAGGCGGCGGGTCAGCTTGCCGAGGTCTTCGCTTTCTTCCTGCAAAGTCCGCAGCCCCTGCTCGAAGCGGGAACGCACCTCGGAGAAGTCGGCGGCCAGCTCGGTCATGGACCGCGCCAGGATGTTCAAGTCGTTGTAGGTGTCGAATTCCAGCTCGTCGAACTGTTCACTCAGGTCGGTACCGAGCACCGGAGCGCGGCCTGTGTCGGCTGTTCCGCCCGTCACCATGTCGGGGTTGAGGTAACGCTCCTCAAAGTCACGTACCGTGCGGCTGAAGCGGGCCTGCGATTGGTCCAGTGCACTTTGTAGCGCCGCAAACTGCCCCAGGGCCTGTTCCAGCCGGGCACGCGACACCACCAAGTCACCGACCTGCTCCATCAGGTCTTCCAGGCGGCGGGTGTCCACGCGCACACTGGTGCGTGCGGGCAACAGCGCAGGGCTGGAGACGGGGGCGACTGGTGCAGCTGTGCGGAGCGCTGCGGCCTGCTCGCTTTCCAAGACGCTGTCCCAGCTGCGGCCCAGGGCCAGCTGCTGCAGGCGTTCGCCCAGCAGTGAAGCGTCGGCGCTGACCGTGCCGCTGCCGCCCTGGCTGAGTTCCAGCATGCGGGCCAGCACGTCTACGGCTTGGTCAATGGTGTCCACCACCGGCGCGCTCAGTTGCTGAGTGCCGTCACGCACAGCGCCAAAGAGGTCTTCCAGGCGGTGGGCAAAGTCACCCAGTGGCTGGAGGCCCACCATATAAGAGCTGCCCTTGATGGTGTGTGCGGAGCGGAACAGCTCGTTAATGTCGGCTGAGCCGCCCAGTTGCGCGCGCAGCGCATCAATGTGCTCCTGCACTTCGGGCGCGAAGTATTCCATCACTTCGGCATTGTCCCGGCCAAAGGTGTGCAGTTCTCGTTCCAGAGTGCTGGACGCAGATTCACTGTGCTGCTCGTCACCCTGGTCTGGGGCCTGCGCGGCTTGCTGGGCGGCGGCGCGCTGGGTTTCGCGGGCCACCACTTCGGCCCAGTCGTGGCCACCGGCGAGCAGCTGCAAGCGGGTGGCAAGGCGCTCCGCCGGCTCATCCAACTCGGCACGCTCACCACCTGCAACCTGCAACATCTGCGCCATCAAGCTGCTGGCCAGTTCCAGGGTATCGGCGGCGGGGCCTTCCAGTTCCTGCCGCTCTTCCCGTACGGCCCCCAGCAAGTCCTCCATACGGTGGGCAAAGTCACCCAGCGGTTGGAGGCCCACCATATAAGAGCTGCCCTTGATGGTGTGTGCGGAGCGGAACAGCGCATCAATATCCGGCTCGGCAGCGCCCAGGCCCAGCTGCAAAGCATCCAGGTATTCTTGCACCTCTGGCGCAAAGTACTCCCAGACTTCGGCGTTGTCGCGGGCAAAATCTTGGAGCTGCTGGCTCAGTCGGTCCGTGACCACAGCTGCTGTCTGGGCCGAAGCGTCCGTCCCGAGTTCGGCCATGTCAGGGCGCGCCGCTTCATGCTCCGCTCCCTGACCGCGCAGGTGACCGCGTGCCAGGTGGAAGGCTTCGGGCTGGGCCCGCAGCAGTTCACCCATCTTCTGCGCGGCGCTGCTCTGGGCAAAGGTCAGACCCAGACTGCCTTCACTGCCGGTGGTCTCTGCTTGACTGATGGCCCCCTGCAGAGCGGCAACGATGCCGTCCATCACGTCGGTGTAGGTGCTTTGCAGCTCGGGTTTGAGCCGGGGACGGGGCATCAGCAGCCGCTCGGCCACCGATGCCAGCTGGGCCATCTGCGGGAAGCCGTACAGGCCAGCTGTACCGCGCAGACGGTGGGTCAGCACGCCCAGGGCTTCCATCTGCGAAGCAGCGTCCTCGTAACTCTGGGTCCTCTTGAGTTGTTGCAGGCGCTCATCAATGCCGGACATGGTGCCCCTGACATCTTCAAAGAAAAAGTGCAACAGTTCGTTGTTGGCGGTGGTCATGAACTCCCTTTCAAAGTGGCCTGCTGCGGGCCGCACGGCACTGGCATCAGCTGGGCAGGCGGAAACGCGTCAGCGAGGCGTTCAGACGTTCGGACAGCTGCTGAAGCTGCTCGGCAGCGGCGCGGCCCTGCTCCACCGATTCTTCGGAGCGCTGAGCAATCTGAGCAATCTGCTGCACGGCGCTGCCCATCTGGTCGATGCCCTGTACCTGCTGCTGGGTGGCAGACGAAATACTCTCGGCGAGCTGCGCGGACTGCTGGGTCAGTTCACCAATCTGGCGTAGGCGTTCACCGGCACTGCCCGCCACGCGGTAGCCCTGCTCCACCTCGCGGGTGGATTCTTCCACGTTCACGACCACGTCCTGAATCTCGGTCTGAATGTTCTGGATCAGTGCGGCGATGCGGCCCGTAGCGGCAGCCGAGTTGTCTGCCAGCTTGCGCACTTCGTCTGCCACGATGGAGAATCGTCCGCCCGCTTCACCGGCCCCCGCCGCCTCGATGGTGGCGTTGAGTGCCAGCAAGTTGGTCTGGCGGGCAATGCCCGAGATGGTATCTACAATTTCCTGAATTTCCAGCGAACGGTCCCCAAGGCCTTTGATGCTCTTGGCCACGCCCTGTACCTCGCGGCGGATGTTCTGCATGCCGTCCAGGGTACTGGTCACAGCTTCTTGGCCCTGCTGCGAGGCAAGCAGTGCCTGGCGGGCAGCGTCGGCAGAAGCCTGCGCCTGCTCGGCCATCTGGCGGACCGAGTTGGTCAGCTCCTGCACCTGCTGGGCCACGCGCTGCGCTTCGGCGGCGGTCATGGCCGTACCTTCTTGAATCTGCGAGGTGGTCGCCAGCATGGTCTGTGAGCCGCTGGTCATGGAGCCCGAGGCTTTTTGCACGTCGCCAAGCACGTAGCCCAGCTCCTCGGTCATCAGGTTGATCGAGTCCACCACGTTGCCAAGCACGTCCTCGGTCACGACGCCGCGCTTGGTGAGGTCACCTTCAGCGATGTCCATCGTGACGTCCAGGAACTGCCCGATGTTGTTCTGGAGGCGTTCTTGCTCCAGGCGCTCTTGCTCGGCGCGCTGTTCGTTGGCTTCCAGCTGGGCGGCGGCAGCATTGAAGGTGGTGGCGAGGGTGCCCAGCTCGTCACTGCTGGTGACGGGAATGCGGGCACCGAACTGCCCACGCGAAAGAGCCGTGGCCGCCTGGGTCAGTTGGCCGAGCGGCTGCGTGATAGCGCGGAGAATCAGGTAAGCCAGCGTGGTGGCCAGTGCGATGCTGCCCACCAGCAAGATTAGCGAGAGAATCTCGCTGCGGCGAATGGCATCACTCTCTTGGCGCAGCTGTTGTTGCAGTGCCGACATGGCGGCCTGATACGCCTGCGCTTCGGCGTCGAAGGACGGCTGCAGCGCGGGGAAAGCCTTATCGCGGGCCAGGCCCACACGGTTTCCGGCCAGGAAAGCAGTTTCAAAGTTGCTGAACACCTTGCCCATGGCCGCTTTCATGTTGTCCAGGGCTGCTTGCAGTTCAGCGGACTGCGCTGGGTCTGCCTGGATGGCACGCTCCATGCTGCTCACCATCAACTGGTGGGCGGCGCGCGCATTGGCGAGGTGAACGCGGTATTCGCGCTGGTTGCCTGAGTCAATCGCGCCAGTCGCAGGGTCTGCCTCGCTGTAAGCGCGCACGGTCAGCGAACGCGTAAAGCCGGTGTCGTTCCACTGTGAGGGAAACACGTTGGTGGTCATGTTCAGCAGCGCGTTGGTGGCCGCGTTGTCCGAGTGGGCCAGGTTCGAGGCCTGCACCACTGACTGGGTGAGGGGCAACACCTGCTTGCTGAAAATGGTGTCGAACGATTGGGCGAGCTCTGCGCCGGTAGGCGGCTGAGGGCCTTTCAGCTTGGCCAGGAATTCTTGCCACGCCTTGTTGGTCTGGACGATGGTTTCGGTGATCTCGCCGCTGAGGGGCGCAGTTTGGGTGAGCTGCTCAAGCTGCGCGAGGTTTTCGGTCACTTTCTGAACTTCGGGCACGATCAGCTGCTCACCGCGCTGGTTGGCGCTCAGGGCACGCGAGATGGCACCACGGCTGAGCTGGGTGTCACCCAGCAGATTGGACAGCTGCTGGAGGTACAAGTAGCCCTGCTGTTGGTGCTGCACGGACTCAAGCTCATGGCTGGCTGCCGCGACGTTGGTGCCCACGGAGTAGATCAGCGGCACGCTCAGGGCCAGGGTGAGCAGACCGACTTTCTGGGGCACGCTGAGGCGGCTGAGAAAGTTGCCGCGTGGGACGTTGCTGGTCTGCACGGGGGACGAAGGAAGTGAAGGTGTAACAGTCATATGGGGCTCCTATCGGTCACTGGGAAGATTCGGTCATGAAGGGCGGACCACAAAGGGCGTAAGCTTTGGCCTGCGGCACTGTGCCGGTTCAGCTGGGCCGGTTCAGGTTTGCCAGTCCAGTGGGGCAATCAGCCCGGCAGGCGGAAACGTGAGAGCGAGGCGTTGAGCTGGTCAGCGAGGCGCTGCAACTGGTCGGCGGCGGCGCGGCCCTGCTCCACCGACTGCTGGGAGCGTTCGGCGGTCTGAGCGATGTCCTGCGCCGAGGCGGATACCTGCTCGATGTTCTGTACCTGCTCGCGGGTGGAAAGCGAAATCTGCTCGGCCAGGCGGGCCGATTCGCGTGACAGCTCACCGATTTGTTCGAGGCGCTCACCAGCGGTGCCGGCCACGGCGTAGCCCTGGTTGACCTGTGCGGCGTTGTCGCGCATGGTGCGCACCACTTCAGCAATCTCGCTTTGAATTCCGCTGATCAGGGTGGTGATCTGACGGGTGGCCTGCGCGGATTCATCGGCCAGCTGTCGCACCTCTTCGGCCACCACGCTAAAGCGTTCGCCCGCTTCGCCAGCACCCGCCGCTTCAATCGAAGCGTGCAGCGACAGCAAGTTGGTCTGTGAAGCAATCCCCGAGATGGTGTCCACAATCTGACCGATCTGTTTGGAGCGCTCCGAGAGTGCGGCGATGCGCTCTTCGGCAGTCTGGGCGGTGGTGCGGATACCCTGCATACCGCTCAGCGTTTCCTGCACTGCCTGACGTCCCTGGTTGGCCGCGATCAGGGCCTGACGGGCGGCTTCGGCTGTGGCCTGGGCCAGCTGCGCCATGTCCTGAATCTGGCGGTTTACTTCGGCGGTCTGCTGCGCCACGTTCAGGGCGGCCTGCGTGGTCTGCGCCGCGCCTTGCTGAATGTCCTGGGTCGAGCTGAGCATCTGACGGGAGCCGCTGGTCACGGAGCCCGAGGCTTTCTGCACGTCGCCAAGCACGTTGCCCAGCTCCTCAGTCATCAGGTTGATCGAGTCCACCACGTTGCCAAGCACGTCCTCGGTCACGGTGCCGCGCTTGGTGAGGTCACCTTCGGCGATGTCCATCGTGACATTAAGGAACTGCCCGATGTTGTTCTGGAGGCGTTCTTGCTCCAGGCGTTCTTGCTCAACGCGCTGCTGGTTGGCCTCCAGCTGCATGGCGGCGGCATTGAAGGTGTTCGCAAGGGTGCCGAACTCGTCGCCCGTGGTGACCGGCACGCGGGCACCGAATTGACCCAGCGAAAGCGCCTGCGCGCCTTTGGTGAGGTGGCCCAGAGGCTGGTTGATGGCGTTCGACAGTACGCGGGTCAGAACGTACAGGGTCAGCGCACCTAGGATCACTCCAATCAGGATGGTCAGCAGATTGTTCCGTGCCCGGTCACGTTCTGCCGCCAGTCGGCCCTCCATGGCCTTGGTGGTGGCGGCGAAAGCTTGGTACTGCGAGTCCAGACCCGCATTCAGCCGCTCATTTACCTGTGCAGAAGTCAGGGCGGTTTTGTTTTTGTCCAGCATTTCAGCCCGAATCAGGTCATTGGTGGCCTGCATTTCGGCCAGCATCCGGTCATAGCTGGGCTTCAGGGCGCTGGCGAGGTCTGGGTATTCCTCAAACATGGTCGCCGCTTTTTGAGCGATGTTCGCCGTTGCCGCCTCACTGCGTTCCAGCAGGCTGGCAACCTTGACTTGCTGGGCTTCACTGATGACGCCATCACGGGCCCGAATCTCATCCAGGGCGGTCAGGGCGCGCTGTACCTGGAAGCTGCTTTCAGGCAAGGCCACTGGCAGGATGTCCGTCGAAAGCACCGCCAAATCGGTGGCCGCGTGGGTGCCGTCTTTGGTTCCTGCGAGCAGGTTGCCACCTTCAGCAATGAGTCCGAAGAGGTTGGCCAGTTCGCCGTTGAGCGCAGAGCTGACCTGGCTGTTGAGTGTGGTTGAGCTGAGCTCTCCGCTCTGGATACCGGCAACAATTCTTTCAATTTTCTGCTGCAAGGCGCTGGTCACGTCTTGCAGCTCTTGGTGATCGTGGCCGTGCTCCAGCAGCGTTTGTGACAACAAATTCATGTTGGTCTGCAGGGCTTCTGTCTGGCCACCCATCTGCGAGAACGGCAGACTGCGCATGTACCGCAGATTTTTCTGCAGTTCCTGCATGGGGGTATAGGCTGCAACAATTTCCAGGCGTTCTTCAGCGGTCTTATAGTCCTGGTAGTAGGTGTAGAGCTGTGTCAGACCCAGTCCCAGGAACGGGAGGGTCATGTAGCCCAATGCCGCCGCGATCTTGTGGCGGACCGGCAGGTTGGACAGAAAGTTGCCCTTGTGGCGGGCAGTAGGCGGTTGGGTGGTGGGCAGCTCCCTTTGTTTGGACAAATCTAAATAGAGGCCCAGCTCAGGGGGAATATACCGTGTCA
>NZ_BNAL01000054.1 GCF_014653275.1 Deinococcus piscis
TCTGCTTCTTCTGCCTTGCCCAACCTGACCCGTTCCAGCTCGGCCCAGGCGGTGCGGCCCGCTCTAGCGTCCGCATCGAGGTCACGCCAGCGCACGCCGATCAGGTCATCGTGGCGTACCCGCACCCGCTCGCGGGTTCCAGCCAGGACTTCGTGCGGACGCAAGGACAGCGCCCAGACCTTGCCGGTCACGGCGGTCTGCCCGCGCAGGGTGCCGTAGTGGTCGCGCTGGTGCAGTACCCCGGCCTTTTCCAGCGGGCGCAGGTTGCGCCAGACCGTCGAGCGGTTCACTTCCAAGTGGGCGGCGATGAGGTCGAGCGGCAAGTGGAAGCTGACCTGGGTCGCGTGCTGCTCGTGCAGTCCGCGCTGACGCAGGACCGTGAGGCCAATGCGAAACAGCAGCCGGTAAATCCGGCGGGCGGTGGCCGGGCACTCGGCGGTGTCCAGGCACTCGGTCAGGGTGTCCAGGGGGTTCAACTCCAGCGCACCCGCACTGCTACTGCTATTCCTGGGCGTTGGGATATGAAGGGTGGTCACGTCGTCTACGCGGGGCAACGAAGCGGGTATAGGTAATACATCTACAGCTGTGAGCGCAGGAGCAGGAGTACTTCCCTGCTGGGAAAGGTTGGACAGCAGATCAAACAGTGGGCCAGTGGCTGATTTCGGATTGTCACATGATTGACGTGCCAGGAAGGCCTTGAGAAAGGGAGAAGATTTAGATTCTGTCTCAGTCTTTCGGGAGTCTGGTGTCTGTTGCTTGGGGTCCCTAAGACTTATACGACTTGGAGAATGCTCCAGAGTCATGATCACCTCGACGCGCTTATCCTGGGATATTGACCCAGGCCGCCCAGCCGCGTACACTGGACGCACGAAAGCCGCGTTGCTTTCGTCCTTAAAAAACGAAGCAACTTAGTTTTGACGTAACCCCTCGCTAGGACGGCCATCCTTTGATGCGGGGGGTTTCCCTTTGGCTACTCGGCCATCGGGTTAAGCGAGATTGTAGCACCGGGCACGGGCCGGAGCGCAAGCAGACTAATGGCTCATCCGCTGCCTGGCCTCGAGGATACGGGTGAGTTCATCCTCCGGGACGTTTGGAAGTGCCGCCCGCGCTGCTTCTGGTGTTGCGTCCACACCCAGCATGTCCAGCGTCAGGGCAGCCGTTTCGTACTCATTGCGGCAGGTGGCCAAGCGGCGCTTGGGGAGTTCACGCTGGGCTCGTGGCGTTTCTAACTTCTCAGTGAGTCGCTGGAGCTTGGTAGCCATGTTTTAAGTGCACCGGCCATCATTTCTGTAACGTACGGGTACGATGCCTGTTGAGCCGGCTTCGGAAAAAGCCCTTTCGGATTTGACGGTCTGGGGCGTGTAGGGTACAGAGCGCAAATGAGCCACAAAATCTCAGCTGATTTGGGAAGATGAAGATATCTCAATCTTTCCAAGGAGCATTGCTATGCCGCATACCCATCCCGCATACCCAGAAGAGGTAGGCCGCCTCGGTCAAACCTGCCAAGAGATAGACGCCAAAATCGGGAAATTGGAACGTCAGGAAATGGATCTTTACCAAGTCGCCCAGTTCAAAGGCATGGATTTGGACAGTCTGCGTTCGGTGGCTGACCACCCCTACTTCATGCGTTTACGACTGAGATACGAGGATGGCAGCGTTAAAGACGTTTGCCTAAGCGAAGGTGTCCACGATATTCGCTTGCCGGACACGTATATCTGCGGGATTGGCTCCCCTCTGCGCCAGCAGATTCAGCACCGTCAGGTGCGAGAAGTGGAAATTGTCTCGGACTCTGGCGCAGTCCGCACGGCTTATCAGCTTCTTCGCCGTCAATTGAAAATTGAGCAGAGGATTATCACTGCTCTCTCTGACGTGATGCCCCTTGCAGACGGCGAAGGAACTGAGCAGGAGACCACCGACGTATTCGCGCAACTGGGACAGGAATATCTGGTTGACCAATTGGGGCGGGAAGCCAGTGCCAAGGCCAGAAGCATACTGGCAACCATCTCTGAGCGGCAAGATGAGCTGATGTCCTGGCCGACAGACAGGCTCCTAGTGGTCAACGGCGTAGCGGGCAGTGGTAAGACTGCCATCGCCTACCATCGGATTCCCAGCATGCTTCACAAGGAGAGAGTCGGCAGCCGAGAAATCAACGAGAAGAAAATTGCCGTGTTCGTGCCGAACAGTTTCTTGCTGGGGTATCTCAAGCAATTGTTACCGCGTGCCGGTGTGAATAACGTCTTCCAAACAACTCTCGAAGACTGGGCGAAGAGGGTTGTCAACCAGGGAGAACGCCGCATTCGGCAACTCGGTGATGAGACTGCCAAAATCATCTTTGACCCTAAGTCCGATGTCAGTGAGAAGCAGGCTGCCATAGCGAAAGCTGGTATGCGTGGTCGGCAGGAAATGCAGATGGTCTTGCGGCATTTGCTGGCTGACCATCTCACAAGACAGCTGGCTGATCTGAGTGCCAACTTGCCCAGGACTGGTTCCTCTACAGGAAAATGTGGACCAGAAGACTTGACAGCCACCGGTCAGGCGGCCCCCGTGTTGCAGCTGTCTCTAGCTTCTGTGCGGGAACTTGTGGAGCAGTGGCGGGGAGAGCCGGCAGAGGCGGACTGGAAGAGTCTCAGGGCCAATCTGCAGACAGAAGTGAACCGACTGATCAAAAAAGCGCTGCCGAAAGAAGTGGCTCTTCTGGCGGAACGGGAGGGGCAGGACCCGGCAGTCTGGATTTCCGAGGTTAAAGGCCTTACTCAGCGACTGGGACAATTGGTAGAAGGTTTGCTTCCAACTACTGGAGCCTGGGATACCTACCTGCTTTTGGTTTCC
The DNA here is from genome assembly GCF_014653275.1 of Deinococcus piscis. GTDB lineage: Bacteria > Deinococcota > Deinococci > Deinococcales > Deinococcaceae > Deinococcus > Deinococcus piscis. The sequence goes on from NZ_BNAL01000054.1 coordinate 2,830, forward strand.
GATGAGCAGAAAGTTAGTGCGGCGGCGTCGCGTATCTTCACGGGTCCAGCTCTGAAAGTGGCAACTGAAGCGCTGCACCGCACTCCGAAGCCAGTGGGTGAGGACGGCACCCGACCATTCGAGCCGACGGATGTGACAGAACTGCCCCTGGTTCTTGCGTTGAAGATCTTGCTGGAAGGCGTTCGACCTAACGATGCAGCATTACGCGACCGCTTCGGCTCCAGCGGGCAATTCGATTATCTTGTGCTGGATGAGGGACAGGATCTCTCGCCTCTTCAGTACGCCTTGCTGAGGCGCTATACACCCGCTGGTCGCGCCGCCATTTTTGGCGATTTGCGTCAGGGCATCCATCGTTACCGGGGGATTGGCAGCTGGGACGTGGTCTGCCAAACCTTTGGCACAGGCGAAGACGAAGTTGAGGAACTCACTCAAACGTTCCGGACCACACAGGAAATCACTGCCCTGGGGAACTTCGTTCTGGAACGGGTAGCGCCGAACGCGCTCAAAGCCGAAGCGGTTCCCCGCCCCGGCAGCCCTGTACATTTTGTCCGCTATAGCACCAAAAACCATTTATTGCCCCTTCTGACACATGAAGTGAGACGGCTGCAAAGAGAGGGGGCAAAGAATATCGGTATTGTGACGCGCTCCCCTGCCGAAGCCAGCAATCTGTATGAACGGGTTTCCAAATCGAAGACAGCTTTCAAAGTTGATAGCCGTACCAAGGACTTCGAGGATTACGCTGGGGGCGTCGCTATCGTACCTATCAGCGTGGCCAAAGGACTGGAGTTTGACGCAGCTATTGTCGTCAATGCCGATGTTGATCACTATAACCCTGCCATGCCATACGACGGCTCGCTGCTCTACACGTGCGTAACCCGTGGCCTGCATCATCTGACACTTTTCGCTTTGAATGAATTCACACCACTTCTAGGAGAAATACCATCGCCCGAAGCAGGGAAATGCCCTATTAGCGGCCTCGAAATCACTGATAAGGGGTTTCACAAGCCACCTACGCATGCAGCAGGCCGTACAAGGCGAAAGGGACAGGAACGTGGTCCGGGGGCCAATCAGGATGGAATGGTGCGCACATACGATGGACGTTTCGACTCTATGCCCAGTTATGAGGGGGATGGGTCCCGTGATAACCCCTGGTACGACCGCTAACGCACTTACTACTTAACAATCCGCTCCACGACTCTGATCCAGAGTGGTGTCTTGCCGCAGATCACCACGCCAAGTATCAGCCCAAGCAGAAGCTGGGTGGAGGTCTGAGACGGGTTACCGTAGACGGGAAGCCGACGACGGTAACCCGATTTTGCTAGGGAGAGATACGGCCTGTAGAACCCGAACTTCTTTCACATCTAGGTAGTAGGGGCTTTCCCCATCCCTCAGCCGTTCCAGCTGCGCCGCCGCCCGCTCTGCCCGCCGCCGGCTGTAGGCCCGCTGCTGCTCAGTTTTGGCAAAGGTCGCCCCCACGCTGAACTGGCGTTGCTCGCGTTCAAGGTTGTTCATGTAGGCCGCCCTGACTGCTTCTTGCTGGTCAAGCATCAGTGCCCAGTACTGGTCTTTAAAGCTCTGAGCGCCGCCCGTGATGTTTGCCAGTTCCAGCTGCTGGGCCTTCAGCTGCGCCGCCGTCATGCCGAGGTCTTCCGCCAGCCGCTGGGGTTCAGCTTTCGGGGTGACCGCCTGAGCGATAAGCAGACCAGAGAGTCGGGCCGCCGCTTGCTGCCGCCGCCGCTTACGGGGTTCTGGGTTTATCACTAAGGTATTTTTGCTAGGGCTAGGGAGTACCTTAGTGATAACTTTTTCTTCCGTCTCAGCCGCTGTTTTTTGCTTCTCTGTGCTGCGCCGCACTTCCAGCGTCTGAGGTCGGAAGGTGTCGCCTGCAGGTCGGCTGAGGGCCACGCCTGCCGGGTTCTCTGGCAGGCAGATGACCACGCCGCGCCCAGGGTGGGCCGGGTCAATTGGAATGAGGCTGACCGCGCCCAGTTCTGCCAGGGCTTTCATCTTGCCGGCGGTGTTCTGGTAGTTGTCGGTAGGGTTCACTTTGTTATGCCAGCCGTTCAGCCCGCCCACCTCCAGCCGGGCCAGGCCGCGCCATTCCGCCAGCAGGCCCTGGGCCGCAAAGCCGGCCAGGTGGCCTGCCATCTTCTTTAACCCGGCCCTGGCGCGGTGGTGCATGTCGAGGCTGTCCAGATGCGCCGTGACCTGCTTCAAATAGGCTTCCGGGTTCATGGCCCACTGCTGCCTGACCGTGTTCATGTCGAGGCTTGGGGGCTGGCTGGTCACGTCATCCCGCCCGCCGCCGATACCGAGTTCAGAGCGGGCCGCTCTGTCTGCCGCACGCTCATCCCCGCCGTGTTCCAGAATCCGCATGGCGTCATAGGCGTTCCAGGCCCGCCCTTCAGCGTCATTCAGGGGGCATGACCCGTTAAAGCTCAGCGCCCGCTCCAGACCGTCAGCACCCCCAAGAATCATCACGCCCGCGTTGCCGGTGCTGCTGGCCGGGGGTAGGTATTTGTCATCCTTCAGCCGGTAGCCGTTCCGCTCCAGAATCTCTCTGACCGTGACCGTCTCACGGTATAGGGTGCGAGTCTGCCCACCCTTTCCGCTGGCCTTCCTGGGCCGCCTGGGGGCCGGTGTGGGGCGCTGCACTTCGTCTCGCTGGGCCTGTGCTGCTGGCGTTGCCGTCAGAATGCGCTCCAGGGCCTCCGTGCTGACCCGTGCTTCAGGCTCGGCATAGACCAGGTTCACGGGCAAGGGCCGCGCCGGGTTCTTCAGGTTCAGGGTGCCCGGCTGTCTCAGGATGCGGGCCGGTTCTGCGCTGGCAGTGTCTGCGTCGAATGTTTCCGCCAGCGCCAGAAGCAGCTGCTTGGCTTCTTTGGGGCTGAAGGTGTCTTCAGTTCTCAGATACACGTGCAGCCCGTGGCCACTGTCCACAATGGCTACGGGGGGCAATTCGAACGCTTCGCACGTGTCGAGCACTTCGCCCATCAGCCGGCCCTTGAGGTCTTCCAGCAGCTCAGGGCTGGCCTGGAGCAGCTCAGCCTTGCTCATGCCGCCAAAGCGGGGTAGGTGTGCGAGGTCGCCCAGGTCAATCTCGAACCAGAGGCAGTCCAAGGGGAGAAGGTTCCCAACGCCGCCGCTGGAGGTATCCACGCGCCGCGCTACTCCGAAGTAAGCGTCTGCGCCGTGGGTATCTCCAGCAGACCCTAGCCCCTTTAGCTCAGGCCAGCTGAGCCAGCCCTTACGGGTCCGGCCTGCCTTGATAAACCGTTCTTCGATCACGCCCCCAGCAATGCCTCCATGAAGAAGTTCCAGCAGCTGCTTGAACTGGTTGCGGTAAATGGGCGTGTGGTTGCTGAGCTGTCCCTCTAGCTGAAAAATGTGGGGCGTGCCGATGGTACCAGACTCGTGCCATCCGCTGGTCGCCCCACTCAAGTCTGACCGCCTTTGTAACTCTGCAGATACTTATTCAGGCTGGGCATGTCTATGAACTGAATGCCGCTGATTTTCTGGCCGTCGATCTTACCTTCTCTGACCCACCGCTTTAGGGTGGAGGGGCTGACCCGGCGGCCTATAGCCTCGTGCGCACGCAGGGGCGTGAGCAGTTCCGGTGCTGTTTGCATGGACGTTCTTTCCGGGAGCGCTATGGCTGTGTCTACCGCAGGTAGGCTCCATTCCCGTATAGCTTGCAGCTATACGGGAGGATGGCTACACTAAGGACACAGCCGGCCCGGCAAGTGAACGTCGGGCGACTCCCTGTGAGGGGGTTTGGGTTGAATTCGTTTACGAGAACGTCGGCGTCGGTGCTACTAACACCTGCGCCGGATTTTTTTGGTCCGGCGCAGCCTCGGCTCTGAAGCAATTATATCCAGTGGGCTTTCACGTGTCTAGATTGGTCAGGATCGACTTGATTTCTCGCTTACTTTTTTCAAGACCCCGCCATCTCTAGACTTCGGTAAATTCAAATTACACCCTTTGAGTTTTCTGCAAGTGTTGTCAATCTTCGTTGACAACTTTGGTCAATTACATAGACAAACAAGAGCTGCCCAAAAGGGCAAACTTGTCTGCCCTCTCCTGTAGGTCCTTTTCCCCCACGGTGCCTTAGTGACCATCCCCCGTCCATCCCTACGGGGTGGCATGACCATCCCCCGGCACTTCCTCGCGCCCGTTTTATCTACTGATATGAGGTGTTTGACCATCCCCACCATATCTCCAGGGCATAACCCCATGGACCATCCCCATATATTCGATTCGACCATCCCCGACCATCCCCGACCATACCCACTGGCCTTGCTTGTCCATGCCCCACCATGTCCCTAGGCCCGCTTTGTCCATGCACCTCTGCCCACACCGGCCGGTTTAGGTGCTTTAAGGAGTGTTTTGGGTCACGTTTGTCCATGTACAACGTGACTGCGGAGCATAACCCCATGGACCATGCACTCGGGTCTGTTTTGACCATGTCACCATGCCCCACCATGCCCCTGGCCGTCTGTTTAGGAGCGTTAGCTCACTCTGCTGTAGCGAATAGGCAGAAGAAGCCGGGCACTCCTAAGCACCCGCTGCTAATCTGCACCCAGCGGGTGGAGCTGGGCACTCTTACTGCCCTGGTGTGGGGTCTGCGGTTCCTGGGCGTGCCTGCAGATGTAGGCGAAATTCGACCTGCCTGACTCACGCGAAGAAGCCGCCCAGTAGCATGCTCTACCACTGCTGTGTGGCAACCCGTGGGGCCTGAAACCGGCAGGTTTAGCCGAGCCAGGCCCGGTGCAGGGACCACCTGTGACTGGAAGTTGCGGGAGGTGGCGGCAGAGGTGCTGCCGGATGTGTGGGAGCCGGGGGCATGATTGTCTTCATGGCCGTTGCACTCGCCCTCTACGCATGGCCTATCTCAGCGTCATTTTGCCCGTTCAGCAACACAGTGTTTTGCTGTGTGCGTCTGTCGCTGCTGCTGTCTAGCCGGGCAAGCTCGGCAAACGGCGCTGCAAAGGTCACGTCTCGGAGCGGCATGTTCAGCTACCCAGCTCTAGCGCAAATGGCTCACCGGACACCGTGAGCGTTGTGACTGGCCACTCTACAGTTTGATCGGTACTTGTCTTCTGCGCTGCCAAGGCCTGGGCTGCGACTCTGTTCAGCGGTAGGAGTTCCACCCAGGCGCACCGCTGCCAGAGCCGGGATAACATAGCTTTGCGGGCACCTTCGGGCTGCACGGGGAAGACCACGGCGGCGTAGTCCATGACGGCCAGCAGCTCGCCCGCGAGGTCCGCGAGGAACGTACCGAACGGCGCAGCACGGGACACGCGCAGGGTGACGGCCAGCGTTTGCAGGCCAGGGGCCAGCTCTGCGAGCAGGGCGCTTTTGCCGTAGCCGCTGAGGGCTTCGAGCTGGACAGAGCGGCCCGCCCGCACCGAGACAATGACGGCCCGGCCTTCGGGTTCGTGGCCTACGAAGACTGGCGCGGTGGGCGTTGACGTGGCGAGGGTAGGGGTTATGGCGGTCAAGGGCTAAGCCTCCTTGAGTGGTTGCCAGAACTCGCCTTGCCCGCGCTTGGGCTGTGTGGCTGTCAGTTGTGGGTGGGTGGGTTGTTTACTTGCGGAACAGGGGTGCTGTGACGTGTTCGGTCAACACGCGCACCGCTTCAGTTTTGGGGCCGGTGCCGCTCCGCTCTGCGTCAGCCTGCACCATTACTCAGACCTTGCGGGGCATAGATAGACGGACAGTGACATTAGGCGACTTGGGACGGCCCGCGCCTGTGCGCTTGCCGCCCCAGTTAGCTAACTTACTGCTGCCCGTCATGGGTTGAATGTTAGCAGGGAATCAAGATGATTGGGGAGAGAAATTTCAAGTTACTGGTCTACTTTCTCAAACACATCTTTTAGCTCACTCACTACATCGTACTTGAGAGGCAGCCCTGACTCGGCGGCCAGGACAGCAAAGTGTTCGCGCCCGCAATCAATCTTCAAAACCTCTTTTTCACGGAGAGCACCTGTCCAGAGTGTTCCCTTCGTCTCAGCCACAAAGCAGAGTTTCTCATGGCCGTCCAGGTGCAGCAAAATAGCCCAGTCGGGATTGTAGTCACCTAGTGGTGTTGGCACCCTGAACCAGCCCGGCAGCTTGGCATAGACCTTGACGTCGGCGTTCCGTTCCAAGTCCAGAGCAAATGCCTTTTCCACGTCTGAGTCGTAAATCACATGCTGGTAGGCACCTTTCTTTGATTCGAGGATGTCCTTCAGCGTGGGAATAGGGTCTTCCAGCAGAGACTGGGCATATTCCTCACCAGATTTGTTGTACTTGATACCGCTGACCAGCAGCCCCACCTTCTTGGCATTGATGGCGGTAGCCGCCATCTCGATGAAGGCTTGCGGATTCTTCTTAAAGTCGCCCAGGCGCTCAGAGTCACGCAAGATGGCACTCAGGGTGCGGCGGGTGAGTTCAGTGCGGTCTTGCAGGCTGCCAAGCAAATCAGGCAACTCCAGGTCATTCTCCTGCAAGGTGATGGGAGCATGAGTCTCAATGTCGCCTACCTGAATGCCGCCCCGGTTCACTTCCAGCGTAGCGACCGTGGTCTGTACACGGGTACGTGGTACCACGGGCATATCGTTCAGGGCCTTCACGCACTGGCGGATGAGTTCAGCCGTATCCACCTCGACTTCGTAGGTGGTGCGGGCCTTGATGCGGTTCCAGAGTTCCTTGAATTCCGGGTCGTCCAGCACGGCGCGGTTGGGATACACGGTGCGCCCTTCATCAGCGTTGCGGATGCTCAGGCCCCCGGCCATCTTCTTCAGGATGGCGGTAACTTCGGCGCGGACGGGTTCAAACTGCTCTGGCAAAGGCAGTGTTTCGGCCTTCAGTTCCAGGCGCAGCTTGTCCTGCACCTTGTTGTCGCTGCCTAAGTAGCCTTCTGCCCGCAAGTAGGCGTGTAGCTCTCCAGACTTCTCAACGCCCAGGGCCGCAGTCTGACCGCCTTCAGTCACCACCTGAATTCCAGCAAACTGATGGGCTTCTACTACACCAAACTTGATTTGCAGGTCATCCTCAATTTCCTTCTGGAGATTATCGGCAAAGTCCTGATAAGACTCGTTGGCAATGACCGTCAGGATATTCACGCCTTCGTCACGCACCCGTTCGCCGCCTTGGTTGACGGCCAGACGCAGGCCGCGCCCGATGGTCTGCCGCCGCTCGCGCTCGGTGCCGATTTCGCGCAGCACGCAAATCTGGAACACGTTGGGGTTATCCCAGCCTTCGCGCAGGGCACTGTGGGAGAAGATAAACTTCAGCGGCGTGTTCAGGTCAAGCAGCCGCTCTTTCTCGCGCATGATGAGACTGTAAGCGTCGGCATCGTCAGCGGTGCTGCCAGACGTGTCCTTGGCACGGCCCTTTTTGTCCACGCTGAAATAGCCGTTGTGTACTTCTTCGGCAGGGATGGTCAGGTCTGCACCATCGAACAGGCCGCTGTACCTGGGATCTTTTCTAGCCCGGTTGTATTCCTCTTCAAAAATGGTCGCGTAAGGCCCCTTCACCACTTCGCCCGCTTCGTCGTAGGCGCGGTAGTTCTCTACCTTGTCAATGAAGAACAGGCTCAGTACCTTGATACCTTTGGGCCGCAGCAAAAGCTCTTTGTCCAGGTGCTCACGGATGGTGCGGGTAGTGGTACGCGAAATCCTTCCACATCGGCCCCACTTTTTAGGAGGGTGGGGCACACTGGAGGG
>NZ_BNAL01000055.1 GCF_014653275.1 Deinococcus piscis
CGGTGGTTGTGGAGCCACTATGCTGTTCTGGACAGAGAAAAAGTAAAGTTGTCGGGTACTGAGCAACAAGAGGGCAAGAGATTAGGTGATGGGCTGGCCGAAATGTCGCTGATACTCGCCGCCACTCGGCTAAAGATGCATCTCTGACCTTACAGAAACCAGTCCCGACCTTGGAAGGCTTGTTCTTGTGGGCCGCTCAAGGTGTTGAGTCCCAGATACACGCACCCTGGGGCCTCCCCAGACACGCGCTGGCTGAACAAGCAAGCTATCTCTGGCATGCTCCACAGCCAAGCCTTGACCCCGCCTTGACAAAATGGAGAGCCGGGCCTATGTTCAGGTTAATCGTTTAACCCACTCGGAAAACCATGACCAAACGTGAACATTCCAACGTGACTATGGCCGCTGTCGCGCGCGCTGCCGGGGTATCAACGGCCACTGTTTCCTATGTGGTCAATGGCACCAAGGCCGTCACGCCGGCTGTGCAGCGCCGGGTCAAGCAGGCCATCGAACATCTGGGATACGTCCCCTCCCACGCCGCTCAGGTGCTGCGGACCGGGCGCAGTTTCACACTTGGCCTGGTCTTGCCCGACCTCACCAATCCTTTTTTTCCGTCACTGGCGCAGGCGCTGATAGAAGAAGCGCGGGCACACGGTTATGCCGTGATTCTGGCCGACTCTCACCGCGATGAACAGCTCCAGGCAGAAGCCATCCATAGCCTCCAGCAGCGCGGCGCTGACGCCCTGATGATTATTCCGGTCAGCCATACCGAAGCGCCCGACACAGGGACAGTCCCCAGCATCATGCTTGACCGTCCAGGCGACGCGCATCTGAGTGTACAGAGCGATAAGTACATGGGCGGGCAGCAGGCAGCTCAGCACCTGCTGGACCTGGGGCACACCCGCTTTGCGGTCTTGGCAGGCCCAGCACGCCGTGGAGAGCCTGGCGAGCGTGTGCGCGGCATGCTGGATACCCTAGGTGCAGCGGGGGTTCAGATTCCGCCCGAACTGTTTATCTATAGCCCCTACAGCGTCGAAGATGGCATGACCGGAGCCCAGCAGCTGCTGCAACGCGGGCCGTTTACTGCGCTGCTATGCGCCAACGACACCCTGGCTCTGGGCGCACTCAGCACCCTGCGTCAAGCAGGGCACCAGGTGGGTAAAGACCTCTCGGTGGTGGGCTTTGACGACATTTCCTGGGCGGCCCTCTCCAACCCGTCGCTGACCACGGTGCAGCAGGATACGGATGAGGTGGCCCGCACCGCCGTACGACTGGCTCTCCAAGCGACTGAAGCCCCCAGACTCCAGGCCAACTGCACGGTGCCCACCCGGCTGGTTGTCCGTGAGTCTTCAGGCCCTGCGCCAAGCCCTATTCAGGAGGAACCTGCATGATTCTGGTTGCTGGAAGTGCCAATCTCGATTTCGTGACTCGCCTGCCGCATTTGCCGGCCCCGGGAGAAACTGTTCTGGGAGAGACCTACCGCACGGCCCCCGGTGGTAAGGGGGCCAATCAGGCGGTGGCCTGCGCCCGGGCCGGTGCCCAAACGGCGTTTGTGGGTGCCCTGGGCCGCGACGCTTTCGCAGAGCCGCTGCTGACCTCGCTGCGGGAAAGCGGCGTGCAGGACCGGAGCGTGCGGGTTGACACCCCCACCGGTGCCGCCTTTATCACCGTCGCGGAGGAAGGCGAGAACAGCATCGCCGTAGCAGCTGGCGCAAATGCCTTGCTGGACCCGCAACATCTCCCCGACCTGAGCGGGGTCACCCAACTGCTGCTGCAACTGGAAGTACCGCTGAGCACGGTGCAAGCCTTTGCAGCAGCGGCGCAGGGGGCTGGTGTGCAGGTGATGCTGAACGCTGCTCCCGCGCAGCCTCTGCCAACAACCTTGCTGCGGCATGTGGATGTGCTGCTGGTCAATCAGGGCGAACTGGAAACGCTGGTAGGAGCTGGTGACCTGGCAGAGCAGTTGCAGCGCGCCCAGGCCACTGGCCCCCGGACCGTGGTAGTGACTCTGGGCGACCAGGGCTGCTTGGCCCTAGACGGAACCCAGCTGCTGCGGCTGAGCGCCCACCGGGTCGAGGTCAAGGACACGACAGCTGCCGGGGACACTTTCGCAGGCGTGCTGGCCGCTGCACTGGCGGCGGGGCAGCCTCTGCGCCCGGCACTTGAGCAGGCCACGGTGGCCAGTGCGCTGGCCTGTACCCGTGAGGGCGCTCAGCCCAGTATCCCCTGGGCGGACGAGACCGCAGCAGCATTGGCCGAGTACCGGAGGAACCAGACCCCCCAAGAGTCAGAGATGGCTCACGCCGCACAGGAGACCCAAGCATGAAAAAGTCTGGCCTTCTCAACCCTGAACTCAGCGCCCTGGTCGCGCAGGCAGGGCACACCCAGCACATTGTCCTGGCGGACGCTGGCCTGCCCATTCCGCCCCAGGTCCGCTGCATTGACGTGTCAGTCAGCGCCGGTCTCCCCCAGCTGCTGCCCGTCCTTCAGGCCATCCTCGGTGAATTGGTCATTGAAGCGGTCAGCGTGGCCCAGGAGACACGCGACCTTTCGCCCCAGTGGTACAGCGAGCTGCAGCGCACGCTGCCAGAAGTGCCCGTCCATGAGCTTCCGCATGAGGCCCTCAAAGAAGGCTTGCCCCAGGCGCTGGCCGTCATCCGCACCGGTGAAACCACGCCTTACGCCAATGTCATCCTGCACTGTGGAGTGAACTTCTGATGACGGCGCTGTACGAAGTATCACCCCCCACCCAGCCAACGTCATCACACCCCCCAGTGCTGCACATGACCGATATCGTCAAGCGCTTCGGCCCTGTCGAGGTGCTGCACGGCGTCCATCTGGAAGTGCGGGCGGGCGAGGTCCACGCACTGCTGGGCGAAAACGGCGCTGGCAAAAGCACCCTGATGAAGATTCTGGCGGGGGTTCAGCCCGCCACGTCGGGAGAACTGCGCCTGGGCGGCGAAGCTGTCCGCTTCCGCAGTGTAGCCGACGCTGCCCGGCATGGGGTCCGCATGCTCTTTCAGGAGTTGAGCCTCGCCCCCGACCTGAGCGCCGAGGAAAACCTGTATCTGGGTGATATGTCTCCCCTGATCAGTGACCGCGAGCTCCGCGACCAAGCTGCTGCTCACCTGCACTCGCTGGGCCTCGACCTTCCCCTGGGTGTCCCTGTCCGTACGCTCAGCGTGGGTGAGCGCCAGATGCTGGCCATTGCCCGCGCCCTGGTCGGTGAGCCACGCGTGCTGGTGTTCGACGAACCAACGGCCCCACTGACCGCCCCTGAAATAGAAAAGCTGTTCGAGTTCATCGCTCAGATTCGCGGGCGCGGTGTGGCTGTGGTGTATATCTCACACCACCTGGGCGAAGTGTTCCGAATCGCGGACCGTGTGACGGTGCTCCGGGATGGGCGCAACATCGCCACGAGTGACGTTGCCTCAACGACCCAGCAGCAAATCATCGAGTGGATGGTCGGCAGACATGTAGAAGTGCAGTCGCGGGTTCAGCCAGTCAGCGGTGACCCGGTCTGGCAGATTGAGGCGCGGCCCACAGGGGCGTCTCCCCTCCACCTGGAATTGCGCGCGGGCGAGGTGATTGGCCTGGTCGGCATCGTGGGCAGTGGCCGGGGGGCGGCCCTGCGGTCCCTGGTCGGCATTGGCGGAGAGAGCCTGTGGAACGGCCAGCCGGTCCTCTCGCTCGAAGACGCGCTGCGCCGGGGCATCGGCATTCTGCCCGAAGACCGCAAGGCCGAAGGGGCCGTGCTAGACGGCACCATCCGCGAGAACATTGCTCTTTCCAGTTTGCCTGCGGTCTCCCGCGCCGGCGTGGTCCAGTCTGGCCCTGAGCGGCAGCTGGTCCAGCAGTGGATTGAGCAGCTGCACATTCGCCCAGCGCAGCCTGAGTACCTCACAGGCGCTTTGTCAGGGGGCAACCAGCAGAAGGTGGTGCTGGGCCGGGTGCTTGCCGCCCAGCCCAAAGTCCTGATTCTGGAAGAGCCGACCCGTGGGGTAGATATCGGGGCGCGGGAGGAGATTTATGAAGTGATTGCTGGTCTGGCTGCCGCTGGGCTTCCCATCATCCTTTCGAGCGGCGACGCTCAGGAAGTGCTGGGACTGGCCACACGCATTCTCGTCTTCCGGGGTGGAGAAGTCGTGTCTGAACTTCACGCCCCTGTCACCCTTGAGGAGGTGATTGCCCATGTCACAGGCGCACGCACGCACTGACCGCTCCCCCGCGTGGCGGCAACTCCTGTCCCGCTACGGCCTTTGGCTTGTGTTCGCGGCGCTGCTCGCCATTGCCAGTCTGCTGTCAGACCGCTTTTTGACCGTACCCAATTTTCTGAACATTGCCCGCCAGACCAGTGTCAATGCGCTGCTGGCCTTCGGGATGACTGCGGTCATTCTCAAAGGCGGCATTGACCTGTCTGTCGGTTCCATCCTGGCGGTGGTCGGGGTGATTGCCGTGTTCCTGGATCAGGCTGGCGTTCCCTTCGTCGGCACCGTGCTCCTGAGCCTCGCTGCGGGCGGCCTGATCGGCTCCCTCAACGGGGTGATGGTGGCTTACGGCAAGATCGCACCTTTTATCGTGACCCTGGCGGCCCTGACCATCTGGCGCGGCGTCACGCTGGTCCTGACCGACGGCTCACCCCTCAGCAAGCTCAGCCCGGCCTTTCAGGCGTTCGGCAATGTGAGCCCGCTGGGGGTGCCCTCGCCCGTCTGGCTGGCCCTGAGCGCCCTGCTTGCCACCTGGTTCCTGCTGCGGCGCACCGGCTGGGGCCGGGGCATCTACGCCCTGGGTAGCAGTGAGGACGCGGCGCGCTTCGCTGGCCTGCCGGTGGACCGCCTGAAGGTAAGTGTCTACGCCTTCAGCGGCCTGATGAGTGCGCTGGCCGCCCTGCTTCTTACCTCGCGCCTCAACTCCGCGCAGCCGACTGCTGGCTCCGGCTTTGAGCTGGACGCCATCGCTGCGGTGGTTGTGGGCGGAACCAGCCTGGCCGGTGGACGCGGTGGGGTGATCGGGACGCTGCTGGGTGCCCTGATCATCGGTGTACTCAACAACGCCATGAACCTGCTTGACGTGAATGCTTTCTACCAGCAGATCGTCAAGGGCCTGGTGATTGTCGGTGCCCTACTCTTCGAGAGATTCCTCTCGTCCCGCTCAGCCTAAACGCTTTCTTTCACTTCCTTCGGAGGAATACCTTATGAAAAAAATCTTCGCTTTGCTGACCTTTACCCTGCTCGCCACCGCTTGTGACAGCACCAAGGAAACCACCACGACCACGTCGGCCACGCAGACCGAAACCGTGCAGACCACCTCTGCCGCCGCTACGGCACCGGCCAGTGACGCGCAGGCAGCTTCCGCCCCCGCCACTGCTGAAGGGGCCACTGTTGGCCTCAGCATCTCCACACTCAACAACCCCTTCTTCGTGGAGCTGCGCGACGGTGCCCAAGCCGCAGCAGATGCGGGCGGTGCTGAGCTGACCGTACTGGACGCTCAGGACCGGGCCGACAAACAGGCCAGCGACATCGAAGATCTGGTCACCCGTGGTGTGGACGTGATTCTGGTGAACGCCACCGACAGTGACGCCATTGTGCCCAGCATCATGACCGCCAACGAGGCGGGCATCCCCGTGATCACCGTAGACCGCAGCGCCAACGGCGGACAGGTGGCTTACCACATCGCTTCGGACAACGTGGCGGGCGGCAAGCTGGCCGGCGAATTTATCCGGGAGCAGCTGGGCGGCAGCGGCAACGTCGTGGAGTTGCAGGGCGTCCCCGGCTCCAGCGCGGCCCGTGACCGTGGCGAAGGCTTCAACATTGTTGTGAAAGAAAACGCGGACATGAAGGTGGTTGCCGCTCAGCCCGCAGACTTCAACCGCGCCAAGGGCCTGAGCGTGATGGAAAATATCCTGCAAGCCCAGCCCGAAATTGACGCCGTGTTCGCCCACAACGATGAGATGGCTCTGGGCGCATTGCAGGCCATCACCGCCGCTGGCCGGGACATCATGGTCGTGGGCTTTGACGCCACCCCAGACGCTGTAGAAGCCGTCAAGGGCGGCACCCTGGCCGCCACCGTAGCCCAGAAGCCCGGCGAGATTGGCCGACTGGGCGTGGAAAAGGCCCTGGAACTGATCAGCAGCGGCAACGTGCCTGCCGCTACCGAGAATGTGCCTGTGGACCTGGAACTGGTTAAGCCCTAAAGATGACAAGCCGCAGCAGAGCAGGCATCTAGGACAGACACGTCAGATGGTCAGACTGATTGCCTGATGCGCATTTCAGCACTCTTAAATCACACGCGACATGTGCTGCTTTTACAGCAGGGTCTCACGCCGTAAAAAGCTGGTTGCCTTGTCAATGCCCACAAAAGTCAGCTCAGGACCAGGCAGATCACTGCTGCACAAAAGGAAAGCCCCCGTGCCAGACGGGGGTTTTCTATGGCGCACCCTAAAGGACTCGAACCTTTGACCGACCGCTTAGAAGGCGTGTGCCGGCTCATCCCACCCAAGGCCATATAGTTCTCCTTGATCCCCAAAATGCCTTCCTAGACAGAATTTTCGCTTGCCCCTTCTGAACCTTCACTCGCAGTTCGGCTTGCCAGATCCCGCCTCATCCCGTTCCGGTTGGGCACGCGTTGGGCACAGGTTGGGCATGAAATCCCCAAGAGCGGCGGCAGAGATTTGCCGCTTTAAGAAGCTTCTGAGAATAGGAGTAAGGCAAACTGAACTCGGCCTTTGCTAATGCTTTTTCTTCTTCGGACGGTTCTTCGCCACGTTCGCCGCTTTACGCTCCGCTTTCTCGCGGACCAGGCACTCATAGAAGGCTTGGTGGGTACCAGCGGGCAACAGCAGGTTCGCTCCTTGGTGTGTTTCACTCACTCCAGCGCGGGGCAAGCCTTGGGGATGGGCAGGGTCGCCCGTTTCCGGGTTAGGGTCGGGCAAAGGCCCGGTGGGCGGGAGGTAGAGGGGGTCGGGCCGGTGGCTCATGGGCCAAATATGCTCTTGCGTAAGACGTGGCTGCAGTGCCAAGAACTACATGATGCTTAATGTGCGGTGGGTGCAGAGGGAACAGATTTTCGGCGGCACGACGTGAGTAAAGACGCTTGGGTCGTGAATGTCCGCGTTGCTGGCGTTGTACCGAGCGGCCCAGTAGCTCAGGCTTGTGAAGCTGCTGTGGTCATAGAACGAGTGGGGCATGTGAGCGGCTTTGTCAATAACAATTCTGTCAAGGATATCGGTCATGTACTGCCCACCCGAAGGCAGGCAGAAACGTACTGGGCGGCCTGTTCGTTCTAGGATTTTTGGCGTTTCAATCCACTGCCCACCCAAAGGCAGGCAGAAACGCAGGGTGCCGAGCGTGGTGAGATGCAGGAGAAGTTTCAATCCACTGCCCACCCAAAGGCAGGCAGAAACACGGACGTTATTTCCGCGTCCATTGTGGACGGTGGCGTTTCAATCCACTGCCCACCCAAAGGCAGGCAGAAACGGGATTGGAAGTGCAGCATGAGCGCCCTGAAGCTGTTTCAATCCACTGCCCACCCAAAGGCAGGCAGAAACACACCCTAGCTTTCGTGGCTACTCTAGGATATGTAAGTTTCAATCCACTGCCCACCCAAAGGCAGGCAGAAACCTATGTGGTGACGGTGCCGCCCTACACCCTTCAGGTTTCAATCCACTGCCCACCCAAAGGCAGGCAGAAACACGGACGCTGAGGCCCAATTGCTGGCCCAGGAGTTGTTTCAATCCACTGCCCACCCAAAGGCAGGCAGAAACATATACCCGTTTCGGTCAAAAAACAGGTATGGGCGGTTTCAATCCACTGCCCACCCAAAGGCAGGCAGAAACAGGCTCCAGACATGTTCACCGCTTCGGCCAGCGCCTGTTTCAATCCACTGCCCACCCAAAGGCAGGCAGAAACCTCATCGGCTTTCGCCACTTTTTCCGTGGCATCCTGTTTCAATCCACTGCCCACCCAAAGGCAGGCAGAAACCACCTGCGGGCGGCCCCCTACCCCTACGCCGACGTTTCAATCCACTGCCCACCCAAAGGCAGGCAGAAACGCAATTCACAAGGGCAACCTAAAGGACGCTTGGCACGTTTCAATCCACTGCCCACCCAAAGGCAGGCAGAAACTGACCAAGTCGCTGAGCTTTAAGCCCATGTACGTGTTTCAATCCACTGCCCACCCAAAGGCAGGCAGAAACTCAACCCCCTCGACTATCAGGACACCGGCACCCAGTTTCAATCCACTGCCCACCCAAAGGCAGGCAGAAACGCGGTCCAGGCTCACGCTCACGGCGCTCGGCAGGTTTCAATCCACTGCCCACCCAAAGGCAGGCAGAAACGCGGTCCAGGCTCACGCTCACGGCGCTCGGCAGGTTTCAATCCACTGCCCACCCAAAGGCAGGCAGAAACGCCGTCACCAACGGGCGGCGCACCCGCGCAGAGAAGTTTCAATCCACTGCCCACCCAAAGGCAGGCAGAAACAGTTCGCCTCCAGAACGTGTTCCAGACGGCTCCCCAGAGCCAGTTTGCGCGAACATCGCGCCGAAGTCCATACACCGGCACCTTTTGGGATATGGAGTTGTCATGCACCGCGTCCCAGAGGGACTTTGGGAGTGGCGCGAACCCCCCGGAGTTTTTCCGGCGCACCACGTTCGCGCTACAGAATCAGTGGCTCATTAAAGTCTAGGTATTTGTCTACGCCGTGCGCCTCCACGAACTTTTCGCGGGGCTGGCGCAGGCGGTAGAGGCGGATGCTGTCCTCGGTCACGTCCATAGCGTTCAGCAGCTTCTCGCGCATCTGAAGCAGTTGAACGTCAGTCACACTGACTTCGAAGACGCTGTTCTGGACGCGCTGCCCATGCGCGACACAGATTTTTGCGACCCGGCGCAGGCGGCGGCGTCCGCCCTCTGTTTCGGTCTTGACGTCGTAGCAAATCAGCAAGTCAATCATCGGTGCTCCTCAGCGGTGCAGATACGGCGGGTAATGGGGCCTGTCGCCGCGCAGATGCTGGGCCAGCAGGCGGGCCTGAACATGCGGAATGAGGCCCAGCGGTGTTTTGCGGGCCGTGAGGGGGTGCGTCACCTCTTCCTTCTTGCGCTCGGTGAGGTGTGAGAGGATCAGCTTACGGGCGTCTTCCCTGATGGTCACGGTATTGCCCTCGTGCAGCACGAAGTCGCGCGGCGTGAGTTGCTGCCGGTTGATCAGGGTGATGATGGCGCGGTCGGCGGTCACAGGCCGCAGTTCTTCCATCAGATCAAGGGCAAGGCTGCTGCGGCCAGGGCGCAGGGCGTGCAAAAAGCCGACCTGTGGGTCGAGACCCACCGACTGGCACGCCGAGGCGCAGTCGTTCGCCAGCACGGTGTACACAAAGTTCAGCAGCGAGTTGATGGGGTCGCGGGCGGGCCTGCGGGTGCGCTCGGTGAGCCAGAAGAAATCCCGGTTCTGCCGCAGCATCAGCGGAAACACTTCCCAGTAGATGCGGGCGGCGGTGCCCTCGATACCGCGCACCTCGTCCACCGTCTCGGCCAGGGGGAGGCAGCCGATCTGGGCATTGATTTCCTTGGCGGCCTGGCGCAGCAATGCCGGGTCATCGTTCAGCGCTTCACGCGCCGAGCGCATCAGCGTCTGCTTCTGGTTCTGAAGTTTCCCGGCAGCAAAAAAGCGCGACACGGCCAGCGTCTTTTCGGTATCGCACGCGCAGCCGTGCTGGGCCACCCGCAGCAGCACGTTTCCGCTGACCGGCGTTTCGGTGCGGGCCATGAAGCGGCCGTATTCGGTCAGCCACGTCACGGGCTTGTGGTCGCGGGCCAGGCGGTGAATCAGGAAGGGCGTCATCATCACGTTGCCGAACACCACCAGACTTTCCACGTGGTGCAGCGGAATCATCACGGGCGGGCGGTCATCAGCTTCCACGCGGATGTTGTCATCTTTCAGGTGCAGGTGGTAGTGGTACGGAAAATCCTTCAGGCTACGTTCGAAGATTCCGTAGCTGCAAGCAGTTTAACCCAG
>NZ_BNAL01000056.1 GCF_014653275.1 Deinococcus piscis
CAAGACATTTCCGCCTGGATGACCCACGCCTATCCTGGAATATTCTTATGTCAAATGCTCTAGAGCAGTTCTCAGAATTACGTGCCTGCTGGAAAAGCACCAGCAGTCACTCCATTCTTCGTCCTGCTCCCATGTTTTGCACTCGCTTCGCTCGCCAAAAAGATATACATCTTTTTGTCAAATGCTCTAGTGTGGAAAGCGCGACTGATTTCTGTACTGAGAACCTCTCGCCAAGCCACTGGGTCGGGCAGACCAGAAAGAACCACTGCTCAAGCTGGAGTGGGTCGGCGAATTCACGGCGCTGTTCAGCAAACACGCAAAATACGTACACTTCGGCAGTGCGGCTCGCTTCGCTGGAGTATATGTTGGTGGATGCGTCCCAACCGCGTTTCAGTGCAATGTCAAATCTGATGGCGCTGGGCTGCCGCTGCTGCCAGCTTTGTAAGTAGGCTGCGGACTTGACCTCTACCTTCAAATTGTCTGGCCCCACGAGGTCATAAGCGTCCCACTCCGTGTGTGGGTGCGCTGCACCGCCCAGAGCCTGCCTGCGCCACAATGTACTCGGCAAGCACGCCACGCAGAGCGTTGGACAGAAAGTCGGAGAAAGCCCAGGCATAGAACTGAAGAGGGTCAATACGCATTGGGGGCATGGGCCAAAGGTACTGCGTTCATAGCCGTCCGCTTGGTCCCTAGCCCAGTCCTGGCGCTAGACGGCTACAGTTCTACTTCGCCGTCGTCCTCGCCCCACCACTGAATTCGCCGGGCGTCCACCGCCAGCATGACCAGCCCTTCGGTATCCAGGCCGTCCTCGAACCACTGCCGCAGCTCCTCGTGCCAGTGATCTTTCATCACACGCCGGTCAGTCAGGACACGGGCCTCGCCCTGCACCGCCACGAACAAGAAGCCTTTGTCGGCTCTGAAATTCAGCTGCACGTGCTTGTTCTTCTCAATATCACGGGCCATGCGCGAATCGGCCCAGGTAAAAAAGTAGCTGGTGCCGTCGTATTCCACCTCGCCGTTGTTGCTCATAGGGCGTGAGGCGAGGCGGCCATAGTCGCTGACCGTGGTTAGCATGCACAGGTCCATGCCGCGCATCCGGGCGGCAATATCTTTCAGGGTTTTGGAAGGCATTTTCTCAGAGTAGGCAACTTGTAGGTGGGGCCCGTGAGTTGGCCTTTAGCTTCGGGTGTCCACTTCCCCTGCCAGCTCCTCGCGGATGGTCTGGGCCAGGGCGGTGATACCCCGGTCAATGTCCTCGGGGCCAGCCGTGCTAAAGCACAGGCGCATGGTGTTGTGACCGCCGCCCAGCGCGTGAAAGCACTCTCCGATCATGTAGGCCACCCGGCGCTCCACAGCGCGGGGCAGCATGGCGGTGGTGCTCACTTGCTCCGGCAGCGTCAGCCATAGGAACATGCCGCCTTCAGGAGTGGTGCGCGACACGCCCGGCGGCAGTTCGCGGTCCAGCGCCGCCAGCATGTGCCGGGCACGGGCAGCGTAGGAGTGTCGCAGTTTATCTACTTGCTCCGGCAACAGCGGCAACAGCTCGGTGACAATCATCTGGTTCAGGGTGGGCGTGTGCATGTCCGCTCCCTGCTTGGCCAGCACCAGCTTGTCGGTGATGGGCCGGGCCGCCATGACCCAGGCGTCACGCAGTCCGGGGGCCAGGGTCTTGGAGAAGCTGGAGCAGTACACCACATGGCTGCGGTCAGGGTTGCCGCCAGTGCGCCGCAGCATCAGCTCGGCCAGGCTGGGGAGGTCGTCGCCGCTGAAGCGCAGCTGGCCGTAGGGGTCGTCTTCGACCACGAACACGCCGTACTGCGTGGTCAGGTCCAACAGCCGCTCACGCCGTTCCAGGCTCAGGGTGCGGCCAGTGGGGTTCTGAAAGTTGGGAATGGTATAGATGAATTTGGGTGTGCGGCCCTGCATGGCCAGGTCGCGCAGCAAAGCTTCGAGGGCGTCCATATCAATCCCGTGCTCGTCGGTTGGCACCGCAGCAAAGTTGGGTCGGTAGGGCGTGAAGGACTGCACCGCGCCCATGTAGGTGGGAGTTTCGAGCAGCACCGTATCGCCGGGGTCGATGAAAATCTTGGCGATGAGGTCCAGCGACTGCTGGCCGCCGGTCATGATCTGAATGTGCTCCGGGGTCACCCCGCCCATGCCGGGGCAGGTGTACGCAGCCAACCACTCGCGTAGAGGCAAAAAGCCTTCGGTGGTGCCGTACTGTACGGCCCGCCAACCGTATTGCTCCAGCGCCCGCGCACTGGCCTGGGCGATGCGGTCCATCGGGAACAGGTCGGGAGCGGGTAGGCCGCCGCCAAAGTTGACCATGCCGGGCACCTGGGCCATACGCAGCATGTCACGCAGCGCACTGCCATTCACCGCCCCGATGCCTGCACTAAACGCCGCTCCGAACGCTGGCCCAGCGGCCCCGATAGACGGCTGAGAAAAACGCTGGCTTTGGGCGGCTGTGTCGAAGGGTCGGTGCATGGCTCTACCGTAAAGCATTTGGCAATAAAAAATCAAAAAATGCAGATGTGATTCTGAAATTTTGAATCTACAGAGAATAAGAGCAATAAAATTTCACATCCTGTCGTCCAAGGTGATTGAGCGTAGAGCATTTTGAGCGGAGCCTGATCACAGCAAGCCTGGGCAGCAGCAAGTGGGCAATCATCCTGTGGTCCCGGTGGGTATAGGTTCTGCCGGTGTCTTTGGAGAAAGTGCTTCTGGGAAGGGATTTTCTGTGCGGGTGCATGGGGGCGTTACTGCTGAGGTGACTTGGGCTGTGGCGTACCTATGTAGAAGGTGGGTCAAAGCAAAAAAGCCCCTGGTAAGAAGGCTTGTGCATCTCCTGGAGCTTTGGATGTGCTGATCTGGCTTGTGGTTGAAGCGCCAAGGATTTTGGCGGTGGGTCCCGAACAGCGGAAGTGTCAAAAAAGAGGTGTCAAAAGATAAGCACTGCGCGGCACGTTACTTTATGCCGCGCAGTGCTTAAGCTATTTGGTTTTAGAGTTCTTCGAACTCGAAGCGGTCAAACTCGCCGCCGCGCAGTACGCTCTGGGTCTGTTCGCCGAGATAGGTCTTGCCGGTGATCGCTTCCAGCGCACCCCAAATGGCTCCCATGGTGAAGGTACAGTTGCGGTCACTGCCCATCTCTTCGCCCGACGAGCACACGGTGTCGCGGGTATCTACGATGATTTTGCCGCCTTCTTCGCGCACGCTCTTGACCGAAGCCAGGCGGGTGCCTTCTTTGCCGATGGCTCCGTCCAGTTTGGCGGCCAGTTCGCTGATCGGGGCATTGCTACCTGCCACGCCCAGTTCGCGGGCCAGGTTTCCGCCGCGCACTTTGCCGGCGCGGGTAAACACGACGCCTGCGCCGTCTTTGCCCAGGGTGTCTTCCACGCCGGTAATCACGGCTTTGAAGCACACGACGCTGCTAAAATCGCCCAGTTCGTCTCGTTGGTAGGTCATTGTTTTCTCCTTAGGGGTGGGGTGAAGGGGAGGCATGAGGCATGAGGCTGGTAAAAGCGAGGCTTCCCCAGAGGGATAGGATTTAGATTAGAGAACGGTGGTAACGCGGCTGGCGGCGTCACGGGCTTCCATGTTCAGCAGACCGACGTTCATGCCGCTGGGGGCCACCACGGCCAGCACGCCTTTGCGGCCAGCGGCGTAGATGTACACCTGACCGTCCAGGCCCGCCACGCTCATCTCGCTCAGGTCACCCGTACCCAGGGTGTCGTTGATGCGCTTACCCAGACCCAGGGCGGTGGCGGCCATGGCGGCCACACGGTTGCCGTCGGTGTTGTCGGTGAACAGCTGCGCAATGGGCAGACCGTCCACGGTGGCGATCATGGCACCCCGCAGGTCGGGAATGGCGCTACGCAGATCAGAAATGATGGCTTGCAGTTGTTCCTGTTTACTTCCGGTCATGGTGTCTCCTTAAGTGACGCTCGGGTCACTATGAAAAGGAATGGAAAGGTTCCATCCCTGCTCTTGGGATGTCAGTACACTCCTTGGCATCTTGCAAAGTCATGACAAATTTTCAAGAGTGGGTAAACATTGTGTGGGAGCGGAGAATATCCATGGCAACAAGTGGCTTGCGGTTGGTTCTATGAACCTTACAGAAGTCTCACAGTAGATGCAGAAAGCTCTCCTGCGCCCTTTGTATAAGAGTAGTTGCCAAATAAGGTAGACCTTCTTGGCAACTGAAGTCGGTGCAGTGCGCCCTGTAGGGCGGAGGATAATCAATGTTTATGGGTGGCTTTTCTCACTCGCCCTATGCACCACGCGGGCGGCTCAGCACCTCCAGGTCACCCAGGATGGCTGCCGCCGCTTTCTCCCCGCTTTCCAGTGCTCCTTGGATGCCACTCAGGCTGGTCACTTCGGACGCCAGAAACACGTTTGGCAGCGCCGTGCTGTGCCCGGGCAAGCTGTCCGCGTAACTGGCGGGTTGTGGGTACTGGACGTGGGCGATTCGGTCCACGGCCAGCAGGTCCAGCGTGTGCACCGCGTCTCCGTACCAATCGCGCAACTCGGCCACGGCCAATTCGCCCAGCGCCGCATCGTCGCCCTCTGGAATGCCCCACAGCGAGGCGATCAGCAACCCTCGCTCGCCGGGCACCCGGTTCGGGAACACCTGATCCAGCCACAGCACTTGATTGAGCCAGCCGCTTGGCCGGGCGTTCAGTTGCAGCCGGGGTTGAGGTTCCAGGGCCTGTGGAGCGCGGAAGTGCAAGTAGGTGCTGCTCAAGCTGCCGCGTCCTACGGGCCGGGGCTCATTCGGCGTCTCGTTGAGCAAGCGGGCAGCTGTCGGTGGGTCGGTGGCCACAATCACTTGCGCGGCCCGCATCTCTCCGGCGCTGGTCCGCAGGATCACGCTCTGGCCCGCGCTGTCCAGTCCATGCACGCGCACGCCGCGCTGTACATTCAGCCCGGCTGCCAGCTGGCGGGGCAGTTCGCTCATGCCCCGGCGCGGAATGGCCACGTCGCCAGTGATGAGCAGCCGCAGGTAATAGCGGAACAGATTGGCGCTGGTCTTCAGCTCACGGTCAATGACCAGGCCACCGAAAAAGGGGCTGAAAAAGCGCTCAAGTGACCGCTCAGAAAAGCCGCGTCCCAGCAGAAATTCGCGGGTGCTGGTATCTGGCCCGCTCAGCAGCGCATGGGCGGGCCCGGCCAGCACTTCAGCGGCCAGCCGGGCAGCGTGGAGGCGGTCTGCGGCGGTCAGGGCGCTGGCGGTAAGGTCCCCCGGGAGGGCTGCGGGGTCACGGCGGGGGTCGCCCAGCAGTTCAGTCACTCCGCCTTCTTGCCGCAGCACCGCCGACGGTTTCAGGATGATCAGGTCCAGCGCGTCATAGTCAAATTGCCGGCGCGCCGCCGGGTAGTCGGTGAACATCCCCAGAAACCCGGCGTCTATGGTGTAGCCTTCTGCCTCGCGGCTCCAGACCCGGCCTCCCAAGTGCTCACTCGCTTCGAGGACGCGTACCTGCCGCCCAGCCCGCTGGAGGGTGCGGGCGGCACACAGGCCCGCCAGCCCAGCTCCCACCACGATGATGTCAGCCGTGAGGCCCTCAGCGCCGACAATCCCAGAAGTTCCAGAAGTCATGGCTCAGGCTAGAGCATCAGCAGTTGCATACCGCCCTGAAGCGGGCCTGCGTGCCGGTGGTACGCCGGGACCCAGGCACAAAAAAGCCGGGCTTCCACTTGGGGAGGCCCGGCTTTCAGTGCAGTGTCAGGGAGAGCTCAGTTGCTTTCCTGACCGCTCTCGGAGCGAATTTCTTCGGCCTTGTGGTTGTCTTTGTCGAGGTTGCGGCCTTCGGTGCCTTCCTTGGGCAGGTCTTCGCCGGCCTCCTCGTCTTCCTGACCCATGGCGGCAGCTTCTGCGCCTGCAGCAGAGGCTGCTTCGGCTTCGGCGGCCAGTTCCTCTTCGGTGAGGCGGGGAGGCAGGATGCTGACCACGTTGATTTCGGGGTCCATTGCCAGCTCCACGCCTTCGGGCAGGGGCAGCTGACCAGCAGTGATGATGTCACCAATGTTCAGGCCGCTCAGGTCGACCACGATTTCCTGAGGAATGCGGCGGGGGCCGGGGGCCAGCACGGTGACGTTGTGGTGAACGATATCCACCAGGCCGCCTTCGATTTCGCCCTGGGAACGGCCCGTGGTGTGAAGCGGCACGTTGGCTTCGATGGCCTGACCGTAGGTCACCATGTAAAAGTCAACGTGGATGGGCTCACGGCGGCGCTTGTCCATCTGCACGGTCTTGACCAGTGCGGGGAAAGCTTCAGCGCCGTCAATGCTGATGTCGAACAGGCCGCTGATGCCCTGCTCACGGAAAATCTTGTCAAAGACCTTGCGCTCAATGGCGAACGACACGTTCTTTTCCTTGTTGTAGGCGACGGCGGGAATCATGCCCTGTTCCAGCTTTTCGCCGCTCTTGCGGGCTTTGGCGCTAATATCCATACTTTCCTCCAAGTACCGTGCCTGTCCGTGCTGCGTCCTGTCTGGCCGCAGGCTCACAGCGGGCGGGGCCACTCTTTGAGAGGGTGGTCTGCGCCGCCAGCGCTGTGTTTCCGGAATTCTCCTGACCCGTGGGGGCCCAGGCAACCGCAGCAGTATAGCAAAGAGCCGCGTGCCAGGCTACGCCAGCAGGCCCGCCATGTGGCATAGTGTGGCCGATATGATTAGCGTAAGCGACCTGAGAAACGGAACCAAGGTAGAGATGGACGGCGGCCTGTGGGAGTGCCTGGACTTCCAGCACCAGAAGATCGGGCGCGGCGGCGCAAAAGTGGTTGCCAAGTTCCGCAACCTGGAGACTGGCTCCATTGTGGACCGGACTTTCAACTCCGGCGAAAAGCTGCAGGACATTTTTATTGAAGGCAAGACCATGCAGTACCTGTACCCTGATGGCTCGGACTTCGTGTTCATGGACATGGAAACCTTCGACCAGGTTCACCTGACGAGTGTGCTGGTGGGTGACGCGTCCAAGTTCATGAAAGAAAACATGGAAGTCGAAGTGCAGATGTACGGGGACAAGCCCCTCAAAATCATTCTGCCCAACCAGGTGATTCTCAAGATTACCCAGACCGACCCCGGCGTGCGCGGCGATACTGTATCGGGCGGCACCAAGCCAGCCACCCTGGAAACCGGCGCTGTGGTGCAGGTGCCCCTGTTCGTGGAGCAGGACACCGAGATCAAGGTGGACACCCGCAGCGGCGAATACCTCAGCCGCGCCTGAGCACGCTTGCCCAGTTTTCTTCCGGTCCCTGCCCCAACTGCGGGCGGGGGCTTTTTTGGTGCACGTTGAGTTGAGGTTCGGTTGTGCGGCGCGGTTCCCTGCCTGTCCTCGCTGCCTTTGCTTCACCACACCTACACCCTGTCCCAGCTGGCGGCCTCCTGGCAGTGCCAGCAGGTAATGTGGCATCATCGGAAGAGTCCCAGACCGACAATCCAACCCCCAAGAACGAGGAGAACAGCATGAATCCAGAAGACCTCAAGAAGATTCTCGACGCGCTGGCCCACGCCGATGTGCGCGAGTTCAGCCTCAAGACCGGTTCCTTTGACCTCGACCTGCGCCGGGGGCCTCAGGCTTCGGCCAGTGCGCCTGCTCCTGCTCAGGCAGCCACGCCTGCACCTACTTTTGCGGCACCTGCTGCGACCCCGGCTATGGACACCCCAGCGGCAGCTGAGGCTCCGGCAGCCCCGACTGAAGCGCCTGCACCAGCGGCTGCTCCTGCCCCAGCTACCGCTCCTGCCAGCGCGGGCACGCCGGTCAAGGCTCCTATCGTGGGGACCTTCTACGCCGCCAGCAGCCCCGACGCCGAACCCTACGTGAAGCCGGGTGACCGCGTCCAGGAGGGCCAGGTGCTGTGCATCATCGAAGCGATGAAGCTGATGAATGAGATTGAGGCCGAAAGCAGCGGCACCATCCGCGAGATTCTGGTGAAAAACGGCGAGCCGGTGGAATTCGGGCAAACCCTGTTCATCATTGAGTAAAAGGTCTAAGGGTCAAAAGGTCGAAAGGTCTAAGGGTAAAGGCTTTTAGACCCTTAGACGCTTAGACCCTTTGACTTTTTTGCTGGAGGCAAAAATCATGTTCAAGAAAATCCTGATTGCCAACCGGGGCGAGATTGCCCTGCGAATTATCCGCACGGCCCGCGAAATGGGTATCAAGACGGTGGTGGTGTATTCCACAGCCGACGAAAAGAGTCTGCCGGTGCTGCTGGCCGATGAATCGGTGTGTGTGGGGCCGCCTGCCAGCACCGATTCGTACCTGAAGGTGCAGAACGTGATTTCGGCGGCGCTGATGACCGGCGCAGAGGCGATTCACCCTGGCTACGGTTTCCTGGCCGAGAACCCTGACTTTGCCGAGATGTGCCGCGACCACGGGCTGGTCTTTATCGGCCCGACCCCCGAAAGCATGCGTGAACTGGGCAGCAAGGCGGGTGGGCGCGAGATTGCAGCGGCTTCCCGCGTGCCTACCGTGCCAGGAACCGGCGTGCTGGAGAACACTG
Source organism: Deinococcus piscis (assembly GCF_014653275.1). GTDB lineage: Bacteria > Deinococcota > Deinococci > Deinococcales > Deinococcaceae > Deinococcus > Deinococcus piscis. The sequence goes on from NZ_BNAL01000056.1 coordinate 8,508, forward strand.
AAGCGGCGCTGACAGCGGCCCGTGAAATCGGCTATCCGGTACTGCTCAAGGCTTCGGCGGGTGGCGGCGGACGCGGCCAGAAGGTGATTCGCTCCGATGAGGAGATGCAAAAAGGCTTCTCGCAGGCGCAGGAAGAAGCGCGGCTGTACTTCGGCGACCCGGCGATCATCATGGAGAAGTTCCTGGAAGAGTTCCGCCACGTAGAAGTGCAGGTCATGGGCGACGGCCAGGGCCACGTCATCCACATCGGAGAGCGCGACTGCTCCATTCAGCGGCGTAACCAGAAACTGATTGAAGAAGCTCCCTCTACGCTGCCCGACGACCTGCGCCAGGAGATTCTGGCTGCCGGTGTGCGCCTGGCCCAGCACGTGAACTATGCGGGCGCAGGCACGCTGGAATTCATCGTGGACCGTGCGGGCAACTACTACTTCATGGAGATGAACACCCGCATTCAGGTGGAGCACTGCGTCTCCGAGATGATTTCGGGGCTGGACTTCGTGCGCCTCCAGATTCAGATTGCGGCGGGCGAGGGCCTCAGCCTTCAGCAAGAAGATATTCGGTTGCAAGGCCACGCCATTGAGTGCCGTATCAACGCCGAAGACCCCGACAAGGATTTCCGCCCCGCTGCGGGCAAAATCGAGGACGTTCACTTTGCGGGTGGCCCCAAGACCCGCGTAGACAGCCATGTGTACAGCGGCTATTCGATTCCGCCGCACTACGACAGTCTGATTGGCAAGCTGATTGTTCACGACGACACCCGCGAGCAGGCGATTGCCCGCATGAAGCGTGCGCTGGAAGAAACCGTGATTCAGGGGCCGAAAACCACCATTCCCCTGTACGTGAAAATCATGGACAATCCCTTTTACCAGCAGGGCGCGGTGCTGACCAACTTCCTGAAGACGCGCATGGAGATGTGAGGGTTGCTCCCGCGAACGGAGTGAGTTTGGGCGGCGGACCGCCCTTCCGTCTAAAGGTCTAAGCGTCTAAGAGCGTGTTTGAAAAGGTTCAAACAGACCGCTCCAGTCGTCGCAACATGAGTCGAATATTCGCCAAGTAAAACCAGGCTTCGGTGGTCTGTGGCAATATTTCATAGTCCCTCGATAAGCGTCTAGAACGGGTCAGCCAAGCCAAACTCCGTTCGACAACCCAGCGACGTGGTTGGACAACGAACCCTCGTTGTCCAACCACTCCTTTGACAATGTCCATCGTCCAACCCAGCGTCTCTCTGGCCCAACGGACCAACTGTCCCGTATAGCCCGCATCTGCCCACACATGCCGAATACGTGGGAACCGGTTGTACGTCTGTTCAAGCAGGGGAAAGCCCCCTGACCGATCTTGAATATTGGCCGCAGTCACCCGCACGACCAGCAGCAATCCCATGCTGTCAACAGCCACATGTCGCTTGCGCCCATTGATCCTTTTACCTGCAT
>NZ_BNAL01000057.1 GCF_014653275.1 Deinococcus piscis
ATGCTCGAAGCCAGCCTGACTCTGGCCTTCCACCGATACAACTTGTCACGTTGATGCAGCCACTACCCTGTCCAATTTGGCATGGTATTGGCTGATGCAGGATATGGCATCAACTCAGAACTTGCACCTGCATAGGTAGCCAAAAGGCGCTCCCAGAGCTGAAAATCTGGAAGTGTGAATCAACCGGTTTCAGGGGAGCGCACCCGTATTTTCGCACAGCAGGTTCTGGGGATTCCAGAGACGCTGTACCAGCAGCGAAGCTTGCAAGCTTCGCTGCACCTCTTCCACAGTCCAGGTCAGAAGACCAAGTTCAGCGAGGCTGAGGGAGTCAGCCCCAGTGCACTCAGCCGTTTCTTCAACATCTACGACTGGGATTCAGACCGCTGCTGGGAAGAGATGCAGGACACCCAATGGCGCATGTTGCTGGACGCAGCTCGCCACAAACGCAAACCTCGATTGCGGCTCAGTGTGGACCTGACCACGGTGGAAAAGGTGGGCACCCAGCTGCCCTACGTCAGTGTTTATAACGGCAGGCACGGCATTCACTTGGTGGTCCTGTTTGCCGAGTACGGGGAACTGAAGTTCCCCATCTCCTACCGGGTCTACCAGGGCAAGCACACCAGCACCCCAGTCACGCTGGCCCTTGATCTGTTGGAAGAGGTACCAGACTTTGTGAGGAAGCGCTTTCAGGTCTGCGTACTGGCGGACAGCGGCTTTGAGGCCGCTGTCTTTCTGGAAGGTGTGCAGCGCCTCGGTTTCGAGTTCGTGGTGGGTGTGAGGAGCAACCGGCGCACGGACCATCCTGGCCGGGTGACGGTTGCAGACTGTCCGCATGGGGGGTACGTCAACCTCGCCAATTGGTCCCTGGAAACGCTGTCCCTGGGGAGAGTGATTCGTGGGGACCGCGAATTCTTCGCGGTGTCATCCGAGCTTCTGGAGGGAGATGACATCCTGGCCGAAGGAAAACGGCGCTGGGCGCTGGAATCTTTCTTCAAAGAGGGGAAGCATCAGTTTGGGTTGGCGCAGTTCGCGCTGCGAACTGCCAGGGGTCTGGACCGCTGGATTCTGATGGTCTTCCTGGCCTTCACCCTGACCATGCTGCACCGTTCAGAGGATATGACCCTGAAAGAGGTGGCCCGCCTGGCCCTGTGCACCTTGTTGCCAGGAGTCTGGCTCAACCACCTGCTGAGCCAGCTTCAAAAAGAGCAAGAATTCCTGCGCCAGCACGGCTATTCGCTCAGCTATGCAAGGTGCAAGTTATGAGATCAATGCTCAGTTCAGGTGGGCTTTGACTGAGCGAGGACTGTTCTGGTCAGTGGGCACAATCCAGACTCAGCGCGTGTTTCCTGCTGATGTCCACTTGCTTCCCTTACCAAAGCATTTTCGGGGAAGGCCCCCGAAACATCCGACACCGTCTGGAGAGGCAGAGACAGTTGAAACTGTTCTCGCCCGGGAGCCATGGAAACACTTGATCTGGCGTGGGGGCACCAAGAGGCCCCTGTCCGGAAAATTTGCTGCGAAGTATGTCCGAGTGGCAGATGGAAACGAGAATGCTAGAGGCCAGCACCTTCCAGGGGAAGGTGCCTGGATTATCGGCGAAGAGCGTGGACGAGGAGAAAGAAAATACTATCTGTGTAATCTGCCTCCCCGAACGTCGCTCAAGCAACTGGTTCAAGTCACCAAACAGCGCTGGGCCTGTGAACTCGGGCATAGAGAGTTCAAGCAGGAAGTTGGACTGGACCACTTTGAAGGTCGGTCCTGGCAGGGTCTACACCATCATATGACACTCTGCCTTGTCGCTCTGCTCTTCCTACAGTGGCTGAGATTGAGTCAGCCAAACGGTCTCTTCGGTGAAACTGTTCCTGCTATCCGCAGAGAATGTGTGGAGAAGGACCCCAGCGATGCCTTGACCTCTGTAGGTATCTCTCGTTCTGCACGGCTTTATGCAGTGGAACCTGAATCCCCCAAAGTACAGTTAGCTAGAGTTGGGCAAGGTCATGCCTCCCGTGCGGGCCGCCAACGCAGATACCATCCAAAGCTCAGACTTGGGCGAGTTGCTGGGAGTGCTGGGACAGGAGCGGGTGCTGGCGCGGCTGGACCGGACTGTGAAGGCTGTGAAGGGCTGAACACTCGTACTCCACGCTCACCCTTGCAACCTACCGCGCTTCTCTGACCCGGCACACAGTCACTTGTGCCGGGCCGTAAAGTCCAGCATCTCCTGGCCCAGAGGCGAAGCGAACTGCATTGTGTGGAGAAGGAGTGCGTCCTGCCCGGCCAGACTTTGAACCGGGAGCAGGCCGTATAGTCTGCAACTTTAGAAGGACCTTCTTCACAGTAAGATGTGTCACACTGACGGTATGCGTAATTGGGGGTTGGTGAAGAAATTAGGGCTGACAGCCCTGGTCAGCGGTGCAGCGTATGCAGAGCCGCTCAATACCTGGGACGCCCTGCAAGCCGCGCCGCAGAACTTGACGGTGCAGCAGCGGGCGCAGGAGCTACAGGGAGCGGAGCTGGAGTTGGCGCGGCTGAGCCGCCTGGAACTCTCGGCACTGGCCGAAGGGACCTCCGTGCGGTCGCCCACGGGGAGCACGGTCAACGACGCCGCCGCCGGGATAAATGCTCAGTTTCTGGGTCCGCAGGCCCTGGGGCGCGAAGGGCAGCGCCGCCTTGCCGATGTGCAGCGGGCGCAGCTGGCCCTTCGTGCGGCCCACTACACTGCCCTTGAGGACCTGCTGGACGGCTGGTATGCCCTGGCTGAAGCGGAGCAGGCCATCCGAACGGCGCAAGCAGAGCTTCAGGTTGCCGAGCTGGAGGAGCGCCGGGCGCAGGCGCAGGCTGACGCTGGCGTCCTGAATGAACTGGACCGCCGTCAGGTGAGCCTGGCTCTGGAACAGGCCCACCATGCACTTCAGCGAGCAAACCTGAGCCGCAGCCTGGCGCAGAGTGAGCTGTTGGCCCAGGGCGTGCTGGACGCAGACCCCACCGCAGACCTGGCGGCCTGGGTTCCCCTACCGCTTCCCCCCGCCGACTGGCAGCAGCCCTCCGCAGCGGTGCGGCAGGCCAGCCTCAATCTGGCTGCCGCGCAGCTGCGTCTGAATGAGCTGGAAGCCCAGAGCGGCGTGCGCGTGCAGGGCCAGGGACAGCTCAGTGCCAATCACTTTGCGCTGAGCGCTTCGGTGGACCGTGAACTCTCAGGCAGCGCCGCGGCCAAAGCCACGCTGCGCGGCACCGGAGACCTCAGCTGGAATCTGGGACTCAGTGCAGCGATGCCGCTGAACAGCCGTAACTCAGAGCAAGTCGCCCTGGCCCAGCAGGCTGTGACTCAGGCGCAAAAAGCTCTGGCCCAGGCCCAGGAACGTGACACGCAGGCCCGCTCACTCTGGCGCGGCCAGCTGGCAGAGGCCGCCCAGAATACGGAGCTGGCCGCGCAGGCCCTGGCCGAAGCCCAGGACGCCGAAGCAGTGACCCAGCAGCGGTTGAACCAGGGCCTGATCTCGCCCTCCGTGCTGGCACAGGCGCAGGTGGTCACTCGCAGGGCGGAAGCTCAGTTGCTGACCGCACGTAAGCAGCAGCATCAGAGTGCGCTTCAGGGTTGGCGGGCTACGGGCTGGCTGCCCCCGCTGACCCCCCAGGCGACTGAGAGTGCGCCAGTGAGCACGCCGACTGGGAGCACGCCAGTTATAGGCACACCGGCTGAGGTCTCTTCATGAGCATCGCCATCTGCAAAGGCGCTCTCCTGGTCGCCTCGCTGGCCTTGCTCGGCACCTTGACCGGAGCGCAGGCGGCTTACGGTACAGCTGAGCTGACTGGCCCGGCACTCGCGCAGGCAGTCAGTGTGCAGCTGGCCCAGGGCGAACTGACCCAGGCCAGAGCCGAGGTGACGCGGCTGGCCTCCGACCCTCTGGCGCTGCGCCCAGCCCGCATGGCCGCGCAGGCCAGAGCTGACGAAGCGGCGGCCAATCTACGCCTGAGCGAATTGCAGGTGCGCGCCGCGCTGGCTGCTGAGCTGGCAGCCCTCTCAGCAGCGGAGTATGGCCTGCGCTTGGCAAAGGTGCAGGCCGAGATGGCCCAGATTGGCCGCTCAGCAGCGCAGGTGCGCTTTGATGCAGGCGCAGCCACTGCGCTGGACTTGGAGACGGCCCGCGCCGAAGCCAACAACGCCGCTGCCGCTGTCGCCCAGGCCGAAACTGCCCTCAAGGCCGCTCAGGACGCCGTGGAACGGCGCACCGGTCAGCTGCCCAGACAGGGCCTGAAGCTCTCTGACCCACCCTCCCTCTCGGCCCTGAACATGGCCTTGCAACACCACCCCCGGATGATCAAAGCCAGAGCCGCGCTTGCCCAGGCCGAACTGGATCTGACAGTCAAGTCCACGGACCTCAGCGCAGCGGTAGAAGTGCAGGCCGCGCAGGCCGCCGTGCTGGCCGCCCGCTCAGCCGTGGCCGACACGCAGCTGTCGCTGGAAAGTGCCCTGACAGCGGCCTGGCAGGAGTACCAGACTGTCGTGAGCGCCGTGGCCCCAGCGGCGCGTACCGCCAGTACCGCCGCCGAGCAGGCACATGTGCAGCAGCAGCGCTTTGGCAGCGGCCTGATCTCCAAGCAGGTCCTGCTGAAATCCCAGCTGGACGCCCTGCAAGCGGAAAGCGAGCTGGACCGCCGCCGAGCCGCTGCCGAAAGTGCCCTGGCTGCCCTGAGCGTGGCCGCCAACACCAAAGCCTGGAACTGAGTCAAAACCTGGAATTGGGTGAGCAGTCAGGCCCCGCTGTGGGCCAGACCCCACCCCCATCCCGAAGGAGTGATGTGATGTCCGCACCCACGCAGCCTGAGTCTCTGACAAGCACACCGACTACGCCCACCACACCGACCACCCTGAGAAAAACAAAAAAGGCCCGCCGCAAGTGGTCGCCCTGGCTGCTCCTGGCGCTGGCCGCTGGAGCCGCGGGGGCCACCTACCTGCTGCTTCCCAAAGGCCCACCAGTGCAGGAGGTGCAGGCGGCCCAGGTCCGCCAAGGCACCCTGATTCGCACAGTGACTGGCACCGGTCAGGCCCAGTCCGAAACCAGCCAAAAGCTGACTTTCAGTGCTCAGGGCACTGTCAAAGAGGTGCTGGTGGCCGTAGGCGATCAGGTCAGGCGCGGTGATGTGCTGGCCCGGCTGGAAGACGCCGCCCAGCAACGCGACATCGAGACGGCCCAGGCGGCGGTGCGTTCCAGCGAAGCGGACCTGACCCGCGCCCTGGCCGAAGTCGAGCGGGCACGCGGTGAAGTGGCCCGCGTTCAGGACGAAGTGCCCAAAGCGCAGGCCGAGGTGACCCGCGCTCAGGCTGAAGTTGAGCGGGCGGCGGGTCAGGGACAGCAGGCGCAGGGGGATATTGCCAAGGCTCAGGCCGAGGTGACCCGCGCCCAGGCCGAAGTCGAGCGGGCTGCCGGGGAAGGCGTGCGGGCACAGGGTGATATCGCCAAAGCCCAGGCCGAAGTGGCGCGGGCGCAGGCTGACCTGAATCGGGCACGCAGCGCAGGCGGCGACGCCCAGCGCGAGCAGCAGCGCGAAATCTCCAAAGCCGAGCTGGTCCTGCAAGGAGCGCAGGCAGAGCTTCAGGCGGCCAACAGTCGCCTCAGCTTGCAGCAGAGTCTGCAGGGGGCAGGCGCGGCCAGTGCCCAGGAGGTGCAGAGCACCCGCCAGGAACGGGATGAAGCGGCCCGCCGCGTCTCCCAGGCCCAGGCCGATCTCAGTTTTGCCCGCTCTGGCAGCCCGGCCCCGTCCAACGCGGCGGCCATCCAGCAAGCGGAAGCCGGGCTCAAAGCGGCGCAGGCCAGTCTCCGCCAGGCGCAGAGCGCAGCCAACACGTCCCCGGCAGTCAAGCAGGCCCAGGCCACTCTCGTCAGTGCCCAAGCTGGGGTGCGTCAGGCACAGAGTGCCGCCGACACGTCCCCGGCGGTCAAGCAGGCTCAGGCGCTGCTTGCCAGTGCCCAAGCCGGAATGCAGCAGGCCAGAACTGCGGTGCAGCAGGCCAGAACCGGGGTGCAACAGGCCCAGGCTGGGGTCAAGCAGGCCCAGGCCAACCTGGACGCAGCCCGGCTCAAAGTGCAGAACCTGCGCGCCGCGCTGCGTGACCTGGAGCTGCGTGCCCCGGCAGATGGGGTGGTCAGCGCCGTGAATATCAGCGTAGGCAACCCTGCTGCCGCCGACAAAGCCGCCATCGAACTGATTGACCCAGCCCAGTTGTACCTGGAGGTGCCGTTCGATGAAACGCGCTCTCCGGACCTGACAGTGGGGCAGCAGGTGGACATTGAGTTCGATGCCCTGCCTGGGGAGGACATCAGCGGCCAGATAGAGCGCATTGATCCAGTGGCTCAGACTTCGGTTCAGGGTTCGCGGGTCAAGGCCCGCATTGCCCTGAGCAGCACCGAGCGCGTGCGGCCCGGCTATACCGCCCTGGCAACCGTCACCACCCTGAAACAGCCCAATGTCACGCTGGTGCCCCTCGCGGCCATCCGTGAGCCGGAAGGGACCGGGCCAAAGGGCCAGGCCACCGTCTGGACCCTTTTACCCAGCGCCGAGCAGGCAGCGGGCCAGAGCAGCTCTGCCACCACGGTCAGCACGGTCACGACCAGCGCGGCCACCAGCAGCACCGTCAGTACCGTCAGCACGACCACGGCAGCCCAGAAATCCACAGTGCAGAACACCCAACCCGCCGTGCAGGGCACCGCCCGGCTGATCACCGTTACCGTGGGGCAGCGCAACACCAACGAAGCCGCCGTGAGCGGGATTCCCGCCGGAACTTGGGTCATCATGCCTTATCCCGAAGACCTGACCGAAGGCCAGACCGTGAAGTATCAACCTCAGGATGGAGGCGGGAAAGTCGGTGAGCCATGAGCGCGCAGCCTGCTGAGCCAGTCATCGAAGTGCGTGGCCTGACCAAAACCTACTCGGGTGAGGGCGACGCCGAGGTGCGCGCCCTGGCGGGGGTGAACCTGACCGTACGCCAGGGCGAGTACGTGGCCCTGATGGGCGCTTCAGGCAGCGGCAAATCCACGCTGATGCATATCATTGGCTGCCTAGACACGGCCACTTCCGGCGAGTACTTCCTGGGCGGTGAAGATACTCTGGGCCTCAGCGACGACGAGTTGGCGCGGGTCCGTAATGAACGCATCGGGTTCGTCTTTCAGGCGTTCAATCTGTTGCCGCGCACCAGCGCCCTGGTCAATGTGGCGCTGCCGCTGGTCTACCGGGGCACGCCCGCCGCTGAACGCGAGGAGCTGGCGGCGCAGGCGCTGACGCGGGTCGGGCTGGGCGAACGGCTGCATCACAAGCCCAACGAGCTTTCAGGCGGGCAAAAGCAACGGGTCGCCATCGCCAGGGCGCTGGTGCAGAACCCGACAGTGCTGCTGGCAGATGAGCCGACAGGCAACCTGGACAGCCGCAGCACCAAGGACATCCTTAATCTGTTCGATGAGCTGCATGCTGAGGGCCGCACCATCATGCTGGTAACCCACGAGGACGAGGTGGGAGCGCGTGCTGAGCGGGTCATCTGGATGCGTGACGGCCTGATCCTGCCTCGTGAGGGCCTGGGGGCAGCACAGCAAACAGACGCGCAGACAACAGGAGACGGGCTGTGAATATCCTAGAAAACTTCAAATCAGCCTTGAGCGCTATTGCCGCCAATAAGATGCGCGCCTTCCTGACCATGCTCGGTGTGATTATCGGCGTCTATGCGGTCAGCACCATGCTGGCTCTGGGCCAGATGGCCACCAGCAGCATTACGGGCCAGCTTAATGAAATCGGCGGCAGCCAGATTTATGTCACAGGCGACTACAGTGGTGACCAGCGCCCTGTGCGGAACTTTACCGGCGACGACATTCAGGCGCTGGCCTCCTTGCCACTCACCGACATCAGCACCGCTTCCTACTCGGTGCAGGCCAGCACTTCGGATCACAGCGGCTCGGTCAATCTGGAAGGCACGGGGGCCACCTACCCCAACCAGGGCGGCAATCTCAAGCTGCTCAAGGGCCGCTACTTTACAGCTGCTGAAAATCAGCTGGGCAGCCCGGTCATCGTGCTAGGCGAAAAAGAAGCTTCGGATTATTTTGGCCGCCAGGACCCTATCGGTCAGTCGTTGCGCGTGAGCGTCAACAATGGAGACGGCACCCAGGTCCGCGACCAATTCACCGTGATTGGCGTGACCAAGGCCAAAGGCGGCATGCTGGCCGGAATGAACCAGGCCACCGGCTACGTGCCGATCAATTACGTGTGGCGGCACTACCGCGAGCGCGGCACCTACGATTACCTGTTTTTTCAGGTGAATCCTGGGGCCGACCAGCAAAAAGTCATGGCCGAGGTGAAGACCATCTTGCAGGCCCGGCATCCCAATGAAGCCATGCGCGCTGAGAGCTTTGACCAATTTGTCGAGCAGTTCCGGACCATTACCGGGGCGCTTCAGGCGCTACTGGCCGGGATTGGGGGACTCAGTCTGCTGGTGGGCGGCATCGGCATCATGAACATCATGCTGGTTTCGGTGACCGAGCGCACCCGTGAGATCGGACTGCGTAAGGCACTCGGCGCACGCAGCCGCACCATTCTGGGCCAGTTCCTGATTGAGGCCGTTACCCTGACCGGTCTAGGTGGATTGATCGGCTACGTGCTGAGTGTGGCGACGGTCCTGGCTGTTGCCCGCGCCTTTCCCAACTACTTCGGTGAAGTCAGCCTCTCGCCCGCCGTGGCTGCACTGTCTATCGGCATGAGCGCGCTGATCGGGCTGATCTTCGGCGTTTGGCCTGCCCGCCGCGCCGCTAACCTGACCCCGATAGAAGCCCTGCGGTACGAGTAAGCACGGCTGAATATCAAGGGAGCTGGATGATGAAGAGAGTGGCTTCGATGACCGTCACCTTCGCACTTCCTGCCAATGGGTGAGTTGCACTGGCCAGAAAGCCCCCTTCACTGAGCAAATGACAGACCCCAGAGGGCAGGCCCGCACTTATGGTCCTCAGCTTCCAGACATCCTCTAAAGCAGTTCTCCGAATTACTCAACCGGTAGTGGTACGCGAAATCCTTCCACATCGGTCCCACTTTTTAGGAGGGTGGGGCACACTGGA
>NZ_BNAL01000058.1 GCF_014653275.1 Deinococcus piscis
TGTGTGCTTTGACAGGCTGGGCACTCCGGCATCCTGTCAGTAGATCACGTTGGTACAGCCACTACCGGATTTTGTTCTGGTAGTGCTGTGTGGCGTGCTGCAGGGAAGCATAGCCCTGGGGGGTGACTTTTGGCATGGGACAGTCCTTTCTTGAAAGAGTTCGGGGCACCGCGGGGCTATTGGAGACATGGGTGTGTACAGAAGGACAGCAATATTCTCCTCGACGCTCTTTGCAAAGAAGAAAACTTACTTGAATTACAGTATTCTCCTTTTCCTTCTCCCAGCGCTCTTTTTTTCTCCGTTTCCCCGGTGGTCTTGGGGTGGCCTCTCTCTCCTATGTCCGCAGTCTGCATGCAGCCTGCTTCCCACCGCCACTGTTCTGCTCTGGCCCTGGCCGGTGCTTGATATTTTTCCTGACCTGCTCCGGCAGATGGCGCTTTCTCTCTCAACCTGCTCTGGCCCTGGCCGGCACTCTCTACCGGCGGCTTGATCTCACGGCGTCGAGTCTCCTGGGCAACTACCGATGCGGGCAGAGAGCGAAGCGCACGCTGAGCGGGCACCTCTCCACCAGCCAGGAAGCTGACCATACCGAAAAGACCCCCTCCTCCTTTGCGGACGTGATGAGCTTCTGCCCTAGCCCCGGCCTCTCAGCTTCAGCAGTCGAAGTGCCCCATGATTTTCCGACTCCCCACCAGTACCTCACCTGCTCAGGCCAGGGCTGGGGCGTCATGGCGGCCCGGCCAAACCCAGAACACTCCTGCCACTCTCCCAGCTTCGGCCAGGGTCAGAGCTGTTGCGTTTAGACGGCGGCTTCCAGTTCACTGCCCTCCTCCCCCTGCGGACAGGCAGTCGGTCCCTGGTCTATGCCCCCCCACCCAGGCCGCACCCCGCGCCTCCGGCGAAGAGACCGGAATGCGAAAGAGGGGCGGCGGCGACCGGAGGAAGCCGTAAAACTGGCGCGTCTTTGTGCGCCGGTTTTAGCCCCTCGGTTTTTGCCGGCACACAGTGGACAAAGACTGAGCAAGAAGAGACTTACCCACCCACGTTGTCCGGCAAAAATTCGCATGCAGGGCTGCCCCAACGGGGCACCTTCTCTGCCTGACCTGCCAACACCAGCTGCTGCACCATCACCACCGACTGCTGACCGTCCAAGACCAGCTGCTGACCAGACCGATGCTCCAACTCCACCATCGCCAACTCGTGAACACTCGCCGCCGCCTGACCTGTCGCCAACTCCTGCTGACCTCACCCGCAGAGCAACCCTCAAGCCAACTGACCTCCACCTCAATTGACTTCTGGCAGACCCGACAGCACCAGCTGTTGCACAAGCCGCTGAGCCTTCCCCTCATGACCTCGCTGCACCCTCAACTCGCCTGACTCCACCTGCCCTGATGCCAGACCTCGATGCGGCTCAGGAAGCTCCAGCTTCCCTGCACACTCCACCTCCTGCTGAGCTGATGAACCTCAGCCCTCAGTCCAAGCCAGCTCGTCTGACCACTCGCCTGCCTCTCGCTGCTGCTCTCCACCTTGCCCCTCCGGCTCGCCCGAAGCTGACTGCTCGGCTCACGCCTCCCGCTGGCCTGACTCTTCACTTGAGTGCAGCTCGTCTGATGACTCGCTCCCTGACCCTCACTCCCCTAGCTCACGCTCAGTCGTGCAGCTTACTGAGCAGCCCTGGCCCTGGCCTGAGCAGAACAAAGAAGCTTCGGCATCCCCAGCCGTCCACTGGCTCCAGCTAGAAAGCTATGGCCTATGCAAAAGCCCAGAGGCGAAGGGCAAGGGAGAGACCAGAGCTTTCCTGCCAGGAAGGTACGTCCGCAAAAGAAGGGGGCGGGGCGAGAGAGAGACCAAGCCTCCAACCCTCAGTAAGAGGGAAGCACTGGGGAGAGAGACCAGAGTCCCGGCACCCGGTAAGAGAGAAGCACTGGGAGAGAAACTAAGCCTCCAACCTTCAGTAAGAGGGAAGCACTGGGGAGAGAGACCAACATCTCTCCGCCTGTTCATTCGTCCGCAAAAGAAAGGGATGGTGTCTGGTCAGAGAGTGGTGGTCATGGACTCCCGGCAAGTGGTCGCAAGTGGTCTTTTGCATCTTACCCCCTAGCGTGCTTGCCTCCGGGCGGTGATACCTGATGCTCGTCCATCTCAACCCCGGACTGACCACCCGGAAACGCGGGCCGATTCTGGGAGAGTGCAGCTCCTCCGATGGGTCTTCCTCTGGCCCCTCAGCCGGCAAGGCCCGCGTCTGCTTTCGGGTGTCTGGTGTCTCCCCGCTCCGGGGTTAGCTGGCCTGACTCCGCGACTGCTCTGGCCCTGGCCGGTGGGTCTCGCAACGCACCGAGCCAAGGCGCTCTGCGGGCCGGGACCGGGACAAGAAGTCGAGGCCCCGGTGGTCTATGTGACCTGCCCGAAAGCGAGGCCCGCCACTGCCTTCCCGCTGCCAGGTGATGCCCAGCCGAAGGCGACGACTCTACCCTGGCCCCTGGGGTTTCGCAGGCGCAACCTGGTGCTTCCGCTGGGCTGGGATGCTGAGGCTTTTGCCTCTGCTGCCTGAGTCTGGGTTCGGACTGGAGTGCGGATGCTCTGGAGCTGGGCCGGGGGTGGAACTCTGGTGCTTCCGCTTCTGCTGTCTGGGGGTCACGATGGAGAAGAACGATAGGCAAGTGGGGCTGGGTTTCGGTTGAAACGCTTCGGCTTTCGCCTCCGCTCCCTGGTGATGGTGGTCCAGGGTCGCCAGCTCAGATGAGCGTGGCGTGAGCTGGAAGGCGGTTGGGTAGAAAGGGCGATTTGAGGGGGTAAAGGGTGGACTGATTAAGTAGTTGGGCCAAAAAGCCGGGACTATTTAAGTAGTTGGACTAGTTAAGTAGTTTCTCGCCTCTGCCTCAAAGACTCCCATTAAGAAACCTTCATCTTGAAAATGGCCTCCATGTCCCCTCTGGTGTCTGCCCCACTGGCAGCGAAGACAAGGCCAATCAGCAGTCACTCTTGCTGCCCCTGGCGCACTGTCGGCACCTCTCGCAGCGCGTCACCACACAGAGATCGGAGCGGAGATGGGAACGGTCTTGGCCCGGCCTCGCACTGCACTTTGTGCGAGCTTCAAGACAGACTCGGTACGCTCTTCGCAGTGAGTTTGAACAGCACTTCGCACCGGGTTCAGTGCAGGCTTGAGTCGCCTTTGCACTGCACTCTGTGCAAGCTTCAGGCATGGCCTCGGTACGCTCTTCGGAGTGAGTTTGAACAGCACTTCGCACCGGGTTTAGTGCAGGCTTGAGTCGCCTTTGCAATGCACTTTGTGCGAGCTTCAAGACAGACTTGATACGCCTTTCGGAGTGAGTTTGAACAGCACTTCGCGCTGGTTTCAGTACAGGCTTGAGTACAGATTTGGCAGCGACTTGAGTCCACTTCGAGCGCTGGAGTGAAGGCCTTTTTGTTCACAGCTTGTGTACCCGCTAGCGTGTTGCTTACCGCTCGGTCAGGAGTAGTGCTCGCGTACCCGCTAGCGTGTTGCTTACCGGGTGGTCAGGAGCATTGCCTACTGGATAGTCAAAGTATTTTTCGGTGGTTCTAGTCAGGCGTTCCAACCCTGCCAAGATCAAAGCAGCAAGCGCAGATACAAGAGGCAAAGAGCAGGTAAGTTGAGCCTCCCAATATCGGTTCCGTGCTCCTCTCTACACCAGGAAAAGAGCGAGAGAATTCCATCAGCGAGACCACCCCTCAGGAAACGCAACCCGGAGAGTTAAAGAAGCCGCACATCACTGAGACGTCCAGCCAGCCGGCCAGTAATGTGCGGCGAGAGACTTGGTGCTTCGGCGTCTGCATTCTCAGTCGGTACTCGACTTTTGCTCGTTTATCGAACACCTCGCCTTGGCTGGCACTGCACCTTCGCTGCCAAGGTTCCACTCGACCAAGTCAAAGCAAAGCGCAGTGACTTCTGGTCACTGCGTGCCAGATTCTAGTGAGCTTGTCTGTAGATCTCAGGTCTTCTTTGAATCTTGTAATTCATAAATAATTGACAGCCCACTTCCTCACGACTCCCCTCTCCCCTGCGAACGGTCACCCAGCAGAAAGCCTCCACGTTCAAGCAGGCCAAGCAGTGATAAAGCAGACCACTCAGCACCTGACTGAACTCGAATCCCGCACCCTGACAGGTGTCATGGAAGGTGGTAGATTCCTGGGCCATGATGGTACCGAAAAAGCCATTAGCCCGGATGCTCTCGGCGATGGCTTTCACGTCACTGAGAAGGAGTGCAGTCAAGTTCGCGCAGTTGCCGCGCTGGCCTGTATTTCTTTCTCACCTGAACGAAGCATCCTGTCTCTATGCGACACCTTCTTGTCCTCGGTCTCCTCAGTCTCAGTGGCGCAGTCCAGGCTGGCGGCGCTGCGGCGCCTGCCGCTCCCCTGCGTGTGACGGCAACGAACATCACTGCACCGGGTTTTTCACTTCAGGCCTCTCTAAAAAAGTGGGGCTGCCACGGGAACGTCAAAGCCACGCCATTGTCACTCATGGGCAAGACGCTTACCGTCAACGTGACGGGCACCGTATGCGGCCAGGCCTACAAGGGTGTGGAGGTCTTTTCGCTCTCTGGAAAAGCTGTACCGAGCCTCAGCAAATTGTTTGGTGAGCGTGTAGTGGTTAATGCCCTGAAACGTGACCCCTACCTCAACACCGTGACTCCCCTGCGGGGCAACACCCTCAGCGAACTGGAACAAAGCCTCGCTGAGCAGCCCCCCCGTGGAGACTGCCCCATTGCGCCTTCTGCGCTCAGCCTCGCCGAGTACAGCTACGCCATCTGGAAAACAGCCGGAAATCAGGTCAATGTCCGCCTCGCCCTGCCGGTCCGCTGCGGCGGCACCCAGACCAACGACTCTGTGTGGCTGGGATTGACGCTGCCAAAGAGTGCTCTGAAAGAGCGGGTCACCTTTGACTTTACGAACCGCCCCCGCACAGCAGCCCACATCCGCTGGTAAGTGCGATGCCTTCGGAGCGCTCTCCTCAGAACTTACACCTGAATATGTAGCCAAAAAGCGCTCCCAGAGCTGAAAATCTGGAAGTGTGATCCAACAGGCTTCAAAGGAGCGCGCCCGCATGCTGGCACAGCAAGTTCTGAGGGTTCCAGAGATGCCATATCAGCAGTGAAGCCGAAGGAGTCAGTCCCAGTGCATCGAGTCGCTTTTTCAACGCCTACGACTGGGATTCAGACTGCTGCTGAGAAGAGATACAGGACACCCAGTGGCGCATCCTAATGGGCACGGCCTACCACAAACACAAACCTCGGCTGCGGCTCAGCGTAGTCCCCATGACCATAGAGAAAGTAGGCACCCAGCTACCCTATGTCAGTGTCTACAACGGCAGGCACGGCATCCACCTGGTCATCATTGTTCGCTGCGTATGGAAAACTTCAGTTCCTCATTTCCTACCAGGTCTACCAGGGCAAGCACACCAGCACTCCAGTCACGCTGGCGCTTGATCTGCTGGAAGAAGTGCCGGACTTTAGCAGGAAATGCTTCCGGGTTTTCCTAGGAAGCATGCAGCGCCTCAAGTTTGTCTTTGTGGTGAGTGTAGGAGCAACCATCATACTGACCATCCTGGCCGGGTAACAGTCGCGGACTGCTGACTACCCATCAAAACGTAGGATAAGCCGTGCCAGACATCTCCAATTTTCACTGCTTGGATACCTGAGCAAAGCTCTTAGCCTGTTCAGCTCCAATCAGGACAGACTCCTGCTGGCGTAGCGGTGCGCTTTTCAGCAGATGCTGCTCTTCTGGTGCTGACAAGATGTGTGTTCCCAACAGCATCAGCAGAGTTTTAAAGAGTAGTAGTCAGCGCGGACTGTCCGCGTGGAGGCTATGCCAATCTGGCCAACTGGTTTCTGAAAACGCTGTCTCTGGGCAGAGTTGACCGTGGGGACCGCGAATTCTTTGCGGTGTCATCCGCGTTGCTGGATGGAGATGTGATCATCCTCAAAGAGGTGTTTTGGCCCTTTCCTACAGCTGTTTGCTACTGAAACCGCCTACTTCACGTTCTATAGCCTACTCAACTTCGCCCAGATGAGTTGGAAAGGTGACGGCCTCTATAGGTGTAATTAGTGTCCTGCTCAACAGCATTCCGTATCTGACCTGGCGAGTGCTGAAGAAAGAACTGTCAAGGCAAGCCTCATTCGTTCACCCAGTCCTGAACCCGCAAGCCCTCAACACGCTCAAACTCACGGGTGTTGTTGGTCACCAATACCATCCCCAGACTCCGGGCATGGGCCGCAATGTGAATATCTGCCTCCCCAATCGGCGTTCCCTGACGCCGCAAAGCCGCTTTGATATTGCCGAAATGAGATGCCGCTCGCGCATCGTAATCAAGGATCTCCAGCCGCGAGAGAAAGTCCTCCACGTCGCGGCGGTTTCTTTCTTGATGCTGGCTATTTTCCACGCCGAAATAAAGTTCGGCCACCGTCATGGTACTGACCGCCAGCGACGCCGCATGTTCGTTAAACCGGTCAAGCACCTGGGCAGGCCTGCGCTTGATCACGTAAATGCAGATATTTGTGTCCAGCAGATACTGAGCGATCAAAAGGCTTCCCGCTCCGCCTGGATGCCTTGATCCCGCTCTGGCATGAAATCATCATCCAGACCCGGACGCTGGAAGTAGTCCGTCCAGGTTTCACTTACCGGTGTCAGGATGCGTTGCTGCCCCACAACACGTACGGCGACGGATTTCACGCCCTCATCAAAACGGGCCGACACCGGAAGACGTACCGCCTGAGTTCGGTTGTTCATAAAGACACTGGCTTTCTCCATAAAAACCTCCTCTATACCTATAGTATAGAGCAAAGGCCCACCCGTACCGAACCAATAAGGCCCGCATTCAAAGTGAACGTATGAAACGCTTTATGCACCTCTGCTCTGCCCTCCCCACCACTGCTGCCCAGGTCAGCCTTCCGGAAGTTACTAAAGCCGTTGATAGCGCTGGCAACAGTAGTATTGCCTAGCTCCCCGACCTACAGAATATGCCCCTGATCCAGAGCCTCAGGCAGGCCGCCCAGCGCAACCTGCCCGGAAGACCACTATCAACGACCCGGGCAGGTCACTGCCCCCTAGGAAGGATAGGGCAGGCTTCAGCTCAACCGGTGCGCTGTTCGGGCATCACATAAGGCCGTAGGGTACTGGGGGTCATGCTGCTGCGGATGATGTCGCACTGGATGTCCGGATCACTCAGCAGGGCCACCGTGATCTTCAGCGGCGTGACTGCCACGATTTCGTGCCGCTCTCGCATGTAGACCACCCGATCACCCACCTGCCATTCACTGCGGCCGCTGACGCGCCGACTGGAGGCACCCTCGCCCGCTGGCCGCTGCTGCACCAGCTCGCGAATGGCCAGACGCTGCTCAGCGTGTTCCTGCAGGAGACGCAGCAATTCAGTGGTGTAGTTCAACCCCGCCAGCCCCGGATTGGTCTCCTGCTCACGGCGGCGCTGGGACATATTGCGGCGGGCCTCGTTGTGGAACTCGCGCAGCTGCTCCAGGCTGATCAGGCTGGCAATCTCGCGGCGGTCCAGGCCACCAACGACTTCTGTGCTGAGCGGAGGCATCTTCGTGTCTCCCAGCTGATACGACGACAGCCAGCGTTTGTTCAGGTAGCGGTCCAGCTGGGCGTTGACAGCTGCCACCTCGTCCGGTGCCGCCGCGCCGCCCGGAACTTCTTCAACAGCAGTGGGCTGAGTGTTCTGCTGCCTGCCTTGGCCGATAGCTGCCTCAGAAAGGTCAGACCCGTGAAGTGAGGCAGTGTTTGCGGGCTGTGCTGTGATGCCCTCTTCCTGCCCGCCTTCAGCTTCATCGAGCAGAGCCTCCAGCAGATCTTCTGGCGAAGTCTTTCCAGAAGAAGAAGCGTTCAGGGTGCTGTCCACTTCCCCGGTTTCGGGCATGGGTGCTTCTTCTTGTTTTGGAGATGTATTTCCTTGTCTTTTACATGTATCTGTTTTGGATACGCTCCCCGCAAGGGAGTCAGGAGGCGTATCTGTTTTGGATACGCTCTCGCCTATCACTTGTGCTGCACGTGCTTCCAGGCGTTTCTGTGCCTGCGCAGCCAGATGTATGGCATTCTCGCCCCACATAATTTCCGCATCAATGTGCCAACGATTGGGGACCCCCAGCTTTCCGGGTGCCGCTGCAGAGCCTTCGGTCTTGCTGATGAAGTGGCCACAGTACTGAAGTACTCGCTGCTGAATAGCAACTAACTTGCCTTGGCCGCAGCCGAGGTCTTTCATCATCCGGCGTTGGCTCAGTGCCTGGCCAGAGTTGGCCCAGCTCAAGATGTAATTGATGTAGCCATAACCGTCGAGCTTGATCAGGGGCAGGTACTTATCGCGAATAAAATTGGGGCACTGATGGAAACCCTTGTGAGCCTCGCCGCTCATGGTGATGATTGCACCGTCAGACATTTCGGTTCCTTGTAACGCTCTTGGGGTATTGCTCCCCCAAAGGGCTTATGATTGACCCCTGACGTGTAGGCGCGTTAGACTACACGTAAGCGAAGGCCGCCGCCGGAGCGACAACCACAACAAAAAGTTGATTACCACAACCCTTTAGGAATTTCCCTCGCTTCGGTCGCCAAACTTCTGCGGGGGATTTTCCTTTTTCTGGTCTCTCGCCAGAATCGGGGTATCTGTACAATAGCGTCTGACCTACTTAAATGCCAAGATAAGATATTTAAGCGGCTCCAGATGTTGCGATAAATTCTGGGGCGCAACTCTTAGGATGTTTTGCCCTGGGCAGCCTGGTCCGGTAGTGGCTGCATCAACGTGACAAGTTGTATCGGTGGAAGGCCAGAGTCAGGCTGGCTTCGAGCAT
>NZ_BNAL01000059.1 GCF_014653275.1 Deinococcus piscis
AAGGGCAGTTGGTGGAGCCAACTGGGGAATTGCAATATGATGCAATCTACACCCGGAAGCTACTTAGACACATGCGAAGAAAAGTTTTCGCCCTCCTAAGCTTGCTGTTGTGTAGCACTGTTGAAGCACAGAATATAGGCAGCTGGCTTCCAGTACCCTCCACAACAGTCAATAGTCGTATGGGAAGCTTTGTCGACTACAATGAATATACTGGAGGAGTTATTGCCTTCAAATCACAATTTACTTACGGAGAAGAGATTTTTACTAAATCTAATGTTTTCGATGATATGTCTTATAGCTGCACAAAACTCACTTTCCTTGGGCAGCTAAATAATAGTGCGGTCATTAAGAGAACCCACCTAAGCGGAACTATTTCGACTAGTAATTTTATGCACAGTGTTATCAAAGAAAGTCTCATACAGAGGAATAAGGATGCCTTTAAATTCTCTATGTTGTCATTAGTTTGCTCCGAATCAGTTATAAATCCTACAACCTCTACTTCAGAAACCTATTACATATCTCTTAATAATGAGAGAGCGGCATTTACAATTGGTGATTTCTGGAATCAGATAGCCATGAATATAGATTTATCAGATTCTTTTGGCACCTTCGGTTTTACTTTTAATAAAAATTAATTTACTAAAGAGATATCTCCCAATTCAACAGTCCGCGTAATAACTTTAGTCACCCACCGACCATTTTCTCCATACCTCGTACCATACACTGAATAGCGTGACGCAGCCGCCCCTTCCCCACACCGCACGCCCCACCCGCCGCCAGCGCTCCACTTCGCGCAGTGGCGTGGTGCTGCGGCGCTGGAAGACGCCCAAAGGCGACCTGATTGTCAGCCTGCTGACGCCACAGGGCAAATTACGGGCCATTGCACGCGGGGGCCTGCGCGGCAAGCACGCGGGGGCGCTGAACCTGTTTCACCATGTGGGCCTGCAAGTGTACGCCCGCCCCGGCGATGACCTGGCGGTGATTCAGCAGGCAAACCTGGAAGGCGCTTTGCCCCGGCTGGCGCTGCCGGAACGCCACGCCTACGCGCACCTGCTGGCCGAGTTGGCCGACCTGCTCTTCCAAGAAGGCGAGGAGGGCGAGTACGGGCAGCAGGCTTTTGACCTGTTTACAGCAGCCCTGCGCGGCACCGCCCACCATCAGGACCCCGAGTGGGTGGCCCTGGTTATGAGTTACAAGCTGCTGGGGCTGGCTGGGTTCCCGCCCCGCACCCGCGCCTGCGTGCGCTGCGGGGCACCCGACCCGGCCCACCCTGACCCTTTTGGCGGCGAACTGCTGTGTGGGCGCTGCTCGCACCAGCGGGCACTGAGCCCATCCAGCCTGGAGTTCTTGCGCAGTGTGATGCGCCGCAGCGTCCGCGAGAACATGGACTGCCCAGTGCCCGCCGAGGACCGCGCTCCCCTCTGGCAGGGCCTGGAGCGCTTCGTGGGTGTGCAGGTGGGCAAGGTCCGCAGTTGGCCGCACCTGCACGCCGGGTAGCTGGCCACAGTCGGCCTGCACACTGACCGCTAGCATGCAGGGCAGATGAGCGACTCTTCCGACAAGCACGCGGCCAAGAACTCTAGCCGGCAGTCGTTCAGCGCCGCCGAGCTGCTGCACGAACTGTTTCCCGGCAGCGCCGAAGTGCCGCAAGGCGCGAACGGTCAGCCCACCCTGGGCCTGTACCCGGTGGCGGATGGGCGACTGGCGCTGGTCTGCGGACAGCAGCTGGCCGAGTTCACACCGCTCAGCGGCCAGGCCAAAACGGCGCTGCACTGTGACCTGTGCCACTACACCCGCTCGCCCAGCGAGGCCACCATCTACCGCGTGGTGGTCGCTCAACGCCGCAGCCGCTACGTGACCCTGTGTCACAGCACGGTCCACTGCCAGGGCCGCGCTGGCACCACTGGCCTCCAGGCGCTGGCCGAGCGCATTTTCCCCATCGAATCCGGCGCACAGATGTTCTGAGCTGGGAGCAACCCTGGCGCTCTAGGCTGCGTATAGGTTCTCAAGATGCTCCGGCCCACTCCCTCACCCACCTGGCGGGACTGCCCCCGCTGCCGCTACCCGATGACCCGCTGGAGCGAACTGGCCGGGGAGACTGAACCTCTGTGGGTCGCCTGGAACCCCACCGACTCCTGGCTGCCCCTCCACATCCTGATTCTAGGCGGGCTCATGCTGTTGGCGCTGGCTTCCCCCACGGTGGGCACGTTCATTTTCGGACCACATCAGCGGGGGTGGGCTTGGGGTCTGGCGGAGGCCATAGGATTAGCCCTGGCCACACTGGCAGGAGCCGTCACCTTGTGGATGCGGCGCTCGAGACGCGCCCGGTTGACCCACACCCTACAGCCGCACGACCTGGTCTGCGCCCGCTGCCTCCACGCAGAGCCCGTGAGCTGACCTTGCCATGACAATTCCCTCAACCCTGTGTCAAGGTGCGGGGCTGGTACGGCTCCTCTATGCTGCGGGCATTCATGGACAGCGCGGTATGGGATCAACTTCTGCTGCTGCGGGGCCTGCTGGTGGCTGCCGTCCTAAGCGGCCTGATTGGCTGGGAGCGGGAACGCCATCAGCAAGGCGGACACGGCGCGGGCCTGCGGACACACATTTTGGTCGGCGTCAGCGCGGCGCTGTTTATCGTGCTGGGCGAGAGCTTGGTCACTTCGTTTGCCAAAGAAGACGACCAGGTTCGCTTCGACATGATCGGCATTCTGGGCGCGGTGGTCAGTGGGGTCAGCTTTCTGGGAGCCGGGGCGATTTTTTCGTCCAAAGGCAGCGAGGGAGCCAAAGGGCTGACCACCGCAGCGGGCCTGCTGGCCACCGCCGCCGTGGGCGTGGCCTGCGGACTGCACCTGTACGTGCTGGCCGCCGGAGCCACAGCGCTGTTTCTGTTTACGCTGGGGCCGCTGAGCCGACTGTCCCTGGAACCGAATGACACTGGAACCTAGTGACACCGAAGCCGGGCAACATTGGTCCAAATGAATGATCCATCCGCCTGCCCAGATGACCATGAGTGGCCCCAGCACTTGGGCAAGTCTTCGGACTTGAGGGTGCGGGTAAGGCCGCTTCACTTTGCGGCGGCCCTGGCATGTCAGCGTGGGGTATGACCCAGGCCACTGCTGACGCCCCTACCCCCACCACCCTCCAAACAGCGGGCCGCCTGCTGCTGGGCAGTGCCCTGATCGCTGCCGGGACCGCGCACCTGACCTTTGCCCGTGACGACTTCCCGGCCCAGGTGCCAGACATGCTCACAGACGGCCCACTGCATCTGAGCGAGGACTTTATTGTGGTGGCTTCAGGTGTGGCCGAAATCGCGCTGGGCACTGCTCTGCTGGCCCTGCCGCAGCACCGCCGCACCCTGGGGTGGATCAGCGCCGGATTCTTCACCGCCGTGTTTCCGGGCAACGTGTCGCAGTACCTGACCCACGCCGACGCCTTCGGTCTGGACACCGACGGGAAGCGCTTCGTGCGGCTGCTGTTTCAGCCGGTGCTGGTGGCCGGTGCGCTGTGGACCACGGGAGCTCTGGGAAGCACTGAAGCCGGGCCACGCCGCCGCTGAAGCAGGTGCTGCATCTGGCCACCTACACCCCCTAGAATAGAAGCCAATATGAGTCAATTTGAGCAGCTGTACCGCCAGGTCGCCCTGAGCGTGGCCGGCAATCCAGTCGTAGAAAAAGTCTTGAGCAAGCAGGGCTGGGCCCTGGCGCAGCGCTTCGTGTCGGGCGAAACGGCGCAGGACGCGATTAAAGCCATCCACCGGTTGGAGGCCCAGGGCATTCAGGGCAACCTTGACCTGCTGGGCGAATTCGTGAACACGCCAGAGCCCGCCAACGCCAACACCGAGATGATTCTGCAAACCATTGACCAGGTTCACGCAGCGGGCCTCACGCCTTACAACTCCATCAAGCTCTCGGCCATCGGCCAGGGCCAGACGGTCAATGGCCCAGACGGCAAACCTCAGGACCTGGGCGATGTGAACGCCCGGCGAATCGTGGCCCGCGCCAAGGAATACGGCGGCTTCGTGAATCTGGACATGGAAGACCATCCCCGCGTGGACGAGACGCTGCGCCTGTTCCGCGAACTGGTGAACGAATTCGGGCATCAGCATGTGGGCACCGTGCTGCAAGCCTATTTGCACCGCTCCGAAGAGGACCGCCGCCGCTTGGACGACCTGCG
The DNA here is from genome assembly GCF_014653275.1 of Deinococcus piscis. Classification (GTDB taxonomy): domain Bacteria; phylum Deinococcota; class Deinococci; order Deinococcales; family Deinococcaceae; genus Deinococcus; species Deinococcus piscis. The sequence goes on from NZ_BNAL01000059.1 coordinate 4,174, forward strand.
CCCCAACATCCGCATCGTCAAGGGAGCCTATCTGGAACCCGCCTCTGTCGCCATGCAAAGCAAGCCAGAGATTGACGCCGCTTACCGCCGCTTGGTCTACGAGCACCTGAAGGCCGGCAATTACTGCAATGTGGCCACCCACGACCACCACATCATCTATGACGTGATGCACTTTGCGCTGGCCCACGGTATCCCCAAGGACCAGTTTGAATTCCAGCTGCTGTACGGCATCCGCGAGGATTTGCAGCGCGAGCTGGCCGAGCAGGGCTACACGGTGCGTTCCTACATTCCGTTCGGCAAGGAATGGTACGGCTACTACTCGCGCCGTATCGCCGAGCGCCCCAAGAATGTGATGTTCGTGCTGCGTGGCTTGCTGTAAGTGACAGAGGGGCCAGGGCTGAGTGGGCCTGCTGGCCCCTTTCCCAATCCTCTGGGCTACGTGAACTTGTATTGGCTGCGCGAATTTTTGGACGGTGCCAGCCACAAATTCTGGGACTGGTATCACGGCACAAAACCCGGCTCCGACTACGACGGGAGCAAGAGCCTTTTGATGTCTTCAACCTTGAGAACTCAAGTTCAGTCCTTGCTCTTTTTCAATCAGGGCCTGCTGGCGGCGCTGGATGAATACAGCGAATTTCAGCGCCACCTGATTCGGACTGCCTTTGCCTGCGCCCTGGTACAGGATGACCGACAGCTCTGGGACAAATGCGGGAATTTGCGCGACCATATCATGGGCGGTGAGTTCCGCATCACCGATGCGCCGGACAGGGTCTACCGCAAACTGTATGACCTGGCCTTCCCGGAAGCCGACACCGAAGGACTTAGTCTTTATAGCAATCTGGACTGGTCTTGGAACCCCGCCGACTCGCTGGAGCTATACGGCTTTTGCCGAGCGCACCGGCAACCAAAACTGCGCCTTCAACGCATAAATCTACACGTTCCCTGGCCTGTATACAGCTTTGCATAAGGGCCGGGGCCTAGGCTAGACTGAGGGGACACATCCGCCCCCTCACGCCTCACAGCGACAACACCACCGAAGCAGCGTCAGACGCGCTCAGGAGGACCAACCATGATTCAAGTGCAACCCTACCGCCCGCAGGAGTTCATTGACTTCACCAAAGAGGAGAATGTGAGGGCTTATCAAGACGCCCTCGCCAAAGTGCGTAAAGAGCTCCTCGGCAAGCATTATCCCCTCATCATTGACGGCCAGGAAGTAGACACCGCCGAGAAGCTGACCAGCCTGAACCCCACCAACACCGACGAAGTGGTGGGCACCACCGCCAAAGCGACCATTCAGGACGCCGAAAATGCCCTGCAAGGTGCCTGGAAGGCCTTCGAGAGCTGGAAAAAGTGGGACATGGACGCCCGCGCCCGCATCCTGCTGAAGGCCGCGGCCATCCTCAAGCGCCGCCGCCTGGAAGCCAACGCCCTGATGAGCATTGAAGTGGGCAAGAACTACGCCGAAGCCGACGTGGAAATTGCTGAAGCGATTGACTTTCTGGAGTATTACGCCCGCTCCGCGATGAAGTACGCGCACTTTGGCGCGGCGGAAACCCACTGGTATGAAGGCGAAGAAAACGGCCTGATGTACATTCCGCTCGGCGTGGGCGTGAGCATCAGCCCCTGGAACTTCCCCGGCGCGATTTTTCTCGGCATGGCCGCCGCGCCGATTGTGGCAGGCAACTGCGTGATCGTGAAACCTGCTGAAGACGCGGGCCTCATCGCGGGCTTTATGGTGGACATCATGCGCGAAGCAGGCCTGCCCGACGGTGTGCTGCAATTCCTGCCCGGCAAGGGTGCAGAAGTGGGCGACTACCTCGTCAAGCACGCCCAGACCCGCTTTATCACCTTCACGGGCAGCCGCGCCGTGGGCCTGAACATCAACGCTGAAGCCGCCAAGACCCAGCCCGGTCAGAAGTGGATCAAGCGCGTGATCATGGAACTCGGCGGCAAGGACGCACTGATTGTGGATGAAAGCGCCGACCTGGACGTGGCCGTGACGGCTGCAGTACAGGGGGCCTTTGGCTTCAACGGTCAGAAGTGCAGCGCCATGAGCCGCCTGATTGTGGTGGACAGCATCTACGACGAACTCGCCGCCAAGTTCGTGGAACGCGCTCAGACCCTCAAGATGGGAACGGGCGAAGAAAACGCCAACGTCACCGCCGTGGTCAACCAGATGAGCCACGACAAGATCAAGGGCTACCTGGAGATTGCTCCGCAAGAAGGCAAGGTGCTGCTGGGCGGTGAAGCGCCGAGCGAGCATGACGGCAAGCCCGGCTACTACGTGCAGCCTACCATCGTCGGCGACGTGAAGCGGGACGCGCGTCTGGCACAGGAAGAAATCTTCGGTCCAGTGGTCTCCATGATTCGCGCCCGTGACTGGCAGGATGCTCTGGATATCGCCAATGCCACCGAGTACGGCCTGACGGGCGGCGTCATCTCCAACAACCGCGAGCATCTGGAACAGGCCCGCCGCGAGTTTGAGGTGGGCAACCTGTACTTCAACCGCAAAATTACAGGCGCCATCGTGGGCGTGCAGCCCTTTGGCGGTTACAACATGAGCGGCACCGACAGCAAGGCGGGCGGCCCGGATTACCTCGCCAACTTCATGCAGCTCAAGACGGTGACCGAGCGCTGGTAAGCTGCGGCCCCAGCTTGTACTCGGCGGCTTCGGACAGTATGCTTCGCTTCAAACCCCGGCGTTCGTCTATCCCACCGGGAACCAAAATCCAATCTTTCTGACTCCCGGTTGTACGCCGGGAGTTTTGCTGTGAGGTTGCTATGCATACAGAACGATTTGGAACAGGGCACCTGCTGGTGTGCGTACACGGTTGGGGAATGAATGGCCGCGTAGAGCAGGCCGATTTCGAGCCTCTGTTCAGGGAGCGGGACGGCTGGGAGCGCCTGTACATCGATCTGCCAGGCATGGGTCAGAGTGCGGCTGGGTCTACCATCTGCACTCTGGATGACATGCTGTCTGCCCTGCTGGACCTGCTAGAGCATTTGACATAAGAACATTCCAGGATAGGCGTGGGTCATCCAGGCGGAAATGTCTTGTGTG
>NZ_BNAL01000060.1 GCF_014653275.1 Deinococcus piscis
AAGATTACGAAGCACTGCCAGAAACCTCAGAAAACCTCGTCTACGAGGTCATGATTCGCTTGATGGTAAGACGACTGGCCAAAGATATGCCCTGAAGAGTTTTCAGACACACTTTAGGGAAAACCCGATTTTGCGCCATCTGTGATGAGTAATTTATGAGTCGCCAAGAATCGTGCGAAAACGACCATTTTTGAAAGACATCAGGGGTTCTTTCGCCCTTATGTCGCTATACGCCTGGACATGAAATGGATTCCTGATTACTCGTTCAGCCCTTCCTGAATAGCATTTTCCAGCGCTTCCAGGCTCAGTTCTGGGAGGGGTTTACCGTTTACGAAGAAGGTAGGTGTTCCGGTCACGCCGACGGCCTCCCCGTCCTTGCGGTCACGGGCCAACAGGTCACGCACCGCAGCGGATTCCATCGTGGCCTGGGCTTTGCTGCGGTCTAGGCCCATGTCCTCGGCGTAGTCCAGGAATTTATCAGTCTGTGCAGTCTGCTGCTCGCCCCATTCGCGTTGTTTCTGGAACAGGTAATCACGCATCCGCCAGCGTTTGTCAGCACTGTCCTGCGCGGCAGCTTCAATTAGTCCTGCGGCCAGCGTGGAGTTACTGTGCAGCGGGAAGTAGCGGGCTACCAGTCGCACTTCGCCGTTGTACTTCTGCATCACGTCCATGAGGGCAGGTTCGACAGCGGCGCAGGATTCACACTCCGGGTCAAAGAATTCCACGATGGTGACTTTAGCGTCAGCAGGCCCCAGGAAAGGGCTGTCAGGCCGAATCAGTTGCTCGGTAGAAATGGCGGCGCTGCTTTGTGGCTTGGGCCGTTTGGCAAGGTTGAACATCAGCAGGCCAGCGATAACAGCCAGGGCCAGGGTCAGAATGAGCAACGCTCGGTTGTTTTGACGGTTCATTACTTGCAGAGCTTAACACATGAGAAGTTATTCAGGTATAGTGAGGCATGCGAGTACACGGCACCCAGCTCACTTATTTCGTGGACGGAATGGACTGCGCCTCCTGTGTGGCAAAAGTGGAAAAGATGGTGGGCACGCTTCCCGGTACGGGCGAGGTCAAAACCAGTTTCAGCAAGCAGACGCTCGCCCTGACGCTGGATGAAGCGCAAACGCCCCGCAGCACGCTGGAAAACAACTTGCGGTCACTGGGCTACGCGCCTTCGCTGGTTTCCGGTGGAGTTGCGCCTGCAGCCCATGCCGACCATGAAGGCCATGACCACGCCGAACACGGTCACGACGCGCACGGGCACAGCCACGACAACCCGGCAGACCGGGGCAAGCCCTGGTATCAGACAGGGCAGGGCAAGCTGGTGGTCAGCTCAGGGATTTTGCTGGCGCTGGCGTGGTTGTTCAGCTTCATCGAGCCGCAGTTCGCCAGGTGGGGTTACATCGCCGCCACCATCATCGGTGTGTGGCCGCTGGCGAAGAAGGCTCTGGCAAGTATGCGGTTCGGGGATTACTTCAGCATCAATCTGCTGGTGAGCCTCGCGGCGATTGGTGCAGTGGCGATTGGACAGGCGGCAGAAGGTGCAGTCGTCGTGTTCTTCTTCGCGGTGGGCGAACTGCTAGAGGGCATCGCAGCGGGCCGGGCGCGGGCGGGGATTCAGTCGCTGGCGGCCCTGGCTCCCAAGACCGCTTTGCTGCTGGAAAACGGTGCAGTGCGCGAAGTCCCTGCCGACTCGCTGCAAGTCGGTCAGACCGTGCAGGTCAACCCCGGGGCGCGGGTTCCTGCTGACGGCACCATCCTGACCGGGCGCTCCAGTCTGGACGACAGCCCGGTGACGGGCGAAAGCGTGCCCGTCGGCAAGGGGGAAGGCGACAATGTCTACGCAGGCAGCATCAACACCGACAACGTGCTGACCATCCGCGTGGACAAGGATGCTGACGACAACACTATCGCCCGGATTATCCATATGGTGGAAGAAGCTGAGGGCAGCAAAGCCCCCACCGCCCGCTTTATTGACCGCTTTAGCCGCTATTACACGCCCGGCGTGGTGGCCGTATCGGCGTTGACGGCCCTTGTTCCACCCCTTTTACTGGGCCAGGAATGGTATCCCTGGCTGTACAAAGGCATTGCCCTGCTGCTCATCGGCTGCCCCTGTGCGCTGGTGCTCAGCGTGCCTGCCGCTATTACCAGTGGCATCAGTGCGGGCACCCGGCGCGGCCTGCTGATTAAGGGAGGCGCGGCGCTGGAAAGTATTGGCACAGTCAAGACCATTGCTTTTGACAAGACCGGAACGCTGACGGCTGGCAAGCCTAAAGTGACCAATGTGGTGGGTGACAGAGCTACTGTTCTGCGCCTGGCCGCTGCTGTCGAGTCGGGCAGCAGCCACCCCCTCGCCAAAGCCATCAACGACGCCGCCAAAGCCGAGAATATTGCTGTACCCGCTGCTTCGGAAGCCCGCGCCCTGCAAGGGAAAGGCGTGGAAGCACGGGTGGAAGGCCGCCTGCTCTCGGTCAGTTCGCCCAAGTACGCTGCCGAACACACGACGTTCAGTGCGGAAGCTCAGGACACCATCACTCGCTTTGAAAGCGACGGTAAAACGGCGGTAGTGCTGCACGACGCCGCGCAGGTCATCGGCATTGTCGCCATCCGCGACGAACCCCGCGAGGATGCCAAAGCGGCCCTGGCTCAGATTCGCAACCTGGGAATTCAGACGGTGATGCTCACCGGGGACAACCAGCGTACCGGGAAAGCCATTGCCAGCGGTCTGGGTCTGGACGTGCAGGCCGAACTGATGCCCGAAGACAAGCTGAAGCTGATTGACCAGTACAAAGCCAATGGCGGGGTGGCGATGGTGGGCGACGGCATCAACGACGCTCCTGCCCTGGCCCGCTCGGACGTGGGGATTGCGATGGGTGGCGGCACCGACGTGGCGCTGGAAACCGCCGACGCCGCCTTGCTGCGGGAAAAAGTGCAGGGGGTGGCCGAGCTGGTGGGCCTGTCCCGCGATACAATGGCGAACATCAAGCAGAACATCGCCTTCGCGCTGGGCCTGAAAGCCATTTTCCTGGTGACGACTCTGCTGGGCTACACCAACCTGTGGATGGCGATTCTGGCCGACACGGGCGCAACCGCCATCGTCACCGCCAACGCTCTGAGATTGCTGCGCTGGAAAGGAAGGAGTGCCTGATATGAACAGCGCTTCCCTCATGCTCCTGGCTTACATGCTGCTGTACTTCGCGGTGGCGTTCGTTTGGCGCAGCTTGCAACTGTGGCGTACCACGGGCGTGAACCCGATGGTGCTCCCCTTTGATGACTCGGCACACGGGTACGTGGGGCGGGCCATGAGGTTCGTGCTGCTCGGCGTGCTGGGCGTGGTGCTGCTGTTTACCTTCACGCCGCACCTGTTGGCCTGGCTGGGGCCAATCGTTCCCCTTATTCGCACTGAACTGCGTCTGCTGGGCTGGGGGCTGCTGCTGGCTTCACTGGTGTGGATCGCGGTGGCGCAGGGGGCAATGGGCGCGTCCTGGCGGATCGGCATTGACCGCAACAACAGAACCGAACTGATCCAGCGTGGCCCGTTTGCTCTGTCCCGCAATCCTATTTTTCTGGGCATGCGTGTGAACCTGCTGGGTCTGTTCCTGGTGCTGCCCAACGCCGCAACCCTGGCTGTATTCATTGCCGGGGAGGTCTTGATGCAGGTGCAGGTTCGGTTGGAAGAAGCGCACCTGGGAAGCCTGCACGGCGCACAGTACGACACTTACCGCCAGCAGGTGCGCCGCTGGCTTTAACGACTGGAGAACCAAATGAAGAATCTGGAAGTCACCCTCTACACTGTTCCTGACTGCGCCGACTGCGAGGCCATCAAACGTTTGCTGAAGCGCGAGAACGTGCCGTTCACCGAGAAGAACGTGCGCGGCGATCCTGAAGCCCTGGCGGAAATGCAACTCAGAGCGGACGGCGTGCGCATCGCCCCAGTCACCATGATCGGTCAGCAGGCGTTCTACGGGCGTTTCGATGAGCAGCGGCCACAGATTCTGGCGGCACTGGCTGAGGCTCAAAATCATGGCTGAAGGTCACAGTCACAGTGGGGGCCACAGTCACGGCAAGGACGCCAACGCCCGTCAACTCACGATTGCGCTGGCCCTCACTGGAACTTTTCTGGTGGTGGAAGTCGTGTACGGCATCCTGTCCGGCAGTCTGGCGCTGCTCTCGGACGCTGGACACATGCTGACCGACGTGGCCGCCCTGGCCCTGTCCCTCTTCGCCATCAGGATGGGTCAGCGGGCCGCAGATAAACGCCGCACGTTCGGGTATCGCCGCACCGAGATTCTGGCGGCGGCCCTGAACGCTGGGGCGCTGTTTGCTATCGGGTTTTACATCCTCTTTGAAGCGTACAAACGCCTGACCGAACCCGTGGCCGTGCAGACCACTTCCATGCTGATTGTGGCGACCCTGGGCCTCATCGTGAACATCATCAGCGCCCGCGTGCTGGTGGGCGGCAGCGAAGGCAGCCTGAACATCAAATCGGCGTATCTGGAAGTGATGGGCGACCTGCTTGGCTCGGTGGCGGTCATCATCGGGGCTATTCTGATTCGCTTGACGGGCCTTACCTGGATTGACCCGGTGCTGGGCGCACTGATCGGCCTGTGGGTGCTACCCCGCACCTGGATACTGCTCAAGGCCAGCGTGAATGTGCTGCTGGAAGGCGTGCCAGACGGTCTGGATTTGGATAGCCTCCGCGCCGAACTCGCGGCCCTGCCAGACGTGCAGGAAGTCCATGACCTGCACGTCTGGAGCGTCACCAGCGGGGAGAATAACCTGACCGTTCACCTCGTAAGTGCTGACCCTGGCCCAAACCTGACTGCTGAAGTAAGCGAAATTGCCGAGAAGTACGAGATTGAGCATGTCACCGTGCAGATGGAAGCACCCGGCTTTCACACGGGCAGCCATATGGAGCTTCACCCATGACCCAGAACGATACAACGCCTCCCGTCCCTCCAGAACCAGCCCACCAACCCCGCTCCTGGATAAAGTCCGCGACGCTGGCCCTGTTCGCCGTGTCAGCGGTGCTGGGTGGCACTCTGCTCTATACCAAAGTCAGGAATCCTTTGTCGCTGTACGGCACGGCCTATGCTGCTGGAACGCCCGCGCCCACGCTGGCCGGAACAGGTGAGGACGGTCAGCCACTGGCTCTGAGCGACCTGAAGGGCAAGACAGTGGCGGTATTTTTTGGCTTCCTGCATTGCCCGGATTTCTGCCCGACGACGCTGGCGGCGCTGGAACGGGTGCGGCAGGCTCTGCCGAAAGACAAACAGGCTGACTTCGTGCCGCTGCTGGTTTCCGTTGACCCCAAGCGCGACACGGTGGCAAGTATCAACGAGTACGTCAAATTCTTCAATCCGCAGGCCAAAGGGATGCGAATTCCTGAACCGCAACTGTCCGCAACAGCCAAAGCGTGGGGGGCAGGGTATCAGTACAGTGAGTCGAAAGGGCCGCGTGAATACGAGGTCAGTCACACGACTGGCACCTACCTGGTAGACAAGGCAGGCAAGCTGCGCCTGGTCTGGGATTACACCCAGGTGAATACCAATACCAGGCGGGTGGCGCAGGATGTGCTGGCGGTGATGGAATGAGCCTGCGTGCAACGCCTTACAATGCTCTGGTGACTGCACCGACCACCCAATCTGCCGATGTCTGCGAGGTGGCCTGTGTTCACCCGGAAGCTGTCGTGCTGGCAAAGTCAGCTCTGCCGGATGAACGCTGCGCCACTGAGGCCACCAATTTCCTGAAACTGCTGGGCGACACGACCCGGCTAAAAATCCTGAGCGCACTGCAGACCACCGAGCTGTGTGTCTGCGATCTCGCTTCTGTGGTGGGCATCAGCGAAAGTGCGGTCAGCCATCAGTTGCGCCTGCTGCGGACTGGGCGGCTGGTGGCCTTTCGTAAAGAGGGCCGGGTAGTGTATTACCGCCTGGCCGACGAACACGTCACCACGCTCATTCGCAGCGCCCTGGAACATGCGCGCGAGTGAGCGGCGCTCTGTTTTGTGGTTACTGGCGGCCATTGTCCTGACCGCAGGGCTGGCCTACGCCTGGTGGCAAACCATAGGTCACTGGCAAACCGCCCTGTACTGCATTGGTAGGAAGGGAACCGTCTGGAACGGTCTTTTTGCCGTGCCTGCTGGGATGAAACCCCAGTGTCCGCAGTCCCCGTCCTACCGCCAGGAAGTCAGAGATGGACAAACCCGCGTCGAGCAGTACCGTATACAGGGCTGGCAGCCACGGTCACTCATCGAACCACTGAAACAAGCCGGATTCGCCCAACTGGAGGACGAAATCGAAGGGCCGAACCACTACTCGGTGTTCATGGGCCGCAATGCCCCGGCTGAGCTGTTTTACACCGCTGTAGCGGACGGGCAGGACACGTTGATTACCCTGAGCGGCAAGTAAATCAGACAGTTCTGGGCCAGTAGGCAATCACAGCCGCGCCCAGCAGGGCAAGAAAAGCTCCGACCAGACTGGGAGTATCCGGCGTTCTGCCGTCCACCAGCCAGCCCCAGAGTAGCGACAGCACAATGAAAACACCGCCATACGCTGCGTACACCTGACCGAAATCCAGAATCTGCGGCTGCAAGGTCAGCAAAATGCCGTACAGCACCAGAATCAGTGCACCCAGCACGCCCAGCCAGATGCTTTTTCCCTCGCGTAGCCACAACCACACCAGATAACCGCCGCCGATTTCTGCGAGACCAGCCAGCAGGAACAGCAACACGGACTTCAGCATCAGTCTGACCATAGCAGCAAAAAAGGCACCCGTTCTGGATGCCTTCTTCGTTTCTGGCAATTATTTTACTTGCGGTGTTCAGGATGCGGGTCTTCACTGAGCATCTGCTGCTTCACTTCTTCATGCTTCAATTTCAGGTGGACATGCTGGTCAACATGGTCAACTGTGCTCAGGGGGAGCCAGTGATGCTGTCCATGAGCGTCCTTGGTAATCTTGATGTACTCGCCGTCGAGGTGGTCAACTTTACCGTGTTCGTTGCCGTCGGCGCAGAGGATGGGCATATCTGCCTTGATCTGGTCTCCCATGGTCATATGGTGCCTCCTGTGTCCTGAGCGTAACTGCGGCCATTGCCTATCCCGGTAGTGGCTGTAAAGACGTGATTTACTAACAGGATGCCGGAGTGTCCAGCCTGTCAAAGTGAACGTACTGTCAAAAA
>NZ_BNAL01000061.1 GCF_014653275.1 Deinococcus piscis
AAGCCGCCCTGCTTCATATTTTTCTGCGATCCAGACAACGTTTCCTTCAACCTGTCAGGTACTGAGGAGCGACGGTTAGGCCCAGGGCCAGCACGGCAAATCGTTTCTGCATAAGTCTCCTTTTTGTAATGTTTTTGTAAGGTGAATACCTCATGACCATAGCATGTGTGTCATTAAAGTCGGATGAAGCCTAGAGGATGCATAACCTGCCGGAAGTTACAATTTTTGACCAGGGAAGCATGAGGGACACGAATAGACAACCTGTCGGTAGGTCAACTAGCCTGTAGGGCATGGACAACACTTATCTTCTGCTGCTCACGGCTCATAGTTGGGTCCGCTGGCTGGTCCTGCTGACCGGCATCTGGGCATTGGTCAACGCTTTTTCGGGCGTGCGTGCACGCGGCCCGATGACTTCCCGCGCACCGTTTGCGTCTTTCATGGGCAGCATCCACCTGCAAGTCCTGCTGGGCCTGGCCCTCTTTGCCATGATGGGTATGGGCGGCATGGCCCCTTTCCCCGATGGCCCCCGCGACAGCTTTGGCTGGGAGCACCTGGGCCTGGGCCTGCTTGCCGCTGTCTTCGCCACGATGGCCAACCGCGCCGCCAAAGCCCCAGCCCGCGCTGCTCCGGTCTTTGTGGCTGACGGAACCCCGGCCCCCACGCCCACGCCAGCTGCTGTCAATGACGAAATCACCCGCTGGCGCGGGGCGCTGCTCTGGACCATCCTGGCCTGGATTCCGCTGCTGCTCGCCATTCCCTGGTGGCGTCCGGTCCTGCGCATGTTCGGGCAGTAAACCCACAAAAACGCCATAAAAAAAGGCCCCCGGTGAAGGGGGCTTTTTCGTGAGTGGTAGGACTTAGCTGACGGTACAGGTTTCCAGCACGGGGAAAGAGTACTGCGAATAGCTTGGGGCACTCACAATAGTGCCGTTGGCGCTGCGGGTCTGAATTCCTAGATTCGTGTAACCCAAAACTTTGACGTTACGAGTAATGGGATTCACAGTAATGGATTGAGCGTTCAGACTCAGAGGAGCCATTTTGGGACCGAAGGTGAACAGGAGTTGGCTGGAGCCACCGTTAGCAGGGTTTACCGTCTTATAGCCAAGATTTTTGACGGTGCCACTCTTAACTCCACGTGCCAGCAATTCAACCCGTTCAGTACCAGCAGCCCAACTGGCGCTAGCCTGCACAGTAGTATTCGCGTTATCACAAATTACATAAGTACCTTTGCGAATGGTTTGACCAGTTGCTGAGTCCTTGACATCTGCAGCTAGCTGCCAATCAGTGGTAGGAGGACGGCTATCATTCACAGTGCCACCGCCGCAGCTAGCCAGAACGCCAGTCAAGCCCAAAGCCATCAATGCAATTTTTTTCATGCCTTTATCCTGCGCTCCCAAACTGACGCTTACGTGATCGGGCGTTTAAAGACCATGAGGAATCCTCAAATGTGAGGAGGCTTCCGAGCAGTTCATCCGCCGCGCTGATCGGGGTTCTAGGGTGTGGACATGATGAACTTTGCGAAGGTGTCTTTGCTGCTGGCCCCGGCGTTCCTGTCTGGCTGCGCGGTGCTGAGGGGCGGGCCGCCGCCTTATTCGCCGCTGGAAGCCCGGTATAGCGGCACCTACGAGGGCGTGCTTAGGGGGCTAACGGGCGAGTCGGCGGCGCGGCTGGTGCTGGATGTCTCCGAGAAAGACGGCAGCGCGGCGGGCGTGCTGACCAACCTGCGCAGCAACAAGAGCTACACCTTCAGCGGCGAATTTATCCCGGTGGGGGAGGGCGGCTCGCTGAGTGCGCAGCTGTTCGAGAAGGGCAACCGCCACGCCGCCAACCTGACGGCCAACCTGGGCCTTAGCGGCGGCGCAGCGCAGGTGCAGGGACAGGTGCGGACCGTGCTGCTGGGGCAGGAGTTGATGGATTTTGACCTGACGCTGCGGCGGGTGCAGCCTCAGCGGGCTGAACAGATAGGGCTGCCAGTAACAGCGCCGTCAGTAACAGCGCCCGGGGCACCGACCTTGCGCCCGGTGTGGCCCTGAGAGACATGGGGCACCATATGCCTGATGCTGCGTGGCCCAGGCGCTAAGATGGTGCTCCTGCCGGTGCCCAGCCTCTCTGGGCCGCTGGCGCAGCGTGGCCCCGGAATCCATCCGGTCAGCCCTGAGGAGAGAAAAACTGTGAAAGCTCATGTAGTCACGTACGGCTGCCAGATGAACGAGTACGACACGCACCTGGTGCAGTCGCAGCTGGTCAGCCTGGGAGCCGACCTGGTCGAAGATATAGACAGCGCCGATTTTGTGCTGCTGAACACCTGCGCGGTGCGCGGCAAGCCGGTGGACAAGGTCCGCTCGGTACTGGGCGAACTGCGTAAAGAAAAGCAGAAGCGCCCGCTGGTGGTGGGCATGATGGGCTGCCTCGCGCAGCTCGAAGAAGGCCAGCAGATCGCCCGCAAGTTCGAGGTAGATGTGCTGATTGGCCCCGGCAGCCTGCTGGATATCGGCAAGGCGCTCGAAAGCAACGAGCGCTTCTGGGCGCTGAACTTCCGTGATGAGCTGCATGAACACATTCCCCCGCCCCCACAGGGCAAGTTGCAGGCCCACCTGACCATCATGCGCGGGTGCGACCACCACTGCACCTACTGCATCGTGCCGACCACCCGTGGCCCGCAGGTCAGCCGCTCGCCTGACGACATCCTGCGCGAGCTGGACATGCAGCTGGCCGCCGGCGTGCGCGAAGTCACGTTGCTGGGCCAGAACGTCAATGCCTATGGCGTAGACCAGGGGGCGCGGCTGGCCGGATATCCCAGCTTTGCCGACCTGCTGCGGATGGTGGGCGCGAGCGGCATAGAGCGCATCAAGTTCACCACCTCCCACCCCATGAACTTTACCGAGGACGTGGCTCAGGCCATGGCCGAGACGCCCGCCGTGTGCGAGTTCATCCACTTGCCCGTGCAGAGCGGCTCGGACCGGGTGCTGCGCCGCATGGCCCGCGAGTACAACCGCGAGAAGTACCTGACCCACATTGCCCAGATTCGCAGGCACATGCCTGACGCCGTGCTGTACACCGACATCATCGTGGGCTTTCCGGGCGAAACCGAAGAGGACTTCCAGCAGACCCTGGACCTCTACGACGAAGTGGGCTACGACAGCGCGTATATGTTCATCTACTCGGCCCGCCCCGGCACGCCCAGCTACAAGCACTTCACCGACCTGCCCCGCGAGGTCAAGACTGAGCGGCTGCAGCGCCTGATTGCCAAGCAAAAGGACTGGAGTGCCCGTAAGTTTGCGGGCAAGGTGGGCACGGTGCAGGAAGTGCTGGTGCGCGGCGACGCTTACACCGCTGGTTTTCTGGAAGGCCACACTCGCGGCCAGCATCCCACCGTGGTGCCCAAAGCCGTAGGCGCGGAGGGCGCGGGCATCTATCAGGTCCGCATTGACCACGCCACCCCGCACATGCTGTATGGCAAAGTGGTGGACGCCCAGGGCCGCCCGCTCGAGGAGTTGCCTCAGTTCACGCCCGAAGCGGCGGCGCTGAGCAGTCCTCTGCAAATGCTGTGAAGGTCTAAGGGTCGCAAAGTCTAAGGGTCTAAGGGCTCAAGAGAAGAAGGTCTAAGGGATAAGCAGTGGCTGCCCTTAGACCTTCCGACTTTTAGACTCTTGGACCCTTAAGCGTGCTCAGGCATCGACGCCGTCACTTCAGGGCGCACACCTTCTTCAAAGCGCCCAAAGTTCTCGCGGAACATGCCCGCCAGCTTCTTGGCGGTGGTGTCGTAGGCGTCCTTGTCGGCCCAGGCTTCGCGGGGGTTCAGCACTTCGCTGGGCACGCCGGGCACTTCTTTGGGAATGCTCAGGCCGAAGAACGGCTCGGTCTCGAATTCCACGTTATCCAGTTTGCCTTCCAGCGCTGCGTTGATCATGGCGCGGGTGTGCCGGATGCTCATGCGTTTGCCTTCGCCGTACTGGCCGCCGGTCCAGCCGGTGTTGACCAGCCACACGGCTGACCCGTGCTCTTTGACCTTGCGCGACAGCAGTTCGGCGTACTCGCCGGGGTGGCGGGGCATGAAAGGCGCGCCAAAGCAGGTGCTGAACGTGGGCTGCGGCTCGGTGACGCCCAGCTCGGTGCCAGGAATCTTGGCCGTAAAGCCGCTGATGAACTGGTATTCCATCTGCTCCGGCGTCAGGCGCGAGATGGGAGGCAGCACACCGAACGCGTCGGCGGTCAGGAAGACCACGTTCTTGGGGTGTCCGGCAATAGAGCCGGGCTGAATGTTGTCAATCTGCTCGATGGGATAGGCGCTGCGGGTGTTCTCGGTGAGAGAACCGTCGTCCAGATCAGGTACGCGGTTCTCGTCCAGCACCACGTTTTCCAGTACGGTCCCGTAGGTGTGGGTGGTGCGGTAGATGGCGGGCTCGGCTTCGGGGTTCAGGTTAATCACTTTGGCGTAGCAGCCGCCCTCGAAGTTGAACACGCCGGAGTCGGTCCAGCCGTGCTCGTCGTCGCCAATCAGCTTCCGCGTCGGGTCGGCGCTCAGGGTGGTCTTGCCGGTGCCCGACAGGCCAAAGAACAGCGCCACGTCGCCGCCCTCGCCCACGTTGGCCGAGCAGTGCATCGGCATGACGCCGCGTTCAGGCAGCAAGAAGTTCAGCACGCCGAAGATGCCCTTCTTGTTTTCGCCTGCGTACTGGGTACCGCCCGCGATGATCATTTTCTCGCTGAAATTCACCAGGATGAAGGTATCGGTGCGGGTGCCGTCCACTGCGGGGTCAGCGGTAAAGCTGGGGATATTCAGCACAGTCCAGTCGGCTTCAAAGTTCTGGCGCTCCTCGGCGGTGGGGCGCACGAACATGTTGTTCACGAACAGCGAGTGGTAGGCCATTTCCTGAATGAACCGCACCGAGATGCGCTGCTCCGGGTCAGTGCCGGCGTACAGCTCCTGCACGAACAGTTCCTTGTCCTTGGCGTAGTCCAGCATCTTGTCCAGCAGCCGGTCAAACACGTCCGTGCTGATGGGCTGGTTGAAGCCTTGCCACCACACGGCGTCCTTGGTCAGCTCGTCTTCGACGATAAAGCGGTCTTTGGGGCTGCGGCCAGCCTTGTTGGTCCGGACGGCCAGCGGCCCGCCCTGGGCGATCTGGCCTTCGCCCAGGCGCAGGGCATGCTCATAGAGCTCAGGCACGGTGGGGTTGCGGTGGATGCGGGCAGACTGAAGCAGGCTACCAGTGCGGGATGGGGTTGCAGTCATATGTTTCCTCCGGGGCGTGTTCAGCAGCTGGGTCCTGGCGAAACCAGGGCTTTCCGAGCTGTCCGGCAGGGCAGCAAAAAGCCGCGCCGTGTACCGAGTGAAGGCAAACTTTGCTCTTGTCTCCTGTACTGAGCTCTTCTGTAGGGGCTCGCCTGTACCGGGCCACGCCACAAAGACTGGCCGCTAGGCCCGCTGCTGAACTGAACGCTTTCTATTGTGCCGTAAGTGTCACCGGATAACAAATATCCTTATTCACTTCGGCTCTCATACGGATGGCGGTTGAATCGCTCAGTTTGGAGTGAGGCAACCCGGCCCACAGAAGTCAAAGAACACATGTTACGCGGCATGAAGTCATAGGGAATGATTTCTGTGGCCTGTGGCGGCATGGACACTTCAGTCATCATTGTGGCGCTGCCGCCCGGTTTCAGGTTGGGCCTGTGGACAGGGTAAAAATTCTCGCAACAGACCCAAAAAAACCCTGCCACGGTGGGCAGGGCTTGGGAGCTTCCAGGTGTGTTGACTCGGTTAACTGGACCTGGCCGAACCGGTTCAGGCTTTGGGCGTGTGGCCGCTCTCGCTGCCGCTCAGGCGGTCATTCGGGGCAGGCTTGGCCTGGGTGCTGCTGTCTGCGGGCTTGTCAATGCTGGCCGGAGCTTCAGCGCCCGTCTTGGGGTTGCCGCTGTCTTTGGAGGCGTCGCCAGTTGCCGCCACGCTCTTGTTGGCCGTTGGTGCGGGGTTGGTGCTGGGCTTGGGGCCTTCGATCCACATTTCGCCCACGCTGGCCTTGAAGGAGCGACCTACGCGCTCCAGATGGTGACGGGCGTCAGGGGAGACTTTCTCCACGCCTTCGAGCACGGCTGTGCGGGCTTCAGGCATACGGGCCAGCGCCACCGCGCCAGCGCCGAGCAGGCCTAGCAGGACGGTGCCGCCGCCCAGGCCACCGCCCGAGCGGGCCTGGCGCTCGGCCAGACGCTTTTGCTTGAGCACGTCTTTTTCAAAGCGGCCAAATTCACGCTCGGCCATCTTGTGCAGCGGGGCGACTTTCTTCTCAATGGCGCGCTCCAGCTTGTGGGCCTGCCAGTCCCGCTTGGTGCTGCGCAGTTCACGTTCGGCGTCGCGGCGGGCACGGTTCAAGTCGCGCTCCATCTGGCGGCGGCGGTCTTCCAGCTCATCTCCGCTGCGGCTGAGGAAGCCCAGGAAGCTGCTCTGCAGGTCTCCAAGCTGTTCGCTGCCCTGGCGTGCGGCGTGACGGGCCGTGCGGCGCGCCTGCTTGACCTGATGTTCACCCTGGTCGGCCAGTCCCATCACGCTGCGGCGGGCGTCTTTGCGGACCCCTTGCAGCGTGTCTTCGGCCTGCTCGGCGCGGCTGTGCCACTCTTTTTGGGCGTCGGCAGCCAGGCGGGTCGCCCGCTCGGCAGCCGTCTCCAGCAAACCCTGAGCGCGGCCTACCAGTTCGGGGGCGTCATCGTGCCGCCAGTCGTGCAGGGCCTGCTGGCCTTCGCGGGCCAGGCGGCGGGCGCGGCGCTCGGCCTGCGTGGCGGCCACGCTCAGCGCGGGAACCACTTCTTCTTCCAGTAGTTCACGGCCCTGGCCGTAGGCAGAGCGGGTGGTGCCCACCACGCGGTCACGCAGATTGCGGTCCAGCAGCAGGGCCGCCAGACCACCCATCAGCACCAGATTGGATGCGGAAATTCCAGATTTTTTGGTCATGTCTATCAACTCCTTTAACGCCAGCCAGTCTAGACCATCCTCCCGTGAGGACGGCGCTTCGCTAAGTTTCTCTATATCCGGGTCTCTAAGTAGCTTCCGGGTGTAGACTAAGTCATCAGACGACTTGACCCCCAACTGACTCCTGAAGACGA
>NZ_BNAL01000062.1 GCF_014653275.1 Deinococcus piscis
CTGGGTTAAACTGCTTAAAGCTACGGAATCTTCGAACGTAGCCTGAAGGATTTTCCGTACCACTACCTTCAGCTCGTAACGCGGATGGCCCAGATGTTGCTCAAAGGTACCGATGAGCGTTTCGGCCAGTTCAAGGTTGCCGGGAGTCGCCTTCAAGCGGCGCGGTTCGACCACGCCCCCCTTCACCCGGAAGCTCAGCAACTCAGTGGGGAGCATTGAGCTCCTCCCAGGAAGTGATGGAGACATCTGGCATATTCCCAGGTTGCCACTGTCCGCGGCGCTGCTGGCTGACCCGCTCCTCGGTGGTGCCTTCAGTGATGATCTCGTAAAGCACCGCTTTCTTCCCCTGGGCTTTCCGCAGAATGCGGCCCAGGCGCTGAATATGCTCACGCTCAGTAGAAGTGCCGGAAAGCACCACCGCTACGCTGGCTTCAGGCACATCGACCCCTTCGTTCAGTACTCGGCTGGTGACCAGCAGGCGGTACTCGCCGGAGCGGAACCGCTCCAGCAATCCGTGCCGCTCTTTGGTGGGAGTCTGGTGGGTGATGGCCGGAATCAGGAACTCGCGGCTGATGCGGTACACCGTGACGTTGTCGTTGGTAAAGATGATGGTCCGCTCCTCCGGGTGCTGGGCCAGAAGTTCTTCCAGGACCCGCAACTTGCCTTCTGTCCCATAGGCGATGCTCTTGGCCTCTTTGTGCGCCAGGAAGGCCCTGCGGCCTTCCACCGTACCGCTGGCACGAATGAATTCCTGCCAGCCTTTCAGCGAGCCGATCCGGATACCGTAGGTCCGCAGATAGTCGTTGCGTAGGGCCATCAAACTGTCATAGCGCCCCTGCTCGCTGGGACTGAGCTTCACCCGGATGATGACCTCCCGGTAGTCGGCCAGAGTGTCGCCGGACAGGTCTTCAGACGACACGGCGTAGACCACAGGACCGACCAGTCGGTCCAGATCTGCTTCCCTCCCGTCACTGCGTTTGGGGGTGGCGGTGAGACCCAGCCGGTAAGGAGCAATGCACATCTCCGCGATGGAGCGGTTGAAGTCAGACGGCAGGTGATGCACCTCGTCGAAGATCAGGGTGGCGTAGCGGCCCGCCAGTTCCTCAGCGTGGATCGCGGCAGAGTCATAGGTGGACACCAGTAAGGGCGTTTCATCGTGGCTGCCTCCTCCCAGCAGACCAATGTTGGTGTCGGGGAAGGCGGCCAGCAGACCGGTGTACCACTGCTGCAGGAGGTCCAGGGTTGGGACACAGATGAGGGCACTGCGGGGAGTATCCTTCAGGGCCAGCTGGGCCACCAGGGTTTTTCCAGCCCCGGTGGGCAAGACGACGACACCCTGCCGGCCAGCCTGTTTCCAGGCATTGAGGGCTTCGCTCTGGTGACGGTAAGGGGTGATCTCACGGGCGTAAGTGAGTTGGAGATCACTGAATCCCCGGGCGCGGTCCCCGAACTCAAAGCCTGCTTGCTTCAGCCCCAGGGCGATGTCCCGGTACCTCATGCCCATGGCCCGCCAGGACTGACTGCGCTCATCCCAGATGAAGTAGTGTCTGACCACTTCTGGTGGGTCTTGCATGATCAGGGTGCCGCGGTCCAGCCGGAGGATAGGTCCGCTCAAGCGGAAACCAGGGCAGGCTGAATGGGAATCAGCTCCAGATCGCCACCAGTGACTTTGAGGCTGAGCTGCTCAACCCCTTTAAGCTGACCGATTAGGGCACCGATAGGCCAAACAGCTTCACTGCCATCAGGGAGGAGTAGATGTGCTTCCTGATCATCCATCCAGAGGATGTCCACGATTTCAGGCGCCGGGTCCTTGTCCACGTTGCTTGTCTCAGACCAGGGGCTGGTGTTCACAGATGCAGAGTAAAGGGTTTTGCGGGTGCACGTGTGAGGCACGCTTGATTTGAAGTCGGGAATGGGCACTGGACCGGTCAGCGTTCAGTCCTGCTGTGTTGAGAGAGTCGGCCCGCATACACCCGCGTTGAGGTGTTTCAATCCCCGAACGGCGGAGAATACGGTTGCATCCTTCCTGTCACCAGGGAACTGAGGTTGGCATCTCAAAAGGATTCAGCTTCCGAGGTGGTTCACTTGATGTCCGGGCCCGCGCTACTCCACATCGTCCAGTTGCCTCCTGGGCTGACGGTAAGTGAAACGCAGGGTATCTCCAGCTGTGATCACACGCTTTATCTCACCCGTCAGAGGCAGCCCAGCCATCCCCGCGCCACTCAGGTGAACCCAGCCGCGACTGCGGCTGATCCCAACGAACAGCTGATTGCGCAGTTTGATGCTGTCCTCCTGCGCTGCAATGTGGTCAAGACCGACCACATACACCACGTCCGCTTCATTCCCCTTGGCCTGCATCACCGGGCTGACCGTCACCGCCCCATCGCGCCAGAAGCCGTTGGGATCAGTATTCGGCCACTTCTGTTTAGGGACATTGACATCCTTGTTGCCGGGCAGATAGACACTAATGCCAGCTTTCCGCAGGGCCTGGAAGACCTCGCGCTGCAGATTGTATGGCTGCCATTCCAGACCCGGCGTCACCACCAACAGATGACGGCTGGGCTGAAGTCCCCCTTCAGTCAAGTCATGCTGGATGGAGTTCACCAGTGCCCTCAGTTCAGCCTGACGGTCGGGATAATGCTGAAAAGTCACCAACGGTTCATCGGTGAACTGGACCAGCGGATTGGGGGAATTCGCAGCTGAGCGGGTCAGGGTCACCTCACTCCCGCTTTGGAATCTGCCTTCCACTTCATAGCCAATGGCGGTCCAGTCTTTTTTGTTGGTCAACCCAGCCAGCATGCCTGCTTCCCGCAAGAGGCCCATGCCGAGTGCATGGGCCGCCAGCAACACTGGACCGGGCGTCCGGTAACAGCGGTTCATGATCTCCGACTTCTTGATGCCACCCTTATACGAAGCGCCCGCACCAAACACCTGCGCTCCTGCATCCCCGAATAGAGCTCTTGCCGTCGGAATGGTCAGGGTATCGAGTGACTGGGCTTCGTCATAGGCCCAGATCAGTCGCCGGGCTTCCGCCTCCCCAGTGTCTAACAGTGCGTCGCGGGCCACTGGCCGTAGGGACTGATAGGCCATCCAGTAGAACGCCTGCTTTTCTTCAAAGGAGAGTTCTGCTTTCTCGTGGACCAGGTCCTGACCTTCGTCAATCAGGACCGCGTCGAAGATCTGTAGGGACTGGCCAGTTGCCTTGGCGTCATCAAGCAGGGCTTTACAGGCAAATAGCAGCTTCGCTGTGGGCGAAGCGTCGGGTGTGTTGGCGACCGTCAGCGGCTCCACCCCAATCTGTGAAGCCAGGCTTCTGTAGAAGCCTGGCTGATCCTTGGACCCCCAGGCATGCAGGATGCGCAGCCGATGCTGGGCACTGTCCAGAGTGACCTCCCCATTGGTGGCTTGTTTCAGCCAATGATTCACCTGAAATTTAATCTGGTCGTAGAGCGAACGCGAGAAGAAGACCAGCGCGATGTTCCAGTCCGGGTGCCGCAGGTGCATGTTGGCGGCTTTCTGAGCCAATAACACCGTCTTGCCACTGCCAGCAATCCCCCGGATGCGTTGGGGACCCGGTGGAATGGTTTTGGCAATCAACTCCTGCTGTAGATCGAAGGCGTGCAGATGCCGAGCGGTGCGGGCGATCAGATCAATCTTGCGCCGAGACTCCAGCGGAGCCTGTAGGTAACGGACTTGCCGTTTAGGGACACTGCCACTGGTCCCCAGCGCTCGGCGCAGATTTAACCAGTCCTCGTCATTGAGAGCTTCTCCATACCGTACGGGTGGAGTCAATTCCAGCGCCCGGCGCAGTTGCGCCGGGGTCAGCTGATCTGCAAAGAGCATGGGGACATCACTCAGGAGAGTGCCAAAGCGCTCGTTCCAGGCCTCCCGCGTGATCAGTGGCACCGCCACAATGGCGCGGGTGGCCAGTTGGGTAAGACCTGATTTGCGGACGGCCACTTCTCCCAGTGCCTGAGCCTGCTTACGAGCTTGCTCGTAAGGATTGAGGTGTGTCTTGCCGTAATAGGGTCGGGTGAGGTCCCAGCGGTAACCAGTGACTGCACCAATGATATCGAGAGGCAAACTCTTCACCTCAATGACAACCAGGCCCAGCTCTGGGTCGGCCACCAGGATGTCCGGCTCGCGGACCGTCTCTCTTGTAACCAGGGGATACTTCCAGAAGCCCAGGGCTTCATCTCCTGCGTAGGCCGCCTTGACCGCTTCAAAGACTTTGACCTCGCCTGCTTCGCCCGCGCCCCCAAAGGCCTCAGTCACAATAAATTCCGCCACGTTGATTGCAGGGTAGCGCATCCAATCTGTCTGCTTTGGCAAAATTGCGGACATCGTTGCAAAGTTGCAAAAGGTGATTGTGATTCTAGAGCATTGACAAAAGGACGCTTTGTCTTTTTGGCGAACGGAGTGAGTGCAAAACAGTGAGCAGGACGGAGAATGGAGCCATGCGGAGTGGGATTCTACGCACGCCGTTTAGGGCCTGCCTCAACTCTGGCGAACTGCGTCTCAGGCACATAAAAATAGAGACGACATGGCTAAATATCGTCTCCACCATAGTTTAGGACGTCGACACGTCATTCGCCACCTCTATCTCTGGGCCAGGAAGCACTTCAGTGACCGGAAATCCTGCCAGCACCAGAAGGTCACAGATGCCATGCTGGTTGCTCTGCTGCTCTCCCGTCTCATCTTCAAGCATCCATTTGCTTCCATCTGGTGGAACATCCTCAAGGAAGACCGTCCCGGTCTTCCTTCCTACACACAGGCTTACACCAGGGGCATCAAGCTTTTACCACTCTTGGAACATGTTGCCAGCCCAGCTCAGCCGTGCGCCGAGGTTGTGATTGATTCGATGCCCCTCCCCATTTGCCGTCCCAAACGCACTCATCTTTGTCAATTCCCAGGAGCAAAGTGGGGTTTCGGAACTCAGGGTGAGTTCTTCGGATACAAGTTGCACGCCTGGGTCACACCAGGTGGACAAATCGTTCAGTACGTCATCCGACCTGCAAACCTCCACGACGTTACGGTGAGTTACGAGCTGAATCTCAGGTGGCCAGAGTTTGAAGGCCCAACCATCATTGGCGACAAAGGCTATTGCTGTCTAGGCTACGTGTATCCACCCAAGAAGAACACCAAATACGACACGGGATGGCGAGATTCTCGCCATCCCAGAATTCGCAAACGCATTGAAACGGTCTTCTCTGCGCTCGTAGAAGCGCAAATTCGTTCCGTTCAGACCAAAACTCTGGCGTCACTCAAGCTCCGCGTCGTTCTGGCTGTACTCGCGCACAACCTCGCTAGGCCCTAAACGGCGTTACGCATAGCGTAATTTAGAGAACTGCTCTAGGAGGGCAAGTACACTTCCACCTTGACAGATACCAGGGCTCAGCTCTGCTTCTGATAGGTGTCCCCCACAAAGTTACCAGTGGCACTTCGCCCAGTTTGTAAGGGATAGACGGTGGCACTTCGCCCAATTAACGGTGGCACTTCGCCCAGTTGCTCTCCCAGAGACGGTGGCACTTCGCCCAATTAACGGTGGCACTTCGCCCAATTAACGGTGGCACTTCGCCCAGTTGCTCTCCCAGAGACGGTGGCACTTTGTCCAGTTTGTAAGGGATAGACGGTGGCACTTCGCCCAATTAACGGTGGCACTTCGCCCAGTTTGGCCTCAATCTGACGTCATAGACGGCAAAGGCGAGGTCCCCTTGAATGATTGATCATTCTTTTTTTCTTTCTTTTTTTATCTTCTAATAGAGAATCAATCACTCAGGAAGCGCATGGTCCACTGACCATCTGGCCCCTGGCAAACCTTTGCCAAACCCCCTAGGATCAACCCATGCCCCAGTCAGGAGAACCGGCCAGCCTCAGCGCCCTGCTGGGTAGCCATGCGATGGAGCGTAATCTGGCGCGCATCGGACCCATCATTGCCCTGAACCGCGTGCCGGCGAACCGGACAAGCTGGAGCAAACAGCTCAGCGCCGGCCCTTTTGGAGAAATCCGTGCCAGCTGCACGGCGCTAGGCGGCC
>NZ_BNAL01000063.1 GCF_014653275.1 Deinococcus piscis
TCCATCTTGGTGTCACTCCGTAGCCGGATACAGGGGGCAATCCCATGTTCGCTCAGGAACGTAAACCTCATAAGTTGCACCTTGCATAGCTGAGCGAATAGCCGTGCTGGAGAAGAAATTCTCGTTCTTTTTGGATCAGGTTGAGAAGGTGGTTCAGCCTAATCTCTGGGAACAGGGTATACAGGGCCAGGCGTGCTGCCTCTTTCAAGGTCATCCCTTCTGAGCGATGCAGCATGGTCAGGGTGAAGGCCAGGAAGACCATCAGAATCCAGCGGTCCAGACCCCTGGCAGTTCGCAGCGCGAACTGCGCCAACCCAAACTGGTGCTTACCTTCCTTAAAGAAGGATTCCACCCCCCAGCGATGCGCACCCTCAGCAACGATCTCGTCCCCCTCCAGCAGTTCAGACGACACCGCGAAGAATTCACGGTCCCCACGATCTACTCTCCCCAGAGACAGCGTTTCCAGGGGCCAGTTGGCAAGGTTGACATACCCTGCATGGGGACAGTCCGCCACCGTCACCCGCCCAGGATGGTCCGTGCGCCGGTTGCTCCTCACACCCACCACGAACTCGAAATCGAGGTGCCGCACGCCTTCCAGAAAGACAGCGGATTCGAATCCACTGTCTGCCAGTACGCAGACCTGAAAGCGCTTCCCGACGAAGTCCGGCACCTCTTCCAGTAGGTCGAGCGCCAGAGTGACGGGCGTGCTGGTGTGCTTGCCCTGGTACACCCGGTAGGAAATGGGGAACTTCAGTTCCCCATACTCGGCAAACAGGACGACCAGGTGGATGCCATGTCTACCGTTGTACACACTGACAAAGGGCAACTGGGTCCCCACCTTTTCCACCGTGGTCAGGTCCACACTGAGACGCAGACGAGGTCTGCGTTTGTGACGAGCTGCCTCCAACAGGATGCGCCATTGGGTGTCCTGCATCTCTTCCCAGCAACGGTCTGAATCCCAGTCGTAGATGTTGAAGAAACGGCTGAGTGCACTGGGGCTGACTCCCTCTGCCTGGCTGAACTTGGTCTTCTGACCTGGACTGTGGAAGAGGTGCAGCGAAGCCTCCAGGCTTCGCCGTTGGTACAGCGTCTCTGGAATGTCCAGAATCCGCTGTGCGAGAACATGGGCGCGCTCCCCTGAAACCTGTTTGTACACACTTCCAGATTTTCAGCTCTGGGAGCGCTTTTTGGCTCCCTGTTCAGGTGCAAGTTCTGAGATAAACCATAGGGGTACGCCGCTTTGAAAACTCGCTGAACATATGCGCTTCAAGGCGCTTGTTGACCGGGTGCGCCACCTCAACATGCACAGGGTTGCCCTCGTCATAGGTCCTCTTGATGCGCTGGCCTGCCTGCGGGTGGGGCTGGCCGCCCTTCGTGGGGTGCGAATCGGGAGAGTGGCTGGGGTATTTGAAATCGTGCTCACCGGTTGCCAAGTGCTCGAGGGCGTCCACATCCACATGCATGTGGACACCGTGGTTGAGGTAGTGCGCTTTAAGGTAGTGGCTCTTGCCGGACCCCGGCAAGTCGATCATGATGCTGGCGCTGCCGCGGGGGACATGCATACCCAAGTGGTTTTCCATGTGGCTCAGGCGGGCGTCATGCTCATCAATGTGGCGCTGCAGGGCATCGTGGGCGCTCTCGCCTGATGCCTTGCTCAACTTGGGCTCAGGCGGGCGTCATGTCCGCAACTGTCAGGCTCAGATAGTTCAATTTCATGTTTCTCCCTGCCAGAAGCCCAGCCAGTGACCGTCCGGAGTGGCTAGCGTAAAAGTCGCGCCGAACGGCATGTCGTGAATCGGCTCAACAATCTGGGCACCTCCTTCGACCACCTGGGCGTAGTAGGTCTGGAGATCCGGGACCGTGAAGAAGATGGTCACACCTTGTCCAAGTGGAGACTGAACGTCCAGGTTTTCGCGGAGTGCTAAACCTGCCCCATTCTCGGAGACGAACGCATTAGCTCCAGGGCGCTCCTCTGTGGGAGTAAATCTTAAAACGTCCACCAGAAACGCTTTGGCGCGGGGGTAGTCGGGGGTATGCAGGGTAACGAAACTCAGGTTGGTCGGAAGTGATTGAGTCATAGGTTGTTCCTCCTGAGTCCAGCCTGCTCCCCAGCAGTGACAGCCCTATGTCAGGAGGATCTTCTGCGCTTCCTCGTGGATCAGTTCCCGAAGTACTGGTGGTTCCTGGATCCGCACTCCGGCTCCCCAGGACATAACCCACGGCAGGATGTCACGGACATCTCGGACCAGCAGGATCACTTCAGTTCCACCTGGTTTGGGCCTACCTCGATTCTGCATACCTGAAGAAACGCCACAATCCAAGCGAGGTGGCAGATGGGAGAGCGGGTCAAGTACAGCAGGGAATTCAAATTGGAAGCCATCCGGCTGGCCAGCGAGCCGGATCAGTCAGTTCCCAAGGTCGCACGCGACCTCGGGATCAGCGATTCGAGCCTCTATGGCTGGATCCGCCAGGAGAAAAAAGCCGGAGAGCGGGCTTTTCCCGGGAAGGGCAAACAGAACCTGACCGAAGAGCAGGCCGAGATCAAACGGTTGAGGCGTGAACTGGAAATCGCGCGTCAGGAACGTGATGTCCTAAAAAAAGCAGTGGCCTTCTTCGCCAAGGAAAACTGAGCGTGTTCGAGTTCATCGAAGCGCATCGAGGCGAGTTCTATCTGGACGTGATGTGCCGGATGCTCGGCGTAACCAGGGCGGGTTACTTCTCATGGCGAGGACGGCCGATCAGCAAAAGGAAAACCGTGGATGAGCAGCTCGGTGAAGAGATCGAAGCCATTCATGGGCAAAGCAAGGGACGCTACGGCGTCCCTCGGATCCACGCGGAACTGAAAGCCAGAGGTTTTTTGTGTTCCCGACGTCGTGTGGCACGCTTGATGCGCGAACTGGGCCTGCGAGGGAAGAGCCGCAGGAAGTACAAGGTCACGACCAAGGCCGCACCTGGACGCCAGCCTGTCCCTGACCTGGTGGGCCGGAGGTTTCAAGTTCAGAAGCCGAATACGGTCTGGGCTGGCGATATTTCGTATTTGCCGACCAAAGAAGGATGGTTGTATCTGGCCGTGATGATGGATTTGCATTCGCGGAGAGTAGTGGGATGGGCCATGGGAGAGCGCTTGACCACCGATCTACCCCTGGCAGCCCTTCAGATGGGCGTTGACCGGCGGCAACCGCCGCCGGGGTTGATTCACCATAGCGACAGGGGAAGTCAGTACAGCAGTCATCTGTATCAGCAGACACTGGCGGAGCAGAACATCCGGGGCAGCATGGGGAGGAAAGGGGATTGTTTCGATAACGCCGTCGTAGAAAGCTTTTTCTCGACCCTGAAGCGTGAGTTGCTTTTGGGCCAAGTCTTTGAGTCTCGCCAGGAGGCGAGAACGCAGGTTTTTGAGTTTATTGAGGTGTTTTACAACCGTCAGCGGAGACACTCAACGCTGGGATACCGAAGTCCGTTAGAATTCGAGCAGATCAATCAAGGTGTTGCGGCGTAACTGAAAGTATGTTTTACCGAGGCAACCCCAGTTCGACATGCACCTCCGTTTGAAAGTAGCTGGGCCGCTCTAGCAGGAGGGGATAGAGTTCTGGAGCGAACAGCAGCTTGACCGTCTGATTCCGGCGAGCGTCATCAGCAGCGGAATGGAAGGTCCAGTCGGGAGAGACCTCAAAGGTCTGTTTAGTGACTTGGAGACCTCCGATCCTGCCCAGACGGAAGGTACGTAACGCATTCCTGAGTGGATCAAAGGCACCAAGGAGCCAGACTCCATAGAGATGAACCAGTCGCAGCGGGTAGACCTCACGGGTCATGACATCCTCGCCCGGTTTACGGTATTCGAAACGGACCACAAGATGACCGAGAATCGCCCCCCGCAGTGCTGGCAAACATTTCAGATCCGGTTCGCTCGGAGCGGCAATCACTTTAAGCGCTTCTCGTAACCGCCTTACTTCCGTCTGTTGGCTCTCCGGCAGCGCCGCAGACAATTTCTGGACGGCGGCAGATGCGGCCTGGGCATACTCACCGTCAACCGCTCCTGAAATGGCATCTGCGCCCAACATCAAAAGTAGTGCTTCAGGCGCTGTGAACTGGAGAGGGGGGAGAAAATAGCCGTCCATCAAACGGTAACCTTTACCTGCAAGGCTGACGACTGGAACGCCAGATTCATTGAGAGCAGCGATATCGCGGTAAACGGTTCGCACGCTGACCTGAAAGGTCTCAGCGAGATATTCAGCCCGCGTCCAACTGTCGCCACGCAATTCCAGCAGCAGGGCAAATAGACGGTCGGTGCGGTTCATGAATGTAGTCTGGCATGGCCATTAGAACTTGCGAGAGAACTAGCTGTACTTTGGGCAATATACAGGGACACTGTTCAGGCCGGCATCTGCGATGCCGGCCTTCTTGCTGAACAGAAAAATGCCCCCCTGGACACGACATTTCCCGAGTTGGTTTTCACCCTTCCAGCGCTGCTTTCATCATCTCGCCCAGCGCAATAAAGCAGCTCAGTACGTGCAGGGGTTATGTAGCACAGCCAAACGGAGAAGCATGCAGCCACTGGCAGACCTCGTCGCCCCAGGTGAATACGACCGATTCCAGCACTTCATTACCGATAGCCCCTGGAAAAACCAGGGGTTAGAACAGCTTCTGGCTGAAAGGGCACAAGAATTGCTCGGTGGTCAGGACGCAGTCCTGACCATTGACGATACCTGTCTTACCAAGTATGGATCGAAATCTGTTGGTGTAGGGCGTCAATATTCCGGCCAGGAAGGGAAAATCACCAACTGCCAGTGCCTTGTTTCATTGACGCTGGCTCGTAACGAGATCCCGATCCCCCTCCGCCTGAAGCTCTTTTTGCCGCGCGAATGGTCGAACAATCAGGAACGTTGTTTGAAGGCAGGTGTTCCACCGGAACACCTGTGCACCTCAAGCAAATGGGAGATTGCACTCAGAGCGCTGGATAATGTGAACGGTACTGTCCAAGGTAGTGGCTGTACCAACGTGATCTACTGACAGGATGCCGGAGTGCCCAGCCTGTCAAAGCACACAC
>NZ_BNAL01000064.1 GCF_014653275.1 Deinococcus piscis
GGAGACGCTCTTTCAGGTAGGTCACGAATGTGTCAACATTCGTCAGGGCGGCTTGGTTCGGTTTCACACCTCCATAAGCCGCCCTGCTTCATATTTTTCTGCGATCCAGACAACGTTTCCTTCAACCTGTCAGGTACTGAGCCGCCGCCGATAACAAGAACGTCGTAACTCATTGTTCTAAGTATAGATGGTTCATAGATAAGCCATCTGGCGTAGTGAGGGATGCCGATAAGATGTTATTTTGGACCTGTAAAAAAGAGGCAGCAGCGATTGGTGCTGAGCATCTGGACTTTTTTAGCCCCTGCTCTCCGGGTGTAAAGAGCAGGGGCACTTGTTTTTTGCTCTGGGCCGGAAGATAGAGAAGCTGGTCCACTACTTCTTTTTGGCCTCTTCCTTGATGTCTGCAGCGATTCGGCGGATGGTCTCATCCTCCTGCCAGGTGACATTTTCCCCAATTTTCTCAAGGATTTCTCCGGCAACCAGCCGCATGGCCGTGATCCGGGGTCGGTACTCCTTGGCCAGCCGAATGAAGTCAGGATGATGAGGCAGCTTCTGTTCCAGCAGTTCCCTGCGCTGCCGTGCCCTCGTAGCAAAGGTTGCCCTTTTCTGCTCGGCAAGGTGATGTTGCTGGCTTTCCCAGTCTGCCTTGGCCGTCTCTGCGGCGGCCCAGAAGTCATCCCACCAGTCGGCTACCACGTCGCTCACGATGGTCTGTCCCTGATAGGGCACAAAGAAGGACAACATCATGGGTTCTCCGAGGCGGTCCATGAAGGGTCCGAAAGCTGGATGGTCTGACAGGTCTAGCGATTCGGCTGTTGGCAAGGGTTCAAGATCGGTGTCTTTTTCATCGTTCTGAGAAAAAGACATGGCCGCCTTGTCCAGACGCATGACCTGATACAACGCCAGTGGCAGCTTGGCATGTTGGCAGATGGCCATGATCTCTTCTGGGTTGGTCAGTTGAAAGGAGAGTGATGGCAAGGGTGCCGCGTCAACCTGCGTGAGGAGCGTACCCGGCACGTTCTGTCGGAAGATGTCCAGCGCGTCTGTGATGTTCACGGTGTTTCGGTGGCCGGGTCCCGGACGTTTGCGGAAGGCTCTTCAAGGACGCTGAGCAGGTGTGTGCCGAACGCCCGCGTGGCGAGGTAGCTGCCGCTGCCGCTGACATCTTTCTCGGCATTGGCCCACTCTTCTGCGAGGGCGCGGACCCGCGCAAGTGCGGCGCTTTGTTCCAGGCCCCAGAAGGCTAGCTCCTTGGCCTGGGCCATCAGCTTGGCATCGGCCCGGAGTTCGGAGTCGGATGTCCGTTTCTCTTCATGCTGCCCCGGCTGGATGTTCGCGTAGATTCGGTTGCTGCCCTCTTCGTTCAGCGCGTAGACGGAGGTGTCCGCACCTTTCCAGGTGCCGGGCGTCGCCTGCTGCAGCAACTCCATGACGGCGCTGCTGTCCAGCCGCGTCTGCTGACCGGCCAGCTGGCGGCCCAGCAGCAGACCGGCAGGGGTAGGCCTGTACGACTCACCGCCCATCAGGTCCACGGTGGCCAGGCCTTTGGACTCCAGCTCGGCAAAATCGGTCATGTTCTCGCTCATCCAGGGTTCGGGCAGGGCTGCGTCTGCCCAGACCAGCAAGATGGCTTGTTCGGCTTCGGAAAGGGGATGCGTCATAGAAGAACTCCTTGTGTATCAGGGGCAGTGTGGAAGGGGTTGAATCATGTGGTCAGGCCCGTTCCCGTACCTTTACTTGCCCCGCAAGGGGCGAGGGACAGGGCGAGTGAGGGAACAGGCCCAGGTGTTCAGAGCACTGGTGGTGCATCACCTTCCCCAGCGTCTGATGGACCGTGTGGGGACGGTGATGAGGCTGGTGCCATGTACGAACCCGCCCTGCTTGGTGCTTGATTGACCGCTGCCTTTTTGGAGGCGTTTCGACTTTTTCCCGGCCGTCTTTTCAGCTTTGGGCTTTCTCCCCTCGGGTTTTCTGTAGAGGTAGCTGAGGGTTAGAAGCTGCTGTTTGATCCCAGTGTCTTTTTCCAGGTCATGTCTTCGGAGTGTTTCGGCGGCCTTGGATATGACGCTGATGTGCTGCTTGTTATTGCGCCGTGGTAGGTCGGCTTCGATCAGGGCAGCTACCCGCTTCGCTATCCATTTCCAGTCGTGTAGATTGGCCGGATCGCTCAAGGCAGCCTTCTGGTTCTCGTAGAGCCATTTCAGCTGAGCCCCGATGCTTCTTTGCGGTTCGGGAAGGCTGGCTCTGAATTTCCGGCGCTTTTCCACGATTTTGGGATCAGGTGGAGCCTTCTCGGGCGTTTTGCTTTTCTGTGGTGTTGGTTGTTTCTTTCGCATCCTGCAGTCCTTTGGATGAGCGACGCTGTAGCTTATGGCTTGACCCGGTGAATGACTGCTGGCTGTTCGCTGTCCAGATCCAGGCGAACGGGAATGGGCGGCAGCCAGCGCAGCACCCGCTCCTGCTGGCCGTTTCTGGGGCCGCGGAGGAAGGTATGCCAGTGGGCGCGGCGCAGGTGGCCTCTGGGAGAGGCGTGGCCGCCTGCTCCCCCTGTTGTGCCTGTACTTGGTGCGGTGTCAGCGTCCGCTCTGGCCTGTCTGAGCGCTGCGCCCATGCGTTCCCCGACGTTCCAGACCTTGGGGCCGTCCACTGGCCGGTACATTTTCTTTCCGCTGGGTCTTGAAGGGGACTGCGTGCGGTATTCAGCGGTTTCGGAGCACAGGTAGAGCAGGCACGACACCATCGGCGCGAGCAGCTGGGCCATCTGCTCTGCAGTGTTGGCGAGTCCCCCAGGGGGCTGCGCCATTCCTGCAGCGCTGACCATATGGACGAAGTTGTCGGCCAGGGTGCCGCCAAGGTGGACGGGATAGCTCAGGAGTGCTGTTTCGCCGGTGTCGAGCAGCAGCCGCAGTTCTGGGTGCCGGTGTTGCAGGTCATACTCCAGGTGTGCGAAAAAGCCGATCAGGGGTTTGCCGTAGACCGACGCTTCTGGCGGCGCTTCGATGTAGAGGCAGTATTCCGGCAACCGGGTGAGCAGTTCGGCCGGAATACTGCCTTCGGCCGGGGTTTCCCACAGCTCGCGCAGCAGTTCGGGGTCGAAGCGGTAGATTCCCTGACCGAGCCGCCACGCGGTCAGGGCGCTGAGGACCGCGGTGTCCTGCGCCATAGCCAGCTGGAGCACGTGGTCTGGTATGCCACTTTGGAAGCTGGGCTGGCGTACTGCCTGCCGGTAGGTGCCAAGGACGGTGCTGTGCGTGAGGGTCATCGGCAGGTAGCAGTAGTCCGGCCACTCGCCCTGCCGGGTGCGGTGCAGCGTTTCCGCCTGCTTCCAGGCCTGCGGGTAGATGGTGCCGTAGTGCTTCAGCAGCTGCTGGAGTCTCCGTGCGGTGTCGGGCATGGTCTTATCTTGTCTGGTCATTGTCGTTCAGGTGCCGCGCCACTCTCACGCACTCTTCAGAGCTGGCACTGAGGAGCCGGCGCGAGGCTTCGAGGCCCAGCTGTCCTCTGCTGGCCAGCATGTGCAGAAGCGTTACCGTCTCCTGGTCGAGACGTTTCAGCTTGCCGGCCATATCAATGTTTTTGTGTATCCGCTGCCGGGTATCTTCCTCCGAGAGTTCGGGCTCCGGTTCCGGCCGGGTGACCGCTGGCGCAGGTGCGGCCCTATCCTGTGGTGCTGCCTGAGTCTGCTGCGCTCCTTTCCACTGCGCGTAGCTGTGCGGACTGCGCAGAATGCTGGTCAGCAGGCCGCCTTTACTGCGGACCGAATATCCGCCCGTGACCATCTGGTCGAACAGCTCGCAGGCCTGTACAATTTCGCTTTTGCTGTACTCCGTGAGAAGTGCTCTGGCGGCCGCTTCTGCTATCCCCCGCTCGGTCAGGAGTGGCAGCAATGGGCTGGGACTAGCAGGCAACTTCGCCGGACTGGCGAAGTGATATTCCACCGTGCAGCCTGCGCCCCGTCCACTGAAACGAACGGCGCTGAGGTAACCCTTCTCGGTCAGTTCCTGGTGGGTACCCGCAAGGTCGCGCTGGATTTTGGTCGGGGGTTTGTCCTCGGGAAAGCCCAGCAGCTGACCCAGGACGCTCACCTGGAGTTCAAACACCGGTGCTCCGGATTCTTTCTGGTATTCGTTCAGCAGGCGGTACAGGGTTCTGGTCATGGGTTGAGACAGCTGCTCGTACAGTTCCGGATTCAACACACTGATGTAGCCCCGCCGGATCGAATCCGCGATGGCCGGGTCCAGGGTGATGATCAGCTCGCTTGACG
>NZ_BNAL01000065.1 GCF_014653275.1 Deinococcus piscis
TTAACGGTGGTTGTGGAGCCACTATGCTGTTCTGGACAGAGAAAAAGTAAAGTTGTCGGGTACTGAGATCCATGTCAAAAAAATTTGGGTATCTGACGGCCCTGCTGGGTCTGTCCCTGCTCGCTTCTGCTCAGGCCGATCTGGGCGCAGATGAAGCGCCGGCAGCTTTTGGTGCAGCCACTGCTCTAACCTCTGCTCCGACCACGGCGGCCCGCAGAACCGTGGCGCCCCCAGCCTTCGACCCGCGTGTGATGGAGCTGGCGGCGGCGCCCAGCGCTGAACGGATCGAAGCGGACATCCGCACGCTGATAGGCTTTGGCACCCGCCACACCATGTCCCAGACCGACTCGGACACTCAGGGCATCGGCGCAGCCGTGCGCTGGATGAAGACCGAGTTTGAGAAGATCAGCGCCGAGTGCGGCGGCTGCCTGGAAGTGTATGAGCAGCGCACCCTGGTCAAGGCCGGCAGTGAGCGGATTGACCGCGATACCGAAGTGGTGAATGTATACGCCGTGTTGCGCGGCACCGTGCGTCCCAACGACTACGTGATTATGAGCGGTGACATTGACAGCCGCGTCACCGACGTGATGAATTCCACCTCGGTGAGCCCCGGTGCCAACGATAACGCCAGCGGCCTGGCCGGCACCATTGAAGCGGCCCGCGTGCTGAGCCGCTATAAGTTCGCCAACTCCATCGTGCTGGCGGGCCTGAGCGGCGAGGAGCAAAACCTGTACGGCGGCGAATTCCTGGCGGCCAAAGCCAAGGCTGAAGGCTGGAATGTCATCGGCGTGCTGAACAACGACATGATCGGCAACATTGAGGGCGTCAACGGCATCATCAACAACCGCAGCTTCCGCATCTTCTCCGAGCCATATTTTCAGGGCGCTGACGAGAAGACCTTGCAGCAGCGGCGCTTTTATGGCGGCGAAGTGGACGGCCCCAGCCGGCAACTGGCACGCTACGTCCACCGCACCACGCAGACTTATTTGCCGCAGCTGGACCCGATGATGGTGTACCGCCTGGACCGCTTTGGACGCGGCGGCCACCACACGCCCTTCAACAATGCCGGCTTCCCAGCCGTGCGCCTGATGGAAACCAACGAGAACTACAACCGCCAACACCAGGACATCCGCACCGAGAACGGCGTGCAGTACGGTGACGTGATCGAAGGGGTGAATTTTGACTACGCGGCTCGGCTGACCGGGGCGAATGTGGCGGCGCTCGCCTCGCTGGGCTGGGCTCCCGCCGCCCCGACGGATGTGGCCCTGGGCGGGGGCGTGCAGCCAGCCGCCAAACTGCGCTGGAAGCCGGGGACCAACCGCAACCTGCTGGGCCACAAAATCTACTACCGCCTGACCACCGAGCCGCAGTGGACCCACTCGGTCTGGGTGCCCGCCGGCACCAACGAATACACCATGACCGGCCTGGTCGTGGATAACTACTACTTCGGCGTGGCCGCCGTGAGCCGCGACGGCAACGAAAGTCTGGTGCAGTTCCCGGGCAGCGTCTTCCGCAACTGAGCGGAGAGCGGGCAGGAAGGGGGGCTACAGCTGCGGCTGGTGTCCCCCCTTTCTAATGCTGCGCCGCCGAGGAGCCAGGGCTCACTCGTCTTCTTGCTCTACCGTTTCACCTGCCAGCACCCGCTCAAAGGCAGCGGTCAGCTTGGCCGGGGTGGCCCGCGCCCCGCCAATACGCTGGGAACCGTGCGGGCCGTGCACCAGCAGGGTGGGATAGCCAGGAACGTCCAGGGTCTTGCGCCGCTCGAACCCGGCCAGGGCCTGCATTTCAGTGGCTGGGTCAGCCAGAGCGCGGCGGGCCGCCGCTGCATCCAGGCCCAGCTCAGTGGCGACGTCCTGAATCACCGCTGGGTCGCGGAGGTCGCGGCCATCCCAGTACCAGGCGTGCTGCAACGCATGGGCAATCTCCAGCCCGCGCCCCGGTGCCAGCCCGTGCAGCGCCCAGTAGGCCCGCGCCGCCACGCCGGAATCCAGCACTGCGCTTCCTTCCTCTACGCTGCGGCGAAAGCCCTCGCCAGTCGCCACGCCGGTGACCTCCGTGACCCGCGCCGCCGATTCCAACACGCGGGGTTTCTCGCCTACGGGCTGTACCCGGTCACCCACCAGCAGGCCACCGGGCAGCACTTCCAGCTCAATGCGGTCTGCGTTCTGCGCCGCAAAGCCCCGCAGCGCTTCGCCAAAGCCCCAGCACCAGATGCAGTAGGTGTCGGTGACGTAGGTCAGCTTGGTTTTGGTCATGGGGGAATTGTGGCATGCAGAATCAGGTGGACTGACACTGCTCTGCCAGCCAGGCCCGCGCCGCCTCCGGGGCTGCTCCGGGGTCAGTGGGCTGCTGCGGCTCAAGAACGCCGCCGTACACGTTGCCCGCCGCGTCCGTATCCAGCGCCACCGTGAGCAGCATCTCCGTGCCGCCGTACAACTTGCGCACCTGATTGGCGGACGAAAGCCCGGCACTCGGCGCACCAAATGTGCGCGTGTCAGGGCGTCCGTAGAACGCCAGCAGCACCACCTCGCCTGAAGACGCGGTCCGCCCATCTTGCAGCACGGCCACCGGTCCTTTTAGCGGCTGGTAATATGGCGTCCCAAAGGTGGAGCTGCCTCCGACCTGCACCGCGCCGTCTTGGAGCGCCAGCTCAGTCACCTGGCCCTGATTGTCCACAAAGCCCCCAACCCGGCCCCGGCCCAGCAGCGGGCTCAGGCCCGCCAGCATCGGCTCCATGTTGCCGCCGGTATTGCCGCGCAGGTCCACAATCCAGCCGCAGCCCGTCGCGGCCCCGGCGCTCACCAGGCCCTGGGCCAGCGTGTCCGCATACGCCTGCAGCGCCTGAGCTTCGTCTGCTCCTACAGCGGGCACGGTCACCGTGGTGATCCCATCTGAGGTTTCCAGGCTGGGGAGCTGCGGCGGCCCCATCCGCTCAGCGAGGCTCTCGCCTTCGTCCAGCAGTTTGGAGTGCGGGCCACCCGCCACCGCCAGCGCTTCACGTAGGGCAGGAAAGGTAGCGGCGTAGTTGGCGGCCTCCCGGGTGGCTGCGACAGCAGCGGCACGCGCCTCCCGCCATTTTTCGCCCGTGGCGTAGTAGCCGTTGTCCATCATGCTCAGGGCCGTGTCGGCATAGACCGCAGGCGTCGGCGGCAGCAGATAAATCCCGAAGCGGGGGCCGTACTGCCACAGCAGGGCCAGCCCGGCCAGGAGCCCTATCAGCAGCAGGGCCATGATCCCCTTGACGATGGCTGGAACTCCGCCCCGCCGTCCCCCACGCGACACTTGTTGCATGGGTCAACTTAGCAGGCCGTTTCGTTGACTGTATGAGCGGGGTGAAAGCCCGGCGCTACTGCTGCGCCGCCCTCAATGCCAGTGCTCGCCTTTGCATAAGCGTGTGGTGGGCGGGTAGCTTGCTGCCTGCTATGGCCTTTGCGCATTTGCCGAGTAGGGAAACGGGCGTTGGAGAGCTGAATGAGTGTAAAAGAACGCATGGGGTGAGGATAGAAAGGAACAGCAGGGCAGCCATCTCACAGATAGAACGCCACAAATTGCTCTACCTTAAGATGAGATGCAATCTCTCTCAGACATTCTCAAGGCGGAAGATTTCGCTACGGCTGCGACCACATTTGGGATATCCGCCATCAATGACATTCAGGCCCGCCTGACCGATAAAAAGGGCACAACTTACGTCAAGTGCCTCGTGCGCGACAAGGAAGTGCTCGCCAAGCCAGAAGAACTGATTCGGCAATTCTGGATTCACCGCCTGATGAACCAATACGGCTACCCCAAAAGCCGCATGACCGTCGAGCTCAGTAGGTGACAACTTCACTTCCAGCCCCTCCTGGTGGGCAAAAAGGCTGGGTCAGCAGGTCTA
>NZ_BNAL01000066.1 GCF_014653275.1 Deinococcus piscis
ACACGGCAGGCGGTGACTCGGCCAGACCCTCTATTTAGATTTGTCCAGTTTTAGGGGAGCACTCCAGCAGGCTTTTTTTGCGGGTCGCCTAAGACACTCCAGCCGTATCTTCAAGCTGCCCAGGAAGATACAGACTGTACACCGCCTTGCAGGAATTCAACGCGTCAGCGCGAAAAGCTCCGTACCCTTAGAGCATTTGACAGAAAGATAGTTATCTTTTTGGCGAGCGAAGCGAGTGCAAAACATGGGAGCAGAACGAAGAATGGAGTGACTGCTGGTGCTTTTCCAGCAGGCACGTAATTTTGAGAACTGCTCTAGAGGTCAAGAACGTCTGCATCATCACCACCCGCGAAGGCTCCTGCCCATGTTGAAAAAAGGGAGGAAGGGGGCAAGGCGACGCGGGTTAGGGCAGCAGGATTTAGCCTGCACTGAGGCTAGAGCAAGAGCAGAATTATTCTCCGCCCCAAAACTGTTTTGGCTCTATCCCATACTTTTTCAAGAGCGTTTCGAATGCTATGCCCCAGTCGCCTGCTTCAGCATAAGCCTCGCCCCACTCCTCAAATTTTGCATCTAGCCCTGGTCTTTGGGCCAGCAATTCAAAAATGCCGTCTCCAAATCCATCTTCATTAGGCGGTCCAAAATAAGTTTGCAGGGCTTCAAAAGCAGCTCGGATAGCTTGTGCCGCCTGACCGAGTTCCAAATATTCAAAGAACCAAATGACATTTGGAACTCGGTCAGCACGGTAAATAAATGGGTGTAGAAAACCCTGCATAGCATAATCAGCATCAAAATCGGCGGCATCGTGAAAACCGACTTCGAGGCATGACATTTGTGCACGCCCTTCTTTGGTCTGGCCCTGCTGGACTATCTCGGCAAATCTTTTAAATCTGAATCGTTCTTCGCTCACCGCCTCCCCCGTTTCCTCACCTTCTGCCCCGGCACAGTCGCCTGCTTGAACTCTTTGCCCTGCAACTTGGCTTCAATGGCGCGGATTTGGTCGCGCAAGGAGGCCGCCAGCTCGAAGTCCAGGTCTTCGGACGCCTGCCACATGCTCAGTTCCAGCTCGGTCAGCTGCGCGGTCAGGGCCTCGCGGTCATCCCCGACATTGTCGCTAGAAATTTCGCCCTCGACTTCCTCGCCGCGAATCACGTCGCGCACGCTCTTGCTCACCGTGCGGGGGGTAATGCCGTGCTCCTCGTTGTAAGCCAACTGCCGCTCACGGCGGCGCGCGGTTTCTTCCATCGCAAACGCCATCGCTGGCGTCACCGAATCGCCGTACAAAATCACTTCGCCGTTCACGTTGCGCGCGGCGCGGCCAATCGTCTGAATCAGTGAGCGCTCACTGCGGAGGAAGCCCGGCTTGTCGGCATCCAGAATGGCGACCAGCGACACTTCCGGCAGGTCCAGCCCCTCGCGCAGCAGGTTGATGCCCACCAGCACGTCATAGTGCCCCAGGCGCAGGTCGCGGATGATGACTTGCCGCTCCACGCTGTCAATGTCCGAGTGCATGTACCGCGCCCGCACGCCTTTTTCCAGCAGATACTCGGTGAGGTCCTCGGCCATGCGCTTGGTGAGCGTGGTGACCAGCACACGCTCGCCCACTTTCGCCCGCTCCCGCACGCGGCCCAGCAGGTCGTCCACCTGCCCCCGAATCGGGCGCACGGTGACGGGCGGGTCCACCAGGCCGGTGGGCCGAATAATCTGGTCGGCCATCTGGTCGGAATGCTCGCGCTCGAACGGTCCCGGCGTGGCCGACACGAACACCACCTGCCCCGTCTTGGACCAGAACTCGTCCAGATTTAGGGGCCGGTTGTCCATCGCGCTGGGCAGCCGGAAGCCGTGGTCCACCAGGGTCTGCTTGCGGGCGCGGTCCCCGTTCGCCATGCCGCCAATCTGCGACACGGTCACGTGCGACTCGTCAATAAAGGTGATGAAGTCGTCTGGGAAGTAGTCCAGCATGGTGTACGGCGTCTCGCCGGGCCTGCGCCCATCAATATGCCGCGAGTAGTTCTCGATACCGGAGCAGTGGCCCAGCACGCGCAGCATTTCCAGGTCGTACAGGGTGCGTTCTTTCAGCCGCTGCGCTTCCAGCAGCTTGCCTGTGGACATGAAATACTCCAGCCGCTCCTCCAGCTCCTTTTCGATGCCGCCAATGGCCCGCTCCACGTTGCCGGCCCCCGACACGTAGTGCTTGGCGGGATAAACCACGGTGCCGTCCATGTCGGTGATGCGGTCCCCCGTCAGCGGGTCCACCAGGCTGATGCGCTCAACCTCATCGCCCCACAGCTCAATGCGCGTAGGCTGCTCGTCGTAGGCGGCCCAGACTTCCACCATTTCGCCCTTGGCCCGAAAGCGGCCCGGCAGCAGCTCAATGTCGTTGCGCTCGTACTGCATCCCCACCAGCCGCTCAATAATGGCTTCGCGGCCCACCTCCTCGCCCACCTTGAGCACCAGATTCAGCGCGGTGTACTCGGCAGGGTCGCCCAGGCCGTAGATCGCACTGACCGACGCCACCACAATCACGTCACGGCGCGTCAGCAGGCTGCGGGTGGTGGAGTGGCGCAGGCGCTCAATTTCCTGGTTGATGCTGGCATCCTTCTCAATGAACAGGTCTTTGCCAGGTACATACGCTTCGGGCTGGTAGTAATCGTAGTAGGAGATGAAAAACTCGACGGCATTGTCAGGGAAAAATTCGCGGAACTCGGCGGCGAGCTGCGCGGTCAGCACCTTGTTGGGAGCCATGATGAGGGCGGGGCGCTGGGTTTCTTCGATGACTTTCGCCATGGAGTAGGTCTTGCCAGTCCCTGTCGCACCCAGCAGCGTCTGAAACCGCAGGCCGGACTCCAGTCCGTCCACCAGGGTGGCGATGGCAGTGGGCTGGTCGCCCGACGGCTGAAACTCGGACCGGACCTGCAGGCGTTGACCCTGCGTTCTAGACATGCGAACTCCTAAGCTCTGAGTAGGGACGGGAGAGGGCAGAATGCATCCCTACAGTTTACGCTGTGGGCATAAGGGCGTTGTAAGATGAGCCGGTGGAATATCACCTCTACATCTACTCTGCTCGGGTAAAGCACTTTATCCAGCACCATGGAGGTTGGGAGAGCCACCCGGACGCAGCTTTTGCACTGCCCAAAAAGTTTGCTGCGGCCATCAGAGGGCGGTTACTCAGCTACGGCTTTGCCGAAAAGGACAGCGGTAAGTTTGAGAAAATGTACGGCTCCGTCCCTGTTACAGTCCGCACCTTTGCAGGTTCAGTCATTTTCTCACTGCCGTATCCGACTCAGTTTGAAGCTCAGCTCAGTAGGTGACAACTTCACTTCCAGCCCCTCCTGGTGGGCAAAAAGGCTGGGTCAGCAGGTCTA
>NZ_BNAL01000067.1 GCF_014653275.1 Deinococcus piscis
TCGTCTTCAGGAGTCAGTTGGGGGTCAAGTCGTCTGATGACTTAGTCTACACCCGGAAGCTACTTATAAAGTGAAAAAATATAGTGAGCTTGTCCTATCTCTTATAAAGGCAACGCGCCGAGGAAGGGTAGATTGGAACCAAACCATGGAGAAAAGAGGGTATACCGCACAGGTTAACTTCATAGAGGTCGAACTCTTTCCTCCTGTGGAATCTGAGCATGCCAATGCTCTTATCTCCGCCATTACTGACTACAGCGACACATCAAAAACCAAAAGATCGAAGAGAGAATTTGAATGGAGGCTTGTCGTTAACGATAAGAGTATTAATAAGAATCTTGTAATATATGAGTCTGATCTAGACCATGAGTATTTGCATGAATCCCTTCAGGAAGACTCTCGCCCTACTCTCTATTACCTTTACACGCAAGTAAAACTATGGGAAGAGGAAAAGAACAATAGCAAACTTAACGAATTGATTGCGTATATAAATAATCTTTAGTTGTCGGGCTGATGCTATTTTTATTCGGCTTGTGTGGTGTGACATGCCGATATCCTCTCTCCGCTACACTGATCTCTATGACCCCCAGCGACTTCCTGACCCTCATCCTCACCGAAATTGGCTGGAATCTGGCCGTGTGGGTACCCACCACGCTGCTTAGCCTGCTGTTTATCCGCACGGTGCTGGGCGTCCCCATGCGTGAGCTGGCTGCCGAGATTGAGGACCGCCAAACGGCAGCCATCGGGGCCGTGTTTTTCTGGGCGTCGCTAGGCTTTGCGCTGCTGTTCAGCCGCATGGTGGCCGCGCCTGCACCCATGACCGACCTGCCCTGGTCGCAGGCGTTTGCCTGGCTGGCGCTGGCCGTGGGGCTGTCGCTGGTGCTGTTCAGTGTGGGCGTGTGGGCAGTGTTCGGCACCTTAGCCCGCCGCAAGGGCGAGGGCGTCTCAGGCTACTTGCGCCGCGAACTGGTGGCTGAGCACAACCTGGCGCTGTCGTTCGTGCTGGGGGCACTGTTCCTGGTGCCGGTGGTGGTTGCCTACCACGTGACACTTTAGGGCTGGCGACGTGTGGGCTGGGCAAGTTTGCCTTCCTCCGGCCTGCTCTAGTCTGGGGTCATGCGTCCCCTGACCGTCGCCTTGGCCTGCGCGTTGTTCGCTTCTACCGCGCAGGCCCTCAATCCGCAGGTCGCGCCTTTTATCCCGTCAGGTTTCTCAATGGTAGAGGGCAAGGCGGTAGACCTGAATGGCGATGGCCACACCGACCGTCTGCTGGTCATTGAAGACGGCACCCGACCGGATGGCCCGCGCAAGCTGCTGGTGCTGTTGGGAGGTGCAGATGGCTTTCGCCTGAGCGCTGAAGCCGACAGTGTGCTGTTTTGCCGGGAGTGTGGGGGAACGTGGGGCGACCCCTTGAGCAGCGTGCAAGCGGGACAGGGCTGGATTCGCATCAACCACGACGGCGGCTCTGGCTGGCGCTGGGGCAGCAGTCACACATTCAGCCTGCGCGCTGGCCGCTGGGAACTGACGGCCCAAGAGCAGTACCGCCGGAGCCCCGAGCGTCTGGAAACCAGTTACAGTGTTCCGCCCTCTGAGTGTCAGAACACCGACCTGACCCGTTTCGTCTGCGGCATCTCTCTTCCTGAGACGCTGCTGGTGGCCAGCAAGCGGGCTTACTTTTACCAGGCTCCTAGCCCGGCCAGTCGCGGCAGCAGTTACGTGATTGCGGGCCAGCAGATCACAGTGCGCAAGACCTACCGCACCTTTGTTGAAGCCAGTTACCTGGGGGAGGGTGGCCGCAGTACTCACGGTTTCCTACGCCTGGCTGACCTCAAGCCAGTAGATTTCTAGAGGCCCACCATCCCTGACAAGTCCAGAGCATTTTCTACAGCTGCCCCCGCCGCTGTATTGTCGAAGATCACCCAGACATTTGGCGCTTCGGTGGCCTGAATCTGTGCGGCTAGAGCTTCAAGCACAGGCTGCTCGTAAGCCGAGTAGTACATGCGCGGCGAACCATGCCAGCGGTAGTAGATGGTCTGTGGGCTGCCGCCTGGTTGTGCGGCCACTGGTCCTACCCGCCCAGGCACCGGGTCTGCCGCGACCCGCCCGATATGGTGCTGAATCAGCAGGGCTTCTGCCTCAGCCGTAAACCAGCCTGTGTGGCGCGGTTCGCAGACTGTGGGCACTGGGCTCTGTTCCCGCAGAGCGCTGAAAAAGGCATGGGCAGTCTCTGGGTCAAAGTCCAGACTCGGGGGCAGTTGCACCAGCAGGCAGCCAAGTTTCTCGCCCAGCCCGCTGGCCTGCTCCACAAAGGCGCTCAGACCGGCTGTATCCCCTAACCGGGCCGTGTGGGTCAATGCTTTGGGCACCTTCACGCTAAAGCGAAAGGCGTCCGGTGTGCTGGCGGCCCACCTGGCGTAGGTACTGCGGCGGTGTGGCCGGTAGAAGGAAGAATTGATTTCCACTGCATTCAGCCGTTGGGCGTAGCGCTCCAGCAGGGTGCCCTCTAATTCTGCGAACTGGGCCTGTCCGCTGACGACGCTCCACCCTGCACAGCCCAGATGGATGCCTGGAGTGTTCACGTGAACTGGCCCCCCTTTAGAAAGACAATCTCCATAGATTGTTGCCTTAAGCGCGGGCTGGGGCAAGGCCCTCTGTTTGTACGAGAGAAGACTCCATCTTACTGCGGGCCATCCGGGCCTACATATCGCTCCAGGATCGGTTTCACTCATGCCTTCAGTCTGCCTGACCTTGACTTGGTCATACCGTCAGCCATCCGAATTCGAGGGTTACGGGAAAAATCCTCTGTGGCTGCGCAGAATTCCAGCAGTGGAACAGAGTTGAAATTCAGCTTCAAGATTCCTACAAGCAGAGGGGTTGACACGCCCCCGCGGGGCTTGTATAGTTTCTGAGCCTCAGTTGAGGCGAGCAGCATGACAAACGAAGAGCAATGCGAGAACAAGAGCATAATCCTGTTTTTGAAACACCGAGTCGCACCTACGAGGTGCAGACAACGTTTTTAAATCTTGATGGGTCAAGATACTAAGGGCCCACGGTGGATGCCTTGGC
>NZ_BNAL01000068.1 GCF_014653275.1 Deinococcus piscis
CTGGGTTAAACTGCTTGAAGCTACGGAATCTTCGAACGTAGCCTGAAGGATTTTCCGTACCACTACCAGGGCCAGCAGATTCGGCCGTGGACTGGCGGCCCAGAAGTTCTCCATCGGAGCGTCAAAGCCGTAAAAGCGGACAGCTTCGGCCTCGGTATGGTGCCGATTCCACTCGCGGAGCCACACCACGAGTTCACGGTTGGCCTGGTAGGTGCCGAAGCCGTGACTGAAGCCGGAGGCCATAACCTCCTCCAATGAGTCCGACTTGCCCAATACGTATTCATTCACCCGCAGACCGCTCAGCACGTCACTTTCCAGGGCGACCGATCGAAACCCATGCTTGGCCACCAGGTACCGGAACAAGTGATTACGTGTTGCAGGAAACACTTCCAGGCCGTGGGTGGGTTCACCGAGGGCCAGTAGCTGAGGGGGGACGGGGAGAGAAGCGAGGAAGTTCTCCAACGCGAAATGCAACGGATCAGTAGACATGGGTGATCTCCTTTGCCATCGTGTTTTTGGGTGCGCACCCCGTCTGGCCCCTCTATCTTTCATGGGTAAGATGTGAGGATACTTACGGAAAATGCTTTATACAAACTTAATTTCGAACTCCGCACAATATTTCTATGAACCGCACCGACCGTCTCTTTGCGCTGCTGCTGGAACTGCGAGGCAGTGGTGATGGTGGCTGGGTGCAAGCTGAGCAACTGGCCCAGACTTTCAACATCAGCGTGCGAACGGTCTACCGTGATATTGCCGCCCTGAACGAATCCGGCGTCCCGGT
Source organism: Deinococcus piscis (assembly GCF_014653275.1). Taxonomy (GTDB): domain Bacteria; phylum Deinococcota; class Deinococci; order Deinococcales; family Deinococcaceae; genus Deinococcus; species Deinococcus piscis. The sequence continues at coordinate 782 of NZ_BNAL01000068.1, forward strand.
CGTCAGTCTGGCGGGCAAGGGATATCGCCTGATGGACGGCTATTTTTTGCCGCCGCTGCACTTCACGCCCGCCGAGGCGCTGATGATGACGCTGGGGGGAGATGCCGTGCGCGGAGCCTTCGACGCCGAGTATGCCCAGGCCGCCGCCAGCGCCCTGCAGAAGCTGGAAGCCGCTCTCTCTGACGAAAAACGTACCGAGGTACAGGGGTTGCGGGAAGCTGTGCGAATCGTTCCCTACCATGACCAGCACGAGACTGGGAGCCTGCGCCAGTTGCGCGGGGCGGTGCTGGGGCGCAAAGTAGTGCAGTTTCAGTACCATAAACCCAGTGCAAATGCCGAACAACGCGAGGTGTATCCGATGCGGCTGGTGCAGCTCTACGGTGCGTGGCTGCTGGGTGCGTTCGACCCGGCGCGGCAGGCCCAGCGGATTTTCCGGCTCAGCCGTATGGACGGGCTGCGCGTGCTGAACAGGACTTTTACACCTGACCCAGCCTGGCGGTTCGGCGCTGAACGATATGAAGACCGCCGTACCGTTACCGTTCGCCTCCTGTTCGACTCTGCCCTGAGTCGCCCGTTGCGGGAGCGTGCAAGCTACTTCCAGATTTCGCAAAAAGACGTGCCAGATGGCCTGGAAGTCACCCTAACTGTGCGTGACGCCCGTGAGGTATTGCCCTGGATACTGTCGTGGGGCGCGGGTGTACGTGTACTGGAGCCGGAAAGCCTGCGCAAAGTGGTGCGCGAGGAAGCGCGGAAAATCCTCCTGACATAGGGCTGTCACTGCGGGGCGGCAGAGTGAGGACAGGAGGAAAAACCATGCAATCCAACCTCAGTTTTGTCACTCTACACACCACCGACTATGCCCGCGCCAGAGCTTTTTTTGTAGATACACTGGGCTTCGAGCCTAACGAGGAACGCCCCGGAGCCAACGCTTTCGTGTCAGCAGGTGGCGCAGGGCTGGCGCTACGTGAAAACAAGGACGTAAAACCGCCGCTAGGCCAGGGCGTGACCGTCTTTTTCACCGTGCCGGACTTACAGGCCTACCACGACCGGTTGGCAAAGGCGGGCGCAGAAATCGTGGAACCTGTCCACGAGATGCCCTTTGGCCCGACCTTCACCGTTGCCACGCCCGATGGTCACTGGCTGGGCTTCTGGCAGGGAGAGTAAGCCCATGCTGAAACTCAATTACGTCAGTTTTGTCGTATCGGACATGCAAAAGGCGTTGGACTTTTACCGTCTGCTGGGGCTGTCCATTTCGCCTGACGCCGACACCACTCAGGACCACATTGAAATCAGCGTGGACGGCCTACGTATCGCCTGGGAAACCGAAACGCTGATGCGTCAGCTTGACCGAGGTTGGGCAGCGCCTATGCGAGGAGGCCGTGTGAGCATTGCGCTGGAAGCAGCGTCACCTGAAGAAGTGGATGAAGCTGTCAAGCGAATCAAAAAAGCAGGGCACGCGGTTAAAACGGAACCCTTTGACGCTTTCTGGGGACAGCGATACGCCACTGTGCTCGACCCCGATGGCACGGCTGTGGATGTGTTTGCACTGCTGGAATGACGGTAGAAAACGACTGCTGGGAAAACAAATACGCTGGCAACTGATTCCGTAAATCCGAACATGTTTAAAAATAAACATGTTCGGATTAAGCTGATGGCATGGCCCTCCCTCACTCACGCCGTGACAGGCATAAGCAGGAGCGACTGGAGCGCATCAAGCGCGCCGCCTGGGAGCTGTTCAGTACGCAGGGCTATGAATCCACCACCGTGCGCCAGATTGCCGAGCAAGCTGACGTGTCGGCAGCCACAGTCATCCAGCACGCGGGCGACAAGGCCGAGCTGCTGCTGCTGGTGTTCAACGAGGCCATCGGGCAGCGGATCAAGAACCTGGATGTACCAGAAAACGCCTCCCTGGACGTGACCATGCTCAGAGTCTTTCGCCCGTTCCTCAGCTTTTATCAGGAGTACCCCGAACTTTCCCGAGCGTTCTTGCGGGAATTCCTTTACGGCAAAAGTCGCTGGCAGGAGCAGGAGATTCGGCAGGCCGAGCAATTCATAGGATTCTTGACCGGTATTGTAAAGACTTGTCAGGGGCGCGGTGAAGTCCGCAAGGATGCTGACCCTCTTCTTCTTGGCCAACTGTTTTTCCTGCTGTATCGGTAGTGGTACGCGAAATCCTTCCACATCGGTCCCACTTTTTAGGAGGGTGGGGCACACTGGAGGG
>NZ_BNAL01000069.1 GCF_014653275.1 Deinococcus piscis
TTCCCGGGCCTTGTACACACCGCCCGTCACACCATGGGAGTAGATTGCAGCTGAAACCGCTGGGAGCTGCAAGGCAGGCGTCTAGGCTGTGGTTTATGACTGGGGTGAAGTCGTAACAAGGTAGGTGTACCGGAAGGTGCGCCTGGATCACCTCCTTTCTATAGCGCTCCGCACTATATCTTCTGTTCAGCATCTGCTTTTCTAAGCCCCTAGGCCTCGTGCCTGGGGGCTTTCTTTGTGATCTCCCTGCTCAATGTAACTTGGGTACATGGACGGTCATATGTCTGAGATTGACCTCTAAGCCATTTGGCGCAGGCAGCCAGTATGGCCCTCCGGTACAATGCCGACCTATGCCTTCTTCCTCTACAGACTTCCGTTTCACCGCACCTAACGGTGTGCTGCTACAAGTGCGGGCCAGCCTCCTTTGCTTGCGTGGGGCTCAGCTGCTGACTTGCTGGGATACCCGGTTTCCAGATTTTTACTCCCTTCCAGGGGGTGCTGTCTTGACTGGCGAACCTGCTCAGGCTGCGGCTGTGCGTGAGTGGAAGGAGGAAACAGGGCAGACCATTGGCGCACCTAGACTTTGCGGGCTGGTGGAGAATTTCTTTGTCTTGGGTGGCCGCGAGTGCCACGAACTCAGCTTTTGCTTCCGCGTAGAGTTGGCGGGGCCGCTGCCTTCGCATGCCCTTGACAATGCGGCGGTGGAGTTTCGGTGGGTCCCTCTCGCAGAGCTGCCGACCATTCTGCTGTATCCGGTCTGCGTCCCCGACCTCCTAAATGTGCCCGCAGGCCAAATCGCCCACTTCGTATCAGATACGCGGGCATGAAACGCGTGCTTGTCATCGGTAGCCCTGGCGCGGGCAAAAGCACCCTGGCAAAGAGGCTGGCAGCGCGTACAGGCTTGCCGCTCATTCATCTGGATGACCTCTACTGGAACGCGGGTTGGGTGCGGGCGGAGCGCGGGGTGTGGTTGGCGCGGTTGGCGGAAGCACTGGCAGGTGAGCGGTGGATTGTGGACGGGAACTACAACAGCACCCTGGAGCGGCGACTGGAGCGGGCGGATACTGTTATTCTGCTGGGCCTATCGCGCGAACTGTGTACGGCGCGTGTTATCTGGCGGGAGTTGAGTGGGGCCCATCCGCATATGCACGGCCTGAAGCGCCGCTTGCCTACCTGGGAATTCGTGCGCTACACCTGGCGTTTCCCGGCCAAAGTCCCTGCCATTCTGGACACCATCGCCGCACACCGTCCTCAGCGGGTCTATGTGCTCCGCAGTGGCCATGAAGTGGCTGAGTCCCTGCGGGCGTTGGGCTAGCCTGCGCCTTCCACATCATGGCCTGGCGGCGGGAATGGAGCGTAGGCCGTAGCAGTGAGCATCAACGCTGCAGGAGGAGAGGCTGTCTCATGGTGTTGAGGTTGGTGATTACCGATTACGGGTTGACACTGACGCTATAAGTTCACCGCTCAGCCCTTTGCCGTCATCCCCTACACTGACCACATGCTCCCCCGTCTCATTGCCAGCGACCTGGATGGAACCCTACTCAGAAATGATCTTAGTGTCAGCCCACGTACCCGCCGGGCGCTGGACGCGGTGCGGGCGGCGGGCATACCTGTGGTGCCCGTGACGGCGCGGCAGCCGCATGGGGTCAAGTTGATTGGGCAGCAGGCAGGGTTTGCGGAGTGGGCGCTGTGCAGTAATGGCGCACTGGCGGTACACCTGAGCACAGGCGAGGTGCTGTTTGAATCCCTGCTAGGCGTAGAGGCGCAGACCGCACTGGTTCAGGCGCTGCTGGAGCGGGTGCCTGATGTGGTGGCCGTCAGCATCCGCGAGGCGGGGGAAGGGTTCTACGCTCAGGCGGGCTACGCGGCTCTGGCTGCCGAGCGCGACCACAAGCGCGACCCCCGCCATATGACCGCGCTGCCGCTGACCGAGGTGCTGAGTAGCCCTAGCCTCAAGCTGGCGCTGCGGCACCCCACGCTGACCCCCGCCGACCTGCTGGCCGAGGTGCGCGGGCTAGGTCTGGACGGGTTTCACGCCACCCATAGTGGAGCCCCTTTTGTCGAAGTGGCCGCCGAAGGCATCACCAAAGCGGCTGGTCTGGCCCGCCTGTGCGCCGAGCTGGGCGTGGCGCAGGAGAACGTGCTGGCCTTCGGAGACGCGCCCAACGACGCCGAAATGCTGGCCTGGGCGGGGCATGGGGTCGCGATGGCAAACGCTCACGCCGAGGCCTTGGCTGCAGCGGATGAGGTAACGCTAAGCAACGAGGAAGACGGGGTGGCGGCGGTGTTGGAGCGGTTGGTGGGGGATGACAAATCGTAGTTTTGTTGTGCTGATGGTCATGCTGGGACGCTAAGCACCAGCAGACGGGATATGCTGCCGTCCGCAGCCTTGGCAATACGTGCCCTTTTTACCGCGCCAAATCCTGTGTTGCCCGCAATGTTTGCACTTCAGTTCCTTGGCAAGTACCGCACCGCACTCGCTGCATTGGCGTAAGCGCCGTGAAACCTTACCGGTCTTGTGGACAGTTGACGTGCAAACGAGGCAGCGCTTATCGCCTTTGCGTGAAGCTAAAGCATCTCGCCCTGAGACATGCTTAGGGATTTCCTCAGCGGCAAGTTAGGGGGCTGAGACTTTAGGCACAGGTCCATTTTATGGTCATTCTTCCAGTCCGAAATCCCATTCATCGGCTTGCGGGTCGTACAGGCTGACTCCGCCCATGTCCGTCATTTCCATCGCGTGCAGGCGAATATCGAAAAGCTGAGCTTCCTCAGTAGGTGACAACTTCAGTTTGACCTCGTTCCAGACGGCAAAAACCAACAGACGGCCCCATCAAGCTTGATAGGGCCGTCTGTTCACGGTTTCCTGAGAGTGTGAAAACAACAGAATCCGCTGCTCAGCAGGCTACCGC
>NZ_BNAL01000070.1 GCF_014653275.1 Deinococcus piscis
CGTCAAGCGAGCTGATCATCACCCTGGACCCGGCCATCGCGGATTCGATCCGGCGGGGCTACATCAGCGTGTTGAATCCGGAACTGTACGAGCAGCTGTCTCAACCCATGACCAGAACCCTGTACCGCCTGCTGAACGAATACCAGAAAGAATCCGGAGCACCGGTGTTTGAACTCCAGGTGAGCGTCCTGGGTCAGCTGCTGGGCTTTCCCGAGGACAAACCCCCGACCAAAATCCAGCGCGACCTTGCGGGCACCCACCAGGAACTGACCGAGAAGGGCTACCTCAGCGCCGTTCGTTTCAGTGGCCGGGGCGCAGGTTGTACCGTGACGTACCACTTTGCCAACCCGGCGAAATTGCCTGCCAGTCCCAGCCCACTGCTGGGGCTGCTGACCGAGCGGGGCGTTGCGGAAGCGGCCGCCAGCGGGCTTCTGACGGAATACGGCAAAAGCGAGATCGTGCAGGCCTGTGAACTATTCGACCAGATGGTCACAGGCGGGTATTCGGTTCGCAGCAAGGGCGGCCTGCTCACCAGCATCCTGCGCAGTCCACAGAGCTACGCGCAGTGGAAAGCCGTGCAGCACACCCAGCAAGAGCAGCAGAGCAAAGCTGACAGGCCTCCAGCCGCGCCCACCGAGCCGGAACCCGAACTCTCGGAAGAAGACACCCAGCAGCGGATCCATCAGAACATCGATATGGCTGGCAAGCTCAAGCGCCTGGATCAGGAGACGGTGACGCTCCTGCACGCGCTGGTCGGTAGGGGACAGCTGGGTCTCGAAGCTTCCCGGCGGCTCCTCATTGCCAGCGCTGAAGAGTGCGTCACTCTCGCCCGGCAACTCAACACACAGGAGCAACATTCATGACCTATGACGTTCTGATTATCGGTGGCGGTTACGCTGGACTGACGGCCGCCCTTTACGCTGCACGCGGCATGTGCCTGGTCGCGGTGGTGCGGGACGGCCCGCCCCGCAACGCTTCCGGTCAGGGTGTCCACGGCCTGATCTCCAGGGACGGAGCCAGCAGCTCTTCGCTGCTGGCCGAGGCCACAGACGAGCTATGTAGGTATGGAGTTAAGTTCTTCGAAGGCCAGGCGGAAACCGTCTGGGGCAAAAATGGTGACTTCACCGTGCAGCTTGGCAGTGGGGAAGAGGTCAACGCCCGCAAGCTGATTCTGGCCACTGGCGTTCAGGACCAGTTACCCGAGCGCCCCGAAGGCCTCAGAGAACTCTGGGGCAAACGGGTCCACCACTGCCCGCACTGTTATGGGTATGAGGTGCGGGGACAGGTAATTGCGGCCTACCTGCCCGGTGCAGCCTTCCGCCCCGAAGTGCTGAGCAGCTGGTTCTATTACCGGCGCTACGGGGAGCAGGTGCTGATCTGCTCGGACGGCCCGGTGCAGGCCACCGATGCTGAGCGCGCGCGCCTGGAGGAGCACGGCATCACCCTGTGCCAGAGTGCCCTGATGCGCGTTGAGGACACGGGAGAGAGAGCGCGGCTCCACTTCGCAGACGGCAGCAGCGCAGACGTGGCGGCGCTGTACACGGGCTCTGGGCGCACCCCAAACACCGAGCTGGCCCGGCAGCTGGGCTGTGACCTGGACGAGCAGACCGGCAACATCAAGGTGGACCCAGCAACGAATGCCACCAGTGTCCCTGGCGTGTACGCGGCGGGCGATGTGACGGGCGGCAATCAGGTTGCGCTGGCGCTGGCGGGTGGGGCACGGGCAGGCATGTTCGCAGACTTTGCGCTGCACGGAGAAGAACTGCCAGACTGGGTCAAAAAACTGGAGGGCCGCTCAACTCAGACAACACAACCCACCTGACACCGACAGCCACGAAAACCGTCAATCGGTCCAGGCGCCACCGGAGACCAGAATGAACCATCACATGCGTCCACGTCAGGATCACGGCTTTCAGAAGAAAAAGCGCCTCAGAAAAGACACCAAAACAGTGATCGACAAGGCCAGGTCCTCAAAAGCCAAGGCCGAGAAACTGCTCGATCAGCCCGCCCCAGTCAGCAGCCTGGAAACCGTCATCCAGGCCGCCAGACTGAACATGCGTATCAGGGAATGCAGCAAGCTCTGGAACCAGATGGGCAGACTGGGCCTGCAACCCTCGCAGTTCACGGAGGAAGAACTGAAACTCATCCGTGAACTGCGCCAGCTTGAAACCGGCCCCATCAGCCAGCAGCTGAGGTGCCTGCTGCAGCAACTGTGGATTCTGAAACCCAAGCAAACCCTCGACCCGCCCCTGGCCAGCATCTGTATCGACCGCCTGAAACAGGCCGACATCGGCAGCACGGAGTGCCACAAAGCGCTGCTGGGCCTGAAAAGGGCACTGGCCGAGAGCCCCAGGCCCGAAATCCAGCAACGCCGCAAAGAGCGGCGGACCTCTGAACGACTGGCCGTCCCCACGCAGCCGAAAAAGAAACCCACGCCCCCCGAACCCCTGATCGATACGGCCGCCCTCGAACGGACCCGGAAACACCTGCGCGAACTCGACGAGCGGGTCAAACTGTCCCCCGCACCCTACCGGCGAGAAATCGGCAGCCAGTTCCGGCGCTTCAGGAACTGAACGCGGAACCTGGGCCTGTTTCCGACACATCCCCCCTGAACAGGGTAGTGGCTGTACCAACGTGATCTACTGACAGGATGCCGGAGTGCCCAGCCTGTCAAAGCACACAC
>NZ_BNAL01000071.1 GCF_014653275.1 Deinococcus piscis
GCTCTTTTTATGTCTATAGAATCTGGCGTCTCAGACAGTGTTACCGGAGTTTTGAGGGGTAGTCAGGAGGTATCGGTATTTCACGAACCTTTTGCAAGGACAACCCTTGCTGAACCATCCCCGATGAATACCTTTCCATATGGTCTTGCCCAAAGCTGGAATTGAGGTACGACAGAACGAACTCAGGCTTTAAAGTTGTGTCACTCCACGAAATCCTTGCCACATCTTGGTCAATGTTAGCGGGAAGAACTTCTGAGGTCACCAAAGCGCACATTCCGACAGTGCCTCTTGTAGAGAGGATAATGTCATTCTCTTTGAGGGAAGACCTCTTATTGGCAAGGTCTACCCATTCGGCTATTGGATCGGCGGCCTCACGAGTTGTAAACCAGCCGCGAGCATTTTTTGCGGTTAACATGATGATCGGTGAATTCTCGTCTACAACGTGATAGCCATGTGGCCCATCTGTGACTTTCGAGAAACTTCCGATTGTTTGAAGGGTATGCCGCTTTAGGGCCGACTCCTCGTACAAGTAGCGTTTATTGAAGAACTCTGCTTCAAATCTAAAATCAGACCCCACTGCTGATTTGTTGACCTCAGCCATTTCCAGCCCCTCCTGAAGTGCCCTGTAGTGGGCTTCATCGAAGGGGCGGTCTAAAAAAAACTGAGCTTCTCCCGCCGGGCAAACTCGGCAAAGGCTTCGGCTATGCCGTCTTGCGTCTCGCCTTCGTGGTTGAACAGGTCGTGCTGGACAATCCAGTGCCCGTGGCTGTCGCGCTTGCGGAGGCCCGTTTTGGGGTCAATGACGTAGATTTTCTGACCGCTGTTGTCCTTGCTGGGCAGTTGCTGCGTGGCGAAGAAAATGGGGTAGTCGTCCTGCTTGGGGCACAGTGGACCAGCTTTGGGGTCGTCGTTCCACTTCTGCACGAACAGGACGCTGGTTTTGGTGCCCGTGTGCGGCTTGAAGGTGTTGGGGTGCAGGCCGACCACGGCGAGGATGCGGCAGCGCTCCATGATGTACTCGCGCACCCGCTTGTCGCTGCTGTTGTTGAAGCGGCCTTGGGGCAGGACGACGGCCATGCGCCCGCCCGGTTTCAGGAAGTCCAGGTTGCGCTCGATAAAGAGCAGGTCGCGCCCAACGGCGGTTTCGGTCTTGCCGTTGGGCTTGTGGCCCAGTTCGTACTGCGAAAGCATGGTGGTCTGCTTGATGTCGCCCGCGAAGGGCGGATTGGCAAGCAACACGTCGAATTTGAAGTCGCGGTAGCTCTTTTTGTCGGCCCGCAGTTTTTTGAAGCGAATCCAGCCCTCACCGTAAGCCTCTTCCCATTCCTCTTCCTTGACGCGCTCTTCCCATTTGCCGTAGTCGAGGGTGTTCAGGTGCAGCACGTTGGTCTGTCCGTCGCCTGCAATCAGGTTCAGGCAGCGGGCCACCCGCACGCTTTTTTCGTCGAAGTCGATGGCGTAGACCTTTTCTTTGACGTAGGTGTGGCAGCGCGGCGGCTTTTCTTCCATCGTAAAGAGGTGAGACTGCGGCTTGCCCTCGTCCCGCAAGATGTCCATCCAGACGTGAAAAATGCTGTGGACGGTAAATCCCGCGCTGCCAGCGGCGGTGTCAATGATGGTTTCGTCCTCTTTGGGGTTCATCATCTTCACGGCCATGTCGATGACCCAGCGCGGCGTGAAGTACTGGCCTTTTTCGCCCTTGCTGCTCTTGCTGACGAGGTACTCGAAGGCTTCGTCCACCACGTCCAGGTTGCTGTTGAAGAGCTTCCATTCCTCAAGGCTGCCCACGCACACCTGCAAATGTTCGGCGCTCAGGCGGATGCGGTCATTGTCGGGAAAGACCCCCGGCCACTTTTCGCGGGCCTCGTCGAACAGTTGCCCAATCTGCTCTTTGACGCTGGCGGCGGTGTTGGTGTTTCTGAAACGCAACGTCTTGTTGGCGCTGCGGTGGCTGGTCATTTCGTCGTACAGCTTCGTAAAAATCAGTTTGAAGACTTCCTCGAACACGTCCACGCCCGCGTTGGCAAGGACTTCGTCTTCCATTTCTTCAATCAGGTCGCGCAGGCTGCGGGCTTTCTGGCCCAGCTTTTCGCGCTCCTCCTCCTTTTCCACCAGGGTCTGAATCGTCCACGGCTGGCTGGTGATGTCCTCTATGGTCTGCGTGTCGGTGGGCAGTTCGGGAATCTCGATAAAGCTGTTGTGGTTCTTGCGATACCACGTCACGCCCTCAGCGGCGTTGCCCCACAGGGCCAGTGGCGCACCTGTGGCGAGGGTGTAGGACTTGAGTTGGTCTTTGCCGTCTTTCAGCTTGCCCTGCTTGACCTCGACGAGCAGATAAGGAGCGTTCTTGTCGTCCTTGTCAAACACCACGATGTCGGCCCGCTTGCTGGTATCGCGCCCAAAGGTGACGGGGTACTCGACGGTCTCAGTAGGTGACAACTTCAGTTTGACCTCGTTCCAGACGGCAAAAACCAACAGACGGCCCCATCAA
>NZ_BNAL01000072.1 GCF_014653275.1 Deinococcus piscis
TGGGTTAAACTGCTTGCAGCTACGGAATCTTCGAACGTAGCCTGAAGGATTTTCCGTACCACTACCCGGCTCTCCAGACCGGGTTTCTGCTTGCACCACTTGGGGAGGAGTCACGGCCCACCGTTCACCGTCGGCACTCAATTCAAGGTGTCCCAGAAGCTGCAAGCGGCGAGCCAGGGCACGGGCGTACTCGCTTACACCTAATGCGCCTGCCGCTGTGCGAAAGCTGCTCCAACGACCTGAACCGAGGCTACTGAGGTAGCTGAGCAGCGTTTCGGCCTGCTGCGTGAGCTGGTCAGCTGAAAGATGCTCGTCCTCCTGCCCAAAGGGGTCGTCACTGACTTCCTGGCGCATCTGACGGTAGGCCAGACACTGGCCCAGCGCCTTGATTTTGAGTTCACCACTCACCATGCCCCGAATCTCATCCAGGTTGTAAGGCCCGCCCGCTGTGAATGACAGCAAGTGACATTCCTCAAGCGCCTCGTCAATCTGTTCGTCCAGGTGCCCATAGTTGTCGGTTTCTAACGTCAGGAAAAAGTAATACTCCCCTCTGGGCCGCCGTTCCATTCGCAAGCCGCACACGGTGTCAGTCAACTTGCGACTGTTGATAAAACGCGAAAGCTGCGCCACCAAGATGTCGGCTTTTCCGCGACCCCTATAGCCTTTGTACCAGCGGATTTTGGGGATGGCTACAAATTTTTCTTTGCTTCGTAGTTGATCCAGCCGGTAAGAATCCTGGCTAGAAACCTGCTCCTGCGAATGGGCAGCTTTGCCACTCCGAATGCGGGTACGAGAGATTGGACGCTGCTCACTCATTGCGCTTCTCCTTGCTGCAATTCAGGCCCCACGAGCGACAAGGTGCGGCCTGAGTGTTGCCAGGTTTTAGAGAGGCTGCCCAAATCGCGTGAGGGAGCCTGAGGAAGCTCGTCCAGGTCAAGCAGCTTAATCAGTCTGACTTGGCCCTGGCCTCTGGCTTCAGCCTCTAGCTCGTAATCTCCCGCACCGCGCCAGGGCAATTCCACTGGTTGATTTGGTTCTACATTGCCCGCAAAAAGGACGTCCTCACCGCAGCGCAAGGTTAAAAAGGCTTCGGTAAAAAAGGTTGCCACGCTGACTGTTGGCGGGCCGCAATGCAGCCAGGCTCCCCTTTGCGGCACTCGCAAGCCGCCCGTGACCGAAAGTCCTAGCCCACTTTCTGGCCGGAGGGCATCCAGCAGTTCGCGGCTCACCTCAGTGACACCTTCCCAGTGGTTGGCCGTAACCATCACACCGTGGTATTCCGTCCAGTCGCCTTCCCAATTTTCCTCCTGGCTCCACTGAATAAGTCCCTGCTCCCTGAGCGTTGTCAGGTCTGGTATCAGCTCACGGCGGGCCAGCAGCAAAAACTGCTCACCCACTCCAGGGCGGCCCAATGAGGCAAAATCACCCTGCGAGTTGGGGTCGGGCCGCAGAATCCAGAAGCGTCGGGCGAGCAAGTGCAGATGGTCAAGCTGCGGGTGTCCACTCAACGGAATCTTTAAACCAGTGCTAAGTTGGCTGGCGGTCAGTTCTCCCAAGGGAGCGTAATAGCCTGGACGCTCCAAGGTCAGCGTTTCGGGGCCATCTTCCCACTCTGCCGCAATCTCCAAGAGGCGTAACCCGCGTGCCTGCTTTGGGAAAAGTGAATAGATAGCCTCCCCTGTGCGGAAATGTTCGCTTCGGTAAAGACCTGCGCTGAGATGGCGGGCCAACAGAGTAGCCTGTCCTGAACCTTCATTGCCCACCTGCCATTCTTGGTAGGCCTCTTCTAGCGCGTGATAGACGTCTTCTGCTGCCTGGCCGTCACGGCGCAAAAGGGTCTGCACATGGGAAGGTACGCTATCTAAGTAGCGAAGTTGACGCGCTATGAACTCGCCCTCGGGCTGCTCCCCCCAGTTTTGTGTGGCGAAAATCTGGCCTAACTTGCGCCGCTCATGTGCCCGAAGCAAAGTCTGACTGATTGCGTAGCCAATGTAACGCCAAGCCCCCGCACCGCCCGCGGCAGTAGGCTGGTAACCTCTGGAGCGTAAATAGCGGCTCCATGCCTTCCAGAGCGGTTCCTCACCTTCTTTGCCCGTGGTCATATGTTTGGGGCGGCGCTCAGTAGGTGACAACTTCAGTTTGACCTCGTTCCAGACGGCAAAAACCAACAGACGGCCCCATCAAGCTTGATGGGGCCGTCTGTTCACGGTTTCCTGAGAGTGTGAAAACAACAGAATCCGCTGCTCAGCAGGCTACCGCACTCACCCGCCACTTCAAAGCACACGCGAGTCACCTCCGCATTGACACCCTTCAGCGGCTGATCGATGTGCTTCTGGCGATGATTGCCGCGAGGAGCATCAATCATCACGATCTGAGTCCTCACATGCCCGGTATCAGCACGCCGCAAGCCAAGAAAAGAAGGGCGGACCGAACCTTCC
>NZ_BNAL01000073.1 GCF_014653275.1 Deinococcus piscis
CAATATGATGCAATCTACACCCGGAAGCTACTTAGCAGCCGATGGAGTCGTTGGCCCCCAGACTTGGAGTGCTCTGCTGATCCCCGTCAAATTGGGCGATGAGAGCTTGGCTGTTCAGGCCGTCAATGACTACTTTGATATCGGCTCGACCCAGCACTTTACCGAAGTGACCAAAGAACACGTCCTGAAGTTCCAGCGTGCTAATAAGAGTGTTGGCCTCGAAGTCTCAGGTGAGGTGGATCGCCTGACATGGAAGGCACTCATTTCTGGAATTGAGAATTCCAGCGACGCCCGCAATGTGATGGTTTCACGCGCCAAACGTTGGTATGACCTCAATATCGCCTACAACCAGCAGGGCTGGTTTGAAGGTTGGCGCACCGATTGCTCCGGCCTGGTGAGTATGGCCTGGAATCTGCGCGACGCCAAAGGAAACAAAATCAGCGCGGTGACTTGGACCCTTGACAACTACTCGACCCCTATTCATCCGAGAGACCTGAAGCCTGGAGACGCGGTCAATGCCGCAGCAGGCCACGTCGTTCTCTTTGAAAAGTGGATCGACAAGTCACAGTGGAAGTTCCAATCGTATGAGCAGGCCAATCCAACTGCAGATATGGAACACCGAATCTATTCGCTGTTTCAGCGCAATGACGGAACATGGGGCCGTAAGTATGCCAACGGCACCGTGGACACACACTACAGAAACTGGGTTGCTCTAAGGCCCAACAGCCTGAAGTAAACCAGTCGTCCCTAGCCTTACGCCCCTTATCAATTATTCCAACATATCTTCTGCAACTACATCACAACATCTTATTTCTAGCCAGGAGTTCACTATGAAAAATATCAAGAAGTACTTCTACCTGCTGACCGTCTCCGCTGCCTTGGCCTCCTGCGGTCAAACCAGCCAGCCAAATCCTGAAGTGTTCTCCCAGACCCCGGCTGATGCTGCTTCGGCAGTGAACTCTACGGAAGCCGAACAGACCATGAGCTCCAGCACTCAGCTCACTGCTGCAAGTACACAACTCAACACGAATGATTGGCCGGTTTATAAGGAAGGCAGCAGTGGTGAGGATGTCCGCACCATTCAACGCTTCCTGAAAATGCACCTCAAGAGCGCCAGCACTCTGGCAGTTGACGGCCACTTCGGCGCAGCAACCGAAAGAAAGGTCAAAGAATTCCAAGCCCTGAAAGGACTCGGGGCAGATGGAGTCGTTGGCCCTACCACCTGGAGCCACTTGCTGATTGAGGTCGAAAAAGGGGATGCCAACCTCGCTGTTCAAGCAGTCAATGATTACTTCAACATCGGCACCACTATCCACTACACCGACGTGACTGAGCGGGAAGTCGCCGAGTTCCAGCGTGCGCACGTCAGCGCCGGTCTGAAAGTCACGGGCAAGGTAGACCGCTGGACCTGGAAGGCCCTGATTGCTGGCGTACCCGGCAACCGAGTTCAGCTGGCCAAAGCCATCCTCAACAATGGGAACATTACTCTCGCCGATACCGTAAGTTACCCGGCAGATGCCAGTGACGCCATTGAAGAAACTGCCAAGGGCCTGAAGGCAACGACTGCCGTGTGGAATCAACCCAGCCAATTTACGAAGGTTGAACTGCATCTCCCTATGCTGCAATTTATGCAAGACCTTTCCAAAAAGTACAGCTTTAACGTCACCAGCATCACTGGCTATCCTTATCACAGAAAAGACTCCAATCATTATAAGGGGCGTGGGTTTGATATCGGCACTATCAATGGGGAAAAAGTGACTGAAAGCAATAAGGCTCTGAGTATGGCTGTGATGCGCGAATGCATCGCAGCTGGAGCAAACGAAGTGTTGGGACCTAGTAATGATCCCGGCCATAAAGACCATGTTCACTGCGGATGGTCACCCAAGTAAACCAACCCAGCTGCTCTCTACTCTGTGCCTAAAAGTCTGTGCCTAAAAGCTTAAATGGGCTGCCCTCTGAATTGCAGGCCATTTAAGCTTCAAGATCCGCCAAGAAAAAGGGCTTATTCCAGGCATCTGGGAACAACGACCTCAAGCCACCTCTTCGCCCTCTACTCGGGATATCCCAAACGGAGCCTTTATGAAAAAATATCTTTGGTAGTGGTACGCGAAATCCTTCCACATCGGCCCCACTTTTTAGGAGGGTGGGGCACACTGGAGG
>NZ_BNAL01000075.1 GCF_014653275.1 Deinococcus piscis
TGGGTTAAACTGCTTGCAGCTACGGAATCTTCGAACGTAGCCTGAAGGATTTTCCGTACCACTACCCCCAGAGACTGTTCCGCAAATTTTTGCGGGCCACACTGGGAACACTTTGCGGCCATAGCACAGTGCTCAGCATCTCCCTAGACGTCCAAGGTGATCTCAAGGCCAGCAAGCTCAGCAGCAGCGCCTGCTTGAAAGAGGTGACTGGGACGCTTACTCCCCCATGCTCCGTCTCTGGTCGCCCCAATAAAAATAGCCGTGCCTGCGTCGTCTTAGTGCACATTATCCGTCCCAAGCTACGTCCCAAAAGTCTTGAGATTGTCACAGGGACTATCACAGGGATGTCTCTGGGGACGGGGATACGTAAGATTCTGGCGAGTGTCCGCACAACAATTCATAAAGATGAGACGGTCGGATACCGAATCGCCTTAAGCACTGCAGTGTCTAGACAGGGCAAGGCACAGGAGATCATGAATGCAAAAATCTAAGTTTTTGGTTGCCAGTACTCTGCTGACCATTTTCCTGGCTTCGTGCCAGGGAGGCCAGCAGCCCCCCACGGTAGGAGAGCAGACGCCCCAGGCTGCTACACCGACCCAGACTCTGGAAGAACAGCCCCTTGCTCCACAAGGTGTTGCGAACCTGCGCGACACCTTTGAACAAGGGAACATCCCAGCTCCTGTTGGCATTGCCGCCGATGCGCGAAAAGTATTTGAACAGCGCGAGCAGGAGGCACTTCGGGAGGGAGCCCTGCACGCGTGGCCCATTTTGCAAAGCAATGAGATGGGAAGCAGCAGAAGTGAAGCTGTGCAGGCCTTCCAGCGCCTACTCAGCGATAAAGGCTATGCACTGGATGATGATGCCAACTTCGGCCCCAAAACTCGGCAGGCCGTGACGCACTTCAATACCTCGCAGAACATCACCCCTTTTAGCTTCGCTTACTCCTACAAGACCCAGACCGGCACATGGAAGACGGCAACGGTGAAGTGGGACGACGTCGTCCATCAGCCGACGTGGCAAAAGTTGGTTCCTACGCTGAAGCAGGGAGCTAAAGGTTATGCCGTAGAGGCAGTCCACGATTATCTGGGGCTGTCAGAGAAACTGGGCAAGAACACGGTCTTTGACCTCAAGACCAAGAACGCGGTCATTAATTTCCAAAAAGAAAAGGGAATTAGCCCAGCCGATGGCATCGTGGACGCAGAAACCTGGCAAGCCCTGGTGGCCCGCAAATTCTCTATCCCCACCCGCGAACAGATAGAAGCCCGTGGCCGCTCCTGGGTAGACGCCAAGATCGAATACAGCCAAAAGAGCCGCTTTGAAGGGTGGCGCACGGATTGCTCCGGCTTTATCGCTATGGCCTGGAACCTGCGTGACCCTGATATGACCCCCAACGCAGATACCATCTACACAGGAAACCTGCTGCTCAGTAGGTGACAACTTCAGTTCGATGCTGTCCCAGACGGCAAAAACAAACAGTTGCCCCCATCAA
>NZ_BNAL01000076.1 GCF_014653275.1 Deinococcus piscis
CTGGGTTAAACTGCTTGAAGCTACGGAATCTTCGAACGTAGCCTGAAGGATTTTCCGTACCACTACCGTTCAAGAGGGTGATGAGCTCATTCTTGTCAGAGAAGAGTATGGCTACCGACTGACCAGCCGCAGGCTCCTTGCCGAATCCTTGTATGGCAGCTTGAGAAAGGCGGAGAGCGATGAGCGGGACTTCACCCAGGAGCTGCTCGACGAACGCAAAGCTGAAGCTGATCGGAAGGGCTGGTAAATGCTCCTCGATGCCAGTGCCCTCCTGGCCTTTCTCCTCAAGGAAGATGGCGGCCGCGGAGTGTTGGAAGTCGTCAGTTCCCGGCAGTGCTGGATCAGCAGCATCACGTTGACCGAAGTCCAGGGCAAACTGGTCGGACGTGGTGATTTCACACCACATCAGGTCGAAGCCCAATTGGGGTCGCTGCTGGGCTTCGTCCGTGAGGTGCCCTTCGATGCCCAGTGCCGGGAGAAGGCGTCTTTCTATTACGCCAGGAAGTCACCTTATGGCTTGAGTCTGGGTGACGCAGCTTGCCTCGGGACCGCTGAGGCGATGAAGGTTGATGTCCTCACCGCTGAACATGGCTGGGCCGAGATTCCCGATCTGCCGTTTGAAGTCAAGCTCATTCGCTGAGCTTGAGCATCGCATCTTTGACGAAGAGCAGTCCGTCCACCCCAGAGAGTGTCTCCGGCTTCAGCGGAAAAGCCTGCGGTGGGAAGTCGGTACGCTTGGTCAAAGGTGCATCCAGCCTGACGTTCAATTCTGCTCTGGTCAGGAGGCTGATCTGGTCTGGCAGCTGCATCAGTTGGCCTTCAGGCGTGTCGTGGGCCGGGTCGCCAATTCCCATGGTGGTCGCCCGCCCCATTCCACTGGCAATAAAAGCGTAATCGGTTCCCAAACGTCGGCTCAGCTGTGCCCCTGCACTCCACCACTCCATTCTTTGCTCGCCCATCCATAGACCACTGACTTCTCGTTGCAGATGCAGGTTGTGGGCGAAGACCAGAGTAGGACCATGTTCCCGTTCACGCTCCGCGATGGCTTGGAGATTGTCCGCCATCATCAGGTCACGCAGGGACAGCATGGTGGCCAGACGGTCGGGTGTTTTCCGTGCCGCGTCCGGGCGGGCCATATTCGCGTGGTACCGGAGGAGGCCCAGGGCGGTGCGCGCATGTAGTTCGGCCTTCCAGAAACCGGGGAGGTGTTCCAGCCTCGGCCGCTCTCGTTGCAGCAGGGTGAGCAAATCGTCGGCCAGCAGACGGAGTTGCTGGGCTTCCGAAGTCCCGCCCACCGATTGACTCGCATCCATGGCGGCCGCCTCATTCGTCCAGCGATCATCCTCGCCACAAAGACTTTGAAGGTCATCCACTTCGAAGGGAAGTTCTCCCAGATGACGACTTAAAAAGCCATGTAGGGGTAGTGGTACGCGAAATCCTTCCACATCGGCCCCACTTTTTAGGAGGGTGGGGCACACTGGAGGGA
>NZ_BNAL01000077.1 GCF_014653275.1 Deinococcus piscis
AAGGGCAGTTGGTGGAGCCAACTGGGGAATTGCAATATGATGCAATCTACACCCGGAAGCTACTTAGTGGTGCAGGCATTGACTCAGGCAGAGCAGGCAGGTAAGGGGAAGAAGCGGGCCGGAGCAATGGAGAAGTTACGGCAGATAGGGGAACGTCTGCCGGACACAGAGACATTTCTCAAGCAGCGCCGAGAGGATAGCCGAGACGACCACTGAGCCAGTTTTTCTGTCCGCTAACTTGGTTTAGGTGTGATAAGTGGGGATGATTTTAGCCGGGTAAAACTGTAGTAAATGCGGGTTAGTGCTAATCAGCAAGAAATTACTAGGCTATTATCCTAGTAATTTCCTCAAAACTGGTCAGGGTTGGTACAGGTTGACCCCGGCCCAGTTTGTCAGTTTGGGGAGGGCATCGGCCCGCTGTTTGCGTGGACGTCCTGTGGTGTCCTCAATGCCGCGTAGTACGCCCCGGCAGACCACCACACCCACCGAGAGCTTGCTGTGGAGTTGTTCGCCGGACTCAGACCACGCCGCAAGGCGGAAGGCCCGACCCGACCCCAAGCGGGCTGTGAGGCCAGCAGGCCCAGGTGTGACCATCAGCCGCCCATCCGCGACTGCGGCCCAGTGTCCCGATGCTTCCAGAATGGCGATGACCCCGGCCACCTTGTCCAGCTCCTTTGTGCTGACCTCACCGATGTCGGCGGGCAAGCCCGCTTCCAGGCGTTGGGAGCGCGAACCGCTGCCCACCGAGACCCGGCCCCAGCCCCAGACCTCATCAAAGCACTGCACAGGCCACTTGGTGTTCAGGTCAGCCAGCGCCTCGGCCTGGGCCTGAAAACGGGCGAAGTGGGCTGCATCGTCCACCACCGCCACGAAGCGCGGGGGGCGCTGCCCACCATTGGGTCTTGACTCTCCATCTTCTTCATGCCGCCAGATGGCGGAGCCGCGCAAGCTGTTCAGCAGAGAGAAATACTCGCGCCACTGTGCAGAAAGGGTAGGACTGAAGATAGTGCTAATACTAGGCATTTACCCTAGTATCTTACTGCTAGGCCAAAAGATAAACCCCGGCGAGATGAGGCCGGGGTCTACCAGCAGGCAAGAAAGACGTGGCAGGCTCACACGAGAAAGGTCAGTTTATCGGCGGTGGAACAAGTCCCAAACACGTCCGAGAAGTCCCGCTGCACTGCCGAGGATTCCGAGCCAAAGGCCCAGTTTCCGTAGCTTCCGCTCCTGCTCGCGCTGCTCAGTAGGTGACAACTTCACTTCCAGCCCCTCCTGGTGGGCAAAAAGGCTGGGTCAGCAGGTCTA
>NZ_BNAL01000078.1:0-965 GCF_014653275.1 Deinococcus piscis
TAACGGTGGTTGTGGAGCCACTATGCTGTTCTGGACAGAGAAAAAGTAAAGTTGTCGGGTACTGAGCCATGAGACGATGGCCATTCGAAAATAGAGGCTATCCGGAAATTATGCGAACGAGTATCAGGATGCAGGCCAGTTGAACCATTGCTAGGAAGTTGACTGCCTTAACCTCATCACGTGTCCGAACTCGTCTGAAACTCTGAAGCCAAGCAATCGTCCGTTCCACCTTCCAGCGCCGCTTATGGCGGCGCAGTGGCCGACCATCCTGAGTTTTTCTTCGGTTTCTCCGGTTCGGTGCAATCATCTCAATACCCAGATGACGTAGTTCCTCATCCAGGCCGTCACTGTCATACGCCTTATCCCCAATCAGACGTTTGGGGAAGTCCAGACCGAACGATGCTTCCAGGGTCTCCTGCACCAACGTAACCTCAGCAGGACGAGCGCTGCACACCTGAACTGCCAACGGGATTCCGTTGGCATCAACCATAATCATGATTTTGGAGCCTTTGCCCTTCTTGGTAGGGCCGACTTCGTCGCCCCCTTTTTTGCGGGACTGAACGTCCCGTCGATGAAAGCTTCTCGTAAATCTAGGAGTTCTTGGTCTTCGAGCTGCTCATATAGAGCAGCGAGAATCAGGGGAAAGACAGCTTGCTCGTTCCACTCCTGGAAACGTTCGTGAGAGGTGGATTTTGGAGGGTACTCTGCCCTGGGCAGCTCACTCCACTGTGCTCCCGTGCGCAAAATCCACAGGATGCCTTCTAAAACTTCTCTGTCATCACGTCGGGGCCGTCCTCTGCGAGTGGTTTTGGTTGGATGAGGGAGGAGGGGCTGAATCACAGCCCATTGTTCGTCGGTCAGCCTCATAAGTAGCTTCCGGGTGTAGACTAAGTCATCAGACGACTTGACCCCCAACTGACTCCTGAAGACGAAACTCGGCTCCAGCAATTACTGTTTTCGACTGA
>NZ_BNAL01000078.1:1025-1195 GCF_014653275.1 Deinococcus piscis
TGCAGGCATGGGTATCCTGACTGCTACCCGCGTACGTCGTGTCATTACCCTTTACCGCGAAGGTGGCCTAGATGCGCTCAAAGAGCGCATCCACCCTGGAAGTAAGAGTCAGATTACGCCTGAGATTGGCGAAGATTTGAAACGGCTGATTGCTCAAGATGACCGAGTGT
>NZ_BNAL01000079.1 GCF_014653275.1 Deinococcus piscis
AAGGGCAGTTGGTGGAGCCAACTGGGGAATTGCAATATGATGCAATCTACACCCGGAAGCTACTTATCGGACTTTCAGTCCACTGCCCTGCGCTGTTGATCTCACTAATTTTAATCAATAGGTCTTTTGGTTATTTAACAGTAATGACTGTACCGGGGGAAATGCGGTGTCCAGCAAACGCGCCGTATTGGTTCTGGAGACGATGGCGGGGAAAGATAGTATATGTACCGATCTTCGAGAAACTAAAAGCGGTTTGGTGTGCAATTGGGGTCGTGCTACCCTTATAGAAGGTAAGGGTTCTAGCTCCTACGATGGTAGTGTCTAGGTCAACAGCTACGCCCTCAGGAAGAGCTGCCTGACCAAGGCAAACGTCCCGAACGTCTACAGTGAGGGTAATGTTGCCGGGGAGAATACAAACATCTAGGCGAGAGGTCAGAGTCTGGGTAAAATCGACGGTAATGGCACTCATAATTTGAACAGGGAGACTGGTATTGACTTGTACGGTGTCACCAGTTTTGATGGTGGCCTGTTCAAGAGTGGGACCCAGGTCAGAAAGGCGTGGGCCAACCTGACAACTCATGAGTGAGAGGGCCAATACTCCAATACAAGGCAGGAAACGCATCATTTTCGAACTCCTTAGGAGAGGCGGAGTGGAGATGCTCTCCACTCCGCGCTTTAGGTTAGGGGCAAGCTGGATCGATGCTGCCCAGAGTCGCACTTCGGAGTATGCCGCACACAACAGACAAGCTGTTGGGGTCGAGCGTGGGCTTGATGTTTTGGAACCACATCTGCTTGAACTCAGCGGATACCGGAAGATTATTAGCATATTGAGCAACGTTACGGAACCTCTGTTGAGGGCCTCCAGCAGGCTTCAAGGCATCGTCATCCCATTCGTTGTAATACCCCTCAAGATCAGCATCGTAGAGATCGTATAGAAAAGATGCCACGCGAAGTTCGCTGCCCGGCCCTGTGGGGACCGAGGGATATCTGTCAGGGTACTCAACCCAGTAGGCTATGCCTTCACTTGCCGCATTAGGTACATTGTCGGTGGTTACAGCCTCAAAAAAGTCTGCCCATCCTTCGATCATGGCTGCTTCTGGACCAATGTCTTTTTCCAGGTAGTGGCTGCATCAACGTGACAAGTTGTATCGGTGGAAGGCCAGAGTCAGGCTGGCTTCGAGCA
>NZ_BNAL01000080.1 GCF_014653275.1 Deinococcus piscis
GAAGATATGGGAAGACAACGCAAAACCTGGTCACCTGAACTCAAGGAGCAAATTATTCTGGCTGTCCTAAGGGGGGAGCACACCATCGCGGAAGCTGCTCGTGAATACGAGGTCAGCGAGAGTTTGATTCACAGCTGGCGTGCACAGTTTCTGGAAGCGGGCCGTGCCCGCCTCCAGGGAGCGAGGCCGGATGCAGCCCAGAAGAAGTTGGAGAAGGAAGTCCAGCAGCTCAAGGCCATCATTGCGGACAAGGAATTGTCACTCTATATCGCAAAAAAAATCCGGGGTCTCTGAGCGTAGATGAACTCCTGGCGTGCTACCAGGAGTTGCTCGGAGACCACCCGAAACTCAGTCTCAGCAGATTTGCTGGCGAGGTGGAGCGTCCATATCATGTCCTGCGCGATGCCCGGCAGAACGCTGTGCGTTCTGCACAGCGAACGGAGCAACGCTGGCAGATCTTAGAAGCGGTGCGGTTCAAAGCCCTGGAAGAGCCACTCAGCGGCTACCGTCTGATTTACCAGGCCCTGCAAGAAGATGCCCAACAGCCTTCTCCCGGCATCCATACCGTCCGTCGCAGCATGGCTGAGTTGAAGGTGCAGCGTCCGGTTCCCAGAAAGAAACGCCGTCCATCGGTATGTCCTACAGCCATCGTTCTCTGGCCAGCGGCCCGCCGAGTTCAGATCGATGCCACACGGCTCAGCTTGTCGGACGGGATCTGCTGGGCTTATCTCGTCCTGGACGTGGAAAGTCGCGCACTGCTGCACATTGAAGTAGTCCGGAATCTCTCTGCAAGCAGCGCGGTGACCGCGCTGCAACGGGGAGTCCATGTGCTGCACCATCTCGGCATAGACGAGCAGCTCCTGATCATGACTGATGGTGGCTCAGATTTTACGTCTGGCGCATTCCAGGCGGCCTGTCACGAGCTGGGTAACTGGGTACGGGCTAAGGTCTCGCAGAAGGGAGGAATGGGCATCCTAGAAAGGCTCAACCGGACCTTCAAATATGACGGTGTGTTCCGGGAAGAATTGACGAATATTACCCAGCTTCGTGCGTTCAGCACGAAGTTCAGGAACTGGTACAACTTTGAAAGAAGGCATTCCAGTCTGGGATACGCCTACCCC
>NZ_BNAL01000081.1 GCF_014653275.1 Deinococcus piscis
AAGATATGGGAAAACAGCGCAAAACCTGGTCACCTGAACTCAAGGAGCAAATTATTCTGGCTGTCCTGAGCGGGGAGCACACCATCGCGGAAGCTGCTCGTGAGTACGAGGTCAGCGAGAGTTTGATTCACACCTGGCGTGCACAGTTTCTGGAAGCGGGCCGTGCCCGCCTCCAGGGAGCCAGGCCGGATGCAGCCCAGAAGAAGTTGGAGAAGGAAGTCCAGCAGCTCAAGGCCATCATTGCGGATAAGGAATTGTCGCTCTATATCGCAAAAAAAATCCGGGGTCTCTGAGCGTAGATGAACTCCTGGCGTGCTACCA
The DNA here is from genome assembly GCF_014653275.1 of Deinococcus piscis. GTDB lineage: Bacteria > Deinococcota > Deinococci > Deinococcales > Deinococcaceae > Deinococcus > Deinococcus piscis. The sequence goes on from NZ_BNAL01000081.1 coordinate 322, forward strand.
GGAGTTGCTTGGAGACCACCCGAAGCTGAGTCTCAGCAAGTTTGCTGGCGAGGTGGAGCGTCCATATCACGTCCTGCGCGATGCCCGGCAGAACGCTCTGCGTTCTGCACAGCGGACGGAGCGACGTCAGCACATCCTAGAAGTGGTGCGGTTCAAAGCCCTGGAAGAGCCACTCAGCGGCTACCGTTTGATTTACCAGGCCCTGCAACAAGATGCCCAGCAGCCTTCTCCTGGCCTCCATACCGTCCGTCGCCACATGGCGGAGTTGAAGGTGCAGCGCCCGGTTCCCAGAAAGAAACGCCGTCCATCGGCATGCCCTACCTCTATCGTTCTCTGGCCAGCGGGCCGCCGAGTTCAGGTCGATGCCACACGGCTCAGCTTGCCGGACGGGATCTGCTGGGCTTATCTCGTCCTGGACGTAGAAAGTCGCGCACTGCTGCACATTGAAGTGGTCCGGAATCTCTCTGCCAACAGCGCGGTCACCGCGCTGCAACGGGGAGTCTATGTGCTGCACCATCTCGGCATACACGAGCAGCTCCTGATCATGACTGATGGTGGCTCAGATTTTACGTCTGGCGCATTCCAGGCGGCCTGTCAGGAGCTGGGCCACTGGGTACGGGCCAAGGTCTCACGGAAGGGAGGAATGGGCATCCTGGAAAGGCTCAACCGGACCTTCAAATATGACGGCGTGTTCCGGGAAGAGTTGACGAATATTGCCCAGCTTCGTGCGTTCAGCACGAAGTTCAGGAACTGGTACAACTCTGAGAGAAGGCATTCCAGTCTGGGGTATGCCTACCCC
>NZ_BNAL01000082.1 GCF_014653275.1 Deinococcus piscis
AAGATATGGGAAAACAACGCAAAACCTGGTCACCTGAGGTCAAGGAGCAGATTGTTCTGGCAGTCCTGAGCGGGGAACAGACCATTGCAGAAGCTGCTCGTGAATACGAGGTCAGCGAGAGTTTGATTCACACCTGGCGTGCCCAGTTTCTGGAAGCGGGACGCGCCCGCCTCCAGGGAGCCAGGCCAGATGCAGCTCAAAAGAAGCTGGAGAAAGAAGTCGAACAGCTCAAGGCCATCATTGCGGATAAGGAGTTGTCGCTCTATATCGCAAAAAAAATCCGGGGTCTCTGAGCGTAGCTGGACTCCTGGCGTGCTACCAGGAGTTGCTTGAAGACCACCCGAAGCTGAGTCTCAGCAAGTTTGCCAGCGAGGTAGAGCGCCCTTATCACGTCCTGCGCGATGCCCGGCAGAACGCAGAGCGTTCTGCACAGCGGACGGAACGATGTCAGCACGTTCTGGAAGCAGTGCGGCTGAGAGCCTTGGAAGAGCCACTCAGCGGCTACCGTCTGATTTATCAGGCCCTACAAGATGTTCTGCGGCCTGCTCCGGGCCTCCATACTGTCCGTCGCTGCATGGTGGAGTTGAAGGTGCAGCGTCCAGTTCCCAGAAAGAAACGCCGTCCAGCAGTGAACCCTACGCCCGTCGTTCTCTGGCCAGCGGGCCGCCGGATTCAGATAGATGCCACGCGGCTCCGCCTGCCAGATGGAATCTGTTGGGCATATCTCGTCTTGGATGTAGAAAGCCGCGCACTGCTTCACATTGAGGTGGTCCGGCAGCTCTCGGCCAGCAGCGCGGTGACCGCGCTGCAACGAGGAGTCCATGTACTGCACCATCTCGGCATCCATGACCCGCTCCTGGTCATGACTGATGGTGGCTCAGATTTTACGTCTGGCGCATTCCAGGCGGCCTGTCAGGAGCTGGGCAACTGGGTACGGGCCAAGGTCTCGCAGAAGGGAGGAATGGGCATCCTGGAAAGGCTCAACCGGACCTTCAAATATGATGGGGTCTTCCGGGAAGAATTGACTGACATTGCCCAGCTTCGTGCGTTCAGCACGAAGTTCAGAGACTGGTACAACTCTGGAAGGAGACATTCCAGCCTGGGGTACGCCTATCCC
>NZ_BNAL01000083.1 GCF_014653275.1 Deinococcus piscis
AGGCTCGGTCGCCTGATACTTGGCCAGGAATTCCTGCGGAGTCAGGTCATCCAGGGATGAATGGGGCCTGTTGTGGTTGTAGAAGTGCCTCCAGTCATCAAGGATGACTTGTGCGTGCCTGACGGAAAAGAAGACTTCTCTATTCAGGCATTCCACCCGAAGTCGCGAGTGAAATGCCTCAGCAAACCCGTTCTGCCAGGGTTTGCCGGGTTCGATGTAGCGCGCCCTGATGTCCTGCCCTGCCAGCCACAGGGTCAGGTCATGGGCGATGAACTCCGGTCCATTGTCGCTCCGGACGAACGCTGGTGGGCCACGCAAGGTCATCAGTTCCTCCAGGACTTGCCGAACTTTCTGGGCTGTGAAGCTGTGCTCTACACGCAAAGCCAGGCAGCGACGAGTGAACTCGTCTTTGATGGTCAGGATACGGATGGCAGAGCCATCCTCCAGGCTCTCGTGAATGAAGTCGTAGGCCCAAACTTCGTTTGGGCGGGTAGCAAATTGCGGAACTCGCTGTCCTGTACGAATTTTTCTGGATGACCTGCCTTTCTGAATCAGATTTTCTCGCTGCCAGATGCGGTGCACGCGTTTGCGGCCTACCTTCCACCCTTCACGGCAGAGCAGTGTGTGGATGAAGCGGTAACCACGGGCCGGATGCTCCAGGGCCAGTTCACGGATACGGGCCGTGAGCTGAGTGATGTCAGGCGTCCTTGGTTGGTAGTAGAAGCTGGAAGGAGGTAAGCTCGCCAGCTCACAGGCCCGTCTCTGGGTCAGCCCTTTGCCGTGAAGCTGCCGGGCAGCTTCACGTTTCTGACCCGTGGTTACCGCTTTTTTGCCAGGACATCCTTCATGGCTTCCAGCTCGAACTGCTGCTGGCCAACCAGTCGCAGCAGTCGCTCGTTTTCCCGCTGCAGACGGCGCAGGAGTCTGGCCTGGTCACTGGACGTATCCCCAAACTTCTTCTTCCAGGTGTAGAAGGAGGCGGTGCTGCACCCATACTTGCGGCACAGTTCTTCGGTGGTCAGGTCTCCCTGCTGGGCTTCGCTGAGGAGGGCAATAATCTGGTCGTCGGTGAACTTCTTCTTCATAGGGTGGCTCGCTTTCAGCCTGCCA
>NZ_BNAL01000084.1 GCF_014653275.1 Deinococcus piscis
TGGACCTCTTGAGGACTCCATTTCCTGCGCCAGGAGGGGCCGAAAGGCAACCTGTCAGGTACTGAGGTTGCTGATTACAGGAGCGCCGGTGGCGTAATAGTTGCCTTCAGTGAAGCTCAAGGTAATCTCCAGTCCAGAATTGGAGAACACATATTTTTCAGGCCCCTTAGAACCTGCGGTCCAAGTCAGCTTGCGGGTGGTACCACCTGAAGGCGCATCCGTATCGAGGACATACAGCGACTCGCCCGCTGCACAGTCAAGATTGATGCCTGAAACTGGATTTGTAGGATTAATGGCAAGAACATTGGTATATGTGCAGATAAAACGCGCCCCATCCTTCATGGCTGTGCTGGGGATAGTCACTGTCTTGCTATTGTTGATGACTATGTCCGCGTTCCCAGTGGCTCTTTTATTGGAATCCGTACAGATAATACTGGTTGTGTAGTACGGATGATCGGCCTCGGTAATGACGGCTTTGGTGCCAATACTACCTGTGAATATCCCTGCCGATTTTGCCGTAGTCTCAGAAAAGACAGTGACATTTGCAGTCGAGCTGGAGAGGCCTTGAAGGATAAAATTAAATGTGCCGGTTCCGTTTTCAGTATCTTTCATGATCTCGATTGTAGGAGCGGCTGCCAGGGCTTTTCCAAAGGGGAATAGAGTCAAGACTGCTACTACAAGTCTAACGCTCTTCTGGACTGAGGACTTGGGATTTAAGAATTTGCGAGTTCTCATGATTGCTCCAGTTTCTTGGGTTTTCTAGCGAGGGAATTCTATTTGGACCGCTAAATCGGCACTCCATAGCGGGGCTTTCGTTTATGAATGAGCATGGCGTAAGTAGCTTCCGGGTGTAGACTAAGTCATCAGACGACTTGACCCCCAACTGACTCCTGAAGACGA
>NZ_BNAL01000085.1 GCF_014653275.1 Deinococcus piscis
GTTCATGGGTATCTCCTTGAAGTTGAATGTGTGTGAAAGGGGCTTAGACGCAGCGCTTGGAAGTGCCAGTCACCACACTGTAGGTGCCAATCACCACGGTGGCGGCAGGGGTCCATTGGGCGTCACCACCATCAGTGGCTTGCATGCTCTGGGCGCGGACATCGAGGGTGTTCAGGTCAAAGTTGTTCATGGGTATCTCCTTGAAGTTGAGTGTGTGTGAAAGGGGCTTAAGGGCAGAGGCGGGAAGTCAGGGTGACGATCGTACGGGGAAAGCCAGTTGTCCGGGGGGGGAAAATGGTGGTGTTGACAATCGACTCAGTATCTTCTCCGTGAAAGCGCTGAGTGCGGGCATCCAAAGAAGCAATTTCAAAGTTTTCCATAAGTACCTCTGTATAAGTGGGAGTAGGGTGAATTCCGAATCCTATTGGCGCTTCTTAGCTATGGCCTATAGGGCTTACTGAACGGGGATTCCAAGGGAATCAGGTTCCTTGCCGGTGCTTTCGCTGATTGGTATTCGCGCATCAACAAGATTAAAGTCAAAATTTTTCATATATTCCTCTGGAAAATCAGTTTATAGATTATTTTTCTCGTAAACTTTTAATCAGTTTCTATCACCTCGCTTTTCTTGGCATCAAGGTATCCAAAGCGAAGAGACAAGTTGGAGACATTAGAGGCTATCCGGAAAATAGGTCATAGTCTGCCGTCCAGTTAGGCGGCAGACTTCTTCTAAGTAGCTTCCGGGTGTAGATTGCATCATATTGCAATTCCCCAGTTGGCTCCACCAACTGCCCTTCGCAAATCTGTTTTGTTCTGGTAGTGGCGTTCCTCAGTAGGTGACAACTTCAGTTTGACCTCGTTCCAGACGGCAAAAACCAACAGACGGCCCCATCA
>NZ_BNAL01000086.1 GCF_014653275.1 Deinococcus piscis
CTCTTTTTATGTCTATAGAATCTGGCGTCTCAGACAGTGTTACCGGAGTTTTGAGGGGTAGTCAGGGAAATTAGAGTCGGGGCAAGTCATTGTTTTCGTGCCCGAAGACCACAAAGTGCCGCGTGGCGACTATGAAGTCCGTGAAAGCCTCGCCAAAACCGAACTGGCCGAGGGCCGCGACCTGAACAGGGCCGACGCCTTTAACGAGTATTTCCGCCAGGTTTACGGGAATGTTTCCCGTGCCCCTGAAGTGAAGGTGCTCGACGGCAAAAAACCTTTTCAGGATGCCCACGCGGGTCTGTACTTCGGACAGGTGGCCGACGCCTACCGCATGATTGAAGGCGAGATGGTGCCCGTGATTGTGCGCGGCTACGACAGGGAAAAAGTGAATGAGCTGCTGGGTGTGATTCTGAACACTCGTGACAGAGAAACCAGAAAAGCGGCGTGGCGGGCCTTACAGGGCTATACCCTCAACATTTACGCTCACCAGGCCAAAAAGCTGCTCCAGCCCGATGAAACGCGGCCCCGGATTCTGGAGCCTGTGCCAGAGCTGGTGGAGCGGGCGCGGCGCTTGGGCGCTGAACCCCTGGCTATTTACCAGTGGCCCGAAACGGCGCGATACGACCTGAAGCTGGGCATCGTGCCGGAAGTGGAGGCCGACCTGATGACCTCGCTGTAGTGAGAGGGAAAAGTGAAAAGCCCGCACTGGGCAGACAGAAGCAAGCGAAGTAAGTGATTTGTTTTGGTTCTTGATTCATCCTTTGGTAAACCCAACTATCGTGCAACAAAATTAAGCCTTTATAAGTAGCTTCCGGGTGTAGATTGCATCATATTGCAATTCCCCAGTTGGCTCCACCAACTGCCCTT
>NZ_BNAL01000087.1 GCF_014653275.1 Deinococcus piscis
CAACGAGGACTACCAAGTCCTGCAGAAGAATTCCAAAGGGAAGTCTGAAAAGATTCACTGGCATTACCGAAAGAGGAAGTCTCTGGTTACCATAATGAGAGCAATTTTAGTAGTTTGGCAGAAGCCAGCCTTCTGGATGTTACAGAGTAAATGGTGGTAGAGGAGTGAACATAGAGATTACTCTTTTGAGAATTCTGATGCATGATGATGACAATAGCAGTTAAATAAGAAGGCTTACTATTTGCCAGACACTGGGCTTACAATTTACACTCACTATCCAGGTTAATCCTTACCATACTCCTATTCGATATGTACTGTTATTATCCCCATTTTCTGATGAGGAAATTGTAGCCAAGAGAGTATAGAGAGGTTAAGTAATAAGTCCAAGGTTTATACCACTAATAGTAGATCAAAGATTCAAAATCTAAATCTTTTGGAGCTCAAACCTGGTGTTGTAAGATGGTGGTAGTTTGGGCCTGAGCCTGTGTATAAGAAGTGGGGGAAATCCCTATAGTGAGGAGAATATTGACTATATATATTAAAGAGAATAATTGATGGAGCACGGTCACAGGAAGGAAGGATATAGCAGATCACATTAAAAAACAAGAGTGCCTAGTTTTGGAGTGCCTAGTTCTTCTTGGAGAAGAATCCATGAATATGGACCCAGATGTCAGCTAAAGTAGTTTTGTTTTGTTTTAGATTTAAGTAAAATTGGCTTAAGATCCCATTCTGCTTTGGGACTTCATTTGAAAGTTCAGTGTCTGTTCCAAGATCTTTGTTAATTCCTGGAAGTTCATCTGATGGTTTCTTTGGCTTTTGAGAGTTTCTGCTTCTGTTAAATTCTTTGCTACTTGTGTGCTCA
>NZ_BNAL01000088.1 GCF_014653275.1 Deinococcus piscis
TGATGGGGCCGTCTGTTGGTTTTTGCCGTCTGGAACGAGGTCAAACTGAAGTTGTCACCTACTGAGCTATTTCATATATCTCTTCTTTGTGGTGATCGGCATTCCGGCGTCTATTCCGCTGATTCTCAACAATGCTCCGCTGCTGTTCGTCTTTGTGCTGGTCGTGGCCCTGGTCAACTTGCTGGTGACCATGCTGGCAGGCAAGCTCCTGAAATTCTCCATCGAAGAAGTAGTGCTGGCCTGCAATGCCAACATCGGCGGGCCGACCACCGCCGCAGCCCTGGCCATCGGCAAAGGCTGGCAACCCCTGGTTGGCCCGATTCTGGTGATTGGGACGCTGGGCTATGTCATCGGAAACTATGTCGGAAGTCTGGTCTACTCGCTAATCTCTGCTCTATAGCCAGGGCCTGCTCTCCCTGCATTCTCCTCCATGAACAAGCGCCGCCGTGCGTGGCAACCAAATGGCAAATACAGAGAAAGCCCCGTACCAAAATGCGGGGCTTTCTCTCTGGGTTGTGGCAGAACCTGGGTGGACTTGTGCTCAAGCCGCCCAGGCGGTCAGGGGCTTAGACGCAGCGCTTGGAAGTGCCAGTCACCACACTGTAGGTGCCAATCACCACGGTGGCGGCAGGGGTCCATTGGGCGTCACCACCATCAGTGGCTTGCATGCTCTGGGCGCGGACATCGAGGGTGTTCAGGTCAAAGTTGTTCATGGGTATCTCCTTGAAGTTGAATGTGTGTGAAAGGGGCTTAGACGCAGCGCTTGGAAGTGCCGGTCACCACACTGTAGGTGCCAATCACCACGGTGGCGGCAGGGGTCCATTGGGCGTCACCACCATCAG
>NZ_BNAL01000089.1 GCF_014653275.1 Deinococcus piscis
ATTAGGGTTATATGCATTAATTCGCATCCATAAAAAAGCAAGTCAGATGTCAGCCTTAGGCAAGAGATAAAAGCCATGTCCTAGGAGAAAAAACCTTTTGTGCTTATGATACATACTTAAGCCATTGCTGGTTATATAGTGGAAAGATCTAGGAACTTAAACAGATGTGGGTTCAAATCACAACTCTGATGTTTTTGAGCAGAGTCACTCTGGGCACCTCTTCAACTGAGAGTCTCATCTATAAAAAGGGAATTTTAATTCCAACTTCATAAAGATGTGAGGTATAAACAATATAACATATAGAAAGCACCTGCTAAAGTACTGGTTATGCAGTTAAACATGCAGTAATAGGAAATTCATATTATTAACTTGAGAGGGAGAAAATGGATAATTTAGCTAAAGAGAATGAAAATATATACTAGGCATTGCATTGTCCTGTGACATGCTTTAAGCTACTTGGTTTTCCTTATTTATTCAATTATAGTTTTTTAGGACTATTACATACATTATTTTAATTCGCTATTCCAACAGACTTGTTGGTAGTTGTTCTTCCCATCACACAGATGAGATTGAATTTCATATTTGCTCTAAGATCATAGGACTAGTGAGAAATAAATCCTTAGCTAGATTCCAACTGTCCTAGTTCTATTTTTGCCAAAGACTTAGTTGATGGATCAGTTTGTTAGCATGGAGGTCTTATTCCTAGTTGGGTACAATCTATATCCTTCATGCAAGTCTGTTTAGATATGCATGACTGCCAACTGTATGACTATTGACTTCTTC
>NZ_BNAL01000090.1 GCF_014653275.1 Deinococcus piscis
AGACCTGCTGACCCAGCCTTTTTGCCCACCAGGAGGGGCTGGAAGTGAAGTTGTCACCTACTGAGCGCCTGAGCACACCCTGCTGCGGGGCCTCATGCAAGGCCACATGACTGAAGCTGCAAGTATCGGCTGTGACGCTCTGGAACCTGACAACATCGATATCTATGCTCAAGAAGAACTTGCTGATTTGGGCATTACGTCCGAGATGCAGTACGCCTACAATACGTGGTTGGCCGAAGCTGCCCACGAGATGAACCAAAAGATTTATCTCAAGAACGATCTTGATCAAATTGCCGACGGAGGTGAGGAGGTTCCCGAAGGTGAACGGGGCCTGGCATATATTTTTGACGGCCTGATCAACGAATCGTGCTTCACTTATACAGAATGCGAAAAAGCGTCCCCCTTCCGCGACCAGGGCAAGCCTATCTTCGTACGCGAATACAATGTCGCCGACTGCACGGCTTTCCGTAGGAAGCAGATAGAATATAAGACGGGCTATAAGAGCATTCAGCAAATTGCCAACGAATTGCATCTGAACGTAAGCGCTTCAAGATACGAAAACGGCGGAAACCCGGACACGGGTGGTCGAGATGCCAATGCTTATGCGCCCCTCTGCACTTTTGGTACCTGGTAAGACGTTCGTCCCAAAAACTCTTTGATGCTTCAGGATTCTGCCGCACAGTTGAGCGGCAGAATTTTCGGTTTTCCAACAAGAGCTCAGTACCCGACAACTTCATATCCAGACGTGAGGGACAGCAAAAACAGACCTCGCTCCCCGGT
>NZ_BNAL01000091.1 GCF_014653275.1 Deinococcus piscis
TGATGGGGCCGTCTGTTGGTTTTTGCCGTCTGGAACGAGGTCAAACTGAAGTTGTCACCTACTGAGCTCGCGCTGTTGCTTCCGCTTTTGGCGTGCAGTAGACTTCCCTTGTTTCTGGCGTGAAGGCATTTATTCACCCCCTTTGGGACTCTCGGTGTGCGACCACCGGGAGTTTCCCGTTTACTGGAAAGTGAGTTTCGTGCCTACCTGCTTGTCATAAATCCCGCCAACTGGCAAAAGGATTTTAGCGCACTGGCGAGCTTTAAGGCTGACCTAGTCGCCGCTGAATTAGGGTAGAGGCGGGCCTGCTAGCGCCGTTTGTGTGCTTTTGACTTGTGTGGATTGGGCTTTTCAAACGGTTTTTCCAGTTGGCCTGACGCGAGAAGTGGAATAAGAACTGATGCTAAGAATGGTTTATGAGGCGCTTAAAGACGTTCCAGACGTGCAATTCTCTATTGCCCTAGCTTCAAATAAAGCAATACATTTCTGCGACAGAAAAACGTTGTATTCATCAGCAGCGAAAAAACTGCGCTTAAACGGACATTCAAGAGTTGTAATAAAAAATGAGAGCAGAGGAGAGCACCAACCTTTTGCCTACTTTGCTAAAATTGGGCATCTATGGCTGCTTATACCTACAATCTCAAACTTCAGGCACAGGGTCGGGTCGTGGTCCCCACAGACGTTCGTACCGAACTCGGGGTTGGTAGTGGTACGCGAAATCCTTCCACATCGGCCCCACTTTTTAGGAGGGTGGGGCACACTGGAGG
>NZ_BNAL01000092.1 GCF_014653275.1 Deinococcus piscis
GCAGTTGGTGGAGCCAACTGGGGAATTGCAATATGATGCAATCTACACCCGGAAGCTACTTAGCAGCTACCCGTCACACCAATATAAACTCTTCTTAGAGTGAGGTACCTCATGAAATCCATTCTTCTTCCATCTCTCCTGCTGAGTATCACCATGTTAAGCGCTTGTGGCAGTACAGCCTCCAATAGCACCCACGAGCCCAGCGCACAGACGGGCACTCTTTCTGTCGCGGCAGAACATCAGCCCATTCCTATTCCAAGTACACCACAAAGCTGGGATTACCGAATCGCAAGGGTCATCAGTAATAGTCCGAAACAAGTAGTGAATCAAGATACTTGGGGGGCAAGCTCTAGCAGTATCACGAGCCTGCATAGCTACGGTAAGAAAGTCATCTGCTACTTCAGCGCCGGCACATGGGAAAGCGAAAATTACACTCAGGAAATTATCAATAAGGCCCTGACCGACTATACCGACAACGGCATTATTGATGGCAGCGGTGATCCCGAAGAAGCCCAGGCCGTTGGCAACGCCATCCTAAATGGTGAGGATTCTTACGAGTTCAACGGTCAGTTCAGGGACTTAAGCGTCCCACAACTGACTTTCAAGTCCTTGGTTGGCCCTACCCTCCCCGGTTGGGAGACCGAGCGGGTGTACCTGATCAACGACTTTGATGCCGAGAACCCTACGCCTGAGCCTCAGTAGGTGACAACTTCACTTCCAGCCCCTCCTGGTGGGCAAAAAGGCTGGGTCAGCAGGTCTA
>NZ_BNAL01000093.1 GCF_014653275.1 Deinococcus piscis
CACCCTTGACCGCACCAACTGGGAACACGGCGAATCTTCGCTCAACTTGCTGGTCATCGGTGCCGTGGTGCAGGGCTACACGGTCCCTTTGATGTGGACCGCGCTCGGTCATTCTGGCAATAGTGACACTCTGGCCAGGATGTGGCTGGTGGGCCGCCTGCTTCAGTTTTTGCCCGCACACCGCTGGAAGGGACTGATCGCCGACAGAGAATTTGTTGGGCGGGACTGGTTCCGTTTTCTGCGTCGTCATGGTATTCACCGTGCGGTACGCGTCCGCCGAAATACACGGCTGGATAGCCTGCGGGGTGATGCCTGGTTCGAAGATATTGAAGCTGGTCAGTTCCGCTGTCTCTTCGAGAAAGCCAATGTCTTCGGTGAAGTGATGCAGGTCGTGGCGACCAGGTCACCAGCTGGTGACCTGGTGCTGATTGCCACAGATTTCAGCATCTGGGAAACCTGGCAACTGTACAAGCAGCGCTGGTCTATCGAATGTACGTTCAGCAGCCTCAAATCCAGAGGATTTGATCTTGAGCGGACAGCGGTCACGCGTAAAGCTCATCTGGAACGGCTTTTTGGTCTGGTGGTGCTGGCCTGGGTATGTTGTTTGAAGGTGGGCATTTGGCGACACAACATCAAACCCATCAAAGTGTTGGCTCACGGCCGTAGAGCCGTGAGCCTGGTTCGCTATGGGTCTGAATACCTTCAGAATGCCCTGAGGTGGAAGGTTGAGGAGGCCCGTCAGCTGT
>NZ_BNAL01000094.1 GCF_014653275.1 Deinococcus piscis
CCCTCCAGTGTGCCCCACCCTCCTAAAAAGTGGGGCCGATGTGGAAGGATTTCGCGTACCACTACCCCGCTCCACTTTCTGACAGGCGCACGCACCGCTCCGCAGGCAGCACAAGCTCAGGCCGACCCTCAGCCTGGAGCGCCTGCCCGTCTGCGGCCAGCTACTCCCCCTACTGAGGGCAGAGTTCTAGAGGCTCCTGCGCGGTATTTGGCTGCCACTTTGCCTACGCTGACCGAGTATGCCCAGAGCCTGGAAACCCTCGGCGGTATCAGCCCTTTGGGACAGAGCTTTTGCCGCTGGGACGGGCAAACTTTCCATAAAGTTGACAAGCCCACCGAAAAGGGCCTGTACGAAATCACTTCGGCCTCGGGACGCAAAATAACAGCGCTGCTGGACGGCGTGGGCATATGGCGACGTGGTGAATGGTACGGCCTCCACTTCCTTCAGTTGCACGAAAAGGGCTTACTTCTCGGGGCCAAGTACGATGAACACACGTGGCAACTGGCCCTCCCCGCCGACCAGCGCCCCCCCGAACTCCATGAGCGCGCCTTGGTGCTGTGTAGCGGTCTTTTGCCGCGTTCGCAGGGGGCCTGGCTTTTTTACAGCAATGTTCCTCCTCAGGTCGCTGAGTCTGTTGCAGCGGCTCTAGAGCATTTGACATAAGAACATTCCAGGATAGGCGTGGGTCATCCAGGCGGAAATGTCTTGTGTG
>NZ_BNAL01000095.1 GCF_014653275.1 Deinococcus piscis
CTTGGTGTGTTTGTTGATGACATAGTTAAAACAAATCGTTGGGTCTCCTCTGAGAATTTCCGATTCAGCAGGCCTAAAGTAGGGCTAGAGAATTTGCATTTCTCTCAAGTTCCCTGTTGTTGCTTATTTAGGAACTAACCTTTGAGAATCACTGGCCTAAAACATGTAATAATAAGAGGAGAGAGGGGAGGACGGGAAGAAGAAATGATAAATAGGGAGCCATAGGCTGGGTACCAAAGGAGCTGCACTCTGTTTTGCCTTTCTTATTTCCGTGAAGAGACACAAGACACAAGACATCTGATGTGTGGTATTAAACTTAAAATAGTGTTTAGTGATAATGTTAAACAAGGCAGAGACTTGATTAGAATACATAATGATATTTTGGGATAGTGCTGAACTTCCCGATGAAGTTGGTGATCTTAAATTTACAGTGATGCAACTGGACCAATTTTGTGATTTTATACAGCAATCTCAGTTGCCCAAGTACATGTGCAGAGAATGCAAGGCCCTGCAGTTCACCTAGGGTTGGTGTTCTCCTGGGCTAGAGAGGAGTGAAGAAGGTCATTGGAGAGGAGTCAGGGTACTGAAATTTCAGAGACTGTTCTCCCTGTGGATGTTGAAGATCGCTAGGTTGGTGGAAGAAGTTGAGGTGATGGCAGTGAGCTATATGTGTACTAACTATGATCTTAGTGT
>NZ_BNAL01000097.1 GCF_014653275.1 Deinococcus piscis
ATCTAACACACCAGCCGACAATATCCTCTGGGCTAGTGATTTTGCTCTCTAACGCGGGAACAGGAATCTAGCATTCACTTAGGCTGGCCTCTTCGAAGAAAGTAATTCAGGTAACAATTTACATCGTATGATTAGAATTGAATCAGGAAGATATATTCCCTTCATTGCTACATACCAAAAAATATACAGTACTTTTAGCATGTGGGGACAGGTCCCAAATTTCACCATTATACATGAGTCCCTTTTCTTTCTACTAGATTGCAACAAACAAAAAGCAAAAGCTGGGAAAGTAAAAATCCCGGAGTTGGTTGCTAGAATTAGAGGTGATTATTTCCCAAGACGTTTAACTGAAAGTCCCAGACTCCGTGGGACAAAATCCAGGATGGAGGAGCAGGGGGCGAAGGGAACCATGGGGCTGAGGTGTGACAGTGGGGCCCGATCATAGTTTTGCTTCTTCCTGCTCCTGCTTCCCTTAGACTGACCGTCAGCTTAGCTCCTTGGAGGACCTTTTCCAAGGATGTTGAGTGAGGCAGCACCCAGGGCAGCTGAACAACACTGATATATTTCTACTCTAAGTGAAGGAGGGGTTGGATGTTCCTGAGTTTCAGTCCTGGGCACAGACTCCAAGTACCTGGGCTCATGATACAGCAGATCTGTCATAGTCAACTTCAT
>NZ_BNAL01000098.1 GCF_014653275.1 Deinococcus piscis
TTTCGTCCGTCTTCGAGAAAGACAACGACTTACGAACAAGCCGACCCAGCCGCTGTCTCAGCGTGCAGTTCAATCGTTCGACATGATTCGTTTCTCCCTTCCGGGTTAGCCGCTTTACCCCCAAGAGCGGTTCATCGTAGGCTCGCCACAGATCGGTGCAAAACGTCCCTTTCAGTCGCTGCTCAAGGGACAATGGTAAGCGTTCCCAGAGCTTGAACGCTGTTTGCTCACTGCGGTCACCCAATACCCAGGCCAGCACCCTGCGGGTGCTGCGCTCCAGGGCAATCCAGATCCACCTCGTCTGTTTTTTCTTGGCAACGAAGGTCCACATTTCATCCAGCTCAATGACCACTTCTTCTGGAGGTGTCATGCAGACTGTACCAGTCTGCATCACTTCACGGGCCCCTTTTTTATCCACCGGATCACGGTGTTGCGGTGAACACCAAAGACGCGCTGTACTCCTCTCAGACTCATCCGCTCGTGGACAGCATCAAGAATTTGTTGCCGGGTCGCTTCACTGTGCGCTATAGGGCGGGCCTCCGGGTGGAAACGACGGCCACAACCCTTACATAAGTAGGTCTGGGTGCCATTTTTGGCCTTCCCATTTTTGACAGTG
>NZ_BNAL01000099.1 GCF_014653275.1 Deinococcus piscis
CAACGAGGACTACCAAGTCAACGCAACACTACCATCACCTGAGGTGTCTCATATGATGCACAAGCTGCTTCTAAGCCCTTCAGTCGCCGAGACCAACATTTGCAACCTGGTGACTCTTCTGATCCCACTGAATTCGACTCTATTTTCCCTGTGAAGAACTGGAAATGTCTTAGGTCTTATTACCTCATCAATTGTCCTCCTAACCCCATAAAATAACAAAAAACAAAACAGCTTTTCATTGGCCTTCATTATAATTGATTCTCCAGGGTATCTTTGCCTTGCTCCATTAAAATGGTGTTGTTGCTACGATGGTATTTCTCAGCAGGGATGTTCTAAATAGCTGATTAATATGTAAAGCAGTAAAAAATGTAATTTTTTGCTGTGAAATTAGCCAGTGCATGGGACTCCAAAGCTGCTGAAACAAAACAAAAGAAACCAAAATGTTCCAGCTGTTCTTTTTGATGGAATATCATCTGAGGTGCTCACAGCTAGGGAGCTTACCTGCATCCATAGCATTCTGGACATAACCTATCAATATATACATCGCTGTTAAATTCTTTGCTACTTGTGTGCT
>NZ_BNAL01000100.1 GCF_014653275.1 Deinococcus piscis
TAGACCTGCTGACCCAGCCTTTTTGCCCACCAGGAGGGGCTGGAAGTGAAGTTGTCACCTACTGAGGGGGCGGCGCATCTGTGCGCTGGCGGGAACTGTATTGAGGAAATGATTTAGGCGAGTCATGTAGTCGTTCTGGCTGATTTGCTGGATTTCATCGCTGTCCATGCGAGTGGCGACCAGCACCAGAGCGCCCAGGAAAGCCACTCCTAAGGGCCGTCCTCGTGCATCATTTTCCCAGACAGAACCTAGAAAAATGCAGCCCTCGTCCACCAGCTCTTCGCGGATGGCCTCCGCATAATCGTCGGCCCAGGTTCCTGTACTCGTCTCCCCCCAGCGCTGCTGGCCTATACGTTCTAGTGCTAAGTCGGAAACGTTTAGGTAGATGGTGCTGCCTACAGGTGCCCCATAAGTAAAGTGTTCAATCAGCGCGTCATTCCAATCTTGATAAGTGGGCAAGGTTTTCTCCTTTTTACAACTCGTAAGTAGCTTCCGGGTGTAGACTAAGTCATCAGACGACTTGACCCCCAACTGACTCCTGAAGACGA
>NZ_BNAL01000101.1 GCF_014653275.1 Deinococcus piscis
TCTTCAGGAGTCAGTTGGGGGTCAAGTCGTCTGATGACTTAGTCTACACCCGGAAGCTACTTACAACTAAGCTTTTAGACCTTAAATCTGCTTAAGTCTTGGTAGCAGTACTATATACCTAGCAGCTGTTACCTAAGGTATAACTACTCCTGTCCACCTTATACGATATCTCTGAGAGTTATCGGATTCTCCCCCCGGATGGGTGTATATATCAGAAGGCAGACAGGTGGGAGGAATATGATACAAGCATGATATTTAAATTCCCAGGCTAGCGGAATCAAATGTCATAATATTTAGGAGGTGCAGGGCATGTAAAAAGCATGCTCTGCGCCATTTATATGCTTACGGGATATAAATTTATTCGTGGTTATCCAACACCTTGTAGAATGCATCGTAAGCCAATTCGAGTTTCCCACCATAAGTTGTGTTATTTGTGCCGCCATTGTACTTGTTGGCAATTTGAGTGAAAGCGTTAAGTAGCTTCCGGGTGTAGATTGCATCATATTGCAATTCCCCAGTTGGCTCCACCAACTGCCCTT
>NZ_BNAL01000102.1 GCF_014653275.1 Deinococcus piscis
CACAGCCTAGTGGTCTTGTGTAGCTGATGCCAGGGTAGTCAGGCCCAAGCAGATAGAAATGTGAATTGGATGCCCCTCAAAGAGGAGGCTAGGGCACAGTCGCAAGTGTTGTGCATTGCGACCCTGCCAGGCCACTCACAGGCACTAATATCCCAAGCAACCATCAAAAGGCAGGTGGCTAGAGTAGAATGGGGGAGTCCAAAGGACTTGGGAAACCCACAGACCACACACTCACACCTGTGAGTGTGAACAGCAGGGTAAATGGGAAAGCACAGAGGTCCTATCTATAACATGGAAGGCATGAGGTGAAAATAGGAAAAACTCATTAGAAGAAAAGGAGGTCTTGAGAGGTCAAAGTCAAGAACAACCTGACTTAATATTAGTGTGGGGCTCAGCAGACCTCAAACACCACGATAAAGCCTGCTTCTTGAAGTACTGGGCTGAAACTCAAACTGAATCCAGCTTAAGGGAAAGACAGAAGGTTTCGATTGTGTATGTGTAATGCCACCTGCTT